>CAXPEB010000043.1:0-20681 GCA_964215915.1 Bacteroidia bacterium
TCAGACGTGTGCTCTTCCGATCTGATTATTACTTTTGAACAGAGCCCCATGAAAGTCTGTTTCCCCCTATTAATCAGCCTGTTTTTATGCCTTTTCACCCATGCCCAGGAAAGTAAGGAACAAGAAAAGGAAGTTTCTCCCCTGGCCTATACCGTGGATTTATTAAGTCGGGGGCGTTATGATTCAGCACTGATCACGGTCAATACGGTAATGGCCCGGGCACAGGAAAGTAAGGACTCGCTTCTGCTTGCCAAATGCCTGAACAATATCGGGATCATCTACCGGCGTAAAGGAGATCCGGTTAAAAGCTTCTTTTATTACGAACAAGCTTTATCGATACTTCAATCCATAGACGACAAAAAGCAGGTTCCGGTGGCTATGTTAAATCTTGGTATCGCTTACAAAGAACAGGCGATCTATGACAAAGCCCTTAGGCTCCTTCTTGAAGCGGAGAAGGATTTCCGGAATAGAGATGAGGCGGTAAACCTGTCGGCGGCATACAATGCCCTCGGCAATGTTTACAAGTACCAGAAACGCTACGACAAAGCTCTGGAATACCATGCCAATGCCTTGAAATTAAGGCAGGACTCCGGATATATAAAGGGCATAGCCGGGTCTCTGAACAATATCGGATCCGTTTATAAGGATCAGGGTAATTACGATTCGGCATTGATTTATTTCAATCAATCCATGCAATTGAAAGATACCAGCTTTAATCCCGAAGAAAGGGCCAATACCGTATCCAATATTGCCGAGATCCATTACCTTAGAAAGGACTACCGCTTAGCGGAAAAGTTCTATAACCTGGCGCATGATATCCTTCAAAAAGCGAACAATAAAGCCGGCCTTACCTGGTCATTCCGTGATCTGGCACAACTGAATTTCGCGAAGGGCAATTATTCACTGGCTGCCAGGCAGGCTCAACACGCCATCGAACTGGCAGAGGAAACGGGAAACAAAGAAACCGAGCTGAAGTGTTACGATCTGTTAAAGAAGATCCATACAAGCCGTAAGGATTATGCCAGCGCCCTGCATTATGCGCAGCGGTATATGGATTTGAATGATACGGTGCTCGGAGAAAAAACACAAAAATTAGTCTTGCAACTGGAGGTAAAATACGAGACTGAAAAGAAACAGCAGGAACTGGCCCACCTCAGCCGGGAAAAGGATAGAACCGAAACGGAGCTTAAGCTTAAGGAACTGCAGCTGGAATCCAAAAGCACGTTCAACCGCTACCTGATTATCACCCTGGTTCTGCTGTCGGCTGTTATTTTTCTGCTCCTGCTGCTTTTCCGGGACAGAAACCGGTTCGCCAAAAAGCTGGATACCGTTATGCGTGAACTGCACCACCGCGTCAAAAACAATTTCCAGGTTTTGCAGTCCTTGTTCAACCTGCAGCTTTCCACGGTACAAGACGCAACTACCAAGGAACTGATCAACAGCAACCGGAACAGGATCATGGCCATGATGCTCATTCACAGCGGCCTTTATTTCGATGAGGATGTGACCCGGGTGAAAATCGGGAATTATATCCAGGAGCTAGTGCAGAACCTCCTGATCATCTATGAACTGAACCCGGACCGGATCCGGATAGAATACGACATTGACAATACGCTGGATATCGACGTGGACAAGTCCATCCCATTGGGATTGCTCATCAACGAATTGGTGACCAATGCTTTGAAATATGCATTGGGTAAGACCAACCCCAACCCACTGCTCAAAATTCACTTTCGTAAGAGTCAGGGGAAGTTCCACCTGATTGTAAAGGACAATGGTCCGGGGATGGATGCCACTCCCGAAAAAAGATCCTTCGGGCTGAAGCTGATGGAAAACCAGGTGAAGTTTTTGAAGGGGGCTGTACAGACGCGAAATGACGACGGGTTTTATTATGCGATTACGTTTGAGTAGACGTATGATAGGTCAGACAGCTGACTGATACTTCACTTCCTGCTCTTCCGGTTAGTCCATCTATACATAGCCCATAACTACTTGGCCTGGCCTGTATGAGGAATAAAAGAAAGGCCCTCCCGGAATTCGGGAGAGCCTTGGTATCTCAGGGTTCCGGCCTGAGTTCAGCATCTACGGTTTGGGGAGTGCTGGAAACCGAAACCGGAATAGTCTTGGTGACATAGCCGGACCTGTAAAACACCAGGTTGTAATCTCCGTCATTCACCTCGTTGAAATAGTAGTGACCATTGTCGTCTGTTCCGATTATGGCTACGAAGACCTGTTGATCGGTGACCAGTTTCACGCAGACTCCGGTTATGGAATCCTGGGTGGTCGAGTCGACGACGGTGCCTCGTAACATCGGTTGCGGGTCTTCGTCGTCTCCGCCTTCGCAGGTGGTTTCTCCGGATAGCACGGGCACTTCATCGAAGGCCTGCTCATTTTCCGTTTCGTTTTTGGAACAGCCTGTTATGAGGACCGCCAAAAAAATGGCAGTCCCGATAATCGATACTTTCATAAAAAATGGGGTTTACGTTGATCGCTCCCGGAAACACACCTCTCCCCTCACCACACACGCCGGGTAACAGGGTGGCTGAAAAGGCTGGAATAGCCTGGCAGGAAGAAGTGGTGCGGAGAGTGATGAACTGATCCTGAAACCTGCGCGGGGTGAAGCTGCTCTCCAACAGCCCGGGTCAGTTCAACGAATCGAAAACCTGAGGAATAGACCGAATCGAAAGGTTCTGAAAATGGCGTTTGCCTGGGTCATCCTGACCCACTTGTTCGCTTTCTCTTCTGCTGTTTTCCGGTGATTCCGATTACCGGTATACCTGTCAATTGACAGCAACAAAGATCAACCGGCAGTAAGGGAGAGGTGTAACGCTTCCCTCACGATAAGTTCCCCATTTGTTACCCCGTTTTACGCGTTTGTTACGCATTTCGGAAAAACCTGCTTGTGTTTGGGAAAGTATTATTCTGCCCGCACCCGGCTCGGGCTACTTTTCCATCAAAAAGAGCATGAAAACCAAACACATACTGTCGCTCCTGGACAAACTGGCCGAAAAGGAAAATGAATCTCCGGACCATTACGGCTTCCTGAAAATGAGCGAAGCCTTGTGCCAGTTTTACGCAAAAGAATACGGGGCGGCCGAAGACAATGAGATCATCACCCGGCGATACCTGTATGAGGTATACGGGGAATCTGTAAAGAGGGTAAAAGAGGGAAGGGAATACTCGCGTCGCCGAATAAACCTGATCGACATAATTGCCCGATACCTGGGTTACCCTTCATTTAAAAGTTACGTGTTATCGCAGGAGGTGGAAATATCTGCCGTGCTGACTTCCTGTGTGGGCAATTGGTGGAGCTATGTCAGGGCAAATGCGGGGGAAATGATTTTTAAGGCACCGGTGAGAATCTATCAAGATTCCGTTAACCACAAAGTCTATATGGAATTGCGGAGCCGCGAACGGGTGTTTCGGGGGGAAGTATCGGAGGAAAGCGGGTGTTTGACCACCTTGCTCGAATCGGGAGCTGGGAAAAAGCTGGCCCTGATCTTCAAGCTCGGCAATACCCGGACAGTTGAGTTGTTACAGGGTGTTTTTTGTGGGATCTCTTCTGCCGGAGACCCTATTTCCGGAAGGGAATTATTGCTCCGGGAGAAGGAGCAGAAGTATGAAGAAATGCAATGGATTTCTCTTGACCTGAATGATGCCGCTGAGGATGCGCGCATCCTCAGCTATTTTTCTCAATACGCGCAAAACTGCATCAAGATCAGAGGAGTCAGTTCTTTTAACCTGAATGACCTCGACGATTTACCGGGGTGAGTTACAGTCAAGTCGTTATGAAATTGACTAATATTGATGGAAACCAAGCGGATCAGGGTTCGAACATGCTGTTTATTGTCGGATGAATAGAACGGGTCACGGGTTTCTTTTGTCAATGGATACTTCATGCAGATAAAAAGCAGCCGAATCGAATCGATCGACATTCTGAGAGGTCTGATCATGATCATCATGGCACTTGACCACGTACGCGACTATTTTCATTTCGGCGGCATCACAAGCGACCCATCCAATCTGGAAACCACCACCCCGATCTTGTTTTTCACGCGTTTTATCACCCATTATTGTGCGCCGGTATTTGTGTTTCTGGCGGGGACTTCGGCCTTTTTATATGGACGAGAGAAATCCGGATCCGAACTCTTCAGGTTTCTCTTTACCCGCGGAATCTGGCTGATTCTGCTGGAGCTTGTGGTCAATAACCTGATCTGGACCTTTGACCTGAGTTATAGCTTCCAGGTGGTTCAGGTCATCTGGGCCATTGGTTTCAGCATGATTTGTTTGTCGCTTTTTATCTACCTGCCCAAAAAGATCATTCTCCTCATCGGTCTGATTCTGGTTGCCGGGCATAATTTCCTGGATCCTATCGTGGCGGAGGGCGACAGCCCACAATCCCTGATCTGGTATGCCCTGCATCAGCGCAAGTTTTTGGTTTTGGGACCGGACAGGTTGTTTGTTTTTATGTATCCGCTCATCCCCTGGATGGGGGTAATGGCCCTGGGCTATTGCTTCGGGCAGCTGTATTCCAAAGATTTCGACCGGGCAAAGCGGAAAAAGATCCTGCTTGGGCTGGGACTAAGCTGTCTGGCCGTATTTGCGCTTCTGCGGGGCTTCAACCTTTATGGCGATCCGCAGCCATGGAGCGTGCAGGATGATCTTTCCGGAACACTCATGTCGGTTTTTAAAGTAACCAAATACCCGCCTTCGCTGAGTTTTTTATGCATCACTTTGGGGCCTTCTTTCCTGTTTCTGTTTGGCATTGAGAAGGTAAAGAACAGGCTAACCGATTTTTTCCAAGTCTACGGAAGAGTCCCTTTGTTTTATTACTTCCTTCATATGCTGGTTATTCATACGCTGGCGGTGGTATTTATCCTGGTATTTGGCGGCAACTGGCAGGACATGATCCTGGACGCCGAAACCGTGATGAGCGGCCGGCTGGCTACTTACGGCTATGCGTTGTGGGTTGTTTACGCCGTATGGATTGGCGTGGTACTGCTGCTTTACCCTTTCTGCAAAAAATACATGCAGTACAAAGCGGACAATAAAGACAAACGGTGGTTGAGTTATTTGTGAGGGGGCGGTAAATCGAAAAGGGTTGCGCTCAATGCAAGACGGAAACTCAACTATTTTTCGATCCATACCGTATGAGATTACTGTACTCCTCACCTCCCCTTTTTGGGTGGCGGAGGAGGGGGAGGATTCCTGGGACCAGGGACACTCTTAATTCCAGGCCTCGGAAGGGGAACCGCCGGTGTAGGTGAAGGCTTAGGTGTTGCTGTTTTTTTGCTACTCATAGTTTGTTTCAATTTGATAGTTGTTACGTAAATCTTCTCTCCAGTCCCTTTCTGTTTTGCGTACAAGGAAACGGTATTCATGTACCCGAAAATGGGCTGACCGTTCGTCTTCCTCCAATTGTCGGGATTTGATGTCTCGGTAACGCTGGCGAAGTTCCTCGTCGGACAAACCTCCGGCTTCCATGTCTTCCCACAGGCATTCGTAATGATAGTACTGCTGTTGGTAAAACACATAGGAAGCAGCCAGTTGCTGTTGTTCCTTCAGAAATGGCAGATGGGGCTTCAGTACCTTGATTAACTGGGCCAAGCCAATAATAGCCGCCCATACCCAGGGTAGTTGTTGCCACAAAAGCCAACCGGCAACAGCTCCGGACGAAGTAAGGGCCAGGATAATATCCGACCATCGTTCCACGGAGCGAACGAAGCTGTTAAAATAAGTCAGATAAAGGGCCTTGTAACGGGCCGCTATCATTAGGTGCCAGATCTTTTCACGCATATGGATAACTATTCTTGTGAAACCATATCAAGGCATACTTTGTATTGCATACTCCGAAGGTTATGCACCGCCTGTCGTAAACTGACTTTGCTGAAAAAGGGAAGGCTCCTTTCACCTCGACCAAGTATGGCATAGACTATAACCCATTCACTACTACGGTAACTTGAAGGTGACAAAAAACCCTTTTTTCCGTGTGGAAGCTTTTCTTTAGTAGCCTCTCTAAACTGGCGATCACCCGCAAGTAGTTGTGCCGAAACCACCCCCTGGTTGAACAAATGGCTCAATGTAGATGACCTCGTTCCTCGTTTTATGTGTATTAAGTGCTTGGCTTCGGTCATTACATCGCAAACTTCAACTGACCGTGCCCCCAAAATTGGTTTGACAAGTTTTTGATCCAACAGAGCCGCATCCAAGTGGGCGCTTAAGGCAATATTGTAGGCACCTTCGTCACCACCTGAATATGGGATATAATCAATGTTTGATGATCCAAGTTCATCCTTGTAAAAACGATTCACTTCATTCAGAAAATTTCCATCAATGGCATACCAGGTAGCATCGGTCAAGACGTAATTCTTTCCTTCGTGTTCTATTTCGGCAACCATACACCTGTAGGCTGACCATTTGTAAATCCGGGTCCCATTCTCGTCCCAAGCAGTCACACTATTCTCTCTAAGAAACGCTACCGTTAATTCACCCTTGACCTCCTTTTTAAACAAGAATTCCTGAAAATCTAAGTCGGCTTCAGCAACTTCATCTTTTATTGATACCCCATATCGAAAATTTGCCACGCTTTTCCAATCAATAATCCCAGGTACCGCCATTAAAACCCCATCTATTTCGTCTCTATTTACCTTGGAGCACAGCACCTCGTCCAACTCCCTTTCAAGTATTGAGTCTTTGACCTTAGCAACTAAATCAACCCATGAAAAGTCTTTTTTATATTGATCGCTTTGATAGGCGGCATAAGCCTTCGGAAGCCATTGAGGCAATGATTCGACATCCTGTTTGATAAGGACTTGCAATGCACTACCACCCTGCACCAGTTTTCCGAATTCGGGATCGGAAGATCTACCTGTAATAGCACTTAGAATGTCACGCTCTATGTTCAGGTGAAACTCACTCGTTTCGCTGGGTCGTGCCACTTGTTCACGTCTATGTCGCGGATTGGTTGATACATCCTTCGTGTCGATGTACCTAATTTGATCAGCTAACAAAGAGTTCAATACGGTTCTCAACCCGAAATTGCGATCAACTGCAGCTTCATTTATCAGATGACGCCCTGTTCCAAACGCAACAGCAAATATTCTTTCTTCTTCAGGTGCAACTTCTACCTTTAGCAAAACAAGTGCTTGGGCACTGGAACTACGAAGTGCATTGTACACTTCTTCGTTTACTGTAGCTCCCAAAAATGTACGAACCCACTTTGGAGTAGAAACGTAGGACTTCCGATAATATAACGCTGCATTTTCCGAAATCACCTGCTCAAGGGTTGTGTCCGCTTCCGAATTATTGTTTACAATTTGTGCAAAATCTACATACTCGGATTTGATCAGGTAGATCGTGAGTTTATTGGTTTTCATTATTTGTTGTTTCCGTGTTTTCAATTTTCTCCACTTGTTTCCCTTGCCCTTTTGGAACAAGGTTATTTTCCCTCAGCCACTTCAGTGGCTCCACAAAGTCTGCAGGTGAGAACTTCTCTTGCTTTTTGTCACTCCAATGGAGTGATTCCTGAATAATGGACTCATCATCCGCTTGCCGGCCTGCGATCAGCAGATTGTTCCACGCGGCGTATACAGTAGCTCGCAACTCTGTTTCGGTGCGGTCAAGCGGAGCGAAAAGATCTATGATGCGATCAATTTCCGTTTGTTGGGCATTGAAACCGGATTCAAACTGCACCAACAGGGTTTCAAAATCTTCGAGTTTTTCATAGTAATAACCTGCTTCCGGTCTGCGTGGATTCTTTTGCACCTGGATAAAGGCATTTTGTGTTTTGCTTAATGAAACGGCTTCATCCAGTGCCACCAGGTCAGCCGGACCGAAATGGTGTTTTTCCGGCATACGTCCGAAGTCGAGTCCGGTTTCCGCTTCGATGAGGTGTAGCAGCTTTTCCATCTTGGTACGACCGAGCAAACGCGCATAACGCGGATTCTCGTAGCGCTGGATAACACGGGCCATTACCGGTGGCATGGTACGGATCTTCGCATAGTTCCTTTTTGGGGTTCTTTCGTGTTTCCTCTGTACTGCATCCGGAAGCTCTTCCGGTCGTTCCCAGGGTTTGTTTTCCCAGGCTTCCAGAACCAGACGACGGGTTCGGTATTCTTTGTATTGGCGTATTTCTTTTTCCTTTAATACCCGAAAAGTCTCACCGGGAAAGTCAGCCCCGTATACTTCCTGCGGATCAAGAATGTAGCGCAGTTCCTCTTTGCTGAGTCCGTATTTGTACGCAAAAAAGGCGTCCAGTTCGCACTGTACACGATGACGGTGTGCTTCATCCCAGCGAAATGGAGAATAAGGGAATTCGTCTTCTTGTGCATCCACCCAATCCGGTCGCTCAAATGAAGCTTCAAGGTGTCCGGGAATGGAGACTTGTTGCTTGTTGTATGTCCAGCGGCCTGCAATTAATTCCCGAAGGAAGGGGTCTGCATCCTTCCATACATCATCTGCAAAGTATTTTAAGTCCCAGGCAGTGTAGGTCAATTCCATTACACGCGGCACAAGAAACTGTAAATCCGTTATGGAAAAGGCCTCGGGCGGGAGGATCGGCAGTTGTTTTACAATGAATAAAGAAACATTATTACCACTCATTTTTTGGCGGCACATAAAATCAAACGTCAAAGAAGACAATGTGGCTAGAAAACCACACTTTAAAACATTTGACTGTTTATTATGGATCAACACACAGGAATGACCAAATGCGGCTTCAGGAAGAACTGAATTCACAAAAGTTCGGGCATTGGTTGTGGCAGAAATCTGCCGAAACCCCAGAAACCAACGAGGCAAGTACCCACTCATCAACAATTCCATTCGCTTCTTCACGACTTCTGTATCCAGCAAGTAGTAACTATGAGCTAGATTCTCTGGATCTTGCAACTCGTGCTCTTCCACATAACGACTTGCCTCCTCGCGATTATGGATTCTGACAAAAGAATTATATCGGTGGTTATAATGCCAAAACATTTTTGCCTCATATAACCTCCTTAGCTCGGGTCTTTCTTCAACTTTATGAAAATCAAGTCTTAACTGGAAGAGATTGGAATCACTGGACATATTGAACATGCTCATGAACCTCACGTCCCATGGAGAGCTTGTTGCAGTCTCTATTACAGGAAACAGTCGATACATCCGTCTGGTCAGTTCGGCATCCTGCCTGGTTCTAAAAACCGGACATGTCTTAGTATTCGGGTTAATCCGCAGAAAGTCCTCACGGGTCAGTTCGAACACACGTTGGGGATCATTGAGGTCACTTACCTGCTGCAGATAAAAGGCAAATTGCGATTGTAGCTCTAATCTCGCTTGTTTTCCAACCAATGTGAACAGACAGAACCTGAAATGTACCTCCGGGAAAAAGTTCTGACTCTGGAAGTCAAATAAACTTACAAGGCTCCTTTGCTCTATACAATGTGCAAAAAAATGTCGATTCGTATGGTCAGTTGCAATACCTGTGGGTACAATAGTTCCCGTCCTGCCGGTTGGTGAAAGTAGTCTTAGTACACGTTCTGAAAACACAGAATATGTATTGACTCGACCTCCTGACGTAAACTCATATTGTGCACTAGCTCTCAAATAACGCCCTAAAGCATTTGCATGTCTCTTTGCCATGTGGAAGGCAATTCCATCCGGATCATTTGGATCAAGTGCCGCTATAAATTTTTTACGTTCGGATGCATTGCGAGCCTTGACAATTTCTGGTTTTCGCCCGGAAAAAAAGTGCTTTTCCTTGAGCATGATCTGTGACCAGGGCGGATTACCCAGCAATACGGCAAAGCCCCCTTGTTCAAACACCTGTGGAAATTCCAAAGGCCAATGAAAAAAGCGGGAAGCTTTAGCCTCTTTTTCAATAGCCTGTTTCAACACCTCATCCAGGTCGCCGGACTCACTCAGTTGTTTGAGTTCCCGTTGCGTGATAACAGGAGTATCTGCTGTGGCATAAGACTGGAAAAAAGCATAGGTCCAGGCATTGTATTTCAAACGCTGAAACGCCACTTCCGGTTGATCCCGCCATTGAATATAGGCCTGCTGCTTGCGCCAATAATCGTTCAAGGTAACGATAGGTCGATCCGTCACCTCCGCCAGGCGGTCGGCAGCTCGCTGCCAGGTGATCCTGTCATCATCCAATTCCAGTTCATGTTGTATTAAATGCCGGGCGGTGTTGTTTCGCTTCTGATAGGACCGCACCAAGGAGTTCTTATCTCCGGGCAGCACGGTAAATGCCTCATCCGGGATCTCCGGGTCGGTATTGGGTCCCAACCAACCCACCAAACTGTTACCGCAGCGGATCTTGTGATCCAGGTAAGTAAGTGGCCTGCCCGCTTCATGGGCTTCCATCCATAACACCAAACGGCACAGTTCCACGGCATCGGGATTCACGTCCACCCCATAAATACAGTGCTCAATCACATCCCGAAGCGCTGCCTTTTCATACGAGTCGATGGAGGCTCCACGCGGAGCACGGAGATAAGCTAATTCAGTGGCTAACGCACGTGCAGCCGTCACAAGGAAATGGCCCGATCCGCATGCCGGGTCACAAACACTGAGGTTCAACAAAGCAGCTTCCTTACGCCGTCTACGCTCCTGCATATCCGTAACCCCTTGTTCCGCTTCTGCCAGGCGTTCACGTACCACTGGCTCAAGTGCTGTTTTCAATAATTGCTTAACAAGGTCCTGATGTGTGTAGTAAGAGCCCGTTCCCTTCCGGCTTTCACCATCGATATACTGAAAGGGATTGTCTGCCACCTCCAGGTCAATTTCCGGATTGAGCTCCAGCAGAGACTCATAAACAGCCCCAAACTCCTCCACGTTAATTCGCCGGTAATTGATTCGGATACGTTGGCTTTTTTCTTGTTCGAACCGACTGAGCAGGTCAAGTGCTTTTAGCAGGGTACGGTTGTCGATACCTGCAGACTGTAATGCCCCAAGCGCCCCAGGTTTGAAGAGTTCTCCTCCTAAAGGAGCAATGCCCAGCGGTTGACCCGTGCTCTCTTCCTCAAACAGCCGAAAGGTGGCTTTCAACTGTTCCCACACATCACCGTGGCGCGGATTGGCAGCCAGGTAAGTTTCGGCCAGCATACGAAAGCGATGCAGACTATAATGATCGCGGTACAGCTTCCAGGAAGCCGGGTCGGATTCAGTTTGAAACACGAGGTTCCGGTCTTCCGCTACAAAGAGGAACAACAAGCGGTAAACCAGAGTTCGCAGATACTGGCCGTAGGAGATGGCAGAGAGTGCTCCGGTACTAAGTTGCTTTCTCAACTCTTCATTCCCGGGATGTTTCAAAAAACCGTTACCAAGTAGTTCCAAACACGTGTAAACTGCGGTTTTCAGTTTATCACGTACACGATTACCTTCCTCCACCGAGTGCTGATGATACTGTTCCAACAGCGAATCGTCACCCATTTTCTTAGGTATACGCGACACCTGCAACATGCGGTATAGCATGGTAAAGGAAACGAGGTCGCTATCTGCCATCATGGCCTCCAGATCCCATTCCAGGTACTGCATGCCGGTAAGGCGGTGGTGATCCCTAAGCAGACGTAGCCTATAGCCATTGGTAATGATGCCGTATAAATGTTCGGTATGATTCAGGTATTCCTGCATCTGTACATGAGCCGAATCGCGGTTACCCCTTGAACTGTCCGGGTTTTCATCCAACGATTGACGATACCCGATGATGTGCACCGGGAAACCGTCTTTTAGCGCATCGCGGTGGGAGATTCGAAAGTTGGCCCCTTCCACTTCTTCGCTACGAACGAACTGAAGTTCGTAACCCAGAAAACTAAGTAGTGGAATCACCCAAAGGTTACGGGTTTCCGATACCCCTGTTTGCTCCGGATGCAGGCGTTCGATAGCCTGTCGGAAGTTGGCCCATTGCGCACGGGCCATGCCGAAAATGCGACTGGCTTCATCGGAGACACGAATACCTGCCGACAGATTAAAATCACTGGCTGACTGACCTTGCCGGGAAGACAAATCCTCAAGCAGATCACCCGAAAAAAGGTTGCCTTTTACTTCATAGGAAATCATAGTGTAGGGGTTTATTCAGGTAGAATGACATAGATGCCCAATACATCCGGTGGCAGTACGGGCACTACTTTTTTAACATGGTTACCGTTCACTTCTTTTCGGAATTGCTCATGACCTTCCACCATATGGTCGGCACGGTCTGAAGCCAACTGGAGTAAACGTGGCTTCAGTATCTCATAATCGGCTATGGCCTGTTCAAAGGCCCGTAGCTTTTCTTCATGGGGCACTTCCTGACTGGGCCTTTTATAAAGCTCACTGGGCGCATCAAACAATACTTCTGCGGAAACGGAGTCTCCTTTGAATCCCCAGAGTCTTAACTCTTCCGCAACCAGTTCTTTCTTATCGGATTGATCCGCTATCACATTACGCACCCGCAACAGGTACATGGTCAAACGCTGGTCTGTTTCCTTGCTTCGGAACACGGCAGCACGGGCAATCTTCAATTGCGGGTCACGCGAAAACGCGGCATCGAGTAAGCGCAAACACACACTTTCCACAAAAGGCTGGTTACGTCCCAGATATATATATCCGCCAGGTGTGGGAGATTCGAAGGAGACTTGCACGGAAGGGCTATCAGGCAGCAAAGACTTTAAACCCACAGGCAGGTTGGCAGTGGACAGCCGAAAGCCTTTTTTGTATGGCTCCAGCGAGGTATGGAAGTGCGGCATGGCTGCTTCAAGCAGTCTATGGACCGACATAGAATTACCCAATACATCCTCGGTTTCGCAGAGGTAAGGTGCCAGCTCCTGCGGCTTAATCTTATTTTGCGCAAACACGGAGGTAATCTGCTTTTCGCGTTCCTTAATCCGCTCGAATGAGCGCTCTACCTCAGCCTCCTGTTTTTGCACCACATCGTCCTCTCCAAAATCAAGCTGGGCTTGGACCGAATCATCTGCTTCTTTCTTAGGTGTGAGCAACACGGATGTGAGTACAGCATCCATTATGGTTTTGCTGTCATCGGGGAAAGGCACCGAAATACCAATGGCCTGCCGAATCTCACGCGCCTTACGCAAGAGTACTTTTAGAACGGTGCCATCCATCGGGTTGTCTTCTCCATACAGCAATAGCGTACGCACCTGTTCTTTCGGTTGTCCGAATCGATCAATGCGGCCTTCGCGCTGTTCCAGCCGGTTGGGATTCCACGGTAGGTCATAGTGCAACACCGCTGAAAATTGCTCTTGCAGGTTAATCCCTTCGCTCATGCAATCGGTGGCAATAAGCAGTTTGTGTTTTTCCTTATTGACCTCACTTCCGAGTTCACTCACCCGCTGTTTGCGTTCTTCATCCGTAAGCTCGGAGGTAACCACCTCCACCAGCAAGTCTTTACCAAAGGTTTTTCGTAACGCCTCGGGCAGCAGTTCGCCCAGGTAATTGGCGGTTTGAATGTAGCGGCAGAACACAATGGTGTTATCGGTTCGCAACCAGTTGCGAAGTAACTCGAGAGTAGCTGCCGCTTTGTAGTCGTGCTCAAATCCACGTAAAGCAGCCACTTGTTTTTCCAATGCACGGATTGCTTTCTGCTCCGAATTACTGAAGTCTGTTTGTTCTGTTAATTCGGTTGGGGCTTGGTCCTCCTGATCAAAGTCATCATCCAGGATATTCCGGGACTCAACAAGCTCCCTCTCATCATCACCCAATGCATCTTTCTTCAGACGGTTTTGCAACATTGCCGTCCCCATTGCGGGACTGGACATCACCCCTCGCAACAAACCGATAGCCAGATAGTAGCGCAGCTGCTGTTTAAATATGCTCTGACCTTCCACGGATGAAGCCAATCCTCGTGCTAGCTTTAAAACTGCATGGAAAACCTCCCGATATGCACGGGATAGTTTATAGGCATGCTCCAATGGTAATCGTTCCGGAAAAGGTGTTTCTTCATCCATCCACTTCTCCACATTTTTACGTCTGCGCTGCACAAAGTGCCTGGCCAATTCACGTTTCTCCTTGTCGCTGGCTTCCGCCAGATCCACCGCTTCAAACTCGGGTTTTAATAACCCGAGGATGGATTGAAACTCTTCGGGTTTACCACTGTGAGGTGTGGCGGTAAGCAGCAACAACTGTTGTTCGGGATTGGAGGCAATGGCCTTGATAACCTTATGGCGTTGTGATCTGGAAGAACGATTTTCACCGGGACTGGAACAGGTATGCGCCTCATCCACTATAACGAGGTCGGGCACATGGTTGAGAAATAGCTCTCGCTTGCCGCTGCCTTTTATGTAGTCTATGGAAATCACCTGGTAAGGAAAATGGTCAAACAGGGTTTGGTTGGGGCCGAGCTGGCGTTCCAGATGCCTTACGGTGCGCGAGCTGATCAAGGCCGCTTCAATGCCGAATTTATCCTTCAGTTCCTGCGTCCACTGGTCGCATAGGTGAGGCAGGCACACCACTGCAAAGCTTCGAATGCTTCCCCGATCCAGCAGCTCCCGAACAATCATTAGCGCCTCAATCGTTTTACCGATACCCACATCGTCGGCAATGAGCAGACGAACAGTTTGCAGACGTAATGCCATGATAAGCGGCACCAGTTGATACGCCCGAGGTTGAAAAGCCAACCTTCCCATGGAGCGAAAAGGCCCGGCTCCACTTCGGAATGAAAGGCGAGCTGCTTCAAACAGTAAACGGGCGGAAGCAAAATCACCCAGATCAGCTTCGGTAGGTAATGGAAATTCTGCTCGTTCTACCTGGCTTATGTCGTACTCCAGGGACCTGTGCACCCCTTTTATTTCCCGATCGGTTCCACCCAGTGGCTTCAATAAGAGTATATCCGCATTATCTGAGGGCAGCACAACCCATTCACGCTTATGTAGGGTCACAAGGGTTCCCGGTTTAAATTCCGTATTCATCAGTGTCTGTTTTATGTTGGTCTATAGACTTTTGGACTGGTTTTGTCCGACTGCTACTTCGGCTTGACTAAGCAATTGGAGTGCATGGCGAATGTCAAAGCGGTTAATTTTCGAGTGATAAGGCTGGTTGTAGTAGGAAAGCAGGTCGTCATAAGAAGCCCGAAGCGGTTCGGTACCGGAGACTGTCTCTTCATCAAAGCGACATATTTCCCAAGCCAGTGAAATCAATCTCTTCCATTCTCCCGCTCCAGAAGTCAGGCGCGATAAAATACCCAGTGTACCTTCCGCAGATTCGTAGAACAAGATATTGGGGTGGGTAGGCTCTCCCATTAGCTGACAAGCCAATTCCTGTGGCTCCACATGGTATTGCACCTGGATGGCTTCTTTGAGCGCAAACATCAGTGTCACTATGCCATCGGGAGACAAATTGAGAGTACGCTTCGGTTCAATGTACAAGCAATCAGCCGTGACAGTGGTGAACAATTGTACTTCTCGGATCAACTGCCGGTCCTCTTCCGAAAGTGTTGTGTCTTTCCTGTTACTTTCAGATTTCCACGCTCCGGTATGTGCATTTATTAAGAAGTATTCATTCTCCCGGTTACGAGCCGGTTTATGATTCACTTTAATAAGACTGGCAGCGGGAAAAAATCGTGTGGTGAGTAACTCTTCATTTTTGTGGTGCACTGTTACCTCAGAAACTCGCAAATCATTTGTTCGAAGGGCAAAACCAAGGTCCGTACTGAAGCGAGTATTTGTACGTTCATCCTCCTGACATGAAATGCGGTCGGCTGCCCAAGCGACCATGTCTTGTAATTCGATGAGATTTGGCAGGGTATCATAGGTACTTATATCGCTCTGCGCTTCCCCGGAAAAGGGGTTAACCTCACGAAGTGTGGCATCCCCTAAAGAAAAATAACCTGTGGCCTTGTCGACATACAAACGGTGCATTTGCAACTCACCTTCAGAAGGAGGTAGGCTCATTTGGCTAACCCGCCATTTGGACCCATTCTGATAAAGGATATTGCCAGGCCCGAACTCTTCCAATGCCAACAACCTTGGCCTGGAAATATAGGTGCCGTTGCCCTTGCCATCATCCAGAAACATGCGCACCGGTAAACGGGTGAAATTGTAACCGGGCAAAAAGCCTTCGGACGCCAGGTAACGGTAGGGGTAGAATTCGGAGAAATCGCGGAAGTCTGCTTTATTACGCAGCAAGTCAAGCTTGCGTTGCGATTGATGCAACGCAGAAGTCGCAGTTTTGTATTCGGGGCTTCGTTTCGTAAGGTGCGCGCCACGCAACTGGGCCGTGGCATTCTTTTTTGCATTGAAGGCTTCGGTATACATGTCTCGCCAGCGCTGGCAAGCCTCGTCAAAGGCCCTGGGAACCTCTTCGATAGCATGTGTAATCCACTCCCCGGAAAACCAGGGTTGTTTGTTCAGTTCATCTCCCAATCCGGCTATTACACGAGAAAACTCCTCACGCAGGGTTGCCTTAACCTCAATAGTCAAATCCAAATGCCCATGGATGGATGGGAGTAGTGGTAGTTCCGGGTCATCCAGGTCAAGCACATCCGCCAGCGATCGATTCAGGGCCGGGATACTGCATTTGGCCAGGTAGGCTGCATTCAAATGGGTACGGAGCAGATCAGGGTTGGTAAGATCCAGCATCTGTGGAGACACTTTACCCGTAACCATGTCCATTTTCTTACGGAAAAAATGCCGATCGTGAGCCGAATGTTCACTGCAGAAAGTGAAGATGAGGGCGCCCTGCCCTTTTCGTCCGGCACGTCCGCTACGCTGGGCATAGTTTGCCGGATTAGGCGGAACGTTACGCATGTGTACCACAGCCAGCTCGTCAATGTCGATACCTAATTCCATCGTAGGCGAGCAAAACAGCGCTTTAATACGGGCTTCCCTGAAATCCTGTTCGATCTCCTGCCGTTCTTCTGCGGGTACCTGTCCCGTGTGTTCCTTAGCTACCACTTGTTTTAGCCGGTCAGGAAGCTGTTGGTACAACTCCCTGAAATAGGCATTCGGTTTCAATTCCCACTCCTTGGCCGAGCGGTTGCGCACTTCGTCCACTACCATATTTTCCGGATCGCCCGGAATCCACTCCACAGTGCTTAGTTCAAGGCGATAGAGCGGTTGCGAGGCTAGTTCCGTGTTGCAATACAGGTAACCTGACTCAGTAAGGCATTCCAGCAACTTCTTCATCTCGGCCATTACATCCTTATGTTCAAGGGGAATGCCTTGCCTTTTTGCAAAAAAGCGGATGTACTGTCCAAGCGAACTTTGGGGACCAATGCTCAGGGTTTTTAATGTCTTGGAGTTCAAAGGTTCCAACCGCATCCAATAAGGTTCCTGTGTAGTGTCATCTTGTTGGTACATCCAACCGGATTTGAGCTTTTCGCGCATTCGGTTACAGGATTCCTCCAATGTATTGGCTTCCAACTCATGGTGCTTTACCGCAAAGGAGGTACGGAAGTAATTCAGGAACTGACGTACGAACTCGTAACGACTGTTTACATCAAGTGCCTGAAGCAGGTTTGAACCTCTCCAGTATTTGTCAATGCTGCAATCTTCCTTCAGGTTTTTGTAGCGGATCTCCAATAGGCCGCATTGTTCCAGGTTGGGCAAGCGATGCCTCCAACCCCTGCGCAGGTCAAAAAACAGTTGGTGCAATACCCACTTTTTAAAGATGCTTTCGTTTTCACGAACCTGGTGAGGCCGAACACCCGGTTTCTCTGCAAATTCTGTCTCGGGTAAGGCCAATGCATCAAAAACAGCTGTGGCAATATTGCTTGAGTCCCGGCATTGGTGTTTTTCCAAAGCTCGGCAAATGGCAGCCCGTAACAGCGCCTGGCGCATAAAGTCATTAAAATGTCCCGTTTGCAGAGCAGCATCCTGCCTGTTATCGGTAAAGCTCATCACCTTACGTACCTGATCACTGGCTTGTTGTTCTTCAAGTTGATGAAGCGTACTGTATGTGAGAATGGTTGTGGAAGTACTCCTCCCGGCATCACCCAACTGAGCCAGCTTGTTGAATTCGCGTATACGGCCACTATAAATCACCCCGGAAAGCGGATCGAGCAACAACGGTGCAGACATGAACCAGCCTTCAGTAGCATCCGGGAGGGGTTCGAATGAACAGGTTCCGTCAGGCAGAAACCAAATGCGTCTGGGTAATGCCTGTTCCTTTTCTTTTTGAATTCGATCACCCGATTTTCGTTTTTCGATCCAAGTATCCGGGATCAGTTCCTGAGCGCGTTCCTCGTTCCAAAGGGGTTCGTTGCCCGAATCATCAAGTAGCAGATAGCCGGCCTTGTTTTCTGTATTCCCAAGATTAGATTGGTCAATACCATTCTCCCAGGGTGTTAGTTTGTTGCCCTCCATTTCCACCCGGATATATGGCAAACCCGAATGCCGGTTGAACACCACCGGAAATAAGGGAATCTGTTTTCCATTCTTTTCCACGGTAAGTTGTTCTTCTGCCTTGATCTCACGCTTGGATGCCGGTTCCAGGGTAACACGTATGGTCCCTGTCTGCGATACAAACTGGTGTACCCGGAAGGGTAAAATGCCGTCATCGAGATGCTGGTTCACGTGTTGCAGCCATTGCAGTAACTCGCTGATACGTTGCTTACAAGTTGCTTCTTCTACTCCGCTTGCTTGTGCCAGTTGTTTTGCAATTTCTTCCATCGTTTGAGGAGTACCGCGTACCAGCGTGCCCTCGCTATCGGCAAGAGCCACCTTCTGTTCCATCCAGCAGGTTAAGGGATGCGCTTCTAACGCCTCAAGAGGAGACTCCACAGGCAATCGCTCGTTCAAGGACTCCTTTAGTTCCATTTCATCCGGAAACGGCCGACGAATACGCGCCTGAAGGGACTCCATAATAATTTGCTCCGGGTGAAAGTCTTCATCAAACAACTGCTTACCGAGGTGCGCTACATCCTTCTTCTGTTGGTTAATACTGCCACTGGACAGTGTGGCTGAAGTACCCATGCACAACAGCCGGTTACTGGCCAGTGCCTTCATTCTTCGAATCAACAAGGCTACATCTGCTCCCTGCCGACCCCGGTAGGTATGTAATTCATCGAACACCAGGTAGCGGAGGGAGGCAAAAATGGATGTACGCAAGCCGGCCTCCCGGCTTCGGGTAAGCAGAAGTTCCAGCATCATGTAATTGGTGAGCAGGATATGGGGTGGGTTGTCAAGGATTGCCTGTCTTGCTTTATCGTTTTCCTGGCCGGTGTACTTACCGAAAGTACCCGGGAACGGCTGCCCTCCGGATTCCTTTTCGTAACGGTCAGCGAATTTTTTAATCTCAACCTCCTGGCTGTTGATGAGAGCGTTCATGGGGTACACGATGATGGCCGTTACACCTTTTCCATCAGACTCTTTTAACACCCGATTAAAAATGGTTCCGAGATAGGTTAGGGATTTTCCGGAACCTGTACCGGAAGTTACAATGAACCCCTGCTCCTTACTACCAAGCTTGATCGCCTCTGCCTGGTGCTTATGAAGGTGATAGCCGGTGAAGATATGAGCCATTTCATGATGCAGTACCCCATCCTGGATCAGTTGATCTGCGGTTTCACCTTTTTCAAAACCGGGATTACACTGTAGCAGCGGATCCGGCCACAGGTCACCACGATTCAGCAACCCTTTTGCATGGTCACTCAGCCGCCGGTCGCGGATGTCAAGAAAGCTCTCCACATAGCTGCGGTATTCGGCAATTACCTTGTTTCGAAGTTTGAGGATATCAATCATTGTTATTTTCTGGTTTTCAACACCTTAACTCAATATGCGTCGGTAACTCAGGTCAAAGCTTCGCCTGGCATTCGGGAAACCGAAGTGGTATAAGGCCTTGTATGGTTTTAACTGATTTAGATTTTCAAGCGAAGTGCGTTGATTACATTCTTGATCTTTTCGGGTTCCCGTTCTCTGAACCCTTCAATGAGGTCCGTTAGTGGCAATTCGTCTTCTTCATTTCCACGTGATACCATTTTTCCGTTGTGGAATACTGCAATGCCCAGATCGTTTTTACTGAAGCGTTTGAAGTCAAAAACCAGCTTTTCGCGTCCATCTGCCTGAATAGCGTGGAGGCGCAATTCAAGGATGGGTTTTCGCGCCAAGAGAGAAAGGATCTGTTCCAACGGCAAACCATCTCCGGCTCCGATGAGGCAACCGAGATAGTACCAGGTAAGGTAGCGGTTGGTCCGTTGCACCTCCATCTCATCCCGGTTACTTTCGATTTTATCAAAAGCCCACATGGTTTCCGTGAGCACACGAATCATGCGGACAAAGTATACCGCCGCTTCATCATAAGGAATATCCTTTAGGAAGAACTCGTTGAGCAGCGCATACACATCGGCCTGGTAATCGGCTTCTTCAATAATACGTGGGTACCGCTCTCTCTTAGCCGGGATCTTATGCACCTCCTTTCGAACAGACTGCCTGAAACAAAACAAGCGGGCAGCCAATTCCCGATCACTTCGCTCTTTTAAAGACTCACTCAGTGCTTTCAGAAAAGCATCATCGAAAAAATAGCGAACAGGTGCCGTCTCTTTGGGATCAGGTTTTTCCAGGAAGTGCAGGTCGATCGGCACCTTGTCGAGCCGTATAAGCGTGTTCCAGTAATCCTGGTCGAAGGGGTTCTTCTGCTTTCCTTCCAATGGGCGCAATGCTTCAAACCAGTGTTCATCCGCTTCGCTGAGGTTGGCAATAAGTTGTTCCCTGAAATCCGTAATGTCTTCGCAAAGGGAATCACGCATTTTTTGAGATCGGAAGAGCACACGTCTG
>CAXPEB010000044.1:0-21086 GCA_964215915.1 Bacteroidia bacterium
CCGACTTCTTTGTGAAAAAGGTGGATCATATCCAGATTCCCTTCCTGGGTCTCGCAAAGTTCAAAAGGCGGAGCACCCTGAATCAGGCTGAAGTAATGATCGGGAGACTGCACGGCGGCTAGGCGAATTCCTTCCCGGATACCCAGTTTTTGCCAAAGCGGTTTAGGAGCCTTGGTATTCAAGGAATAAGGGTTTTATCCAGCCAGGTCCTGACGAAAGATTCAAGCGGTTTTCGGAGCTTTTCCAGGTCCGCCTCCTTGCTCAGGTCCAGGATACCCCGGTCGTTGGAAGGCCAATGTATCCATTCGGGATAATCTTCCAGCACCGCTTTCCCGCTAAGCTGCTCCGGGGTTTTGGGTCCGCAATGAAAAATAAGCCTGAACTTGTTCTTACCGGAGAAGTTCTGGGTAATCCGGTGTTGCCCGTTTACCGCATAGCTTGGTGCGTTCCATTTCAGTTCCGACTTCAGTTCGGGGAAGGTTTGCAGCAGGTACCGGTGTAATTCCGTAGCAAGCTCGCGTTTATGGAGATCCGGTTTTTGCAGGAATTCTTCTGGAGTCATGGGAATCGGTTATTGGGATATGCGGTCAAAAATAGGGATCACCCGGCAAAATAGCCGGTCGGAAAATGCTTTGACTCGAAGGATTTACAGAAATAGGCGGGATTTTATGGGGACATGCGGCATTTTTAAAGCAGCCTTCCTAACTTGGCAATCAAGCAAATTGAACTATTTTCTCATATGGACTTGCGCATCAGAACTTTTGAAGAATACAAAGAAAAATACCGGGAAAGCGTGGAAGACCCGAACGCTTTCTGGGACGGAATTGCCAGGCAGTTTGATTGGATGGAACCCTATACCGAAGTGTGTCGCTGGGATTTTGAGAAACCCGATGTAAAATGGTTTCTCAACGGTAAACTGAACATAACGGAGAATGCCCTTGACCGGCACCTTGCCCAAAGAGGGAATAAGCTGGCCCTGATCTGGGAACCCAACGATCCCCGCGATCGTTTTGTTCGCTATACCTATCGGGAATTGTATGAGAAAGTGTGCCAGTTTGCCAATGGGCTTAAAGCTCAGGGTGTTGGCAAGGGAGACAGGGTTGTGATCTATATGCCCATGATCCCGGAACTGGCAATTGCCGTGCTGGCCTGTGCCCGAATCGGGGCGGTACATTCGGTGGTGTTTGCCGGTTTCAGTGCGCAAGCCATGGCCGATCGTATCAATGATGCCCAGGCTCGTTTGGTAATCACAGCCGACGGCCTTAACCGGGGTGCCAAGCAGGTTCCGCTCAAACGTGTGGTGGATGAAGCCCTGCAACAGTGCAGCAGTGTTGAGAAAGTAATCGTATACAACTGCGTGGGCTGGGACCCGCATATGGAAGCCGGAAGGGATATCTGGTGGAACGAGGCCATTGACGGAATGAGCACGAACTGTCCGGCTGAAAAAATGGACGCGGAAGATATGCTGTTCATCCTCTATACCTCCGGATCCACCGGGAAACCCAAAGGGGTGGTGCATACCCATGGCGGATACATGGTCTATACCGCCTATTCCTTCCAGAATGTGTTTCAATACGAAGAAAGCGATATCTATTGGTGTACGGCCGATATCGGATGGATAACCGGCCACAGCTATATCGTATATGGGCCATTGCTGAGCGGGGCAACTACCATGATGTTCGAAGGAGTACCCACCTACCCGGATGCCGGCCGCTTCTGGCAGGTTTGCGACAAGCACGGGGTGAACCAGTTTTATACCGCACCAACTGCCATTCGGTCCCTCATGGGAATGGGCGACGACTACGTGTTGTCGTATAGCCTGGATTCTCTGAAAGTGCTGGGTACAGTTGGGGAGCCCATCAATGAAGAAGCCTGGAAATGGTACCATATCCATGTGGGCAAACAGGAATGCCCCATTGTGGACACCTGGTGGCAGACAGAAACCGGTGGAATAATGATATCGGGACTGGGCGATTTGAGCCCCATGAAACCCGCTCATGCCGGATACCCGCTTCCCGGTGTACAGCCCGTGCTCCTGGATCAGGAAGGGAAGGAGATCACCGAAAACGGAGTGGAGGGTTATCTATGCATGAAATACCCCTGGCCATCCATCTTACGAACCACTTATGGCGATCACGAACGGTGCCGGCTAACCTATTTCAGCACCTATAAAGGGCATTATTTTACCGGCGACGGAGCCAAACGCGATGAGAACGGCATGTACCGGATTATCGGTAGGGTTGACGATGTGATCAATGTAAGCGGTCACCGTTTCGGTACCGCTGAAATCGAAGATGCCATCAATTCTGCCGGCATTGTGGTGGAATCGGCGGTAGTGGGTTACCCGCATGACATAAAAGGACAGGGCATCTATGCCTATGTGGTCTGTGAGAGCCTACCGGAAGACCAGGACAATGCCCGTGCGGAGATTGTTGAATCGGTGGTGGAAATGATCGGTAAGATCGCCAAACCGGAAAAGATCCAGTTTGTCAGCGCCCTGCCCAAAACCCGTTCGGGAAAGATCATGCGCCGTATCCTTCGTAAAGTTGCCGAAGGAGAACCGGATAAACTGGGAGATACCAGCACCCTGCTTGATCCTACCGTTGTAGACGAAATTGTCGCGGGAGCCCTTTAACGCTTTGTCTTTTCCACCCGGTATTCGATGATTTCCCGGATCAGGTCGAGGGGAAGCGGTTTGTCCATAGGCAATTGAATCCCGCCCTTGCTGGTTTTGTAGCCGGTGGATTTTTGTTCAAAGAACTCCACTCCCGAAGGGGTGGGATACAGGCCGATATGCGCCTTGAAAGCAGCAAAATGAATCAGTGGTCCGTTCAGTTTGTAGGTGGGCATACCGTAGCTGATCACCCCCTTGGCTTCCGGCGCAATCTCACGAACCAGGGCATCAATGCTGCGTAACCGGTCCTGTGCCTCCTGGCTTTGTGCCTGTATATAGGACTCGATATCGGTGAACTTTTCCATAATCAGGCAGGAAATTAGGGAAAAACCGATTTTGTTTCTCTGCTGTGTTTGAATAATGGATTAGGCCCGCAACGATTTGACCTGATCCTAAAAAAGGTAATGGAACTTGATCCGCAGGTTATGGCCTTGCATCACCGGAACTTCGGCTTTTTGAAAGGGGATAAAATATCCATACATCAGCTGGAATGCCCCGAAACCCAATCCCAGCCCCGGTTGTATGCCTGTCCCAAAACGGTCGTTCTGTTTATAGGCACTGGCTTCGATATCGCCCACAACGAAGGGGATCAGCTCTTTCCATACCCGGGTGGTAAAGGCCAGGTTCTGTGTCTTCGGGCTGTATTGCAGGCTGAATGAACTGCCCCTTAAGTCGGAACTGAAACAACAACCCGGATTTCCGCGGAAACGGGAATAACCGACCTCAAGAAACCCCGATTGATAATAATTATAGCCCAGGATCAGGCCGTGTTCAACATGTTTGCTGCGGCTGTATTTGGAGCTGTAAGAATC
This sequence comes from Bacteroidia bacterium, assembly GCA_964215915.1. GTDB lineage: Bacteria > Bacteroidota > Bacteroidia > UBA8524 > UBA8524 > UBA8524. The sequence goes on from CAXPEB010000044.1 coordinate 3,487, forward strand.
GAACTGGGCGGAAGCCTGCTTCATGAACAGGGCCATCGCCAATATGCTTAATGTTTTTATCCCATTCATAATCAGGTAACGACCGTTTTCTCCATTTCTGTATGGATGGACGGGTGTATGGGAAAAGAAAAGGAGATCCGGTTTCCGGATCTCCTGAATTCCGCTTAGAAATTACCCCGGAGGGTTACGATTAGGTTTCTGCCCGGTGCGGAAATGTTTGAGGCAAATACCCGGTAATTCTGGTCGAGCAGGTTTTCGCAGGCCACCTGCAGCGAGATATTCCGACTGAACCGGTAATCCAGGCGAAGGTTCAGTGTATACCAGGCCGGCATCCCGTTAGCCGTGGCATTGGCGATGTTGTCTTCACCATTGATATTGTAATCTTTCAACCTTTTCCAGCCGCTGTAATCCATAAAAAACTCGCCTTTGAATTTTCCTTTTCCTGCGGCAAAGCTTAACCGCCCGAAGAGGGGAGGAATATGGTCCAGGGGATAGTCGGTGCTATCGGTCTTGATGCGGCCGTAAGTGTAGTTAAGGCTTCCGCTCATCGACAGGTACTCGTTGAGGTTGCCGGAAATCCGGAACTCGGTACCGTAAAGATAGGCCTCACCGGCATTGGTGGTGCTGGTCACCCGGCTTAACTGTCCGTCATATACAATGGAATCCTGTCCGTCGAACTGGGTGGGTTGTACGGTCAGCGCATTGCGGTAAATGGTGTAATAGCCCAGCAAGGAGACCTGCAGACTCCTTCCCAGTCGTTTACCTATTCCCAGCTCGGCATTGTAGGTATATTCAGGTTTGAGATCCGGGTTGGGAACGATTACACTTCCCGGAACCGACTCGAATACCTTGCTCATGTCATCGACATTGGGTGCACGGAATCCGCTGGAAAGGTTGGCTGTGAATCGCCATCCCGTCCAGGGCTTGGCAATCAGCCCGATATTCCCGTTAAGTGCCAGGTTGTTCTGGTTTACTTCATCGAAGGGGAAGGGAAAAAACTGTTTGTCGTTGAAGCTGGAATGCAGCCCGATATCCGTCAGCCTGATGCCGTCGTTGAGAATCAGTTTGTCGCTGATCTCCCAGGTATGGGTGAAGTAACCGGCGATCGAGTACATCTTGGAACCTCCGTCAGGGTAGCGGCTAACGGAAGGGGTGGTTTCACCGCTGAGGATATTTTCCTCCTGTGCTGTAGAATTCACCTTGTTGTACCAGGCTTCAAAGCCGTAACGCATTTCATGGGTCCCAACCTCCTTGTCGATATCGATGTTCAGGGTAAAAATGTCCAGCTGCTCAATCTGGTGATCGAGTTGAGTAGATTGGTAAGGGCGTGTATTCCGGCTCTCTTCGATATTCTGGTAACCGGCAATCAGGCGGGCGTGGTCGTACCAGCTTCCGTTTTCAAGCTGTAGCTGGTAGGAGGCCAATAGCCTTTTCTGTGGGCCGTAGTACCATTGTCCGTAACGCGGTGCACCGTTTCTTACCTGGGTAAGCCGGTCGTAGCGTGGTATGTCACTCGAGGTGGAATACTGGAAATTGAGCAGGTGCTGTACCCGGTTCGATTGCCGGAACAGGAATTTTTGCAGGAAATCGTATTGCCGGTATCCGGAACCAACCTGCACGTTGGGGTCGGTGTTTTGGAGGATGGAATCCCTTCCGTCGATACGTTTCACATACCAGGGGCGCTCTCCGAAACCGGAGTAGAACGGATTCCGCAGATTTCCCTGTCTCAGGTCGTCAAAATCGGAGTAGGTGAAAGAAGTCAGGGAGCCGAAGCGCCTGTTTCCCACGGAAACATCGGCATGCGCCGAGTAGCCGTTGGCAGCGGAGAAATAACGGGTAAAGGCCCCTGCATGAACCACGGTGCTGTCGCCCAAGCTCAGCTGAGGGTTGCGGGTATAGAAATGCATAACACCGCCCAGGGCATCGGAGCCATAAACCACGGAGCCAGGTCCGTAAACCAGTTCCACCCGATCCATAATGGCATTATCCAGCGTTACCACGTTTTGGAGATGCCCGCCACGGTATATGGCATTGTTCATCCGGATGCCATCTACTACCAGGAGCACCTTATTGGTTTCAAAGCCACGTATGATCGGCGAGCCGCCGCCCAGCTGACTTTTCTGAACCATGATATGCCCGCTGTTCGAAATGACATCGGCCATGGAGGTTTGGTTCATATGCTGCAGTTCGCTCCTGCGCATGACCTGGATGCGTTGTACCACATCTTCCTGCTTTTCTTCGAATCGGGATGCGGAAACTACCACCTCCTGGAACGGTACACCCGTCAGCTCCATAGCCAGCTTAAAGTTTTGCTTGCTGAGAGCCTCATAGGTGGTTAGTACCCTCCGGTAACCCAGGCAGCGTATTTCGAGGGTGTCACTATTTCTGAAGGCAGAGATTTCCGCCTGACCCTGCGCATCCGTGATGGCATAGTCACTGGTATTCTGACTGGTAATGGTTACCGATTCCAGGGGATTACCCGTTTCCATATCGGTGACCGTGAGGGTTTGTGCTTTGGCCAGCAGGGCACAGAATAGCAACAAACCCGTCCATAAATATTTTTTCATAAACAGACTTAATAGTTAAAATCAAAGGAAATGTTCCGGCGGGAAGCCGGCTTGCAAATGCTTTAAGCCTGTTTGGGCGGAGGAGAGGGAGAAAGGGAAAAATCGGGTCTCAGAGCCATTTCCCGGTCGGGATAAACCCGTTTCCCGGATGATGGCCCGGATGCTTGTCCCCGATTGAGGTTCCCGGCATATTTGAAAAGGGAGAGTAGTTTTTCGTCGTCGTCGTTCTCAGGGTCGGTCTGCAGGGCCTTGTTGAGAAGCTTTTTCAGCTTGCGCACCAGCTGACTTTCTTCATGATCCCACCAGCAGGTGTAGTGGATGCCGTCCTGCAGGGTATCGGCCTGCACCACGTCATACATTTCCCCTTCATACTGAAATTCATGATCCTTTTCCCAATCAAGAAGTTGAAGTTCATTAAAGCGGAAATGGAAATGTACCAGTTGTTCTTCCGGCGTTTCTTTCAGGAGGAGGGCCTTTACCGTTTTACGGGTCTTTTGTCTTTGGTGTTGCAGGTAAAGTATGGACAGGCAGGGTGCCAGCATCAGCCAGAACAACAGAAAAACGGCCAGACTATTCCGGATATTCATACCTGCAGACGGTGTAAATATCGGAAAAGAGGCCGTGACAGGAAAGGGTATGAGCTTCAGGGTATGGAAAAGTACCCGGATTAATCCGGGTACCGGGTACGTGCTCCCCGTAACAGCAGCCACAAAGCAAACCCGAGTTCACCTAGTGCCATAGGCAGGCCAAGCACCATCTCCAGCGTGGTGATAAAAGAATCTGATCCGGCTCCCAGCTGTTTGGCCATGTGGATAAACAGGTAGCTCACCCCAGCGATCAGAAGCAGCCAGCCGAAAATTCCGGGAACCTTCTTTGCCTGAAGGCACAGGCGACCGAGGCCAAGAAGGTGTATCCCGAACAGAATCAATCCAAAGGACCACAGCTGCTCAAATTGATTCCGGGCTTCCAGCATCTGTCTGCCCATCTCTTCGATCCCGGCAGCTTGTGGCTTGGCAGCCAATCCGTCTATGGTGAATAAATGGAACAGTCCTGCGGCCAGAATACCGGTATAAATAAACCTGACCCAGGCGGTGCCGGCCGACAACCGGCTGTTCACCGGCTTGAAATACTGGTACAAGGCCCAGGCAACAAGGAGGTCGGTAAGGAAAATGATTGTCCAGGCCACCAACCCGGAACGGAAGAGCGGAAGTCCGTTCCGGATATTCTCATAGGTGCCGGCCGGATCGTTATCCATGAATAAGGAACTGTTTACATATCCTACGGCGTATCCTGCCGCTATGGCCATAACCAGCAGGGAGATGCCTGCCGTATAGGCTGCTTGTTTGTTGCTGAGTTTCATGATGAATTAATTTTCTGAGTGGATGATTACATTTCCCTTTTTATGACCACGGGCAACGTAGGCATGTGCCCGTGCCAGTTTTTCCAGGGGATATTGCCGGTCGATATGCGTTTGAAGGTGCCCCTCTGCATGAATGCGTAACAATTCGGAAAGCAGCTCGCGTAATTCCTGATCGGATTTTAGCCCGGTAGCGGCAAACATGGCTTTCTTCCCCTTACCGAATGAGGTGAAGATCATCCGGAGCAACAGGGAGAATTTCATAACCGGCGACAGATACACTCCATTCTTGCGAAGGGCTTTCCGGCTCCTGGAAAAAGAGCTCTTGCCTACGGTGTCAAAAATCAGGTCGTAAGTGTCCGGGGTGTCTGTGAAGTTTTCCCGGGTGTAGTCGATCACCTCATCGGCACCCAATGACCGAACCAGACCGGTATTGGTGGTGCTGCAAACACCGGTAACCGTGGCTCCGTAATACTTGGCAATTTGTACGGCTGCGGTACCCAGGCTGCCGGAAGCGCCGTTAACCAACACCTTCATGCCGGGGCGAACTTTCCCGATCTCCCTGAGGAAATTGATAGAGGTGAGATGCCCGTCGCCCCAGGTGCAGGCTTCTGCGAAGGAGAGGTTCTCCGGTTTATGCTGGATTACACCGTTTTCGGGCACGGCTACATATTGGGCATTCGTACTAAAACCCAGGGTGGTTTCCCCGAAAACAGCGTCGCCCTTTTTGAAGCGGGTGACCTTGCTTCCGGTTGCCACAATCTCTCCGGCAAAACCGGTTCCCGGTATAGCATGCCTGGGTTTGGTCAATCCGGTGAACAACCGGGCGAAGTAGGGCTTCCCGGTGAGCATCATGATGTCAGCACGGGTGGCAGAAGAAGCGTAAACCCGGATCAGGACCTCTTCTTCCCCTGCTTGAGGAATTTTTGTTTCGGTCAGCTTCAGCACATCGCCGGAGCCGTACCCGGTGGCGATCATTGCTTTCATGGTGTTTGTTTTCATGCTTGTTTCGTTGTCGGTAATACGGCTACAAAACAAGGGGAGTGAAGAAGGCTACGTGTTCGGAAAAGCACAAAGCAGGTTCGGGATTATAATCCGGAACCTGTTCTTTCGGGACGAAGGCTTTTGAGGTAGGCGCTTGGGGTAGTGCCTGTTTCTTTTTTGAAAAAGGTATTGAAGACGGTTTTGGAATTGAAACCGCTTTCAAAAGCCAACCCGATCAGGGAGATGTGATCGTTGGCGGGGTCATTGGCCAGCGACTTGAAATGTTCAACGCGGTAATGATTGATAAATTGATTGAAGTTTTTTCCGAGCTGTTCGTTAAGCAGCCAGGATAAATTGTTCGGGTGCATCCCCAGCTGTCCGGCCAAAAGGCGCAGCGACAGGTTGGGGTTGAGGTAGGTGTTCTCACGCTCCACAAAGTCCAGAAGTTTTTCTTTATGAGCGAGGGCTGCGGCTGCATCCATGATCGCCGCTTTTTTGCCTTCCGGATTTTCGGTTCGGGAATCCGTACGGTAAATACGGTGGTGATAATCTGTGTAACGGGGATCCCGGGTCAGGTTATCGGCAAGGGGATCGGAGTAGCTGAGCAGGAATATGGAAGAACGGATAGCCAGCGACTTTTCCAGCAAGGAGAAGGCCTTATCAAATGCTCCCAGGTTCGTATAAGCCAGGAATAAATACGAGTGGGCCTGCTGGGAGGCAGGCTTCGAAGCTTCTTCCTGCAGCCGGGTCACGAGTTGCTCCGTAAGGGTCTTGTCTTTTCCGCTCCTGATGGCGTTTAGACAGCGCAGTCCAAGTTGCTCATCGGGAATGGCTATTTCTTCGGGCATGGCATCCAGCAGCGTGATTACCTGATCATAAAACCCTGTTTTAAGCAGGCAGTAAGCTTTTACAATAAGTGCAGGGATATTCAGGGAATTGACGGCCAGGCACTCGTTTACCTGCCCGAGGGCCTTTTCGTATTCGCTTGTCCGGTAGAGGAAAAAGGCTCTGTAGAAAAGGGTTTCCTGGTTCAGGGGATCGATAGCCAGTGCAGCCCCCAGATGGTGTGCGGCCCGCTCGGTATTTCCCGCCAGCAGATGCAGGAATGAAGCATGCTGTAATGCTTCCGGGTATCCGGGCATCAGCTCCAGTGCCCGTTCATTATGTGCCATAGCCTTGCCGAAGTCGCAGTCATAGAAGAAGGCCAGGTTGGACAACTGGTAATGAACCCCGGGGTTGTTCGGGTCGAGGTCATGTGCCTGGCGGATATACGTTGCGGTTTTGGACCAGGCCTCTTCGCGTGGCATAAACCCGGTGGTGGCCATGAACCCATAGGCGTCTGCCAGTCCGATAATGGATTCGGTATGCTTCGGATCCAGGGCGATGGCCTTTTCATACAAAGCGATTGCAGCGTTTACATCAACGGGGTTCCACTTGTTGAAGCGGTGTCGTGCCTGCAGGGAGTAGCTGTACGCATCCAGGTTGTCGGTTTGTTTGTTTACCAGGTGATCGGCAAGCTCCAGGTGACCGAACTGTTCGCGGAGCTTGTCGGCTATGAGCAGGCTGATCTCATCCTGTATCTCAAAGATATTAGCCAGCTTACGGTCCCAGGATTCCGACCAGAAGGGAAAATCATCGGCGGCTTGTATCAGCTGGGCGGAGATTCTTACCCGGTCGCCGGCAATACGGACGCTGCCCTCCAGCACGGCTTCTACATTCAGTTGGGCGGCGATCTCTTTCAGGGGGATATCCTTGTTTTTGAAATAAAAGGAGGACGTTCGGGAGATGACTTTCAGGTTGGGGATGCGGGCGAGGGCATGGATGATCTCACCGGTGATCCCGTCGCTGAAATACTCCGATTCTTTCCCCGGGCTGAGATTCAGAAATGGAAGTACGGCCAGTGTGAACGGCGTCATGGCAATCAGGCGTGGCTAAACTATTCAATTTTTTCGGAACTATGTACCCATTAAGAGTAGATTAGAAACGGGTTCTTTAATTGCCCTTCACTCTCCAATTGTATTTGGTTGCCTCTAAGCCTTTTCTTCAGAGGGAAATTCACAGGCATAAAGACAAGGATATCATTGTATCACTGCTATCTATGCAATAGAAGCAGACAAGTCTTTATAAGAGTATAAAGGGCTTTGATTCAAGGTTTAACCAAAATGCAAGAGTATCCGGTACTGTGGTTTAAGGACTTTAACTTTATAAAATAGTAACCAGCAGATAAATCAGGAAGCTCAAGACTTAATTCTCCACTTGTCTCTACGGTTAGCTCATTCTTATAGGCTTCAATTCCGGTACTTGTGAGAACAGTGACTAAATATGCGTCATTGGCATCAGTTTGATCAACTTCAACAATAATGTGTGTGTTGGCCGGATTAGGTGTAATTGAGCACGACTTCCTCTTTGGAAATACGTTAGTACTGTTAAGTACAAAATCGTCTTGTTCAATAGATTTAACAAAAGAAGAATCCGTTAGTGACGAGGAAAGAGTCGGATTTATGTTGATGGTGGTTATTGAATCAAGATCACTCAGGCATGGAACAGTACTCAAACTCTCTGAGCTAACAAAGTTGCAAGTGTCTAGATCAGGGGTATAACAGGTGCAGAAGCCGTCAAATTGTTTTGACCCTGGATTCTCTGTGGTGCCGGTTACCAGATAGTATGAACCGAATAAGGAATCTAAGCTGTATAAAAAAGTGCGATGAACCTGATTACTACCATTCGGATTAACTAGCTCTAGTTCAGCCCTATTGGTTAACAACTCATTCTCGTAAGCAACTAACTTAATGAATTCATTTTGACCAATTCCCAGGTAACTCCCTGATACAACTGCAGTATTTGACTTCTTTATGGATAAGGCCCCGGTTACTACGGATCCATAAAGTCCTTCCAGATCTATGGAGTCCCATATTCTTCCTACACTATCCATTTGAAACACCGTAGGCACATCCTGGTCAACTCTACGTGATGTTCCCCATAACCACATTGGAGATCCGGTACCATCAATATAATTGATTTGGTCGGCAATATTTGGACGATTGTGTTGGTCGTAGCTCTTATACCAAAGCAAGTTCAAGTCCTCATCGAACTTGTGCACTCCAAGTTTTCGGTAATACTTAATACCATCCTCAGTAACATAATGGTAACCAGAAACAAATATGTTTTTGCCATCATCAAAGGACCTTAGAACAGGCCTAATTGTCCTAAATGCAGCATGCGAAGCTTGATAGGTCCAGCTATTGTGGTTTATTTTCAGAAGTGTTGCATGATTATCAGCGACGCCAAGTGCAGTCGCCACGACTTGAGAATCGTTAATAAAACAAAGGTCGTACAATTGGAGTGTTTCTGATTCGGCATAAAAGGTCAGTGAGCCCTGCTCCTCAAGGCATTGATTGAACTTCATGATGCCATCACCCAGATAATTTCCTGGCTTACCATAATCTGTTCGATAGACAACAAAGTAGTGGTCACCAGCTCTAAATAGCCTAGTCCCTACTAGCATTGCCCCACCAAAATTTACATTACGTTGCTTAAGCACCTTCCCATTTAGACTTAGTACACGCAATGTGAAGAAGCTGGGTTGTTCTTCTGTTCTGGAGGCAACAAGAATAAAAGAATCGTGAAATTGGCATGACCCAAAGACGATGTCATTCGAGACGGTACTCAAATCCAAAGACAGTTTTTGAGCTTGCAAGTTTCCCGAAAGCACGGCTAATACACTAAGCCAGAGGACATACTTAAAACATGATCTGATCATATTAATTCCTGTAAATTATTGCCGTAAAGACAATTTTCCTCCTCCAATGTGTCCCTTAAGCAATATAGGTCATCAAAGCATAGGGCGAAGTAGGATGAAAATGGGGTAGGAGAAATAGTAAATTCATACAAGACAGAACACTCATCCTCAGGATGTTCAACAAAATCCAGTGGTGATGGGAAGTAATAATTGTTTGAGTCTGAAGTGATATTGTAAATTGAATCAGCGTATGAAGTCAGCCATCCAATCTTGCCAACAGAGCTTTGAACCAGGAAGTGCCCTTCCACAATGTTCAAATAATGTTCGTAGTCAATAACAAACCTGCGGATTAGAGAAGTGAACCCCCATTCTCCCTAACGATCACAGGGAGCGTAAGGGCCAACACCGTCTTTGCCGAAACGCAGCAGGTGCACATACACATAAACACGGTCCGCTTCTTTCAGGTAGGTGTAATGATTTTTGCTTTCAGTCGTGTTTGAATCCACATCAATCCTGTTGAGTTCAGCGCCCTCTTTTTTGACCCGTTCACGGTCCGCATAGGGCACGATTTGATAGTTGAATGTGGCCTTTTGGCTATATCCGTTACGGAACTGAACCTGCCACTCGTAAGAACCGCTCGACAGCTTTTTGAAACGCCGTACCCGGAAATCAAGCTTTTTGAAACAGTCCGTTTGGGTCCATTCGCCCCAATCTTTGCCAGAGTCGGAACCGTCGCTTATCCGGAACGAAGTATTGCCCAGGAGCAGGAAAACCAGCAGGGAAAAAGAAGTGAGTCGCATGGTAGGCAAGTTCGGTATTTCTGCCGGAAGGGTTTTACCTAAAATCAGGTATTCAGGATTGTCTGGCAAAAGGGCGGTCGCTAAGCTCGCCGGTTTCCCCGGCCAGGAAGCGGAAATGCCCGCTGATGCCGATCATGGCTGCATTATCGGTGCAGTACCGAAAATCGGGCAGGTAGGTGTTCCATCCCATTTCTTTGCCCAATTCTTCCAATCGTTTGCGCAGGTAACTGTTGGCAGAAACCCCTCCGGCAATGCCTACCTCCTGGATACCCAGTTCTTCCGAGGCTTTCACCAGGTTCTGTAGCAGGTATTCCACAATGGTGTACTGGATAGACGCACAGAGGTCGTGCAGGTTTTCTGCGATAAATGCCGGGTTCTTCGCTTTTTCATCCCGGAGGAAATAAAGGATGGACGTTTTCAAGCCACTGAAACTGTAATCGTAGCCGGGCATACGTGAGGTGTTAAACCGGAAAGCCAGGGGGTTGCCGTTGCGGGCATACTCATCGATGAGCGGTCCGCCGGGATAAGGCAGTCCAAGTAGTTTCGCCGATTTGTCGAAGGCTTCGCCGGCAGCATCGTCGCCTGTCCGGCCGATAATCTCCAGGGTATGAACATCCTGCACCTTTACCAGTTGGGTATGTCCACCGGATACTACCAGGCAGAGGAAGGGAAAGGAAGGGTGGGGTTCATCGATAAAATGAGCCAGCACATGAGCATCCATATGATCAACAGGAATGAGTGGAATGCCCAAAGAAACGGCCAACCCTTTAGCGAAGGAGCTGCCTACCAGCAGTGAACCCATAAGGCCGGGTCCCCGGGTATAAGCGATGGCATCCAGCTCAGAAGCCGCGATACCGGCCTCTTTCAGGGCGGTAGCTACTACCGGAACAATATGCTGTTGGTGGGCCCGGGAGGCAAGTTCCGGGACCACACCGCCGTAGTCGCGGTGAACATCCTGTCCGGCCACCCGATTTGACAGTACTTTTCCGTTAATCAATACAGCGGCCGAGGTGTCGTCGCAGCTGGATTCGATGGCAAGGAGTTTGACCTGTCCGTTCATGGCTGCAAATTTCCTAATTTTGGCGTGATCCGGTGAGAAGATTCCTGAAAATAAGCGTAACTGTACTTGCGAGCCTGGTGTTCCTGGTGCTGCTGATCGTTTCTTCGCTGGAGAGTGAAGCGGTGCAGGGAAGGCTCAGAAGCTATGTGGGGCGCTCGCTTTCGGAGATGCTGGACACCCGTGTAAGTGTGGGACGTATCGGCTGGGATCCCGTTCACGGCTTTCGGGTGCAGGATGCCTTCATACGCGACCAGGAAGGCGATACTCTTTTCTTTATCGGAGAGACCCAAGCCAGGTTACAGCTGTACGACGGAAAACGGCACCAGGTATTTCTTCACTCCGTCAGCCTTGATCGTGTGCTGGTGAATTTCCGGCAATACGCCGGAAAAGAGGAGTTCAATTTTGACTTTTTTATCGATGCGCTGGACGGCGGTCCACGCGATACCACGCGGGCTCCTGTCATCTGGACCATGCTCTTTCATGAGCTGGAACTGCATCAGGCCGATTTTCATTTCCGTGTAGACGACGATACCGTGAGCGGAAGGAGTTTCCGGGAGAATGATTTTCGCTTTAATGGCATCGATGCGCGCTTATCGGATTTTTACATTATAGATGACTCGTTGAATTTTGTGGTGGAGGGCATGAAGTTCAAAGAGCAGAACAGCTTTGAAATCACCCGGCTGGATGCCCATGCCATCATCTGTTCCAAGGGAATGCTCTTCAGCGACCTGCTGCTGGAAACCCCGCACAGTGTTCTGAAAAACTATTTCGGGATGGAATACGAGCACTGGAGGGCTTTCAACAACTTCGAGTCGGAGGTGGTGATGAAAACCAACCTTCGCGATAGTCGGGTAAGTTTTGCCGATATCCGTCTGTTCTCCGATGAACTCAGCGACTGGAACCAGGTTTTTACCATTACCGGAGATGGGGAAGGTCCCCTGAACCGGATCAAAGCACGCAACCTTAATATTCATTACGGACAGCTTACCCAGCTGCGGGGAGATGTGACTCTGCGTGGCTTGCCGGATATCGAACAAACCTTTGTCGAAGCCAGCCTCTCCACGGCAGAAAGTAACAGCCGCGAGCTAGGCGAGATGCTTGTGCTCGATGGATTACCCAAGGAACTGGAACGCCTGGGACTGATCCGGTTCAACGGACAGTTCACCGGTTTTCTTTATGATTTTGTGGCTTACGGGGATTTTAATACGGCCCTGGGATTTGTTCGTTCCGACCTGAACATGAAGCTGGAAGGCGGAATCCCGGAGTATTCAGGAAGTCTGGAAGCGGTGAAGTTTGACCTGGGCCGTCTGGCAGATGTGCAAGGAATCGGTAAGATCAGTTTTGCTGGGGAGGTCAACGGAAAAGGGTTTGATCTGGAAGAAATGGAAACCCGGATCAAAGCGGATATCGGTCAGTTCCAAATGGCAGGATACGATTACCGGCAGCTGAAGGTTAACGGGCTGATCCGGGAACAGGTATTCGAAGGGAACTTACAAACCAATGATCCTAACCTTGTCCTGAACTTTAATGGTAAAGTTCGCCTCAACGAGAAGGAACCGGAAATACACGGGGTGGGTAAGCTTTATCGTGCGGAACTGGCCCGGCTTAACTGGGCGCCGGAATTTGAAGCAGCCATCGCAGCCGATGTAGACATGGATTTTAGCGGTAGCGACCTGGACGATTTGGAGGGCTCCGTTGCTATCCGTCACTTTGAACTGGAGAAAGAAGGAAAAGTATACCGGGTGGATAGTCTGGTGATGCGTTCGGAACAGCTCATGGACTGGCGTACCATAACCGTACGCAGTGACTTGTTCGATGTGGATATGCAGGGACGCTTTTTACCAAGTCAGCTCGGAAAATCCTTCAATAACTTTTTTGCCCAGTTGCTCCCCAATACCCTGCAACTGGAGCGCGTGCCCCTAGAGAACGAATCTTTCCGGTTTGCCGTGGACCTGAGAAGAACACGGGAATTTACGGAATTGTTCGAGCCGGGATTTTGGGTAAGCGACGGGCAGATAGGTGGAAGTTATGATGCCAATACAAGGAGCCTGCGTTTTAGTTTGGCTATGGATAAGGTACACCTGGACGAATTCGAATTCCATAACCTGAACATCAATGCCGATACCTCCATCGGCGACGAACGTTTTGCCCTGGAAGCCGGTTGCCTGGAGATTTTCCGGCATGATAGCAGCTTTGCACATGGAACCAGTCTGGAACTGGAAGTAGAGAAGAACCTGGTAGGCTTTAAAGTGAGTGCCTTCAGTGATCCCTATGGAACCAACCTCGACCTGAACGGGCAGCTTCAGTTTAGCGACAGTGGGATGTTCACCGTCTTTGAGCCTTCGGGGATTCAGGTAGATACCGCTTTGTGGGAGATCGGCGACCATTCGGGCTTTGCCATACTCAACGGGGGAAGGGTCCGCTTCGATAGCTTTGAGTTGGGGTTTGAGCACCAGTTCGTGCGGATCAATGGAGGAATAGAGAAGGATCTGCAAAGTACCCTGAGTCTTGATTTCAACCTCTTCGATCTTTCTGTGATCAACCGGTTTGCTTTTCAGGGCGGAGGAACGTCGGTGCAAGGAGTGGCCGATGGCAATATCCATATCACAAGCCTTGAAGGAGCCATTCCCTTGTTCACTTCCAACCTCAGGGTAGACAGCCTGGGCGTGAATCATGAAAGGTTAGGTGACCTGAGCCTTCAGGCCCGCGTGCCCAAGGGGTATGAACTGATTACCGTCAACGGGATACTCCGTAACGGATACGCCGAGCGCCTTAAGCTGGAGGGCTTTGTACGCACGGCCAAAACCGATCCTTCCTACAACCTGCAACTCAGTATCGACACTACCCCGCTGGTGGTATTGCAGCCTTTCCTGGTGGACCTGGTATCGGATATCGAAGGAAAAGGCTTCGGCAAACTGGTGCTGAGCGGTAAATTGAAGGAACCGGATCTCAAGGGAAACTTCCATATGCTGGATGCCGGAATGCGGGTGGATTACCTGAATACCCGTTACCGTTTCAATAATGTGATTCGGTTCAGCAGCAAACGGATCGATTTACAACGTTTTGCCGTCACAGACCAGGAAGGAAACAAAGGGTATTGCAGCGGGTTTATCGATCATGATTTTTTCAGCGACCTCGATATGCATATCGAGCTGTCGCAAATGCGGAATTTCCTTTGCCTGAACACCGGCAAACAAGACAACGAATATTATTACGGCAGGGCATTGCTAACCGGTTCGGCCCGTTTCGAAGGCAGTCCCGACAATATGGTGATCGATGTAAAGGGCAGGGCAGAAAAAGGTTCCAGTCTTTTTGTTCCCCTTGAAAAGAGTAGCGGTTCCAGCGAATTGGAGTTCATTCGTTTTGTGGATTTCGACAGCTATGGCGAATACCAGCCTTACCAGGATCTCAGCGGAATACAGCTGAATTTCGACCTGGAGATTACTCCAAGCACCGAGATACAACTCATCTTCGACTCCCGCCTGGGCGATATTATCCGGGCCAGGGGCTATTCCAACCTGAAAATGGAGATCAACAGCAATGGCGACTTCCGTATGTACGGGGAGTACGAGGTGGTGGAAGGAGATTATCTCTTCACGGCCGTGAACCTGATCAATAAAAAATTTGTGATTGACCCGGGCGGAAAGATCGTCTGGAATGGTGATCCCATGAAAGCCAACCTGAATATCGATGCCGTATACCAGACCAAGGCTTCGCCTGAAAACCTTATGCGCGGAGTGGTCAGCGAGGATGAACTGGCCAATTTCCGGCAGCGGACTACGGTGGAGGCGATCATGAAGCTGCGCGGCGAACTGACTTCTCCGGAGGTACGGTTCGGGTTACGCCTGCCGGATATGTCGTCCATCACCTCATCCGGCACCAATGTCAATACCCTACAAACCGTAGTGAGGCGAATCGAAACGGATCAGGAAGAAATGACCCGTCAGGTATTCAGCCTGCTGGCAGCCAATACCTTTATCCCGCCGGCCGTGAACCAGCAATACGTAACCGGCGGCACCGGGGTGGAATCCGGACTGATCTCCAGCAGTGTGGGTGACCTTTTATCGAATCAAATCACCAACTGGCTGAGCGGGATCAACGCCAACTGGAATCTGGGGGTGAACTATGTATTGGGCAATCAGTCGTCGGCCATGATCTTCAACCTGAGCAAGAAATTTTTCGATGACCGGCTGGAGATCGAAGGCTCCCTTTCTACCAATTCCAGTTTTTACAATAACATCAGTGCCATGTACCGCATCACTCCCGACGGAAGAGTGCGGGTACGTGCATTCAACCGTACGGGTAACCTGCCTTCTACCGATCCTTCGCAAACCGGTGTGAATACCATCAACCGGAACATCAACACCCAGGGAGTAGGTATTTATTACCGGATTGAGTTCGATTACCTCACCGGCGACCGGAGAAAGCTGCGCAAAGAACTGAAGGAACAGAAAAAGGCTTCGGAAAAAGACCAGAATCCGTAAACTTGTAGAAAGCAAAAATTGTATGGAAGAAGTTCAGAATATCAAGAAACCAGGACCATGGGCCACCTCTTTGAAATGGGGGGTAATATTCGGATTGATATCAATAGCGGTTGGCCTGACAGGAAGCCTTCTAACTGATTATAGTTCTTACGAGACCTTCAAAGAAACCAACCCGCAGTTCTTACAATATTTAGGCTTTGTATTCATGATCGGTTCAGTGATTGTTGCTCAGATCCAGCATCGTAAGAAAGATCTGGGTGGCTATATGAGCTATGGAAGATCTGTTGGTGTGGCAACTATTTCAGGACTTGCACTAGGTATTGTGTCTGCTGTTTATATGCTCATCAGTATGGAGTTTCTGTTTCCAGAAGCTTTCGACTATATGAAACAGTTGCAGATCGAAAAAACTTTGGAGTGGTTTCCAAACGCTACTCCGGAACAGGAAGATCAAATAATAGAAAGAACCCAGAACCAATCCTCTCTTGGATCAGCACTACCTGCAATATTAACTTTTACCTTCTTCAGCTTGGTAATAGGACTTATTAGCGGGATTTTTACCAGAAAGTCAGAAGAGTAAAAGGGAAATTCTTTCTTTGCTGCACGGATGGATATTTCGCTGGTTATTCCCTTATTAAACGAAGACGAGTCACTGCCTGAGCTAAGTGCCTGGATTGAGCGGGTGATGCAGGAGCAGGGCTTCACGTATGAGGTTTTGTATATCGATGACGGAAGTACCGACCGTTCCTGGGAGGTTATCCGTGAGTTGCAACAGAAAAACCCGAATATCCGGGGCATCCGTTTCCGAAGGAACTACGGTAAATCAGCGGCCCTCAACGAAGGCTTCGCTGCTGCGCAGGGTGATATTGTGATCACCATGGATGCCGATCTGCAGGATAGTCCGGATGAAATCCCGGAACTGTGCCGGCGTATCCGGGAGGAGGGATTCGATCTGATATCGGGCTGGAAGCAAAAACGCTACGACCCTATCACCAAAACCATTCCCACCAAGTTATTCAATTGGGCTACGCGTAAGATGAGCGGTATCTATCTGCATGATTTTAACTGCGGGCTGAAAGCGTACCGGTCGGAAGTGGTGAAAAGCATTGAAGTATACGGTGAGATGCACCGTTATATTCCGGTAATAG
Organism: Bacteroidia bacterium; assembly: GCA_964215915.1. Classification (GTDB taxonomy): domain Bacteria; phylum Bacteroidota; class Bacteroidia; order UBA8524; family UBA8524; genus UBA8524. Next base: position 19,623 of record CAXPEB010000044.1, read on the forward strand.
CCAAATGGGCCGGGTTTCGCAAGATCGGGGAGCAGGTGGTGCAGCACCAATCGCGGAAATATGGCCATACCAAATTCGGGTGGGACCGTTTTATCAATGGGTTCCTGGATCTGCTGAGCATTTTCTTTGTGAGCCGTTTCGGCAGAAAACCGATGCACTTCTTCGGATTGATCGGTACCCTGATGTTCGGGATCGGTTTTGTGTCTTCTGCCTTCATTGGCTTTGACAAACTCTACAGCCTGGCTAATGGTATTCCGGCTATCAAAGTCACCGATAACCCCTGGTTTTACCTTGCACTTACCACCATGATCCTCGGTACGCAGCTTTTCCTGGCCGGGTTCCTGGGAGAACTGATCGGCAGAAGCTCTGCAGACCGTAACCACTACCTGGTACGCGAACGGATATGATGTTTTGAGTTGTCTGATTCCAGCGTTTGGGGGCAGTTAATACTTCTCCTGGCTTAGGACTCCGGACCAGCTTCTTCATTACCCTGGGTTCCCAATTTTTCCCGGAGGGTGTTGGTCAGCAGTTCAAATGCCGCTTCTTCCATACTTTTCCTGAAGAAAATAAACCGGTCTTCTCCGAAAGAAAATTCTACCCTGTCGGGTTCCAGGCTAATCTGGTGCAAGGTCTGCCAGGCATACTGTTTTTCGGTTTCATCCTGTTGGTAACCGAAGTAGCGGTCATAAATCTCCAATTTCAGGGACCGGATTTCTCTCAGGCGTTTGATGTATTGAAAAACCTGCTTCCGGTATTTCAATGTTCTAACGAATGTTAACGCATAATATCCCAGGCTCACTAGGAATAGGATCCCAAAAACTACCAGGAGAAAGACGGCTTTGTCCGTCAGGTAACTGTAAACAAATAGTCCGCCTTCAACGGCAAATAAAAAGAGGGTCAACCAGAACAAAGTTCCTGTCGCCGGGCCATTCACCAGGCTCAAGCCATTGTTTTGGTTGTAATACCTGCGGAACTCTTCTTCCGGAAAGCGGATGTTTATAAGGGATTCCGTGGCCATGTTCGGGTTTTTTCCAAAACTAACCATTGCCCGTTGTATTACGTAAACGGGAATTGCCTAATATCTTGTCTAATTCTCACCTATCTGATAATTTCATGGACGATGACTTCCCCGGGTTTCAACCCGGCGACTTCTCAGTATTTCAAAGATTGGGGTATGCGTTTGTTGACTCACAAGATTAATGGATGATGACTTCCCCCGGGTTTCAACCCGGGGACTTCTCATTGTATTTCAAAGATTGGGGTTTGTGTTTGTTGACTCACAAGATTTCATGGACGATGACTTCCCCCGGGTTTCAACCCGGGGACTTCTCAGTATATAAAAGATTTGGGTTTGAGCTTGTTGGCTCACAAGATTTCATGGATGATGGCTTCCCCCGGGCTTCAACCCGGGGACTTCTCATTGTATTTCAAAGATTGGGGTTTGTGTTTGTTGACTCACAAGAT
>CAXPEB010000045.1:0-51972 GCA_964215915.1 Bacteroidia bacterium
TTTATAAGTCGCATTTGTTTCATATGTTTTTGTTTATATCCCAGAGAATCCCGGCTTGCCGGGATTTCTTTTTTAGTATCCTCTTTTTGTTTTATGACGTCTTGGGAGCAAGATGAGACTTCAAACCCTTTAATGCCTTTCGATCTTTGTGGTTTTGCTTGTATTGCCCATTTTTTACTTGTCTAAAAAATGGGCGAAAAAAGGACAGTTTTCCTGAAGGCGCCTTTCTGCCGCACTGGCCTACCTCCGCAACAAAAGCTTGGCCATCGCTGGAATCTTTTCCATGACCGTATTCCTTTGGAGAGCATCCGTTTTCAGGATAATGGGAATAGACAGCTCCCTGTTTCGAAAGAAAAGATTAAGCCGATTTGGCGCACAGGCTCTCGCACGCTTTTGTTGCGGCACGCGCTGCAGGAAAACAGCCTGACGGCGGAGAAAGATCCATTCCCAATACCAGTTATACCTCTACCACCAACCCATCGTATGCCAGGTGCATCCCGGAAGGAAGTTCTTTCTCCACTTCGGCATGCAGCCCCATTTGGTGGCTCATGTGTATGAAATAAGTCCTTTCCGCTTCCAGCTCCCGGGCCATTTGAATGGCTTGAGAAAGGGAAAAATGGGAAACATGCTCGGTTTTACGCAGCGCATTCAACACCAGCACTTTTGATCCGCGAATCTTTTCTTTTTCCTCTTCCGGTATCCGGTTGGCATCGGTGATATAAGTGAAGTCCCCCACCCTGAAGCCTAAAACCGGCATCTTATAATGGAATACCTGAACGGGGGTTACTTCGATGCCTGCAGCCTCAAAAGATTCGCTCCCGTTAATCAGGTGTACCCGTATATCGGGAACTCCGGGGTATTTGTGCTCCTCAAAAGCGTAATAGAATTCCCGCTTCAGTGCCTCCAGCGTGGCTTCGTTGCAGTATAGATCCATAGCCCGCTTCAGCACAAAATTGAAAGCACGGACATCGTCCATACCAGCAATATGATCCTTATGACTGTGGGTATAGAGAATCCCATCAAGTTGGGTGGCTCCCGTACGGAGCATCTGCTGACGGAAATCCGGACCGGTGTCGATTACCAGTACACGATCATCCGTTTCCAGCATTACCGAGCTTCGGAGCCTTTTATCACGGGGATCCCTGCTTGAACAGACCTCGCAGGGACAGGCTATGACGGGTACGCCTTGTGAGGTGCCTGTGCCGAGGAATGTAACTTTCAAACTGATACCAGTTTACGGGAAATAAAAAGGATGAGGTCGGAACCGGATTCGAACCGGTGTAAAGGGTTTTGCAGACCCGTGCCTAGCCCCTCGGCCATCCGACCTGATGGGATGCAAAAGTAGCGGTAATAAACGAAACCCGCAAACAGCCTTTCGCGATAATTTAATTTTTCCGCCTTCCCCCTTTTTAGGCATTTCATCGTAACATTGTACGAAAGATGACTAAACCCGTAACCGGCGATACTGCGCCTGACTTCACATTGTTTGATTCCGATAAACAGGAACTCACTCTGAGCGAACTGCGCGGACAAAAAGTGGTTCTGCTTTTCTTTCCCCTCGCTTTTACCAGCGTTTGTACCACCGAGCTTTGTTCGGTTCGCGATGACCTTGCTTTCTACCAGGGACTTGATGCCAGGGTGCTGGCCATTTCCGTGGATACTCCCATGACGCTCGACCGTTTCAAAAAAGAGCAGAACCTGAACATGACCTTGCTTTCCGACTTCAATAAAGAAGTTTCTGCAGCGTATGGAAGTCTTTATGAAACCTTTGTTCTGGGTATGAAAGGCGTTTCCAAACGTTCTGCTTTTGTGATTGACCGGGAAGGGATTCTCCGTTATGCAGAAGTGCTGGAAAATGCCGGGGAAATCCCTGACCTGGAACGGGTAAAAGCAACTCTGAAAGAACTGCCATGAGCCTGAGTGTACTGATACTAATGGTAATCGTGGGGCTGGCATTGATCCTGCTCGACCTCTTTTTTATTCCGGGGGGTGTTGTGGCCTTTATCGGACTGGCCCTGGTGTTTTATGCCGATTACCGCAGTTTTCAGGATCTCGGAGATACGGCCGGATGGTGGTTTGTGATCCTGAGCGGACTTGCCTCTGCCCTGCTGGTCTGGCAATTCTTTCGTCCTTCGTTCTGGAACCGCTTCGGCCCCGAAGGAGAAATGACCGGTAAAGTCAACACAGAAGACCTGGGCTTTGTTAAGGTTGGCGACCGCGGCAAAGCAGCCGGCACTATTCGTCCTTCCGGGATGGCCCGCATCAATGGCGAACTGGTGGAAGTACATGCCCGGAGTGAAATGATCGCGGCTGGCCAGGACCTGGAAGTGACCAAGATCGAAAGCAACCGCATAATCGTAAAAAGTATTCAACCCGAAACCTAATCAGTCATGGATAACCTCATACTTATATTTATTCTCGTCGGGGGAATCATATTCCTCTTCACCTTCTTGTATTTTGTGCCTCTGGGACTCTGGTTCTCTGCCCAGCTTTCCCGTGTACGCATCAGCCTTGTTCAGCTGGTATTCATGCGTTTCCGGAAAGTTCCTCCCCAGGTGATCGCAAAGGCCATGATCAATTCGCATAAAGCCGGACTGCGTCTGACCCGCGATGAATTGGAAGCTCACTATCTGGCCGGCGGTAATGTGATAAATGTGGTAAATGCCCTGATCTCTGCCGATAAGGCCAATATCGAACTCGATTTCAAATCGGCTACCGCCATTGACCTGGCCGGTCGCGATGTGTTCCAGGCCGTACAGATGAGTGTGAACCCGAAAGTGATCGATACACCTCCCGTTACCGCGGTAGCCAAAGACGGCATTCAGCTGATCGCCAAGGCGCGGGTTACCGTTCGTGCCAATATCAAACGACTGGTGGGTGGTGCCGGTGAAGAAACCATCCTGGCCCGTGTCGGTGAAGGAGTGGTCTCCTCAATCGGTTCCGCCACTTCGCACAAACAGGTTCTGGAAAATCCCGACAGCATTTCCAAAACGGTGCTTTCCAAAGGACTTGATTCGGGTACGGCTTTCGAAATCCTTTCCATCGATATCGCCGACGTGGATATAGGTAAGAATATCGGAGCGGTACTGCAAACGGATCAGGCATTGGCCGATAAAAACATTGCCCAGGCCAAAGCCGAGGAAAGAAGAGCCATGGCGGTTGCGCTTGAGCAGGAAATGGTGGCCAAAGCACAGGAAGCCCGGGCCAAGGTAATCGAAGCGGAAGCCCAGATCCCGCTGGCTATGGCAGAAGCATTCCGTAGCGGCAACCTCGGAGTTATGGATTATTACCGCATGAAAAATATTGAAGCGGATACGGATATGCGCGATAGCATAGCCAAACCGCCCAAGAAGAAATAAGCTCATTGTAAAAAAGCCCGGCAAAATTTGTCGGGCTTTCTTTTTACTAGGAAACGATCAGACCTCGTTTATTTTTCTTTGAGTTTATCCCCGAAAACCTTTTTGACTTTCTCCACTTTCGGTGCGATCACCACCCGGCAATAGGGTTGGTTCTTATTGTTGTTGTAATACTCCTGGTGGTAGTCTTCGGCTACATAAAAGGCATCGAAGGGAGAAATTTCCGTGACCACGGGAAGGTCAAAGGTCTTCTCTTCGTTCAGCTTCCTTTTGTAATATTCCGCGCGCTCTTTCTGGTGTTCGTTATGATAAAAAATGGCAGAACGGTATTGGGTTCCCACATCAGCACCCTGCCGGTTGAGCGTAGTAGGATCATGGGTTTGCCAGAACACTTCCAGCAACTCATCAAACGATATGACACTGCTGTCATATACGATTTGTACCACTTCCGCATGACCGGTCAATCCGGAAGAGACCTCCCGGTAAGTGGGGTTGGCGATTTTCCCTCCGGAATAACCCGATTTCACTTCGATAACTCCGTTAAGATCCTGGAAGACGGCCTCCACGCACCAAAAGCATCCGGCTCCGAAGGTGGCGGTATCCAATTGACTGCTGTCGCTCATGTAGCTTTTTGTTTTTGTTTGTGAATGATTCGTGTCCGGAACCTGACTTTCCGTTTCTCTTGCCTGGCAGGCCAGGAGGCTCAGGACACTAGTGAATAGAATGATTTTTTTCATTTTTCCGGTCTCCGGTAATGGGTCGCAGGAAAGCAAAGATCATGACAAGGGCCAGGAAAGGAAGTATCCAGATCACCCTCGCCTGATAACGGTTGAGCACCCCGGAAAGCACTCCGCAAACAGCTGCATTTGCCAACAGGAACACCAGGGCACTCAAAAGGAACACCGTCCATTTTCGGGTCCATTGTTTTCTTAACAAAGCAAAAAGCATCATCCCCACAATCAAAAACAGGGAGACGGGAATACTTGCCGCTTGCCACTTCCGTTCGCGCTCAAAATTAAGGTCGCCGGCAAATTGTGCCGAAGCCTCGTAACGGCTTAATTCCTTCGGCCAATTTTGTAATACGGAATACGGTGCCGAACCTTCCCCCTGCCGGGTGATGGGCCCTATCTCATAATCCGTCAATTGTCGTCCCGTGGCGTTACCTCCATAGCGAACCCAGCGCCATAGCGCTTCGGTATCCTTCCACCAATGAGAAGAGAAGGACGCCAGCTCTTCGTTCCGCTTTTTCCAGCAGAAACCCCAACCCCCTACTTCGTTACAAGTGGAATCGTACAGGAACTCTCCGTGCCAGAGCATATCGTTACCGCTGATCTGCCGGAGCGTTTCCCGCTGACTGCACAGAAATTCAGGCACATGGTCTTCCCCGCAATGGGCATCCAGATAAGGCTCAAGTACACCTGCCGTATGCAGGCTTGCCACGAAAAACACGCGCGACGAGTCGGAAAAATAGAAACGTCCGTCCGTCCACTGATTCACCAAGGGTACAATCACCCAGGCCGGGATCAATACCCAAAGTCTTAGCCAGACCCGGGCAGAGCCTTTCAGAAGCAGGTGTTTAATTGCGAAAAACAGGGGTAGGCAAACCAGGAGAATAAGAAGATGGCTGGTATGGATCCCGACCGCAAACAACAGGAAAACCACCAGGAGTATTTTTTCCGTCCGGTTCAACTTCTCAGAGAAAGTCAACCCCAACATGAGCATCCATAGTGACCCGCTGAGAAAATCCGGAAGTATTTCGCACAAAAGGTGTGGCAAACCGGTTAGCAAAGCCAACAGGCTCATGATCAGCGCGGAGGTGTAAAACGGTGCCCGGGGATACACTATCCGGTGCAAAAGCAGCCAGGCAAAAAACACGGTAAACGTCGCCTGCAATACCGGGACCCAGGCCAGACCCGCCAAAGCGAGTACCGGGTGTACAAAATGCGAATACAAGACCGGGCGATCAATGGGGACGCTGTTATGAAAAGAGGCTATGATATAGGTGCCCGAATCGGAATACAGCAAGGGATATCCATACACCCACAACGGCCACACCAGCAGCAAAACAGCGGGCAGCTGTATCAGGAAATTCTTCCAGCGGTTCAGTATCCTCATTCGGTAAGCTTAACCTGAAGGTCTCCCCTGCTGTGATAGAATTGTATCAGGGCTTTGCGCCACCGGATCTCCAGACTGATCACCTTCAATTGCGACTGAAAATACATGTTTTCCCGCTGATTGATGAGGAAAACAGAACTTTCTCCGTTACTGAACCGGATTTCTTCCGCCTGCAGCATCTTCAGGTAATTGGAAGCTATGGAACGCTGCACCTGCATGTTTTGCAGGCTGAAGCGGTACTCCGTATAATACGACTGCATTTTCTGGTAAAGCTCGCGGGTTTTGTCCTGCCGCTTCCAGTCGAGTTCGTTCATTTTCAGCTTGGTGAGTGTATACTCCGCCCGTTCTTTCCGCAGAAATACCGGTATGGATACTCCGATAGAGGCCTTGTAATAATCGGTTCCAAAGGTTTGCAGGGCCTGAAATTGCTGGTTGGGGTCGTACAGCATATTGTACTTGAACTCCGCCTTGGGAATAAGTCTGTTACGCCTGAAACGAAGCTCTGCATCCAGTATTTCCTGCTGTTTTTCCAACTGCAGCAGTTCGGGGTTTTGTACGGAAAGGCGCCCTACCGCTAGTACGGAGTCTGGAACGGATTCGGCGGCTTCTATGTATTCCATGCCCGGTGGATTAAGTACCCCGTTTTCCAACCGGACTCTCATTTCATCCATCCATACATATTTCACCAGCGACTGCTGATTGCGGCGGTAGTTCATTTCAGCTTCCTGGCTGGCCAGTTGCCTCGTCTGCCATTGTATGTATGATTCCAGGGTGTCTATTATCGGGCGTTCGCCAATCAATGCCGATGTTCTTACCACCGATAACTGCTTGTAACTGATATTCTGCGCCAGCTCATTGATTTTCCAGAGGTGGTAGGATTCCACCCAGTTCCAGTATTCGAGCATGGCCTCACGCAGCAAGTCATTGAGCGCCGCACTTTGCTGCCATTTGGCATTTTGCTGCATGATACCTGCCCTGCGGAATTGATACCGCATAGGGTTTTGCCACAACCCGTACCCCAGCGGAATTTTTACCCCTGCGGCATATAGTCCGCCGCTGGGCAAGCTTTGTTCCGGATTAAGGTTCTGTCCGCTGTTCAGATCGTAATTACCGTAAAACTCCAGGCCTAAACGGGTAGGCATATTCACCTCTCCGGAAAACAAATTCCAGTAATTCTTACCGTCAAACTGCTTGCGGTCATATGTGATATCGACCCCAGGCTGCGTCAGCGCCCGAGCCCGGAGCATTTCCATATCCGCATACGCCAGATATAGCCCGGCACGGGAAGCTCTGGGGTGATGAGTAACTACTTGTCTGGCAAAAACTTCCGGTTCCAGGGTGCTATCGCCGGGAGCCATCAGGCTGCTGAAACTGAAAAGTACGGATGCAATCATTTTTGACCTCCTGTTGTGTCGTTTGCGGAACTTCTGTAAAACTCGGGAGGGAAACCATTCAGGCGACGCCATAGTTCATACCATACGGGCACGTCTTTCAGAAGAGCATACCCCTTGGCTCCCCCTCCCATAGCCAGCAAATCGGGCCAGGGTTCGGAATCTTCCGAGGGCGACACCAGAATACGGTACTTTCCGTTGGGACTGATATTGTTATCAATCACCTTCACCTCTCCACCGAAAGTACCGAATGATGTATTGGGCCAGCCGCTGAATACAATGGATGGCCAACCGTCAAACTGCACCCTCACTTTTCTGCCACGTTCAAATAATGGCAGGTCGATAGGTTGTATGTAGAAGGCTACAGCCAGCTTGTTGATTTCCGGAGTGATACTGGCCAGCGCTTCCCCTGCCTTAATATTCTCACCTAATCCCGACTGGTAGATCTTGACGATCTGTCCGTCTTGTGGGGCCAGGATAAAATAATTACCAGCCCGGATTACGTAATTCGAGTAGAGGTTATTTAGCTTGGAGAGTTCTTCGTTCACCTTGGAAAGGTCGGAAACAGCCGTTTGAATATCCGACTGCGTTTTGAAAATCTTTTCCAGATAGTCGGCTTCTACGGCATTTAGCTCCACTTCGGAAATCAGGAAATCATTTTGGGTGATGGAGAAGTCGTTTTCAGCCTTATTAAGTTTGGCCATGGCACTTTGCATTTTATTCTGCCGTATCTCCAGATCGGTTTTACTGATGAGGTTCTGTGAATAGAGTTGTTTCCCCCTTTCGTATTGTGCCTGGAAGTTCAGGAAATCGGTGCGGGCCGTTTCAATCGCCGCGCTGTCGGCACTGAGTTTGAAATGAATCTGTCTCAGTTTTCCTTCCACCTGGCTGATCTTCAGATTCATGTTTTTACGAAGTATGGCCACTTGTTTTTCCAGGGCATCGATTTTATTCTTATAAGCATTTCTCGCCTGCCTTTTGGCTTCCAGCTGTTCTTCCGTTCGATCAAGCAGAAAAGGATCCCAATACTGGTCTTTGATTTCGGAAATACGGGCAATGGTATCCCCCCTTTTTACAAACATTCCTTCACGAACATACCAATGATCGATCTTTCCTTCGATCACACTTTGTATTTCCTGCGGACGGGTTTCCGGTTCAAGCGTGGTGATATTCCCTTCCATATACACGTTCTGGGTCCATGGAAGGAACAAAGCCAGTATTCCCAGTCCGAGAATGACAAATATCATGCGGCTGAAACGGCGAATTCCACGGATACTGTAAAGGGTTGAGCGACTCTTCTCGGCATCCATCCCTACCTGGTTCATCCGGATTTTTTGAGGAGAAAGATCAAGCATGATCCCCTCCTTTCTCCCGGATTTCGGCATCCAGGTCCTCTCTTTTCAGGCCCGATAAGGTAAGGTCGTCATCCCCGAATACCCACCAGTTGGCTGTAGTGAATTCCTGTAGTCTGCTGAATTTCTCGGCGTTCAGAATTCCCTGGGGAAACTGATGAAGGTCAAAAAGCAGCAAATGCGCCTCATTCAGAACGCTTCGCATCAATCCGATCTTCCAGCGAACCTGGTCGTTATTGAACCACCATAAAGGGCTTATTGGGTCTTCCATACTCAAACCGAATTCTTCAAAAGTGGAACGCAGTTCCAACAACTCCATCAGTTCGATGACTTGCTTTTTGCGCTCGGAATCGCCATTCACTTCCAGTATCTCTGAGAGTGACCGCCCGCCCATAGGTGAAATGATCTCAATACTTTGCACGTGTTGCCGCCATTCCAGCAGGTTCCAGTCGCTAAGGTTCACCCCATCCACGACAACCGCTCCGCTATGCGGATCCATGGCACCTTGTAACGTTCGGATAAATAAGGTACGTAACCTCGGATCCTTGCTGATCCAGTACCGGTTACTCCTGAGGTTAAGATTGAGGTTAAGTCCCCGGCAAATAGTGCGGTTACCGAAACGGAACACGGCATTCCGAAACTCCAGTTTTTCCGGAACCTCGCCGACATACCCTTCAGGAGCATCGATAGGCAATTCAGGGACCTTTGCCACCTTTTCCACTGCCGTAAGCACGTCATAAATTCCTTCCATACTCAGCAGCATCTTTTCTACGGAGCCCAGGATCAGGATGATCACGATTTCGGCGGCAATGAACTGCCCCAGGTTGATCTGTCCGCCAAGAACCAGGTTTCCCCCGATAATCAACAGGATGCTGATGATCAGCGTTTTGAACAGGATAAGCACCCGGTATTGGGCTCTCAGTACGCGGAAATGGCTGTTTCGTGCATCGAGATAGCGCTTCAGCATGCTGTCAATACGCCGGAGCCCGCTGCGGAATGGTTTCAGGGAACGGTACCACCAATGGTCCTCCCCCAGGCTTTGTAAGGTGTGCGCTATCCGGTACTTTTCTTCCGATTCCTCAAGGCTCGATGCGAGTCCGCGTGGACCGGAGTAGCGAAAGAACAGAAACAACAGAAGGATAAGCAGGAGGCTGAAGAAGGCGAAGAAAGGGTGGTAAAAAGAAATCAGGATGAGGCCAAAAAACATCTGCAGGATTGCTGCAGAAAGGTCCATTAAGAGTTTGGGCACCTGTTTTTGCAGGGTCAGGGTATCGAAAAAGCGATTGGCAAGCTCCTCAAACAGGTATTTTCCTGTAGAGGCGAGACGTAATAAAGGGATACGAAAAGCATATTCCAGCGTGGAACGCATAAACAGGCGTTGCTGGAGCAATTCCACGATACTCAATTGAAACAATTGCAGGAGTCCGACAAAAAAAGTTCCGGCAATTACCAGAACGATCAATAACACCAGTGATGTGGATAGGTAAGCTCCCATTAGGTAAGTGATAATCGCCTGAACCCCTAATGGAAGGCTGAGGTTGATCAAGCCGCTGATGATGGCATAAGCATAAAGGAGCCATATCTCCTTTTTTTCTTCCCTTAATACGCTGAATAACTTTCGTGTTGCTTCACTCACCAACCCGAGTGCACCGGGCTTGACCGCTTTTTGTTTCATCCTTTCTTAAAATTCACCGCGTCTTTAGCAAATCCGTTACCAAACGCCTTTCTATTGAATTATTTCATACCAGGGTTACGGAATGGTGTCAAATTGCCCGCTGTCCATGACATTCCGGCCCTGTAATGTAACTTGCGCACATGGACATTAACAGCCTGTTTGTGTATATCCCCCTGGCATTCACGGCACTTTTTCCGGTAGTGAACCCCATTGGCACCTCCATTCTGTTCCTTAACCTTACCCAACCCCTGAATAACAAAGTCAGGAGGAAAATTGCCCTGAAAATAGCCACAAATTCCATTGTGGTCATGCTTTTTACGCTGATTCTCGGCATTTATATCCTGCAACTCTTTGGTCTTAGTATTCCGGTGGTACAACTATGCGGAGGCCTCATCCTTTTTGCTATGGGATGGAAGGCCCTCAATTCCGACGAAGATACCAATGATGCCTCCAATAAGGAATATATACGTGAAGATCTCAGCAGCAGGTTCGAAAATCAGGCTTTTTACCCTTTTACTTTCCCGCTTACCATAGGTCCAGGAACGATCGCTACCGTCCTGACGCTCAGTGCTGAAGCAGCGAAAAGTCAGAACACCCATATTGCAGAGTCCTATCTTGGGGTAGGTATCGCAATGGTCCTGATCGCGGTGGTCATATTTATTGCCTACGGCTATGCTGACTACCTGGTCGAAAGGCTTTCTGGCAACCTGCGCAAGGTGATCATGCGCCTTTTGAACTTCATATTGCTCTGTATTGGCGGTCAAATTACCGTTAACGGTATCCACTCCATCATCATGACCTTTCAGTCATGATCTGATTCAGTAATTGATGCAAGTTTGCGGGTGAATAATCCACTGATTTAAGGGTTTTATCGTCGCTTTTTCGGAAAACCAGGTACTTGCCGTCTTTTTCGGCATAATAAGCCTCCTGTCCCTTTTCCCCGAAATGAGCCACGGTTTTCCGCGCAATTTCTTCGGTTTCGCAGGCTTTGCTCATGTTTGAACGCTGTACTTCCTCAAAAAGAGCCTTGAAATTGTCCTGGAGCCCGAATTCGAGCACAGCGCCGCTCAACACATACTGAATATCGCATAGCGCATCGGCAATACCCACGATATCCTGGTTTTCAATCGCTTCTTTCAATTCATCCAGCTCCTCCCGGATCAGTTCTACACGCAAATCGCAGCGGTTTTTAGCAGGTATGGAAGGTTCATTAAGAACAGGATGGCCGAAAGTCCGGTGAAAATCGGCCACCAAGGCCAGGCTGTTCGGCATTTCTATGTTTTTCATGGTTGTTTGAATTCTTTAAGGTGTAATTCCAGTTCACGGAGATCCAATTGGGCTTGTCGCAGCTGTTGTTCGGCTTGTTGTATCCATAAAAGGAAAGCAGCCTGATTGCGCTGAGTGCGGTATTTCGGTTCTTCTCCGTTCAATATCCATTCTGCGGAAATCTCAGGGAATTGAGTTGTCAGTTTTTGGATGAGTTCCAGTCCGGGTTTGTTCCGTCCGCTGGAAATGTGGCTTAGTTGGGCAAGAGATACGTCAAGCATGGAAGCCAGCTCCGTTTTACTCTTTCCGGAGTCCTTCATTACCTCATTCACCCTATCGTTTATCCCTGTTTTACTCATGTAAAATCCGATTTACAATTGTAAACCTTACCCTTTTACATTTGTAAACATCTTATGCACGGGGAGGTTTCGGGCATGGCGCAATATCTTTAACTTATCACTTTATCATCCTGTAATTAAATTCTCTTTTACAGATAGTTATGATCCATATCTCCGTTTGTTATGCCCTGCCTCGATTTGTACACCTGCGCGGGTAATACAAGTGGTTTACCATGCATAAAAAATACTTTAGAGAATGGAAAATGAGCTTGTTCTATAGGGGTACAGTTCTATTTTCGCCAGCGGATTATGAAAAAAAGATGGATCAGCGCCATTGCCCTGGCAGTTAGTTACGGGCTTTCGGCACAGATGAACGACACCCTGGACCTAGGAGAAGTTCTGGTTCGGGATAACCGCTATCCGGTTAAGTTTTCTGAAACACTTCGAAACATCACTGTCCTGCAGGCTGAGGAGTTGCGCAACATGCCTGCCTTATCCCTTCAGGATGTACTTTCTTATGTGAACAGCATGGATATTCGCCAACGGGGTGTTGGCGGTGTCCAGGCAGATATGACCATGCGGGGTGGTAATTTTGATCAATGCCTGGTATTGATAGATGGGGTCAAATTCTCCGACCCACAAACCGGTCACCATATGCTCAACCTACCGTTAAACCCCGGAGATATTGAAAGGATAGAAGTTCTGAGGGGTTCTGCAAGCCGTATTTTTGGACAAAACGGATTTGCCGGTGCAATCAATATCATCACCCGTAAAGACTTCCGGAAAGGAGGATCGGCTGCGCTATCATACGGACAATACGGTACGGGCAATCTGAACTTAAGCCTTCAGGGCCAGACCGGAAAACACCTCGGTCAGCGAATCAGTATCGGACTTGCCACCAGCGATGGATACGGAGCCAATCGCGATTATCGGATCGGACAGTTCTTTTACCAGGGACGTTACCTACTGGGGAATTCCGCACAGCTCAGGCTCACCGGCGGAATGCAGGCCAAAAATTTCGGGGCTCAGTATTTTTATACCGCACCTGCTTCCGGGTTCAGTGAATACGAAGAAACCCGGATGGCTTTTGCTACGTTGAGCGGGCAGTTTTCCGGACTTTCCAACCTGAGTTTTAATCTCAACTGGCGCGGACATGCCGACCAATTCAGACTTTGGCGGGAGCAGCACGACAGAGGAGTAAACCAGCACTATTCCAATGTTTACAGCGCAGATGCCAATCTCTACCATAAAAGTCGCTTCGGAGTGAGTTCCGCAGGGATGGAAGTCAGGCTTGAAACCATTAACAGCAATAGCCTGGGAGTGCATGACCGCGGAATTGCCGGCATATTCCTGGAACATCGCTTACCTAAAATGGAACACCTGAGCCTGGTTGCCGGAACCAATATCAGCTACATTAGCGGGTATGGATGGGTTGCCTACCCGGGAGCCGAAGCTGGCTGGAATCTGGGGCACGGACTCAGACTGAATGCCTCCCTCGGACGCTCCTTCCGGGTTCCCACCTTTACCGACTTGTACTATACGGATGCCGGTCCCAGCAGTCTGGGTAACCCGAACCTGGAGCCGGAATCCGCCTGGACCTATGAAGGCGGACTGATCTGGCAGAAGAACCGGATTATCGTACAAGCCAACTATTACTACCGTTCTGCCAACACCCTTATCGACTGGCAAAAAAGCAGTCCGACATCCGCAACCTGGATGGCAGTTAATGTGAATGGCAACGTTGGACAGGGACTGGAGTTACAAGCTGAATATCGCAGTAAACTCCCTCTTATCAAGCAGGTTAGACTTGGGTACACGTATGGGATAAATGGGCAACTTCCCGGAGAAAACATCTCCCGGTATGTTTATGATTATCTCCGCCACCAGGTAGTAGCCGCGCTACAATTGCGTTACGGAAAGCACTTCGAACAGGGCATTTATTACCGGTACCTGGAAAGGGTTTCTTACCCAACGGCACATGTGCTCGACAGCCGTTTCAGTTTTGTAACGAAAAGGCTGCAGGTTTGGGTTCAGTACGAGAACATTACAGGCACCCGTTACTTCCTGACCCGGAATGTTCCTATGCCGGAAGGTTGGTTACGCCTCGGCGTAAACTTCCGCTTCTGATCGACCGGGGAGCTCCCTAACCGGTTTTTTCTTTAGCCGTGAATGGGTATTTTCGACGTCCCTTACGCAATAAGTGATGAAGAAAATTACCTTGTTCACGGCTGTTTTTCTTGGTGCTGTTCGCATTCTGAGCGCCCAGGAACAATGGTCCGCTTCCCGTATCCGTCATGAAATTGAGAAACTCCCCGTCAAGGGTACCGTGCTATATATCGCGGCACACCC
Source organism: Bacteroidia bacterium (assembly GCA_964215915.1). Classification (GTDB taxonomy): domain Bacteria; phylum Bacteroidota; class Bacteroidia; order UBA8524; family UBA8524; genus UBA8524. The sequence goes on from CAXPEB010000045.1 coordinate 13,843, forward strand.
TGATGATGAAAATACCCGGCTGATTTCCTGGCTGGCCAATGAAAAGAAGTTCCGTACCGCCTACCTTTCCCTCACACGGGGCGACGGAGGACAGAACCTGATCGGGCCGGAGTTGGGTGAAAAACTAGGCATCATCCGTACCCATGAATTGATGGCGGCAAGGAAGATCGATGGCGGCGAACAGTATTTCACCAGGGCCTTCGACTTCGGTTATTCCAAATCGCCGGAAGAAACATTCACCAAATGGAACCGCGACTCGGTGTTGTCGGATATGGTGTTTGTGATCCGAAAACTACAACCTGACCTTATCATTACCCGCTTTCCGGAAGGTGGCTATTCAACTCATGGCCATCATACAGCCTCCGCAATTCTTGCTTCAGAAGCATTTGAAGCTGCCGCTGACCCTAAGCGTTTTCCGGAACAGTTTGCCTACGGTGTTCAACCCTGGCAGACCAAACGCCTGTATTGGAATGCCAGTACCTGGTGGAATTCCGATTTGCCTGAAATTGCCGCATCCAACGACAGTTTTGTTTCCGTTGACGTTGGCGGTTACAACGCACTCTTAGGCGCCTCCTATACGGAGATTGCGGGTAGAAGCCGCAGCATGCACAAAAGCCAGGGTTTCGGTTCTGCCCAACCGGCCGGTGAGCAGTTCGAATACCTGAAGCTGATCCGAAGTATGGACAAAGTCACCTCTGACAACAAAAACCCCTTTGTATTCAAAGGAAACCACTATACCGACAAGGAGTTTCTGAACGCTTATGATAAATTGATACAATACACTGATAAAGAGTCAGTTAAAAATACATTGACAGAACTTGTCAAGCTCTATCAATTCTTTGAAAAACAAAAGAACTCTCCTATCTCGGCTTACCGGAAGGATCAGGTTGCTTCCCTCCTGCTTCAGGTATGCGGAATCAAAATGCACCTGAATGCTGAGAATGCCGAATTTGTACAAGGCAGCGACCCCAAGGTTGAATTTTCCATTCTCAACCGTTCTGATCAGCCCATAACTTTTGTGGGATTGCGCCCGCATGAAGGACTGCTTTCTTTAGCCGGCTTGCCAGTCGGTATGGCCGAGTTAACACACAACAAGCCGTACACGTTGTCGATACGCCTCGAATTGAAAAAGGATTATTACAGCAGTTTGCCCTGGCTGGAAAACGGTATTACAGGGGCTATGTTTAATAACTCATGGCGTGACGGCGGTATCTATCCCGGAACCGATGCCGGTCCGAAAGCCGAAGTTGTGCTTTGGATAGGAAGTGAAGAATTCGTATTTCCACTGGCATTAACCCATATGCACGTTGATCCGGTTAAGGGTGAGATTCGAAACGCGGTGATCGTTCGGCCGCAGTGTGAAATCCGCCTCAGTAGCGACAAACAGCTGCTTATCAATACCGACAAAGATTCGGTTTACCTGGAATTGCAGGCCAATGCTCCTTACCATGGACCACTCATCATTCAGGCAAGTGGGCCATACAGTTTTCGTAAACCAATACGGGGTGATCTGAACCTTCGCGGTGACTCCACGTTACCGGTAATGATCCCCATAGAAGCGATGAAAGCCAATGGACAAGGCAAGCTTATGTTCCGGATGGAAGGCACATTGCTTCAAACCACCCGTATTGAATATGACCACATCGGGCGTATACAGTATTGTCGTAAACCGGAAATTATGTTGCGGCGGTTTGAACTCGCTCCCAGCCACAAGAGAATTGCTTACCTACAGGGCGCTGGCGACGAGGTAGATCATTACCTGCGTCAGGCCGGTTTCGATGTCCATACCCTCGAAGCCGCTTCACTGACTCCGGAAAACCTTTTGGAATACCAGGTATTGATCCTGGGTATCCGTACTTATAACACCCTGGACATTACAGATAAACAGCAAGAGGCTATTCTGGAATTCATTCGGACTGGTGGCCTCGTACTGGTGCAGTACAATACCAGTCGCGGACTAAAGCGTGAAGCATTCGGACCCTATCCCTTCAAATTAGGAAGAGGACGGGTTACCGATGAAAATGCTGCCATGGAGGCTGTGGATCCGGATGACCCTATTCTGCATGTTCCGAACGATTTGACAGAAAGTGATTTTGAAGACTGGGTACAGGAACGGGGACTCTATTTCGCCGATACTTTCGATGCACCTTACCGTCCCATTTTCCTCAGCCATGATCCCGGAGAAGACGCACTTTCCGGAGCGCTTATTATGGCCTCATATGGTAGAGGCACTTTTATCTATACCGGTATTTCCTTTTTCCGTCAGCTTCCTGCCGGCGTACCCGGAGCTTACCGGTTACTCGGAAATATGATCGACTATCAATCTGAAAACCCGTGAGCAAAAGCGAAGCCAAATGGAGAAACTGGTACCTCCTTGTTCTGGGGTGTTTAGTGATTGAAATCGTATTGGGAATCCTCTTATCTGCTGCCTACTGATGGAATGGATCGATTGGCTGGTACTGCTTGGAACGCTTGGATTTATTGTGGTGTTCGGTATCTGGAGATCCGGACGAAGCCGTAACCTGGATGCCTTTCTGAAAGGAGGAAATACGGACAACTGGCTTACCGTGGGGTTGTCGGTTATGGCCACGCAAGCCAGTGCGATTACATTTCTTTCGGCTACAGGACAGGGTTACGAAAGTGGATTGGGCTTCGCTCAGTTCTATTTCGGGATGCCTATAGCGATTGTCCTGATCTGCGCGGTAATCATCCCCCGCTACTATGCCCTGAAGGTTTTTACGGCTTATGAATACCTGGAAAATCGCTTTGATCTTAAAACACGACTCTTCACCGCATTTTTATTCCTGGTTTCCAGGGCCTTTGCTGCCGGAATTACCATTTATGCCCCCAGCATTGTGCTTTCCACGCTCTTTGGCTGGTCACTGGAAATAACCAATATCGTAATCGGGCTTCTGGTAATTTTTTATACCGTAAGCGGCGGCAGTAAGGCCGTTAGCCTTACTCAAAAGCAACAAATGCTGGTGATTTTTTTCGGAATGTTCCTGGCATTTTACCTGATCCTGGATTCTTTACCCGAAGCCGTGGGGTTAGGCGAGGCCATACACCTGGCCGGTTTGGCAAATAAACTGGAAATGGTGAACCTCGATTTCGACCCCAACGAACGCTATACGCTCTGGAGCGGCCTACTCGGTGGTTTTTTCCTTTCCCTTTCCTATTTCGGCACCGATCAGTCACAGGTACAACGATATATTACCGCTACCAACCCCGACCAGTCGCGGCTTGGGCTTCTCTTCAACGCCCTTTTTAAGGTCCCCATGCAGTTCTTCATTCTGCTGGTGGGGGTGCTGCTTTTTGCTTATTACCAATTCCATACGCCACCGGCCTATTTCAACCAGGTACAGCTGGAGCGGGCTATGCAAACCGAATACCGGGACAGCATACAGATGGGTGTTCATGAACTGCAGGAACTCGACGAAAAAAAATCACAACTCGCTACAGCAGCTGCAAACGGAGAGAAGGAAGGTGAATACCGGCAAATACTGGAAGACAGGATATCAACTCAAACGGAAGTGCGCCGGCTGATAGGCGCTGCCCTGCCGGATGAGGCTGTTAAAGACACCGACTATGTTTTCCTCCATTACGTATTGAATCATTTTCCTCACGGGGTAATCGGGCTTCTGCTCGCGGTAATCCTCAGTGCAGCCATGTCCTCCACATCCGGTGAGTTAAATGCGCTTTCTTCTACTGCCAGCATCGATTTCTATCGGCGTCTGGGCGGAACGCGAAGCGAAAAAACAGAGGTGCTGGTTTCCCGGATGTTTACTCTTTTCTGGGGATTGCTGGCTATCGGTTTCGCACTGAGTGCAAGTCTTTTTGAAAACCTCATTCAACTGGTAAATATCATCGGGTCTCTTTTTTACGGAACCATCCTGGGGGTTTTTGTCTGTGGCTTTTTCATCAAAAGCATCCGGGGAACCCCGGTATTTATTGCCGCTATACTGGCGGAGATCCTGGTAATCGTAACGTATTGGCGTTTTGATCTGAGCTTTCTCTGGCTTAACCCCATTGGCTGCGGACTTGTCGTATTTTTTGCATTGATATTCAATAGGATAAGATCATGATAAAAATCTTATCGGGATTGATCCTAACCTTCATTTCCCTATGGACAACGGCCCAGGTTCCGACAGGAATTTACAGCGGTTACCTGAATCTGAGTCCCGCGGTTTTTGGTTATGACAGCCTCTATACCGAGTTGCGGATAGAACAGGTAAATGATAGCACCTACCGATGGCATACCCGGTACAACGATTCCCTGGACAAGGACTACCTTCTTCGTGTACATGACGGGAATTACTTCCTGGATGAACAAAACGGAATTTTGATACCGGGAGAATTAACGGGAAACAGCCTATACTTTCTGTATACCGTGGATTCGGTGATTTACCGAATGGATTATTCCTGGAACGACAACCAACTAGTAATTGATCTGCGTTACTATGGAAAAAGCAACGAAGTGCTGAATGAAGGATTTCGTATTGCCGGTTATTTTCCGCAGGGAAGGCAATATGCCGTACTAAGAAAAAAGAACAAACCTTAATTTTGCCGCCATGCTGGAGGTGTTTACCGAATCGGGAGCGTGGATCTCCCTGCTTACGCTTACCCTGATGGAAATTGTTCTGGGTATTGACAACGTGGTGTTCATTTCCATTGTAGCGGGGAAGCTGCCTGGTGCCCAACAAAAAAGGGCTCGGGGACTGGGAATTTTCCTGGCACTTTTCATCCGGATCCTACTGCTGATGGCTATTTCCTGGATCATCGGACTAACTCAACCCGTATTCACCGTATTCGATAACGCATTTAGCTGGCGTGACCTGATCCTGATCGCCGGGGGATTATTCCTGATCGGGAAAAGCACCATGGAAATCCATCAGCGTATTGAACACGGAGAAGAGCATCCGGATGCGGAATCCAAAAAGGCGATCAGCTTTCGCAGCGTTGTGCTTCAGATCATGTTGGTGGATGTCGTATTTTCTTTTGATTCGATTATCACCGCGGTGGGATTGGCCAACCATGTGATCATCATGGTGCTGGCCGTGGTAATCTCCATGTTCATCATGTTTGTGTTCAGTGGCCCGGTAAGCGACTTTATCGATCGTAACCCCACCATGAAGATGCTGGCGCTTTCCTTCCTTATCATGATCGGCCTGACGCTGATCGTGGAAGCCATGGATCTTCATGTTCCGAAAGGCTATGTGTATTTTGCAATGGCATTTTCCCTGCTGGTGGAAACCCTGAATATCCGGCTCAGGAGAAAGGATTCACGCCGCAGTAAATAAGGGAATCCAAACCTGCGGGACAATCATCCATAAAAAAAGCAGAAGAAAAGCATATGGCCTCTCTTCTGCTTGCGTTATTTTTTTAATTCTCAGGATATCCCGATCAGGCTTTCCATTCTTTCAAAGCCTGCTCTACCTGCGACTTCCAAAAGAAGTTCTGGTCTTTGTCGCCTTGTTCTTTGGCCTTTTTGGCGTACTCAATACCGGATTTTTTCTCCCCTTTTTTGTAGAGGATCTGCGCTTTGATCCAGGTGATGTACCAGTAATCGGCATGCAGTTTTTCCGCCATGTTGATGTATTCCAGTGCTTTGGTCAGGTCGCCATCATGCTCGAGCAGGTGCCTTGCAGAAGAAGCATAATTCCTCCAGGTACCGTTCAGGGCATTTTCAATATTCTTCATGGCAATCTTATCGGTCTCCACGGTAAACGGAACACGGATTCTCGTTTTGGACCATTCCAGGCTGATGGACCCGCCTTTATCGTCGAAGTCCACGATTTGAAAAGCCATACGCTCGCGGAGTTCACAAGCTTCCGGCTTCACCTTAATGCGCAGCTGATCTTCTTCCTGCTTGTAATTTCCGGTGCCTCCCTGATTGTAATTCTTATTCAGGATAAACGTCCATTCCGATTCTCCGGGAATGGTAAAAATGGCGTAGCTGCCGGCCGGAACATTGTTTCCGGAAATGATAATGTCGGTAGAGAACGTAATCTTGGTAGCCATGTTGGCTCCTGTCCTCCACAGCTCGTTATAAGGAACCAGAGAACCGAATATCTCACGCCCCTTTACTCCGGGTGCGCTGTAATCGATGGTGATGTCCGTTAATCCTACAGTCTGCCTAACACTAGCCGAAGGGCTGGGTTGCGGCAGATCAAGCTGGGCCTGAGTGGCCAGAAAACTTCCTGATGCCAGGAAAGCAATCAATATCCTTTTCATTGTACGTACATTTAGTTGCCGCTAAGTTTGGAAATCTTTTCCAATCCTTCAACCTGATCTTAGAATAATCGGATAAGAAAATCCACAAGGAGATAAACGGCGTAGGCCAGCTTGACAAACACCCCGCAAAGAAACCCGAGGAATGCCAGTAATGCCGGGCGAAGAGCTTCCATTGCCGGTGTTCCGCGCAGGACTTCTGCCGCAAACGCGCCTACAAAAGGGCCGAGTAAAATACCCGGCGGACCGAAAAAGATCCCAACGAGCATTCCGATATTGGCTCCGGTTACGGCAGCCTTGGATCCTCGTCCCCACTTAACCAGTAAGCCGGGAAGCACATAATCCAGTACCGTGATGATAACCATAAAAACGGTGGCCGTAATAAATACGGCATCGGAAACCGGGATGTTGCTAAAATATTTAACCAGCAGCATGCCCAACCAGGCCAATGGAGGCCCGGGCAGAACAGGCAGAAAACTCCCAACCAGTCCGGTTAGGATCAGCAATGCCGCCAGAATGAGCAAAGCTGTTTCCATGTGTATTTAAAACCAGGTTGCCCCGGCAAAACGGAAAGGCCAGGGAATTGCCAACAGGATCAGAATCAGCGCAATGCTGAAAAAGATAGCCCTGCTCCGATAGGCTTTGTCATCTGTTGCAGCCCGTTTGGCCCTGGCATTACCAATGGTGGCCAGTATAACGGCGGCCAGCATCATAACAGGATGTTCAATGGCATAAAACCGGATATCCGCTACCTTCATGGCACCTGAAGCAGAAGCCTTGAACGACTCCCACCAGGGAGATTGAAAATAAATGGCAAGCCCCAACAGGAACTGCAAGTGCAAAGAGGAAACCGCCAAGGTACCGGCAATCTTACCTTTACTGAAGGGCTGGCCTGATTTTTTGGCCCTGATGGCATGAGCAATTGCATAAATGAGAGCAATTAGAATGACCCAACGCAGTCCTGAATGAGCATGTTTCAAACCTTCGTACATATCCGGATTTTTTTCCAAATATAACTAAGGCCCTTAGTAACTACGAATAATCTGCTCGATCTGTTGTTGGGGCATTACCCCGCTTTGCCTCCATACCTGCTTGCCGTCCCGGAACAAAATCATGGTGGGCACTCCTTGCACCTGCCAGGCATTTGCCAGCTCCGGGTTGCGGTCAACATCCACCTTGACGATTTTAATCTCATCGCCCAGGTTATTTTTCACTTCATGAAGAATCGGTCCAAGTACCTTACAGGGACCGCACCATTCCGCAGAAAAGTCAACCAACACCTTGGAATGGGAAGAAACCAAATCTTGAAAACTTGCCATACCCTGCCTTCTTCAATTTGAATACCTTTTCCCGATTCAGGTCAGGCCGTCAGTATTTCTGCCAAAATGAGCCTCCAGGAAGCGGAATCGGTAATTGAAGATGGCATTTAACTGCCTTTTGACGAAGAGGATATGGGCGAGTTCTCCAAGGATAAAGAACGGAAGCCTGTAATGGACCTGATCTTCCATAAGTACTCCTCCCGGCACCTTTCGGAACAGGTGACGGTGATGCCAGAAAGCATAGGGTCCCATTCTTTGTTCATCGATAAAATATTCACCTTCTTTGACATGGGTGATCTCCGTCATCCAGAATAACGGGATACCTAAAACCGGGCGAACGGTATAGGTAATGATCTGACCGGCAAACATCCGCTCGGGTTTCCCGGAAGTGATGCGGAAATGCATATAAGCAGGAGTGATCTCTTGCAGTTTCGATGGGTCTGAGAAAAAGTTCCAGGCTTCTTCCGGTGTAACGGGAAGAAATTGTTTCCGGTGCAAAAAGTGGCTGAACATACCGGAAATACAATCGAAGAAGGAAAAGGTTCTACCCTTCTATTGGCGTAATTATTGATATTCGCATGAAGAACCAAGGCAATAAGTTAGCATATGATCAGATCGATACTCGCACTTATCTTACTCACTTTCAGTGGCATCGCATTCTCACAAGCCGAAAAGGGCTATGAGATCAAAATCAGGATCAAGGGATATACCGGGAAAAAGATGTTTCTCGGAAACTACTTTGGCGATAAAGAATACCTGAAAGATTCGGCAGAGGTGAACAAAAAGGGCTGGTTTGTTTTCAAACGCGAAGAGCCCCTTCCCTGTGGCATTTATAGCGCCATCAATGCCGAACGCAATATGCGGATGCTCGAATTCGTGGTAAGCAGCGAAGAACAACAATTCAGTTTGGAGACCGATTCCGCCAACAGCATCCTGGAGATGAAAGTCAGCGGTTCCAAAGACAACATGCTTTTCAATTCCTACCAGCAATACATGGTGCAGAAAAGCAAAAGGCGCCAGGAATTAGCCAAACAGTATTACGACCTGAAAAACCGCCAGAGTGATTCGGCGGAATTCATCAAACAGGAGCTGGACGCCATGGATGATGATTACAATGGGTTCCGCGACAAGTTGATCAGTGAAAACCCCGGAACACTCACCGCACGTGTTCTCCTCAGTCTGAAAGATATTGAGGTCCCCGACCCGCCCATGAATCCGGACGGAAGCGTAGACAGCCTTTTTCAATACCGGTATTATAAGGCCCATTACTGGGATAATGTAGACTTCACGGAAGACTGCCTGGTACGTACCCCGTTTTTCCATTCCAAGCTGGAACGCTACATGACCAAGGTCATCGTACAATATCCGGATTCCATCATTGCAGCTGCCGATCGCCTGGTGGCCATGTCAAAGGGCAAAAAGGAATTGTATCATTATATCGTATGGTGGGTCACCATGAACTATGAGCGCAGTCAGTATATGTGTATGGATGCCGTTCCGGTGCATATGTGGAAGAACTATTACCAGTGGCCCGAAGCCTTCTGGGTGGATACTGCTACCATGATGCGTATCCGCGACCGGGAAAAAGTACTGGAACCGCTTTGTTGCCGCAAAACCGCACCGAACCTGATCATGCGCGATAGCAGCCTGCGCAAATACGTTTCCCTTCATGGGGTAAAAGCCAAATATACGGTGCTGTTATTCTGGGATCCGGACTGCAGCCATTGTAAAAAGGAAATCCCCATCATCAAAAAGATGTACGACTCACTCCATGCGCAATACGATGTGGAGATCTACGCCGTAGGGGTGGAACAGGAACTGGAAAAATGGAAGCAGTTTATTATCGATAATGACCTGAACTGGATCAACGTGATCGATATCTATAACGAAACCAATTTCCGGTACACCTATGACATTAACAGCACGCCGATCATCTACCTGCTGGACGAGGATAAAAAGATCATTGCCAAGAAGATGGACGGCAAGCAACTGGAGGATATCCTGTTGAGGGAGTTGGGTCTGAAAGACAAATACGCTCCTTTTGAACAGGAGGAACACAAAAATCCATAACCTTCCCATAACGTATTTGAAAACCACCTTCGGGTGGTTTTTTTGTGGAAATCGTGCAAAGCTTTGATGCAGGAGGAAAACACCCAGCAAGATGACTGATCAGTCGCGTTAAATTAAGTTGAATTGATGCGGTTCCGGACTATTTCGTGTGCTTATGCATACATTCGGGGTGTCTCCAGAACCAAACAGTCACAGTATCGCTCTGAACCCCTTTGGTTACTGGTAACTTCATCGTTTTGCAAAAAAATCAAGGCCATTATCAAATTATTACCACACAGCCTGTGTTGGTAAAATTGAGTTAACAATAACAAGCCTTGTACAGTGCTGACTGCCTCGTGTTGAAAAGTTGGAAGCACCCCCCGTATTTCAACAAATGTGCACAACTACACATTGAATTCAGAGGGTAGAAAAAAGAAAATTTGAAGTAGGCAATCGCATCTGATTTGCCCATTCCATTAGGAAAACGAATTACTTGAAAACGAACCATTTAATTGGAAGGGACATGAACACCGTAACAGAAAGCAACAGTACAGACGCCGGCAAAAACAGCAATGAACCGATCCTTAAGGAAAACAAGGATCGTTTTGTGATATTTCCGATCAAGCACGCTGACATCTGGGAATTCTACAAAAAGGCTGAAGCTAGTTTCTGGACTGCCGAAGAATTGGATCTGCATACGGACATTGACCATTGGGCAAATAAACTGAACGACGACGAGCGTCATTTTATCAAGCACGTCCTCGCGTTTTTTGCCGCCAGTGATGGTATCGTGAATGAAAATCTGGCGGAGAACTTCGTTGCCGAAGTACAATACCCGGAAGCCAAATTTTTCTACGGCTTCCAGATCGCCATGGAGAACATCCACAGCGAAACCTATTCGCTGCTGATCGATACCTATATCAAAGACCCCAAAGAAAAGGATCACCTTTTCCATGCCATAGAAACCCTGGACTGCGTCAAGAAAAAAGCCGAGTGGGCACTGCGCTGGATTGAAAACGCCAGCTTTGCGGAACGCCTGGTTGCTTTTGCCGCTGTCGAAGGTATTTTCTTCTCCGGCAGCTTCTGCTCCATTTTCTGGCTTAAAAACCGGGGGCTAATGCCCGGGCTCAGTTTCTCCAACGAACTGATCTCCCGCGATGAAGGTCTCCACTGCGATTTTGCCTGCCACCTGTACACCAAGCACCTGATAAACAAATTACCTAAGGAGCGTGTCCGGGAAATTATTACCAACGCCGTGGAGATTGAAAAGGAGTTCGTTACCGATGCCCTGCCGGTCAGGCTGATCGGGATGAATGCCGAGCTGATGACTCAATACATTGAATTCGTAGCCGACCGCCTGCTGGCAGAACTGGACTGCGATAAAATTTACGGAAGCAGTAACCCCTTCCCTTTCATGGAAATGATCTCCCTGCAGGGTAAGACCAACTTCTTCGAAAAACGCGTAGGCGAATACCAGAAAGCCGGCGTTATGAATAAAAATCCCGAAGCCAATAAATTCAGTCTCGACGCTGATTTTTAAACCTATAGAGAACCTCAAACAAAAACATTCAGAAAACCACCGCTATGTTCGTTATTAAAAGAGATGGAAGAAAAGAGCCCGTGATGTTCGATAAGATCACGGCACGGATCAACAAGCTGTCATACGGCCTTGACATAAACTTTGTGGATCCTGTGATTGTAGCCAAGAAAGTGATTGAAGGAGTATTTGACGGAGTGACTACCACACAGCTTGATAACCTGGCTGCGGAAACAGCCGCTTCCCTGACGCCTAAGCACCCGGATTATGCCCAGCTGGCCTCACGAATCGCCGTATCCAACCTGCATAAGAATACGGATAAAAGCTTCTCCGTGACCATGGATAAGCTTTATAACTACATTAACCCGAAAACCGGGGAAAAAGCCCCCTTGATCGCAGACGACGTTTACGAGACCATCATCAACAACGCCGAATACCTGGACTCCTGCATCATTTACGATCGTGATTACAACTTCGATTACTTCGGGTTCAAAACACTGGAGCGCAGTTACCTGCTGCGTATCGACCGGGAAGTGGCGGAACGTCCGCAACACATGTACATGCGCGTGGCCATCGGCATCCATAAGAATGATATTGAAAAGGCCATTGAAACCTATAACCTGATGTCGGAAGGCTGGTTTACCCACGCCACACCTACTCTTTTCAATGCAGGTACCCCGAAACCTCAGATGTCATCCTGTTTCCTGCTTACCATGCAGAACGATAGCATTGACGGTATCTACGAAACCCTGAAGCAATGTGCCAAGATCTCTCAGACCGCAGGTGGTATCGGGCTGAGCATCCACAATATCCGGGCTACCGGTTCCTATATCCGCGGCACAAACGGCACCAGCAACGGAATCGTTCCTATGCTGCGTGTATTCAATGACACAGCCCGTTATGTCGATCAGGGTGGCGGAAAGCGGAAAGGTTCGTTTGCCATCTACCTGGAGCCCTGGCATGCGGATATCTTCGAGTTCCTGGAACTGAAAAAGAATCATGGAAAAGAAGAAATGCGTGCCCGCGATCTTTTCTATGCACTCTGGATTCCCGACCTCTTTATGAAACGGGTGGAAGAAGACGGCGAATGGTCGCTGTTCTGTCCGAACGAAGCTCCGGGACTGGCCGACAGCTATGGCGAGGTATTCGAAGACCTCTATACCAGCTACGAACAAGCCGGCCGCGCCAGTAAAGTGGTTAAGGCCCGTGAACTTTGGGCTCAGGTGGTAGAATCCCAGATTGAGACCGGAACCCCCTACATGCTGTATAAAGATTCCTGTAACAGCAAAAGCAACCAGAAAAACCTGGGAACCATCCGCTCCTCCAATCTCTGTACGGAAATTATCGAATACACGGCTCCGGACGAAGTGGCGGTATGTAACCTTGCCTCCATCGCCCTGCCTAAATTTGTGAATGAGGAAGGCTTTGATTTCAAAGCTCTGTATGATGTTACCTATATCGCCACGGTTAACCTGAACCGTATTATCGACGGCAACTACTACCCTGTGGAAGAAGCCCGGAAGTCGAATATGCGTCACCGTCCTATCGGACTGGGTGTACAAGGACTGGCCGATGCTTTTATCAAAATGCGTATGCCTTACGAATCGGAAGAGGCAGCACGGCTGAACCGCGACATCTTCGAAACCATCTATTATGCGGCCCTCTGCGCTTCCAGAGACCTGGCCAAAGAAGAAGGTCCGTACGAAACCTGGAAAGGTTCCCCGATCTCAGAAGGGCAATTCCAGTTTGATATGTGGGGTGTACAACCCAGCGACCGCTGGGATTGGGAAGGCTTACGCAAAGAAGTGATCGAAAGCGGAGTACGGAACTCCCTGTTGCTCGCTCCTATGCCTACGGCCTCTACTGCACAGATTCTGGGTAACAACGAATGTTTTGAACCGTATACGTCTAACATCTATACACGCCGTGTACTGAGTGGTGAGTTCGTAATCGTTAATAAACACCTGCTTAACGACCTGATCGAACTTGGTCTCTGGAACGATGAGATGAAAAATATGATCATCGCCAGCAAGGGTTCCATTCAGGGTATTGAAATTATCCCTGAAGAGATCCGTGCCCTTTATAAAACGGTTTGGGAGATTTCTCAGAAAACCATCATCAACATGGCTGCAGAGCGCGGTGCCTTTATCGACCAGTCGCAATCCCTGAACCTGTTTATGGAAAACCCGAATGCGGCCAAGATATCCTCCATGCATTTTTATGCCTGGAAAGCAGGGCTTAAAACCGGTATGTACTACCTGCGTAGCAAGGCTGCCGCAGATGCGATCCAGTTCACCGTTGACAAGAAACGCCTGAGCAAACCAATGGATGTTACCACTGCTGAGAATGCTGCCTTTGAGCAAACCCAGGAGCAGGAAACTGCAGAAATGCTTGCCTGTTCTCTTGATAACCCGGAGGCCTGTGAAGCCTGCGGGTCCTGATTGCTTGCTATTTGATTGTTGTTTCTATCCCACCCTAGTACCAGGGTGGGATTTTTTTATTATAGGAATTAACCTTTCGTTTATATTTGAACTGTTCCGAGGGAGGCATGAACCGATTTCAGAAGAGACTTGTTTCCGTATCCGCGCTGTTACTTGCTATTGCCGTAGCTCTAGGGGCATTCGGTGCTCATGCCCTTACTCCGCATATGGATGAACACGCGATCAGCATTTACAAAACCGCTAATTTTTATCACTTTGTACATGCATTGGGAATTCTTTCCCTGAGCGCCCTGTTTAGAAAGGTGCACACCTCCTTGCTGCGTTCGGTTTTTTACCTGCTACTAACCGGAATCGTGCTCTTTTCCGGATCCCTTTATACCATGGCCTCCCTGCCGCTTTTGCTTCACAAGGACCTTTCTTTTCTGGGTATGATCACGCCTTTGGGAGGCCTTGCTTTCATTGCCGGCTGGCTAATACTGGCCGTACGCATGGTCTGGAAAAAATCAGAATACAAAACCCACAATAACCAGGAAGGATGAAGACGCTTTACCTCATGCGCCATGCAAAATCAAGCTGGAAAGATGCCGAACTCTCCGACATCGACCGGCCGCTGAATAAAAGAGGTAAAGACAATGCGCCCAAAATGGGACTTCATTTGAAGAAACTGAAAGCCCGGCCTCAGCTGATCATCTCCTCCCCCGCCAAAAGAGCCTTTAAAACGGCCGTACTGGTGGCAAAGGAAATCGGGTATGAAGAAAAGAATATCCGTATCGATATGTCGCTCTACGGGGCCAATGTGGAAGAGATCCTGGAACTGGTGCACGGTATTGCCGACCAGCTTGACAAAGTCATGCTGCTGGGCCACAACCCGGCTTTCACCCAGGCCGTTGAAATGTTCTGTGATCATGACCTGATCAACCTTCCTACCTGTGGTGTGGTACGGATCGATTTCCAGAACCGGAAATGGCAGAATATCAAACCCGGAAAAGGGAAACTGGTCTTCTTCGAATACCCCAAAAAGCTGGAAAGAGAAGAAAAAAATAAGGGACGCTGATCTTCTTTCGGATTCCCTGGTGCTTTAGCTAAATTTGACACATGCCGCAAGACTGGCCGGAACCGGAGGAAAACAGAGACCCAGTATCCGACACCCTGTTTGCCGAAGTAATTCTTCCCTTTTCCCTTCCCAACACCTATACCTACAGGGTCCCTGCAGAATGGAACGGCTGGATACAAACCGGACAAAGGGTGGTGGTACCCTTTGGGAAAAAGAAATACTATTCCGGATTGGTTACCGGTTTGGGACATACTCCTCCCAAAGGGTACGAAGCCAAATACGTGCATTCTCTTCTGGACGAATCCCCCCTGGTAGATGAACTCCATCTCAAATTCTGGAACTGGCTTGCCGCATATTACCTCTGCAACCTTGGTGATGTAATGGCCGCAGCTCTTCCGGCAGGGCTGAAAATGGCAAGCGAAACCCGGATCATTCCCAACCCGGACACCGAATTGCAAACCACCGACCTCAGTGACCCCGAGCTGACGCTTATGGAAGTTCTGCAACGCCGGGAGATCATGAGCATTACCGAAGCCCAGGAGCTCTGTGGCATCCGCAACATCTTTCCGGTGATCAAAGCCTTGTATCACAAGAACCTGGTATTAACTGCCGAAGAAATCTCAGAACGGTACAAACCCCGCACAAAGCCTTTTATCCGCCTTGCAGATACCTACCAACAAGATGACGCGTTGGCAGAACTGCTTGACTCCCTCGAACGAAGAGCCCCCAAACAAGCTGATGTCGTACTTAAATACCTGGCAAACAACAGGAAAAGAGAATGGGCTGATAAGCTACAACTGCAAAAAAGCGGAGAAGTTTCGGCTGCGGCGATCAAAAGCCTGATCGACAAGGGGGTGTTGGAACTGGTGGAAAAACGGGTTGACCGGCTTGACACGTTTACAGAGGGAAGTTTGGTGTTGAAGCTGGATGAAACCCAGCAGCAAGCGGCAAATCAGGTAGAAAGTTTCTGGCAGGAAAAGGAGGTTGTATTGCTCCATGGTATTACCGGGAGCGGAAAATCCTATGTGTTTTTTGAACTCATTCGTAAACAGTTGGATGAAGGCTTTCAGGTGCTTTATCTGTTACCCGAAATTGCACTCACCGTGCAACTGGTCGGAAAGCTGAGAGCCTTGTTCGGTAACAAGGTATTGATCAGCCATTCGCGGTTCAATGAAAATGAACGGGTGGAAGTGTATAAAAAAGTTGCTGAAGGCGAGCCTTGCGTGGTCATCGGTGCCCGTTCCTCCCTGTTTCTTGCGTTCCGCAACCTGGGTTTGGTGATCGTGGATGAAGAACACGATGCCTCATTCAAACAGTACGATCCTGCCCCCCGTTACCAGGCCAGAGATGCGGCCATCATGCTGGCACATCTTGCGGGGGCAAGGGTTTTGTTGGGCAGCGCTACCCCTTCCCTGGAAAGCTATTACAATGCAAAAAGCGGCAAATACGGTTTGGTAAGGCTGGACCGCAGGTACGGCGACGCTGTTCTTCCGGAAATAGAACTGATCGATCTCGGGGAAATGATCAAAAGCAAACGGATGCAGGGTTCGTTTTCGAAACCTCTGATTGAAAAGATCGAAGCAGGTATCCAGGCTCATAAACAGGTTATCCTGTTTCAAAACCGCAAAGGGTATGTGCCTATCATACTCTGCAACAATTGCGGCTGGACCCTGAAATGTGTGAGTTGTGACATCAGCCTGACCTATTATAAGTCAACGGATATGATGCGCTGCCACTATTGTGGTTACAGTCAACGTCCGGTAAAGTCGTGCCCTACATGCGGTAGCGCTCACCTGGAAATGAGTGGCTTTGGTACCGAACTGATCGAAGAGGAATTGCACCTGAAGCACCCGGAGTTTCGCATAGCCCGGTTTGATCAGAGCAGTATCCGCGGAAAACATGCGCACCATCGGATTGTCCATGAATTTGAAGAGCATGAACTGGATGTACTGGTGGGCACCCAAATGCTGGCTAAGGGGCTGGATTTTGAAGGGGTTAACCTCGTTGGGGTGATGCAGGCAGATCAATTGCTGAACTTCCCGCATTTCCGCTCGCATGAACGGGCTTTTCAGTTGCTTACCCAAGTCTCTGGACGTGCGGGCAGAAGAGAAGAAAAAGGTCAGGTACTTATACAAACCTTTCGAACAGGACACCCGGTCTTAAAACAGGTGATCCGGGGTGATTACGAGGATTTTTACGCTGCGGAACTAGCCGAGCGGGAGCGGTTTAACTACCCTCCTTTTAGCAAGCTGATTGAGGTTCATGCAAAAAGCCTGGATGTCGGGATACTGAACGAAGGAGTGGAATGGCTGGCAACGGAAATGAAAAAACGGCTTGGGTCACGGGTATTGGGGCCAGAAACACCTTATGTTTCCCGGATACGGAACTTTCATTTGCGCCGTATTCTGATCAAGCTTGAAAGAGAAAAGCTTTCCCACCTTAAGATCAAGCAGGATCTCCGTTCCTTACTCGAAGAATTCCATACCTACAAAAAGTGGCGGACCGTGAAGGTTCATTTTGATGTGGATCCGGCTTAAGGAAGGGAACATTATTTCCCCCGACCCTGTATCATGATCAATACGGTATAGAACAGGATCTTAAAATCGATAGCCAGCGACATGTTTTCAATGTATAGAATATCGAATTTAAGGCGTTCCACCATCTGGTCCACATTCTCGGCGTACCCGTATTTTACTTGTCCCCAGGAAGTAATTCCCGGTCGCACGCGTTGAAGCAGACGGTAATGCGGTGCTTTTTTTACGATTTGATCGATAAAAAACTGCCTTTCCGGTCGGGGACCGACCAAGGACATATCTCCTCGCAGCACATTATAAAATTGCGGCAGCTCGTCCAGACGAGTCTTTCTCAGGAAAAAGCCGAGTCGGGTTACCCGGTCGTCTTTTTCTCTGGCAAGCTGCGGTCCGTGCTTTTCCGCATCGGTGCGCATGGTCCTGAATTTTATGATCTTAAACGGCCTTCCGTTCAGTCCGATACGTTCCTGACGATACAGCATAGGTCCTTTGGAACTCATAAGAACCGCCAAGCCGATAATGGCAAGAAAAGGAAAACCAATCACTAAAGCCAGCAAGGAAACCAGGATATCCATACCCCGCTTCACCGATTCCTGCCATGCAGGCATCAGTTCCCTTTTCACTTCAATCAATGCCGGTCCGAGAATATGGTTAATCTTCACGCTTCCGCTTATGATGTCGTACAGGTCAGGAATAATCCTCACCCTTACCTGAACCCCTTCCAGCTCGTTCAGGATTGTACTAATCTGATGATGTTCCGAGGATTCTATGGCCAGAATAACCTCATCGATATGGTGGTCTCTGACGATTTGCCGGATATCCCGGGTATTCCCCAAACAAGGAAGGGTTTCCTTGAAGACAGTTTCTTTGCCGCCATTGAGGCTTACGAAGCCAATAAATTTAAAACCTTGTGATTTTTTCTCCCCATTCAGCTCATCGAACAGGTCTCTGGCTTTCTGGTTTCCACCCACCAGGATGGTATTGAACCCTATCCTTCTGCCCTGAATGGCTCTTTTGGTCTGGGTGGAGATGATAAAGCGGAAAAGGGCAGTCAGCAAGAGATGCAGACTGAAAAGGATCAGGAAAGTCAGGTAATAATCTTTGTACGATTTTACTTCATCATCCAGCAGAAGCAGGAAAAAAAGCACCAGTACTCCCAGGAAAGAAGTATTAAGGGTATAGACAAATTCCCTGAGACGGGAACGTCTTAATACATCGCGGTAGATTCCGGTAAGGGTATACAGGACTAGCCAGTAAAGAGGCACCAGGATAAGTCCCAGCAGGAAATTGCTGTCGGATTCGATATCGAAAGGAACACGGTACCCGAATTTTTGCGGTTCGATATACACCTTTCGGAAGGTGAACAGGCTGAACCAGGCCACGCTAGCAGCCAGGTAGTCGAAGGCCACATATTTTATTCGTTGTGATCTGGCGTTCATCCTTTCCGGTAAAGGACTTTGATATTGTCAATGAATATTTCCGGGTCTGTAACCTCCACGTTGGCAGAGCGGAAAAAGAAGCGGAAACGGGTATCATTTCCCTTCAGATAAATATCATCCGTCAGGTAGACATAGCCTTTTTTCCATTCGCCTTCCGTATCGAATGGCGTTACACTGGGTATTACCTCTATCTGGGAAGAGGAGGTGGCAAATACCCCAATGGTAAAAGGAACATTGGTTTTATAGTGCAATTCCATGATCACTTCCCTGCCATCCATAGCCAAATCGAACAAATCCTTCGACTCAATCTCAAAAAACTGCTCCCCGTTTCCCATGGGAATATGCAGATATGGAGTCCCGTCATAACTGTGTTTCGGGTCATTCCGAACATAGAACGTATCGAAAGTACCGGACTTCAGCTGAAGGGAAGCATCGTTATCGTTAAAATCCTCCAGCCAGGCGAACTCCACATTACTGACGTATTGAAATTTCGGGTTGAGTTCACTCACTTTGAGGGTTTCGAGGTCCAGGGTATCCGATGAATAGGTAAGCATGGAATAGGTATGAAGCCCGTCCCTGGCCAGCCATTTGATCATAGGGCGGCATTCCACTTTGAATCTACCGGTATGTAACACCGGGAAAACGGAAGGCGGGGCATAAATTCCCTCGGAGTTTTCCAGGATCAGCACATCCAGATGAGAAATATCCTGACTATCCGTTCCCTGACCGGAAAACACCTGCATCTGCGGCTTGGTCACCCGGATATAGGATGGATCCTGGATATCACGCTTTCTGCAAGACAACAGAAACACGGTGGAAATAAAGGCAATAGCTAAGAAAGTGCGCATTGAACCGGGCAAAATTACCGAATATTTGCCTTGGATTGAATTTTTTCCATGATCTGGTAGGCAATATTCATGGCATCGTACCCATCCTGAACGCTGACAGCGGTAGGAAGGTTGGACTCAATACTCTCCCTGAAAAGTTCCAATTCGCGTTGTATGGAGTTCACCGCATCCGATTCCGGATTCTCAAACAGGATCTTTTTTCTTCCCTTGTTTCCACCCAGATCCAGGATCATAGCCAGGGGATCTTCTTCTCCCTGATATTCTTCCAGTCGCAATACTTCGGTAGTTTTTTTCAGGAAATCGATGGCGATATAGGCATCCCGCTGAAACAGGCGAGTCTTGCGCATATTCTTCATGCTGATACGGCTTGCTGTGAGATTGGCCACGCAGCCATTGTCGAATTCGATCCGTACGTTGGCAATATCCGGGGTATCGCTTACCACGTTTACCCCGCTGGCCTGAACACTTTTTACATTGGAACGGACCACGCTGAGGGTGATATCGATATCGTGGATCATCAGGTCCAGCACAACACTCACATCGGTTCCTCTCGGATTAAATTCGGCCAGCCGGTGCGTTTCGATGAACATGGGCCTGAGGTCATATTCCTGTGCTTTCAGAAAGGCCGGGTTAAAACGTTCCACATGCCCTACCTGTATCTTCACATTCCCTTCGTAAGCAAGTTCTACCAGTTCCCTGGCTTCGGCAAGCGTATGGGTAAGTGGTTTTTCAATAAAAACATGTTTACTGGCTTTGATCGCTTTGCTGGCGAGTTCAAAATGAGAAACGGTAGGTGTAACGATGTCGACGGCATCTACAGCATCCAGAAGTGCTTCCGGGCTATCGAAGCGCGGTATCCCGAATTCTTCTTCCACACGGGCAGCATTGGCGTCATCCGTATCTACAAACCCACTGAGCTTCAGTCCGGGAATATTTCCGATACATCTTAAATGAATTTTGCCGAGGTGACCTGCACCCAGTACGCCGATTTTTACCATTTCCGAAAAGATTACATTTGCGAAATTAAGTAGCCGGAATGAGCCTCCCTATTCGGGTTTTCAACGGCTGTGCAAAAGCGTCTGCTGTGAAGGACACCTACAAACACAAAGGATTAAGAAAACGTTTGGTGGAGGAACTGATTCGCAAAGGAATCCGGGATGAAAAGATATTGCAAGCCATTCTGCATGTGCCCCGGCATTTCTTTTTTGAACCGGAATTCCTGGACTTTGCTTACGAAGACAAGCCTTACCCGATTGCCGACGGGCAAACGATTTCCCAACCTTATACGGTAGCTTTTCAGACAGAATTGCTGGAACTAAAACCGGGAATGAAGGTTTTGGAGATTGGTACCGGATCCGGTTACCAAGCAGCCGTACTGGCCGAGTTGGGAGCGGAGGTTTACAGTATCGAGCGTAAAAAAAATCTGTTCCACAAAGCGGAACATGTTCTCAACACGGCAGGTTACCGCGTTGAGCTACTATACCAGGATGGTAGCAATGGATGGCCGGCACATGCCCCGTATGACCGAATTCTGGTAACTGCCGGGGCTCCTTCCCTTCCACAAGCTCTGCTCAAACAGCTAAAGCCCGGTGGCATGCTGGTTATTCCGGTAGGCAACCAGGAAATCCAGCGCATGGTGCGCGTCATTAAAAGAGAGGATGGAAGCATTACGGAAGAAGATCATGGTGATTTTCGCTTTGTTCCCCTGATTGGAAACGAAGGCTGGTAGATCAAAGGCTGGTAGATCAGCTGTAGCGGGCAATTTCCCTTTCCAGGTCCTTCTTTTTAATATCCTGCCGTTTATCGTGTGACTTTTTACCGCGTACCAGGGCTATCTCCAGTTTGGCCAGTCCGCGATCATTCTGATACATTTTAACAGGTATTATCGTTAGGCCTTTGTCCTTCAGTTTTCCTGAGAGCTTTCTCAGTTCCCTCTTTCTCAGCAGAAGCTTTCGTTTTCTGAGAGGAGCGTGATTATTGATATTCCCGAATTTGAACTCGGCGATATGGGAGTTGATCAGGAAAAGCTCCTCTCCTTCAAAGGCACAATATGCTTCGGCGATGGAGGCATTCCCCTCGCGCAACGATTTGATCTCCGTTCCTGTAAGTTGAATGCCGGCATCATAGGTTTCGAGAAACTCGTATTCAAACCGGGCTTTCTTATTGACAATATGGATTCCGCTTCCGCTCATTCTTTCAAGTCCCTGAACAAGGACGCTACTTTATTCTTTTTCAGGATTTTTTGTCCCGTTCTCCCTTCTGCTACCAATCGGGCACCTATACTAGCTCTGAAGCTGCAGATTACTTCATGCCCTTCCACGCTTTCCAACCGCGCTTCTATTTCCACCTTATCGCCAATAAGTGCCGGCGAACGGTGGCGTATTTCAAGAAAAGTGCCGATCCCTTCTTCGTCTTCTTCCTTCATCTCCAGCACAAAAAGCCGACAAGCCCACTCGGCATCGCGACCAAGGGCAAAGGTGGAGTAAACAGGGTGCACCTCACCCGATTCGAACCGGGCCTGGTCTTCTTCCCTGACTACTCTAACGAATTTGTGTATGTCTCCGGTGGAAAACGGATTGATCATGCCACAAAGGTATTATGGCTTTGCCATATAATTCATCCGACAACACGCTTCGTCTTCCAAAACAAAAAAATAAGGGGTAGATCGCTCCACCCCTTATCCTGTGTTTTATGTAAAAAGTACTTACTTGATCATAGGAACCTGTGTTCCATTGATGATAGGCACTTTTTTACCGGATACTTCCTGGGTAACAAATGCAGCTACATCGATATTCTCTGCAACAAAGTCCTGAGGAACGGTGTACGTAAAGGTTTTGCGGTAACGGGTACCTTTGGTGGTAGTCGGAACAACTTCGCCCCACTGTCCGGTGATCATATCGCGGAGCATGTGTTTGTGAACGTAATTGTCAACGTACTTACCGGCATCAATCTGACGTCCTACGACATTGTTCTCAAGGATCACAACATTCAGGTAGTTGGCAGAAGTTTCATCACCGGTATAGTAGAGTTCAACCGTAACTTTCAGCTTTCTGCTTCCGGCATCGTACTCGGATTTCATACCCATATTCACGTTAGTGGGCTGACTCAAACGATCTGCTCCGGCAGCGGCAAACCCTCCACGGCTAAGTGCCATGCTGGTATTGGACTGCTTGTAATAAGGAGGAGCACTTTTATCTCCGTCAAAAGTGAAACGGTTCATGGACCCGGCAGGGTATCCGGCCAATCCGGAGATACTTGCCAATCCGGCGCCGTATTCGGTGGTGAAATCCGGCCAACCCGGAGAAGGAGAAGCATAAGATCCGGTATGTACATTGATCAGCACCACTTTTCCAGGGTTATCATCGGAAAATTTCTGGGCTCTTCTGTGACCATCAGGGCAATACGTACAACGTACTCCGGTGTATTCTTCAAGAACGGCATTCATGTTACCAGGTTGGTCAGAAGCCAGTTTTTCCTCAGTAGGTGTCCCCTCATCCTCTTCCCCATCTTTCTGGCAGCTACCCAGCACCATTGTCATAGCAACGAGCGCTACCAACGGAAGTTTAAAGTAGATTCTTTTCATGATTTGTTATCAATTTCTTAAACGAATATATAACTATAATCCTGAAGGATTCAATACCTATCCGGTTCATTCGAAGAAAATTAGGAGGGTTTTGTCAGCCAATCGGTCAAACAAAAAGCCGCTCTAAGGGAGCGGCTTTTCCTACTATTTTATACGGTGGTTTTTATTTTACCACGCCGTTGCTGATCACAACTCCGTTGCTGCCTTTTTTCCAGATTACCGCAGCCACTTTCAGGTTCTCGGTTTTCCATTTGGAATCCAGCGTCACGCTGAATTCTTTGGTCACTTTGGTGTTTGCCGCAGTGGTTCCATCGGCAAGTGCCACTCCGTAAGCAGCTCCGTCGGTCATTTCTGCACGAAGGATGTTGTCAAATTCAACAGGATCGTGCCAGCCTTCTCCGGACACATACTGACGGTCGATGATATTATCTTCCAGCAAGTAAACAGAAATGAAATACTCACCGTCTGCAGCTTTGAAGAACTTGGTGGTAACCGTTACGGTCATCTTGTTTCCTTCAACTTTTCTTTCGATCATGCTATTCAGTACGGCCTCGCTGGCAATCAGGGAAGAAATTTTCGTATCCATGCTACCTTCCATGGAGGCTCCCCCGCCGATTTTAGAGGCAGAGCCTTCATTACCTCCGATAGCTGCAGTAGGTACACTGTTCACTCCCCAAAGAGAAGCAACTTCATTGGCATACTGGTTGGTCATGGGGTCTTGTCCGAGCTGAGCGGAAATAACCACCAAATCATCGCCATGCTTGTCGATGTTCTTTTTGAGAGCAGGTTTGCCGTAGAGGCCGCAGGGACCGCACCAGTTACCTGACATGTAGAACATAACGGCTTGCTGCGATTGTTGTATTTCCGTGGTGCCACTACCATTACCGTTACCGGAACCTGAATCGTCTCCGGGATTGTCATCTTTGGAGCACGAAGAAATGGCCATTGCAGACATTATGACCATGGAATAGAGTAATACTTTTTTCATGTTACTGTTTTCTGTTAGAAATGTTCGTATTAGAGATCAGACACGAATTAAAGGAAAAAGCTGCCTAAATCAGACAGCTTTTTCTATTTCGTATTGCTGAGTGGTCTTTCAGACCTTATGAATTGCGCTCATCACCTGGATCTTTACTTGATCACCCGGAATTCCACCCGGCGATTTTTCTGACGACCTTCCGGAGTGTCGTTATCGGCAACCGGCCGACTGGACCCGAAGCCCTCCGTTTTGATACGGATGCTCTGAATACCTTTTTCTTCCAGGTACTTACGAACTGACTCCGCCCTTTCGGCACTGAGTTTTTCGTTCAGCTTCTGATTCCCGGTATTGTCCGTATGTCCGGCAATATAGATCCGATAAGTCGGGCGTTTGTCAAGCAGTTCCGCCAGGCGATCCAGACTTTGGTGTGATTTGGGGTCGATTTCAGCGGAGCCGGTAGCAAATTCCAGGTTGGAGAACACCTCGTTCAATATCTCCTGATCTTCTTCAGGAATGTCCAGGATATCAATCTTCTCTTCCACCTTGGGACAACCGTTGTTTTCCGGGGTGCCTTTTTCCAAAGGACACAAGTCGACATTATCGGGAACGCTGTCTTTATCCGTGTCCGGACAACCGGCAAACATAGTCAACCCAGGTATATCCGGGCATTTATCCGCTTTATCGGCTACACCGTCACTGTCGCGATCCGGGCAACCGTTCAGCTCCGGACTTCCCTTTTCATCCACACACTGGTCTACTGCATCCAGTACACCATCGCCATCACGATCCGGACAGCCATTGGTTTCTTTGGGGCCGGCAGCATCCGGACAAGCATCCTCGCTGTCGATAATGCTGTCACCATCGGTATCGGGACATCCGTTATAGATAGGCAGTCCGGCTACATCCGGGCAGGAATCATTATGATCATAAACCGCATCATGGTCGCGGTCCGGACAACCATTCAATTCTTTGGGTCCCGGAATGGTCACACAGGAATCTTTGGAATCCGGTGTTCCGTCTTCATCCGTATCCGGACAACCCCTGAACTCCCAAATACCCGGTACATTGCGGCATTTGTCGTATTTGTTGGATACCCCGTCTTTATCACGGTCGCGTTCCTTACGCTGATAGATAGGTATGGACAGCCCGAAATAGATATCGGCGCCGGTAATATCCTTCTTAGAAATCAAACCGCTCAGGTTATCTGTTCCAAACCAGAACGGCCCTCCCCGAAGGTGCATTCCCAGTCTTACCTTGCTGTAGTTCTGGGTCAGCTGTATGGGAAGCGAGGCGCCAAACCACTTAGACTCATAGCGGGGCGTTAAAGCCAAAAGGGAAAATCCGCGGAGTCCATTCACTTGTTTGGTACGCAGCGACTGTATCCAAAGCAGATTCAGGTATACGTTATTCAACACACGGTAATCCGCACTGATGTTCAGGTTAGACGGAAGCTTGAAGTCGAAAGTATTGGAGGCATTTTCAAACCCCACAAGTCGCCCGATCATAGAATCCACGGCCAGTAAGGTTCCGCCTTCATCTCCATAACGATCCCGGAACATCTGAAGCGTATCGAGAAGGTCGGGAGTAAAGGTAACCACTGCCTTGTTTTCCAGCTGATAGGCCCTTACAAAGTCGGTGTTGTCGAATTTCACCGCTCCCAGGTCGTTGAACGAAGCCTGGATCTTGAACAGGTACTTGTTTTTGGAACGGTCGTATTTTTCTTTACCGTTCATTTGGTACTTGTATTTTTTATAATCGGGCCGGTATTCATACGTAAACCCGATATCCATACCCAGGCCTCCTCCCAGGCCAAAAAGCCCGGAGTTCATGTTGTTGTAGTATTTTTCGCTGGTATATCCGTATTCAATATTGGTGTTACGGAACTCAAAGCTGTCCTCCCCGAGGATCGTTACATCGATATCACTGTTCCGCATATAAGCTCCGTACAAGGGCACGAAGTATTTTCCG
The DNA here is from genome assembly GCA_964215915.1 of Bacteroidia bacterium. GTDB lineage: Bacteria > Bacteroidota > Bacteroidia > UBA8524 > UBA8524 > UBA8524. Next base: position 39,819 of record CAXPEB010000045.1, read on the forward strand.
GTAATTCCGCCCTTCAGGAAATGTTCATCCTGATCCATCAATACGGCACCATAGGATAAAGACAGTTCAGTAAAAGCCGCAATGTTGATATTGAAACTATTGCTGCCATACAGTTGATCCAGCGACAACTCGCCATTTCGGAAAGGAGTTGACGCCGTGTCAAAGCCGTAACGTATGATACGGGCCAGTGGCTCTGTTACATTGGTCATCTGTGCCATTGCCCTGACTCTCGAACCCACCGCTATGGAATGGCGAGTGCCGATATTGAACATAAAACTGAAACTGCGATACTCCATTTGCATGAGCGCATTTTTCGGTTTCCCGTTCAGGTTCTCATTAAGCCAGCTTTCTTCGAAAAGCAGGTTGTCATTGGCATCGATTGCAGACGACGGAACCTTATAAAGACCGTTGAAGAAACCCATACCGGGAACACTATATCCCAGGGCACCAAACGGATGATAAGGTGCATTCCAGGAAATGTAATCGTTACTCATGTGCACATTAAGGCCCACAAAGTTCATGTAGAATTTGTAGCGGCTGTCCACCACATTCGAGGGGTTGAAATAGAGGCTGTTGGTACCGCCGTAATTACTTATCGAATGACCGATCTGGTACTGTGCACGAAGAAATCCCGCCTGAAGCAGGATCAGGGTAAGCAGTAAGAGTTTTTTCATTGAGGGGGACTGTTTGCATAGGGTTACGCTGTCAAATATAATCAGTTTGCTTTTCCATCACCTCACCTCCCCTTATTTTCGCAGCATGAACAAAATCCTGCTACTTGTTGGCTTATCGTTCCTTTCGGCAGCCTGCGGCAACCGGAACAATGAAAAAGAACAGACGGAAACCGCTGATTCCCTGCTGGAAAAGATCGATCGTTGGTCGTCGGAAGATTCCCTGAATAACCCGGAGATCAAACGGGAATACAGCCAGGCCCTATTTACTTTTATTGATAATTACCCGGATCATCCGCGTCACGAGTCCCTGTTATTCCATGCAGGAGGCCATTGCGTAAAAATGAACCGCTTCGACAAGGCAGCAGGATATTTTGCCCAATATGCCAAGCTCTACCCGGAAAAACCCGCTCATGCTCAGGCCCTCTTCGGTGCAGGCTTTATCTACCACAATGAACTGAATGAGCTTGATTCCGCGAAGAAGTATTTTCAGTTGTTTATTGATCAGTATCCGGATCACCTCCTTCGGGAATCGGCAGAACTGGAGCTGCAAAACCTCGGACGCGATCCTGATGACATCCTGGATAGCCTGATCGACAAAATAGGTAAAGATTCGACATCCTGATCAGGCTTCCCGATAGAGCCCATACAACCGGATAGCCTCAGCAGCCTCCCGTACATCGTGAACACGGAGAATATCTGCCCCGTTTTGTAGGGCTAGCATGTGAAGCGCGGTAGTGCCGTTTAGCGATTCTGCGGGATCGATCTCCAGGTTTTTCCAGATCATACCCTTGCGGGAGACCCCTATTAATAAAGGAGCACCACTTTCCCTAAAAACACTAAGGTGCTTCAGTAAGCGATAATTATGCGCACTATTCTTTCCGAACCCGAAACCGGGATCGATCACCACATCCTGTATTCCTAGTGCCCGACAGCGGCTTAGCTTGTGGTGGAGATAATCCAGCACCTCTGTGACTACCTCACCATAATGTGCCTGCGATTGCATGGTTAACGGGCTGCCCTTTTTATGCATGGCTACGTAGGGGAGCTTCAACCCGGCAACCTGTTCCAGCATCTCCTCATCATCGTCACCGGCCGAAATGTCGTTGATCATATCCGCACCTGCCCCGGCTGCCTCGCTGGCCACCACGGCGCGAAACGTATCTATCGACAAAGGAGTATCGGGGAAGTCGGCGGAAATCTTTTCCACAAGCGGCAATAGCCTGCGCAGCTCTTCCTCAACCGGGATATCCTGAGCGCCAGGTCGGCTGCTGTAAGCCCCCAGATCAAGAATATCTGCTCCTTCCCGAATATGTTTCTCCGCTTGTCTAAGTGCATCGTCCACGTCTTTTACCCGGCTGGCCCGGTAAAAAGAATCCGGGGTAGCATTCAGAATAGCCATGATCCGGGGTCTCGAAAAATCCATGAGTTTTCCACGAAGCCTCAGACTTCTGGCATTCTTATCGCTTGAATTGAGTGTCAGATTCATCTTACCTTGCATCACCGTGCTTTCAAAAGTAAGTCAAACAGCAGAAACTATCGTGCAACGCGACACCGCAGAACAGTTTAACCAGGCCATTGCCCGATGCAGGGAGGTATTCGTAAAAAAACACCACGACTACGGCTCTGCCTGGCGTATCCTGAGGCAGGCCAGCATCACCGACCAGATCTATATCAAAGCAAAACGGATCAAGAGTATTGAGGAAAAAGGGGTGCAGAAGGTAGACGAAGGGATTGATAACGAATATGTGGGTATTATCAATTACTGCGTTATGGCGCTCATTCAATTGAGCAAAGGCCCCGACGAATCAGACTTGCATATGGATGCTGCGGAACTGGAGCACCTTTACGACAAAGAAGTGGCGCATACCCGGGAACTGATGTTTGCCAAAAACCACGATTACGGGGAAGCCTGGAGGGATATGCGGGTGGCTACCTATACGGATCTGATCCTGATGAAACTGATGCGCATCAAACAAATCGAAGACCTGGGCGGACAAACGCTCATCTCCGAGGGTGTGGATGCCAATTTCAGGGATATTATCAACTATGCTATTTTTGCTTTAATACGAATCGCCGAAGAACAATGAAGGTACTCACGGGAATCAGCAGGCTCCTTGTCGGACTGCTCTTTATTTTCAGTGGCTTCATCAAAGCCAATGACCCCATTGGTTTCTCCTATAAGCTAACGGAATACTACTCCGTATTCGGAACGGGTTTCCTGCAGCATTACGAAGTGGTTCAGGCCATCCTCATTTGTGTGGCCGAGATCGTGCTCGGAGTTTGTGTATTGATCGGAACACGCATGCGGATCACGTCGTGGCTGCTGCTGCTTATGATCCTGTTCTTCACCTTCCTTACCGGGTTCACAGCCATAGGAAACTGGTTCTTCGAAAATCCCGACAGCTCCACCACCCAGTGGTGGGCGAATCTGTTGGGCTTTGTTCCGCGGGAGATCTATTATATGAAAGACTGTGGCTGTTTCGGTGATGCCATCAAGCTCACCCCCTGGCAGTCGTTCTTCAAGGATCTGCTCCTGCTCCTGCTCATTCTGATCATTTTCCTCCGCAGGAATAAGATACGCCCCTATTTCGCGCGTATCATGCAAACCAACCTCATCCTCTTCTTCACTGCAGCCAGCGCCTTCTTCTCCGTATACTGCTGGATGTACATGCCGGTAATCAATTACCTGAAATGGCAGGAAGGGAATGACATACTGCAACTCACTACGGAAATACCGGATGAACGCGAGTACCGTTTTGTCTACCGCGATAAGCAGAGCGGAGAGCTTGGCACTTACACTGCAGACAACCTCCCGAATGATCCGGATCGTTTCGAATACGTAGACCGGAAAGACAGTATCATAAAAGCGGGCAAGCCGGCAGAGATCCATGACTTCAGCATTCGGAACGCCCAGGATGAGGACATCACGAGGGAAGTACTGGAAGAAGAAACCTTCAAGCTTTTTATTGTTGCTTATGACCTGAGTACTACCCGGGTCAAATCCATACGCAAGTTCCGGGACCATGTCAAAGCCTGGCAAGACAAAGGTTATAAAGTTTATGCCTTCACCAATTCCGATCGCGATGAGTTTGAGAAATTCCGTCACGAACACCAGTTGGCATTCCCCTTCTATCAAATGGACCGTACGGCACTAAAATCGGTGATCCGCAGTAATCCGGGTTATATCCTTCTCTATAAAGGTACCGTGGTGGCCCGCTGGTCGGCCAGGAATTCTCCGGATATCAAGGATCTGGAGAAGGCCGTAAATAAATACACCAAGAAAAACGGCTTATGAGATTTGTAATGCGGAGACTCGGATCCGCATTGCTGACGCTTTGGGGCGTGGTGACCCTGGTCTTTCTCCTCTTTATGGTTCTTCCCGATCCCTCGCAGCTCACCATGGGCCAGCGAACCGATGCACAAAGTATCGAAGCTGCAAGGAAAGAAATGGGGCTCGACCTTCCGCCACTCATTCAATATGCCCATTACCTGAATGATTTGTCGCCCCTGCATTTCAGCCAGGACACCCTCCGCAGGGGACAAACGCTGTTTAGCCTTGGCAATACCCGGGTATCGTTACAATTTCCCTATCTCAGAAGTTCCTATCAAAGCCGGAAACCGGTTTCCCGCATTCTGGCAGAAGCAATGGAAGGCACTGCTGTGCTCGCCCTGGCCTCTATCCTATTTGCTATGGCACTGGGAATTCCGCTTGGGGTATGGGCCGCAGTAAACCGTGATCGTTACCCCGACCGGCTGGTATTGGGAATGAGTACGCTGGGAATTTCCCTCCCCTCTTTTTTTGCTGCTATCCTCGTCGCCTGGCTTTTCGGTTTCGTCTGGCATTCGTTTACCGGCTTGCACATGACAGGAAGCCTGGTGGACTATAGCCTCGCCGAAGGCAGGCATTATGAATGGAAAAACCTGATCCTTCCTGCTCTGGCCCTGGGCGTAAGACCCCTGGCCATTATCTCCCAGCTTACCCGGAGTTCTATGCTGGAAGTGCTGAATCAGGACTATATCATTACCGCACGGGCCAAAGGATTAAGCGAACGCAGGGTTATCTGGAGACATGCGCTTCCCAATGCACTTAACCCGGTGATCACCTCCGTATCCGGATGGTTTGCCTCTCTCCTGGCCGGTGCCTTTTTTATCGAATACATTTTCAGTTGGAAAGGACTTGGTAAGGTAACCGTAGAGGCTTTGGAGAAAGCGGATTACCCGGTGGTGATGGGCGCGGTGTTACTCATTGCCGTGATCTTCATTCTGATCAATATGCTGGTAGACATTGCCTATAAATTACTCGACCCCCGAATCCGGCTCGCATGAAAAAGCTCTTCCTGGTCGGGTTTATGGGTAGCGGGAAAAGTACCCTTGGTAAGAGCCTCGCCCGGCAATTAAAAAGGCCTTTCCTGGACCTCGATCAGTACCTGGAAGAAAAAACCGGGAAGTCTGTTCCCGAACTCTTTGCCACGCTAGGGGAAGACCGGTTCCGCGAACTGGAAGCAGAAAGCCTCAGGGAACTGGATGGGATGGATGATAAACTGGTGGTTGCCTGTGGCGGAGGAACCCCCTGTTACCATGGAAATATGGACTGGATCAACGAACACGGTCTCAGCTTTTACCTGAAAGCCACTCCCCGCTTTTTACTCAGTCGGCTTAACCTTTCCGAGGGGCCGCGCCCCCTGATTGATCCGGTTCCGGAAGAAAAACGAGAAGCCTTCATCCGGGATTTGCTGTCGGAAAGGGAGCAATACTACGCCAAATCACGGTTTGTCATAGATATACCGGGCAAAGGCGCAGACGAAGTTATTCACATACTGGGGCATATAAATTAAGTCTAACCATTTGATTTAATGACTCTTAACACCCTTTTTATTAACATTTCAGCGGGTCAGGGTCGTTTTCCACATTCTAAATCGCGCGAACCCCTTGCAAATAAGGGCTTTATTGCTAAGTTTGATTAAATTTCAATTCACAATCAAAACTTAATAGTAGCACTATGAACAAATCAGACCTCATCAACAAGATTGCAGATGATGCGAAGCTGACTAAAGTACAGGCTCAGGCTGCCCTGAATTCATTCTTGGACGCTTCTGCCAAGGCCCTGAAAAAAGGTGACAAAGTAATTCTCGTTGGATTCGGTACCTTTTCAGTAGCCAGCAGAGCCGCCAGAACCGGAAGAAATCCGCAAACTGGTAAAGAAATCAAGATTGCAGCTAAGAAAGTGGTTAAATTCAAACCAGGTTCCGAGCTGTCTTCCAGCATCAAGTAATCTGCACTTGAAGGTTTCAGAATCCCGGCGCCCAAGGCGTTGGGATTTTTTTTTGAATAGATTTGAAGCATGCTCTCCAACCGACAACTATTTCTGCGCCACCTGGCCCAAACATCAGATGCGCCTCTGATGCTCGAAATTGAAAAAGCAGACGGGGTATATCTGTTCGGTCCGGAGAACAAAACCTATATCGACCTGATCTCCGGGATCAGTGTCAGTAGCCTGGGGCATGGAAACAGAAAAGTGCTGGATGCCATCAAGCATCAGAGTGAACAGTACCTGCACCTTATGGTATATGGCGAACTGGTTCAATCCCCGCAGGTACAACTGGCGGAAACACTCTGTAAACTTCTGCCGGAAACACTGGATTCCGTCTACCTGGTAAACAGCGGCAGCGAAGCCATTGAAGGGGCTCTTAAACTTGCCAAACGCCATACGGGCAGGAAAGAGATCGTTGCCATGAAGAATGCCTACCATGGCAGCACTCACGGTGCGCTCAGCCTGATGAGCGACCCAGGTTACCGAAAAGCCTTTGCCCCACTCCTGCCGGGTATCAGGCATATCGATTTCAATGCTCCCGAACAGCTGAAATACATTACCGAAGAAACGGCTGCCGTTTTCCTGGAACCGATTCAGGGAGAGGCCGGATACCTGCCCGGCGATCTTGAGTACCTGCACCTGCTTTCGGAATGGTGCAGGCAAAAAGGAGCCCTGCTGGTATTTGATGAGATACAATGCGGTATGGGCCGCACCGGTAACTGGTTTGCCTTTGAAAATTACGGTATCGTGCCTGACATCCTGGTGCTTGCAAAAGCATTCGGATCCGGGATGCCTTTGGGTGCCTTTGTTTCCTCTACGGAAATCATGCAAAGCCTCACACATGACCCTGTACTGGGACATATCACTACCTTCGGCGGACACCCGGTATCCTGTGCCGCCGCTAAAGCCGGCATTGAAGCTATACAGGAACTTAATCTCTTGCAGAAAGTCCCGCTTAAAGAATTGCTTTTCAAACAATTACTTAAGCATCCTAAAATCCGGAGCATCTCCGGAAAAGGCCTTATGCTGGCCCTGGAGTTCGGTTCTTTCGAAGAAAATAAAGGCTATATCGATACCTGCATCGAAAAAGGGCTGCTTACCGATTGGTTCCTTTTTGCACCGGAAAAAATGCGCATCTCTCCCCCGCTAACCATTAGCGAACAGGAGATAGAAAAAGCCTGTGAGATTATCCTTGAGGCACTGGATCAGTAACCTTCAGCACGTCTCCCCGCCATTCTGAGAACAAAGTGGACCAGGCAGGCATCAATACCAGGTAGATTCCGAACCACCACCAGCTTCCCAGTGCCCAGGCCAGAATCCCTGCCTGCAATAAACTCAGCACGGGCTGAAAAATCAGTCCCAATCCAAATTTGACCGAACAATGGAAAGTCTGATCCTTAATCTTAGACAAGATATTTCTGCTGATAAGGAAGAGCGGCAGATAATGCAAAAAGGCCAGGAGGTAAAAGGGATACTTGAGCACTTTCAGCACGATATTCCCGAAATCCGGACCCTGGGCGGTTTTTTCCACTTTTGACCACCAGTCTTTCAGAGGCTCTTTATTCAGCACCTCGTCCAGGCTAAGACCTGCGCCCTGCAGTTCCGACCGAAATTCAGGAGAAGAAATTACGCGGATAAAGTGCTGCTGATGGATGAAGCTCGTTTTCACCGGCAACTTGCTCAGACGCTTTGCCAGCTCTTCTCTCCAGGCTTCCGCTTCAAGGTAGTCGTCGTCTTCGAGATTGATATCGATAATCTGTTCCCGCATGGCTTCCCGGAGCTCCTTATTGAAGGTGTTGAAGGTCTTGGCCTGATTTTCCTCACGGGGAAAGTCCCTCAGTGGAATGGCTTTTCCAAACTTCACAAAAGCATCCTGGTTCACCCGGACCATGTCATTGTAATAGAATCCAACCGGAATAATGACCAGTTCCGTTTGCGGGTCACGTTCCAATACGTCATAAGCCATACGAACCAGTCCTTTACGAAGGGGATGTACCTGACGTTTCCAGAAATGACTTCCTTCGGGAAAAATGATCATGGCATGCCCTTCCACAAGTTTGTTTGTGATAAAGTCCATGATCTCGTTATTCTGAGCCAGGGTATCAATGCCATCCTTCATCCGAAACAAAGGAAGCATCCTCCAGGAACGGAAGAGGCTTCCTATAACGGGGAAACGAAAAACATCACCCCGGGTCATAAAATAATGCTGGGTCGGAGCAAAATACGAGATCATCAGCGGATCCATCAGTGCATTGGTATGATTTGATGCATAGATGATCGGCTTGTTTTTGGGGATATTCTCCAGCCCCTCTACCTCCAGCCTGCGGTAAAAAAACTCCAGGCAGCGCCTCATGTACCAGCGCCAGAGAAAATACCACCAGGATGCTCGCGTATTGGCCATGGCGCAAAATAATAAGGAATTTCATGCGGGCAGCACTTCTTCCCTATTTTGACAGAATTTTGATAATCAGCCTTTGCGTTTCCAAAGCAAAGCTGCCAGCAAGGAACAGATAATTCCGGGAGGCATAGGTTCCGTCATGGTAACCAGGAACAAGAGTGCGGGATTTTCCATATACTCACCCATACTGCGCATCTCCTCCTGCTTTTGTGCGATCACTTCCGGGCTTTCTCCTGAGGAAGCAATGCGGTCGATCTCATTTTGCACATAACGATCCATCCATTCGGGATCGAACCCGTACACGTAGATAAACCAAGCCAAAGCGTAAATGAAACAACCCACCAGCATAATGAGCAACCCGATACCCAGGGCTCTCCCGAATTTGATCTTTCCCTCACCTACCCGGTCGCGGTGCCGCTTAACCCCAACAAGAATAAAAGAAAAGGCTACCAACATACCAGCATAGCCCATTAGCATCCCATAGGTGGGATTCTGCATGCAGTCTTGTCCGATGAAGACCACCATAATGATCAGGTAGAGCGCCATAATGGCTCCCGAGATCAGTCCATAACGTAATACCGTATTTTTCATAAAGCGATTGATTTGGTTCAAAACAGGTTCAGCGGCTCGATAATGCCGTCATACCAAAGTAGGAAATTACGCGAATCATTCTTTAGTCCCGGTATTTTCCCTCAGGTCTTCAAACAGAACCATCAGCTGGGTTCGCCTGCTCCGACCGGTTTTCATCAGGATATTGGAAACATGCGTCTTGACCGTGGTAAGGGACACGAAGAGGCGGTCGGCGATTTCCTGGTTACTCAATCCCTTGAGAATAAGCTGCAGTACTTCCTGCTCCCTTTGGCTGAGCCCATAGTGTTCCGGAATTTCCCTCGGAGAAGGCTCCGGGGAGGTTTCGGGCTTCATCCGGAACTGGCGCCCCAGCCAAACCCCTAATGGAAGAAATACCAGGGCAATGCCCAACACCAGCAGTTCGGTGCTTAACGAGTTGTAACGGTACCGGAACTGTATCTGGTCCAGGAGGAACAGCACGATGCCGGCAGCAAGTGCGTATACCAGGTAAATGCCGTATGTTTTGATAAAGCCGGGAATAGCCGCAATATACGCGATCAGGCAAAGAGGGCCTTGCTTCGAATGCTTTTTTCCACGTGCCAGCTGCGCTGATCGTGGCGGAAGATCACAAGCTCATTGACATAGAATTCGTCGTCGATTTTCCGCGATTCGAAATCCTTCCAGACTTCTTCAAAGTGTTCCGTATCCAGATCACGGTGAGCCAGGGTGATATGGGGCACATAATCGTTGTTGCCCTGGGAGAGGCTCAGGCATCCTGTGCTGTTCAGGTAATCGGAAAGCCAGCTTTGAAACTCCAGGAGTTCGTCGTTGGGCTCCATAGAGATATAGACCACGGCATTGATAAACGAATCGAAACCGGATGCTTTGAGTTTGATGCTTCTGAACTTATCGCGGATATGGGAAATGATCCCTTCCAGTTCCCTTTCCGGGATCTGACAGTTGAAAGGTGCCTGCAGGGTGATATGCGGTGGGAGGCGCATGGCGTAGCTAAGCCCGAATTTTTCTCGGAGTTCACGCTGGAGGTTCCTGACCTTGTCGGAAAAGGAGGGCTCTGGGATGAGAGCCAGGAAATACATTCGGGGGTCCACGGTCATTTTGCTAAAAAAGATCGAAAAAAATGCCATTCGTTGCATCGCTACCGATAATCCCAAATCATTTCCCGATTAGTTGAAAAAAGCGGTATCACTGGGTAAAACTATTCATTGTCTTTTAATGGTTCACAAATCATCATTCCTGTAACAATGAACACCCAACTCCCAATTGACCGACGGATAGGGTGTTGCTTATTCAGGTTCCTGATAAGATTCCATAAAGTATCAGTCGGATTCCCTAATACTATTTACAAAGAAACTGGACTACACTTTGGGAAAAGACATCAATACGAGATTGGCTATGGGAGTATAATTTAGTATGAAGATAAGTTTTAGGCTATTGTGGTAATTGCCTGAACTTATGAATATCAAGATTAAAAGCATCGTACAGGCTCTAGGGGTACTTGCGATTGTCACCATTTGGATAAGCTGTCAAAAGAACAAAAGGAGTTTCCAAAATGTGGTGCTTTTCCTATGCCAGGAACAGAATTCAGAATTGGTAATCTCATTCTTGTCCCAGAACATCTCAGTCATAATAAGGATGAAACAGTAACACCTGAAGAGGGATATGGTAAGGGTGTCTCCATCCTAATCAGTAAAGAGGATATTATTAATCTTGAACAACTCCTTTTAGGACAACTGAACATTCCTGTAGTGAAAACCGATAACACAGTATTGCGAAGTGCTTTAGTACTTACTACAGGAAGCCTAGACCATATTCAATTGGACAGTATCCGACAGGTAATATTAATTTACAACAAACAAGAAGTGGCAGAAATCAGCTTCTACAATCGGATTGATGGTTCATTTATCCTTATCAAACAATTGACCGGAACCGGAACCTACTACATCATGGAAGACATGGTTGCCATTCAGGAACGTACTTTTAATACGGACAAGATGTTAAATATCTGTGGTCGAGTGGACGAACTAACATCACGCAAAAGAATTGATTTACTTAGAAATGCAAAGGAGTTCCTTTATACAGAAAACCCTACTGTAGACTACCTTAAACCTGGAGGCGGTTATAGTTCACTCATTAATCATTGCGCACGTTGCGGGTACGAAACTGACCCCAATTACTATTGTAATTATAATGGAAATTGGTATGATTGTGTTCCCAGTGTTGGTATTTGCCCACTTCCAAGTATCAATGCAATGGGGCTCGAACAAGGTATTGACTCTTCAATGTTATTTGATATAGTTGGACTTTCTTCCTTCCGAGATAATTTCCTACAGAAATATGAAAAGGGACAACGGTACACCAACTATTACTATCGATTAGGATATTTCCTGGATAGTATTGATTACATTACTCCACACACTCTCACCTATGTGCTCAATTTAGGGTATACACTGTATGGAATACAGCAGAGGCTTGCACATGGACAATCTACCGACATTATAATCAGCGATTTAGAAGCTGAAGAAATCAAGAACTTTTTAAATATGATAAAACCACACATCTCTTATAAGAACATTGAAGACCAAAGGATGATTGAGGAAATAGAGTCTGATGTTCGTGAGTTCAAAGAGAAAACGAAGGAAGTAGTGTTAAAAGGCATTGAATAAAAGCGTTGCTTTTACTAACAACAATCATCCAACACTATCTGTCAAAATTGTATTAAGTCAAAATATGTTATGGAGGCAGGGGGCTTTGGCTTTGATAAAGTCATTTGAAGCCCAATGTCCTTACTCTCCCTCCCTATGTCAAGCGGAACAATCGAATGCTTACTGCCCGAAATAGGAACCTCAATCCAGTCAAACGTATTTCCATTTATTGGAAATACGTTTATTCTCCATCGTCAGGCTGTTTTCCTGCAGCGCGAGCCGCAACAAAAGCGTGCGGGAGCCTGTGCGCCAAATCGCCTTAATCTTTTCACACGAAACAGGGAGTTGTCCGTTCCCGTTATCTTGAAAACGAATGTTTTCTGAATGAATAAGGTCATGGAAAAGATTCCAGCGATGGCCAAGCTTTTGTTGCGGAGGGAGACCGGTGCGGCTGGAAGGCGCCTTCAGGAAAACTGTCCTTTTTTCGCCCATTTTTTAGACAAGTAAAAAATGGGCATCCAAAAAAGAACAATCGGAG
>CAXPEB010000046.1:0-86825 GCA_964215915.1 Bacteroidia bacterium
TGAATTCCAGGTGTAAACGTAATCGATGTCTTCGTCAATTTCCCAAACGCTGTCATCCGAATCCCAATACTCTTGTTTGTCGCGAACAGGATAGTTTGCTGCCGGGAAATTCGGATCCTCGAACAGGAAATTCAGGAAGAACTTGTAGTTCAAAGCATGAGTGTCGTAGGTAATTGTGCGACGAAGAACATGCGTGCTTCCGCCTTGTCCGTCATCTTCGTACTGATCCATTCCGGTAACACTGCCATTTGTATACGTATAGGTTATATACCCGTACTCCTCTTCCTGGCCTGCATCTATAGCAAACAGTTTTATTTTCGATACCTCACTACCCGAATATTCGTAGCGCTGAACCTCCGTCAATCCAAAGCTTCCCCCATTATCGGTATAAAATTTCACCTCAGTCACCTTGCCATCCGTATAGGTGTACTCTTCCTTGTAGTGAATTGTTTTGGACGCATCGATGTACTCCTCGATCATGGTCACATTTCCATTAGCATCATAGGAAAGCTTACTGCCGCTCACATCCGAGCCCTGAACCGTATTGATCTCAACCGGTCTTTTATTAGCATCATAGGTTACGGAGGAAGTTGACGTTTCTCCAAGCGCATTCAATGCGATGGTGTTTACCCGGCAGGTTTTTGCACCGCCGCCGTCATTACCGCCATTGTCGTCGTCTTTGGAGCAGGAACTGATAAAAGCCACACCCATGGCCATCAGAATAATGGGTAGTTTGAATCTCGTTTTCATCCCTGAAAAGATAACCAATTTCCAGTCAATCCTTTCTGCCCGGTATTTTGATTTATCCTGGCGCCAATCCCGTTATCCGGCAACCTCCGTCAAAAAGCCTTCGTCTATTTTCACCGACAGAGGTAAAGGACTAATTTCGCGGCACTAATAGTATTGCTTATGTACCGGTCGCATACATGTGGAGAACTCAGATTGTCGGACGCTGGAAACTCAGTCACCCTCTGCGGATGGGTGCAACGTTCCCGGGATATGGGAGGGATGACTTTTATCGACCTCCGCGACCGGTACGGCATCACCCAGCTTTCCTTCAATATGGCGGTTAATGATGCTTTGTGTATGGAAGCCCGTAAGCTGGGCCGCGAATTTGTCATCCAGGTTGAAGGTGCCGTTCGCGAGCGGGAAAGTAAAAATACCAAACTCGCCACCGGAGAGATCGAAATTGCGGTTAGCAGCATCCGGGTATTGAATGCTGCGTTAACCCCTCCATTTACCATTGAAGAAAATACCGACGGAGGCGATGAGCTGCGTATGAAGTACCGCTACCTCGACCTGCGCCGTGAGTCCGTGAGGGCCAAACTGGAGCTTCGTCATAAACTGGCCAAACTCACCCGTGACTACCTGGATAAACAGCAGTTCCTGGAAGTGGAAACACCGGTACTGATCAAATCCACTCCGGAAGGAGCCCGCGATTTTATTGTGCCTTCCCGGCTTAACCCAGGCGAATTCTATGCGCTGCCCCAGTCCCCTCAAACCTTCAAGCAGTTGCTGATGGTCTCGGGTTTCGATCGCTATTTTCAGATTGTAAAATGTTTCCGCGACGAAGACCTCCGTGCTGATCGTCAGCCGGAGTTCACACAGATCGACTGTGAAATGAGCTTTGTGGAGAGGGAAGATATCCTGAGTACTTTCGAAGGCCTTACCCGCTTTCTGTTCCGTGAGATCAAAGGCGTTGAATTGCCCGAATTTACCCGGATGAGTTATGACGAAGCCATGAGCCGGTATGGAAGCGATAAGCCGGATACCCGCTTTGGTATGGAAATCCGTTCCCTGAACGAATCCGTTTCCGGGACAGAGTTTGTCGTTTTCAAATCGGTACTGGAAGCCAACGGTTTCATCGGAGCAATCTGTTCAAAGGGTTGTGCCGGATACACCCGCAAACAACTCGACGAACTTACCGATTGGGTGAAAGATCCCAAGCGGGGCATGAAAGGACTTGTTTACGTTAAATGGACGGAAGAAGGGATCAAATCCTCTGTCGATAAATTCTTTACTCCGGAGCAGCTTCAAACCTGGATGGAAGCCGCCGGAGGCCGCCAGGGTGACCTGCTCCTGGTACTTGCCGGCGAAACTCAAAAGACCCTCTCCGCCCTCGGGGATCTTCGCCTGGAAATGGCCAAACGCCTGGACCTCCGAGACAGGAACACCTACAAACCGCTTTGGGTAATCGACTTTCCGCTGGTGGAATACAACGATGAAGACGGTCGCTATTACGCCATGCACCACCCCTTTACCTCTCCGAATCCCGAAGACCTTCACCTGATGGAAAGCAACCCTGCAGCCATCAGAGCCAATGCCTATGACCTCGTGATCAACGGCGTGGAAATAGCCGGAGGGTCCATCCGTATCCACGACCGTAGCGTACAGCAACAAATGTTTGACCTGCTGGGTTTCACCAAGGAAGAAGCGCGGGAACAGTTCGGCTTCCTGATGAATGCCTTTGAATACGGCGCCCCTCCTCACGGAGGCATTGCCTATGGGTTCGACCGGCTCTGTGCCATGTTCGGTGGCGTGGACAGTATCCGCGATTTTATCGCCTTTCCGAAAAACAATGCAGGCAGGGATACGATGATCAATGCCCCCGGGCCCATTAACCCGGCACAGCTGGAGGAACTTGGTTTGACACAGGCGAAGCCGGTTGTCTGATCGCCGGACATCCCCGTATTTTCGTTTCTCATGCAACGCCCCGGTTCTTCGCGACTTGTCATTTGGTTAACGGTATTCCTGGACCTGATGGGCTTCAGCATCATTATCCCGATACTGCCCGACCTTGCCGTTGACCTCGGGGGAAGCAAAGAATCCATCTGGGTTGCTGCCCTCTATGCCTTGATGAATTTTCTGTTCGCCCCGCTTTGGGGCAACCTGTCCGACCGGGTGGGCCGCCGCCCTGTGATTCTCTGGAGCATCGTCATCACCGCACTTTCCCAGTTCTTACTGGCTTTTGTTATCTCTTTCCCGCTGCTCATGCTGCAACGTGCACTAGCCGGAATCGGGTCAGCCAATATCTCGGCGGCCAATGCCTATATGGCCGATATCTCCAACAAAGAGAACCGTGCGCGGAATATGGGACTGGTGGGAGCGGCATTCGGAATGGGGTTTATCATCGGGCCGGTATTGGGCGGTTTTCTGTATGACGCTTTCGGTTTGATGGGTGTAGGCTATGGCTCCGGAATTCTGAGTTGCCTGAATCTGGTGCTGGCCTATTTCCTGCTTCCGGAATCCCTGAAGGAAAAACAACCCGATCTGAGCAAACGTATCAATCCGTTCAGCCCTTTGAAACAGGCTATGAAAAGGGTAGAAGTAAGGAGGCTGTATACCCTGAACTTTCTCAGCATTATGGCTTTTGCCATGATGCAGGTTACCGCCGCATTGATGTGGGAAGAACATTTTCTGCTCAACAAAAAAGAGATCGGACTGGTGTTTTCTTTTATCGGGCTGAGTTCGGCGCTGGTGCAATTCGGGTTAGTGGGAATAATGAACCGGCTCCTCGGGGAAAAAAAACTGGTGGTGATCGGGTTGATTCTGATGATGCTTTCCCTGGTTGCGCTACCTCTGGTGCCGGGTATCTGGATGGAACTCTTTCCCCTTGCCGGCCTTGCCCTGGCAACCGGATGCCTCAACCCCAGCCTGCTTTCGCTTCTGTCTGCCCAGGTGAGCCCGAAAGAACAGGGGAATATCCTCGGGTCCAACCAGTCTATCGGCTCTCTGGGCCGGATGGCCGGGCCTTTCCTGGGAGGCTTCCTCTACGCGGTTGATTTCCGGGTACCCTACCTTTTCGGAGGTTTTATACTTCTCCTTGCGCTATTGTTTACCTTTGATACGTACAGAAAGTATACGTTACGCGCATGAAAGACCTGTTGTTTCTGCATGGCGCCATGGGTGCCCAATCGCAATTCGATGTGCTGAAAGAGCGCCTGGAAAACGACTTCCAGATTCACAGCCTGGATTTTTACGGGCATGGAAGGAGCTCCTTTTCGGATAATTTCGGTATTGAGGCTTTTGCCCGTCAAACCCAGGAATACCTGGAACAGTACCAGCTTAAAAAATGCGGTGTTTTCGGCTACAGCATGGGGGGCTATGTCGCTCTCTTCCTGGAATACAGCAAACCCGGAACTTTTTCACGGATTATGACGCTGGGGACCAAATTCAACTGGACCCCGGAAACCAGCAGGCGGGAAGCAGAGATGCTCAACCCGGAAACGATCCTGGAGAAGGTGCCCGCGTACGCGGAACAGCTCCAGCATATGCATGGCGACAAATGGAAAGAGCTATGCGGGAAAACCGCGCAGATGATGCGCTACCTGGGTGATCTCCCCCTGATAACTGCAGAAACTCTTTCAAAAATTCATATCCCGGTACGGGTTGGCTTGGGCGATCAGGACAAGATGGTCGGACTGGAAGAGACCGTACAGGCATTCCGTAACCTGCAAAAGGGCAGCTTCCTGGTAATGCCTACCACTCCGCATCCTATAGAAAAGGTAAATGTGGACCGGCTTGCTTATAAGATCGAAAAGTTTTTTTCCGCTGACTACTAGTGGTTCCGTCTGCCCTTTCAATACCCGTTGAACACCGCTTCTTGATGCTGTAAAAGCTTTGCCGTATTATTACCCTTCTCCGCTCAACACCGGGCGGCTTAAGCCACGCATAGTATCGGAAAACCATGTTTTTGGGAGCAGATTTCGGAAGTAAACGGGCAGGAACCACGGCCATCGCCTACGAGGACCACGGACACCTGGTAACCCTGCAAAGCATCAAGGGTGAAGATGCCGATAAATTCATCCTGAACTACCTGCGTGCTCTCAACTGTCAATACCTTTTTCTCGATGCCCCGCTGAGCCTTCCGGCAGGTATCCAGGATGCCGAATCCGAAGAGGTTTTCTACCGCGAAGCAGACCAGCAATTGCAGGCGATGTCGCCCATGTTTCTCGGCGGACTTACCTCAAGGGCCATTCTTCTGAAAAAGAGACTGCAGCGCGAAGGGGTTCGGGTATATGAAGTCTATCCCAAGGCCCTGGTCCGGGAACTGGAGCTGCAGGAATATTACAAAAAGGACCTGACCAAATTTCTGCATGCTCTCCAGGAGCACTGCCCCGACCTTCCTTCCATCCGGAACTGGCACCAGACCGATGCCGTATTGGCCTGGATCAGCGGCTCGCGGTTTACACAGGGGCAGGCTTCCTCGTACGGCAATGAAGGCGAGGGTATGATATACGTATGAGGGTTTAAAAAAACCCAGGGGTGGGTTGCACTATTCAACCGGAACTACCGGTATTCTGTCAAAATTTTCCCGCCGTATGAAACGGATTCAACTTTAGCAGCGTAACTTTCGTTATACGGGTATGCGGGCTGTTCTGGTATGGATGATTCTGGTTTCTTTTTCCGGCGGTTTATTCGCTCAGCAGGAAGAACGCAACTACAATATTTATGTAACCATGAGCCCCACGGTTACCTTCCAGAACCGCTTTGCCGGGGGGGCCACACAGGTAATCTCTCCGGATAATCAAACCGGCGTCAATACCTTATACCCGCTTTACTCCGTTCTCGACGGCTTCCCGAACCCGCAACTCAAATGGTACCAGAATTTTGCCCGGAAATTTACCTGGGGAATCCTCTTTGAAAAATACCTCAGCAAAAACCAGAGCTTTAACCTGGGCTTCGAAATCGGTTCCCGGGGCTATAAGTTACACAGCGAACGGTCTGTCAGTTCGCTCATCAGCTACCGAAACCTGAGTGTCCCGGTCTATTTCAGCAACTACCTCTGGCTCGGGAGCTTCTGGACGTTGAAATTCAATTACGGCGGACATATCAATTATGCCTGGTCCATCCCTAAAAGCAACCGGGTGGTACAGATTCAAAAATCCCCTGAACTCTATCCTACCGTTGGGGGCGGTGTGGAAATGGCCTATATGGGAAAAGAGGGGAAGCTGTCTTTTGAACTGGCTTATTACCATGGCTGGCGTAATATTATCGATCATGTTTACATCGGCGTGGACAACAACTACGGGGAACGGATCTATGCCACCGGCTCCCACCTCAGGCTGAGTCTTAAATACAATTTCAAACGCCTGGGAAGAGACCGGAAGCATAAACCTCCCAAACCGGTGAGCATCGTCCGGGAGCCGGAACCCGACCCTTTCACCGGACGGACGCTCAAGGAGCCGGAAACTCTGGAAGTAAAGCACACCCGAATAAGGCTGTGTTTTCTTGATGATCAAACCGTTGACGGAGATTCTATCCGGGTGCTCTGGAACGATTCCCTGGTAGCAGAAGCGCTCTCCCTTACGGCATCGCCATTATGTATTGATGTGGAACTGGTTGCCGGAAATAACCGCCTTATCGTGCACGCCCTTAACGAAGGAAAGATCAAACCGAATACCTATGAGATCCGCATCGAAGACGGAGAAGAAGCCCTGGTAGTCAGAATGAAATCGGATATGGAGAATTCGGCAGTACTGGACATTCGCCAGAGACCCTGATCCAATGATCCGGCGTTCCGGTTTTTGCTTTACTCAGGCAATTTGTTGCATTTCCAGCAATTCGCGGTACAAGCCCTTCAGCTCATACAGTTCCTGGTGATTCCCCATTTCACGGATGCGACCATTCTCCAGTACGATGATCAGGTCAGCATTTTGAATGGTACTCAGCCGGTGCGCAATAACCAGCGAAGTGCGGTTTTGCATGAGCCGGTTAAGTGCTTCCTGCACCAGCCTTTCCGAGGTGGTATCCAATGCAGAGGTAGCCTCATCCAGGATCAGGATATCCGGGTTTTTCAGGATCGCACGTGCAATGGCCAACCTTTGCCGTTGCCCTCCGCTGAGCTTGCTGCCACGGTCTCCGATATTGCTGTAATACCCGTGTTCCATCCCCACGATAAACTCATGGGCATTGGCCGCCTTGGCTGCTTCGATCACCTGCTCCTGGCTAACCTCATGGTTGCCCAGCACGATGTTGTTGTACACCGAGTCATTGAACAAGATGGATTCCTGGGTAACCAGTCCCATCAATGCCCTCAAATCCTTCACCTTCAGATCCCGCAAGTCTTTTCCATCCAGGAGCACATGGCCGTCATCCACATCATAAAAACGGGCAAGAAGATCCGCTATGGTAGATTTCCCTGATCCGGAGGGACCAACCAGGGCCACTGTTTTTCCTTTGGGGATGCTGAAACTGATCTGTTCCAGAGTTTTTTTATCCGGAGCATAGCTAAATCCCACATTGCGGAATTCCACTCCTTGTTCCAGTTTTTGTATGGATATCGGGTCTTTGGCTTCTTTCAGCGTTTCGGTAAGGGCCAATATCTCTTCGATACGGTCTGCAGAAGCGGCCCCCTTCTGCACGTTGTAAAAGGCAGAAGAAAAACTCTTGGCCGGTTCGATCACCTGGGCAAAGAGCACGATAAAAAGAATAAATGCGGAAGGATCCATGATCCCCGTACCCGTTTGCACCATTCTTCCCCCAATGAACAACACCAGGCTAAGGGTAGCAATTCCCAGGGTTTCCGAAAGCGGAGAGCTGATATCGCGAGCCCGGTTAACTTTGATATTGATGGTATTGAGGTGCCTGTTTTCCATGCTGAACTTGCGGAAGAAAAAGGCCTCTTTCCCGAATCCCTTGATAATACGAATCCCACTCAGACTTTCTTCAAACAGAGCCATCAACTGTCCGAGCCTTCCCTGCGCTCTGCTCGCATGCCGTTTCAGACGCTTCCCTATTTTGGAGATGATGAAGGCATTGATAGGGAGCAGCAGCAGGATGATCAAAGTAAGCTTCCAGCTCATCACCACCAGAAGGGAAAAGGTCACCAATATGGTAAACGGCCCTTTGAACAAGGCTTCCAGGCTGGTCATAATGGCGAATTCAATCTCCGTCATATCATTGCTCATGCGGGAAATCACATCGCCCTTTCTCTCCTCGGAATAATAGCTGAGAGGAAGCCGCATCACCTTTTTGTACATCGCATTGCGAAGGTCGCGCACCGTATTGTTCCGGAAAGGGATCAATACATAAAGTGCCAGGTAGCGGAACACATTCTTTAACAGGGTGAATAATATTACGGCAAGACAAACCAGGGCAAGGCCGCTGCTCAGGTCATCTCCCGTAACGTTTTTCAGGAACAGGATAAACTCCTGGTTGAGCTTCTGAATGCCGGTAGCATTGGGTTGGGACTGTTCCTGCCCGAAAAGGTATTTGAGAAAGGGCATAAGCATGGTAAAGGATACCAGGCCGAAAACAATGCTCAGGAAATTGAAGAAGATATTGAGGTACGCCAACCTCATATAGGGTCGGGCATAGCGCAACATCCTGAAAAAGTTCTTCATATTCGGGCACAAATATACATCTGTGGCAATCCACCTTGTGGATTTATCGCCAATCTCTCCTGAAACGAAGGTCAAAACCCCGTAATTCCGGTAACATACCGTATTTTGTGCAGGGGAGATCAAGCATGACACAAGTCCGCGCTATCGTTTTCTGGTTACTGACCGGCTTATCGGTTATGGCTTCGGCCATGGAAATCACTCCGGGTTACCTGGTCAGAGAAGACAGCAGCAATACCCTTCATGAAGCCCGGGATTTTTCCGGAGACCTTCCGGGTTTTGTTCCCAAAGAACAGCTGAATTTCGGCTATTCGAAAAAGGTCTATTGGGTGGTGCCGGATTTGTCTGGTCTGGAAAAAGGGAAACGCTATTACTTCGGTATTGATCACCCCATGGTCAATTTCGCAGATTTCTACCACCTGCGGAACGGAAGGGTAATCAAAACAGTGAAAACAGGAATCTGTCGGCCTTACGACAGCCGGGAGTTTCCGCTGGCTTTTTATTATTTCCGTATGGATGACTGGGAAGAAGGCGACCGTATTCTCTTTCGCCTGCAAAACCAGGAAGGCTCCCTGAAGGGCATGATCCACGTTTATGATGAAGCCGGTTTTATGCGTTCCGTGGTTCGCTCCGATTTTCTCTTTTTCCTTTTTATCGGGTTATGCCTGTTCCAGTTTCTTTATGCATTGATCCGGTATGGGATGAACCAATCCGGTTTGTTCTTTTGGTATGCGGGGTTTCTGTTCTGGGCCGTTCTGCATGAAAGCATCAATATGGCCTACATTACCTACCTGTTACCCGACTGGCTGTATTCGCACCTTTACCACTTCCGGCTTATTTCCGCTCCCCCGGGGTTCTTTTTCTTTGCCGGGTTGATCCTGGAAATCCTGGAAGTTCAGACCTTGTTCGGCAGAAAACGATACTTGTTTTTCCGGGCCATACAAATCAGCATGATCCCGTTCTTTATCCTGCTTTTTCTGCCCCTTCCGATCTATCCCCACCGCTTTGTTTTGCTGGCGGTTTTCAACCTGGTATTTGTTCTGCTTTTAACCGGAATGGTTGTTACCTCGGTACAGGCTATTCGCAAGGGACATAAACCCGCCATTTATTTGCTGGTTGCCCAGGGTCCCTTTGTATTGGCCCTCGTCCTGTACCTGTTCCGGAATTACGGGTACCTGCCTCACCATCCCGTTTTCAACTGGCTGGCGGTCTACGCCCTTATGTTCGAGCTGGCAATCACGCTGTTTGCCATCAATATATACTATCACCGCCTGGATGAACTGCGCTTCCATTTCCGGGAATCAGACGATGACAACCAAAAAGACAACAGCGAAGAATCCCGGAAATACGAGCTGTTGCTCGCCTATTTCGAAACCCACAAACCTTATCTGCACGGAAACCTGAAGATCTCCGATCTGGCAGAACAAATGCAGGTGCCGGCCCATCAGATCTCCAAGTCTATCAATAATGTGGGTTCCATGCACTTTTTCGATTTTGTGAACTCCTTCCGGGTGAAACATGCCTGTACACTCCTGTCCGATCCGGCTATCATGGAAAAATACACCCTGGAAACCCTGGCAGAGGAATGCGGGTTTACCAACCGCACCTCCTTCCATAATGCTTTTAAGAGGTTTATGAATTGCACCCCCAGCGAATACCGAAAGGCCAGGAAATAGGCTTTTATTGTCAACTTTCGGGAAAGGTTAACAAAGCAACGCCCCGTTTTAATTTACCCTTGAGGCCAACGGAGTACTTTCGGAAACGTAACCCTGTATGACCGAATGAAAGCCTTAACCTTAACCGCTTTTGCCCTTTTGAGTGCCGGTCTGGCAGATGCCATAGACCCGCATAAAGCAACGCTTAAAACAGACGTTTTTGCCCTTAACGCTTCCGAACAAACCAGCACACCCTATAAACCGAAAACGGTCCGTTCGGCACCCGCTTTTCAAAGCCTGGATGTGATCTGTAACCTCCAGCGCTGAATCCCTTTCAGTAACATTGCGCCTTTTGGCTATTTTTGCTCTTCTTCATGAAAATTATTGAGCATATAAAGCAGTCGAAGGACACCCTTTTTTCCTTTGAGATTCTCCCCCCTCTTAAAGGTGGAAGTATTGATAGCCTGTATTCGGGTATTGATCCTTTGATGGACTTCGGGCCCAAATTTATTGATGTTACCTACCACCGCGAAGAATATGTTTTGCGGGAGCGGGGAAACGGGGGATACGACAAAGTAGCAACCCGGAAGCGGCCCGGAACCGTTGGCATTTGTGCGGCCATCATGAATAAATATAAAGTTGATGCCGTTCCACATCTCATCTGTGGCGGGTTTTCAAAGGAAGAAACGGAAAACGCCCTGATTGATCTGGCATTTCTGGGTATCGATAACGTGCTGGCATTGCGGGGTGACAACCTGAAAGGCGACTCCATGTTCATTCCGGAAGACGCCGGAAACAGCAATGCTCTGGAACTTGTTCAGCAGGTACAGGGAATGAATTCGGGAAAATATCTGGATGAAGAATTGAAAAATGCCACTCCCACCCATTTTTGTATCGGGGTAGCAGGTTACCCGGAAAAGCATCAGGATGCCCCTAACCTGAAATCGGACCTGAGTTTTCTGAAAAAGAAGATTGAAGCAGGGGCGGAGTTTATCGTCACGCAGATGTTCTTCGATAACAGCAAATACTTTGAATTCGTAGAGCTGTGCAGGAAAAACGATATCAACGTTCCCATCATACCGGGCCTGAAACCCCTTGCCACACGGAAACAGCTGTTTGTGCTGCCCAAGATCTTTCATATTGATCTTCCGGAAGACCTTGTTGACATGGTGGAAAAAGCCAAAACAGCCGACGACGTAAAGCAAGCCGGTATCGAATGGTGTATTCATCAGAGCCAGGAGCTCAGGAAAGCCGGCGCACCCGTGCTTCACTACTATACCATGGGTAAGTCGGAAGCTACTTATGCCGTAGCCAGTAAAGTATTCTGATGAAAGGATTGATCCGCAAATCGACCGGTTCCTGGTACCTGATTCAAGGTGACGACGGAAAGACTTACCGGGGACGGATTCGCGGAAAACTTCGCCTGGAAGGAAGCAAAAGCACAAACCCCGTAGCCGTGGGAGACCGGGTTGATTTCGAACCGGAAACAAATGCCCCCGAAGACGACCTGGTGATCATCCAGCAAATCGAAACCCGGAAGAATTATATCATCCGTAAATCCAATAATCTCTCCAAGCAAACCCAGGTCATTGCCGCCAACCTCGACTTGGCCGTACTGGTAGTAACCCTGGTTACCCCGGTAACCTCCACCGGCTTCATCGACCGGTTTTTGATGACTGCCGAAGCGTATGGAATTCCTGCTCTCCTGGTATTCAACAAGATTGATATTTACCGGGATGATGCTGCCGAACTGCTTCGTGAATACGAACGTATCTATGAAGGCATTGGCTATGAATGCCTGCAGGTATCTGCGCTCAGAAAAAGTAACCTGAACCTGCTTCGGAAAAAACTGGCGGGGAAAACCTCTCTCTTTTCAGGACATTCGGGTGTGGGGAAATCCACGCTGCTAAATGCACTTGACCCTTCCATCTCCCAAAAAACCGGTGAGATCTCCAGCTATTCCAACAAAGGAAAGCATACCACCACCTTTGCAGAGATGTTCATTACCCCGGAAGGAGCACGCCTGATCGATACCCCGGGCATCAAAGACTTCGGCGTAGTCAACATGGAAAAACCGGAGATCGCCCACTATTTCCCGGAAATGAGAAGGCTTCTCGGACAATGCCGTTTCAATAATTGCCTGCACCTGGAAGAGCCGGGCTGTGCTGTTCTGAAAGCACTTGACGAAGGAAAGATTGAACCGAGCCGTTATTACAGCTACCTTAGCATCCTCAGCAACGAAGACATACACCACTGATGCGTGCACTCCTGCAACGAGTTTCAATGGCCGACCTGGTCGCAGACGGAAGCCCGAGAGGACATATGAACCACGGGCTGGTTATTCTCCTGGGAATTGAGGAAACAGACACCCCGGAAGACCTTGATTGGCTATGCCGTAAGATCCTGGGAATGCGGATCTTTAGCGATACCGAAGGTCAAATGAATCTTTCCGTACAGGATGTTCAGGGCAGCCTGATGGTGGTTAGCCAGTTTACCCTTCATGCAAGCACCAAAAAAGGGAACCGGCCTTCTTTTATCCGCGCAGCCAAACCGGAACTTGCCAAACCTCTGTATGAATCTTTCATTGATGCGCTGACTCACTCGGGACTTCCAGTAATCACCGGCGTTTTCGGTGCAGACATGCAGGTGAGCCTTGTCAACGACGGGCCGGTAAGCATCTGGATGGATTCGAAAAACCGGGAATAGTCCGACCTTTTAGGTACAACGTTTCGGAAGAGGGAAAACGGTTTTAACTTTTCACTCACAGGATTTAAGCTTCACGGAAACCCCGATTCGGGCATTTAAACGGGTATACTGCCGGTCATTAACACTCCAGGCTCCGCCCAAAGGCTCCCAATTACTTCCCACCAACCGACTGCCTGTATTGTAGGTATAGCCAACAGGAGAATAGGGCAACTCCAAACGAATCGCCCAAAGAGGATTCGGGCTGTATGAAAACACGGCCAGGAAATAGGGGTTAATGCCGAATGTATTGCTGCGGAAACGGTATTCCTCCGAATTATCCATGGTGCGCAAGTTAAAATGGTTAAACCCGCTACCTGCCCCGGCATTAAACCGAAACTTTTCCTTTTTGCCGGAATACAGGTTCCAGGAAAACTGATAGGCAAAACCATACGAGAAACTTTTATACTCCGACATATAGAGCCGGAGAAAGGGTTCATACGTATAGAGCTGCGCCGAACCCTGGTAACGCCGCATATCCTGAAGAAGTAAAGAGTGTTCGAACTTACCCTTCTCCATTCTTAATCCCGGGGCAAACCCCGTCATCATCAAACCTTCGTTGACCGTAAGAATTCCTCTTTGCGGATATTTGAACTGATAGGCGCCGGAAAGCAATCCCTCGGCATAGAGTGTATGCGTTTCTTTCTGGGCCAACACACCGGCCGCCAAACTCAGGCAAAACAGGGTAGTAACTATTCGGTATGACAAATAGGCTTTCATACCCGGGAAACGATGCGGAAGGTCCTGAAGGTTGTATGCCCCTGTTATTTTTCGTCTGAAATTAGCCGGAGTTCCTTTCCATCAAACTCGGCATACGTGAAATACCGTATCCAATCGCCAAGGTTAACATACCGGCTTCCATTTCCCAGATCAATATCAAGGGGAAGGTGTCTGTGACCGAAGATGAAGTAATCGTAGTGTTCTTGTTCCAGTATCTCCCGACAATACTGCACCAGCCATTCTTTATCCTCCCCGAGGAATTTCCTGTCGGTTTCGGCATTGGCATGCCGGCTCTTTTTGGAAAAATAATTGGCAAGACCCATCCCCCAACGGGAAGGGATGAGTGAAAACCCTATCTGGCACAAGCGGTTCCGGAAAATCCGTTTCAGAAATTTATAGCCATGATCTCCGGGACCAAGACCGTCTCCGTGTCCCAGGTAAAACTTCTTCCCTTTCCATTCACGGGTTTGGGGCTTATGGAATACCGGCACACCCAGTTCTTCCTCAAAATACCCGAACATCCACATGTCGTGATTCCCGCTGAAAATGTACACGGGGATACCGGAATCTGTGATCTCTGCTATTTTTCCCAGTAAGCGCACAAAGCCTTTGGGCACGGTATACTTATACTCGAACCAGAAATCGAAGAGGTCGCCCATCAGGTAGATTTCCTGTGCATCGACGCGTATCCTTTCCAGCCAGGCTACCACCCGTTTTTCTCTTTCGAGGCTCCCGGCCTTATCCGGAACCCCCAAATGGTAATCGGAATTGAAATAGATCTTTTTCCCTGGCTGCAGGTTCATCGCCCAAAAATACCTAAACCCTGTCGTTGATCACAAAAAGCACCAGTTCTCTCCCGTCATTTCTCTCTCCATTCCCCGCTGCCGATCCATGCAAGAGGCTGATCAGGCTCGGCAGTTTGTCTCCATAACGGTTACGCAACAACACCAGGGCTTGCTTTGTGTCGTCGCAAAGCCTCGACAGCTGAGCAAGTACCACCAATACCGGGGAAGCCGTAAGCAAGTGCCTGCCGGTTCCTGCGCTGCTCAGCACAATTGATCCGTTGCGTGCGATGATGGCTTCTGCCTTAACCAGGCAGGCTCCTCCGTCGTCATTCAGTTCTTCTTTTACGGAAAGTCCCAGGTTGTCCATTTCCTTCCGGAGATCCGGGTCGGTTACCAGAAACTGACGGACATTTCGCTTATCCATCCATACCATCAGGTTCTCCTGAAAATCAAAGGTATTGTGACAATAAACAAAGCCTCCACCTGAATGGGTGAAGGCTTTTCCGAATGCCACGGCCTTATCTGGATCGGCATATGTAAAGAGGTCGGATTCCATTTCCACATCGGGAAACTGGGCGGCAAACTTATTGAGTAAGCCGGCCCTCACCTTTTTCAGGATTTTTTCCCTTGGTGTGGTAATGTCTTCCATCAGTCTTTTGGCGCGTTATCGTCTTCGTGCGGTTTTTCTTCGGGTTCGTCTTCCGAATGGTCTTCTACCGCCTTCATGGTAGGAGTAGCTTCCTTATCCATATATTCCTGGTAGCTGGTTTTATGCTCAAAAGGACGTTTACCGATAAGCTTTTCAAGGTCTGACTGGAAGATAATCTCTTTCTTCAGCAACTCCTGCGCAATGACCTCCAGCTGGTTGCGGTGTTCGATCAGCAGGGCCTTGGTTCTCTCGAAGGCTGAGGCAATAAGTTTCCTCACTTCTTCATCAATCAACTCAGCCGTATGTTCGGAATAAGGCTTGCCGAACCCGTACTCATTTTGCTGATCGTTGAAAGAAATATTGCCGATTTTGCTGTTCATCCCGTACAAAGTCACCATGGCATATGCCATTTTGGTTACCCTTTCCAGATCATTCTGTGCTCCTGTTGAGATCTTATTGAAGATAACTTCCTCTGCAGCACGACCACCCAGGGTCATACACATGGAGTCAAACAGCTGTTCCGTGCGGTACAGGTACTGTTCTTTTGGCAGGTACTGGGCGTATCCCAATGCGGCAATTCCCCGCGGAACGATAGACACTTTTACCAAAGGATCTGCGTACTCCAGGAACCAGCCGGCAATGGCATGACCCGCTTCGTGGTAGGCCACGATCTCTTTTTCTTCCGGAGATATGAGCTTGTTCTTTTTCTCCAGACCTCCGATCACCCGGTCAATGGCATCCTGGAAATCCTGCATGCGCACTTGTTCCTGGTTCCTTCTTGCCGCGATCAGAGCCGCCTCGTTACAGACATTGGCGATTTCCGCCCCGGCAAAGCCCGGTGTCTGGGCAGACAGCTTTTTGGGGTCCACATCCGGAGCCAGCTTTTTCAATGGCTTAAGGTGAACTTTAAATATAGCTTCACGACCGATAAGGTCTGGTTTTTCAATGGCAATCTGGCGATCGAAACGGCCAGGTCTCAGCAGCGCAGTATCGAGAATATCCGGACGGTTAGTGGCTGCCAGGATGATTACCCCGGAATCGGTACCGAACCCGTCCATCTCAGTAAGCAATTGGTTGAGGGTGTTTTCCCGTTCATCGTTTCCACCGGTCACGAGGTTCTTACCCCGGGCGCGTCCTATGGCATCAATCTCATCAATAAAGATGATACAGGGGGCCTTTTCTTTGGCCTGACGGAAGAGGTCGCGTACCCGGGAAGCTCCCACCCCTACGAACATCTCTACAAAGTCAGATCCCGACAGGGAGAAAAAGGGAACATTGGCTTCACCGGCAACGGCCTTGGCCAGCAGGGTTTTTCCTGTTCCCGGAGGGCCTACCAATAGGGCTCCTTTGGGAATCTTACCGCCTAGGTCGGTATATTTTTTCGGGTTTTTAAGGAAATCCACGATTTCCATCACCTCCACTTTGGCTTCTTCCAGTCCGGCAACATCGGCAAAGGTGACATTCACCATGGTGTCTTTATCGAAGAGCTGGGCTCTTGATTTTCCGATATTGAAGATCTGGCCGCCTCCGGGCCCGCTTCCACCGCCGATGCGGCGCATAACAAACAGGAAGATTACCACCAATACGATAATCGGCAGCAGGATGTTTAGGGCTTCGAGGAACCAGTTATGACGTTCGTGGAACTCGATGGTCGGACGATTGTCCTTGTCTACTTTTTCAAGTTCGGAAAGGAAGTATTCCTTGTCTATCTCCAGACTATACTGGGGAATCTTTTCACTGAACATGTTGGTGGGTTTCCCTGCATCCTTGTACTTGTCCATTTTCAGGGCATTTTTGGTCAGGTAAACTTCCACCAGTTTTTCATTGATGATGTCCAGACGCTCCACATCTCCGTGGTTCATCATTTCCATCAACTCCTTCATGTTCGTCTTCTTGGCAGAATTGGATGGAAACAGCTGCAAAGCCAGGAATATCAATAAGATGATCCCGTATATCCAGTAAAAATTAAAGCGGGGACTACCCCCTCCTTTATTCGGTTTGATCGGATTCTTTCTTCCTCCCCCGCCGAAAGGGTTTTTAGGCCCTTCCTTTCTCTCTTCTTTCTGATAGGTCTTTTTCGTTTCGTTCTCCATTGTATGGCAATAGGATAATTTTGCCCTGATGCGCAAAGCTACATATTCTGCGCATATTCAGGTTGATGTGTGGCTGCACAAAAAACAATCCAAAGGGTCCGAAGGATTTCCGTATTCAATTTTTGATAAGTTTGCAGGAAGCAAGACCGACAAACTATGTATGAAACGCTTAAACCCGCTTTGATCAAGGAACTGGAAGACATCAAAGCCGCTGGGCTCTATAAAACCGAACGGATTATCAGCTCGCCCCAGGGAGCTGACATTCGACTAAGCAACGGCAAAGAGGTGGTGAATTTTTGTGCCAACAATTACCTTGGCCTTTCCTCCCACCCGAAAGTCATAGAAGCTGCCAAAAAGGCAATTGACACCCACGGATACGGTATGTCTTCCGTAAGATTCATCTGCGGAACGCAGGACATCCATAAAGAACTGGAAAAAAAGATCGCCGACTTCCTCGGTACCGAAGACACCATCCTGTATGCTGCCGCCTTTGATGCCAACGGCGGTGTATTCGAGCCTTTGCTGAATGATCAGGATGCGATCATTTCCGATTCCCTCAACCATGCTTCTATCATTGATGGGGTACGTCTTTGTAAAGCCGACCGCCACCGTTATGCCCATAATGATATGGAAGAGCTGGAAAGCATTCTGCAGAAAACCCAGGATAAACGCCACCGACTGATCGTAACCGATGGGGTTTTCTCTATGGACGGAACCATTGCCCAGCTGGATAAGATCTGTGACCTTGCCGATAAATACAAAGCATTGGTTATGATTGACGAGTGCCATGCCAGCGGATTCATGGGGAAAACCGGTCGCGGCACCCACGAATACCGGAACGTCATGGGACGTATCGATATCATTACCGGAACCCTCGGTAAAGCCCTTGGCGGTGCCTCCGGGGGATTTACCTCGGGAAGAAAAGAGATTGTGGACATGCTCCGTCAGCGTTCCCGCCCTTACCTTTTCTCCAATACACTGGCTCCTTCTATAACCGGAGCTTCCATTGCCGTGCTGGACATGCTCAGCGAAACCACCGAACTGCGGGATAAACTGGAATCCAATACCCGGTATTTCCGTACGAAGATGACTGACGCCGGCTTTGATATCAAACCGGGAGAACACCCTATCGTGCCCATCATGCTTTATGATGCGCCTCTTTCCCAGCAATTCGCGGAGAAGTTGCTGGAGGAAGGGATCTATGTGATCGGGTTCTATTTCCCGGTAGTTCCCAAAGGTCAGGCGCGTATTCGCGTACAGATCTCTGCCGCACATGAGCAACACCACCTGGACAAAGCGATCGCTGCCTTTACCCAAGTGGGCCGTGAACTGGGTGTGATCCGCTGATGGCTTCCATAGAAACCGTACTTTCTCCCGCCCTGATCCGGCACCATGCTCTCGAAGGGCGTACTGCCGTGATCATTGATGTATTGCGGGCTACCAGCAGCATCTGTTATGCACTCCACGAAGGAGCCCGCTCTTTGCTGCCGGTGGCCACTCCTGAAGACTGCCTGCGCTACCGCAGCCTGGGCTGCCTGTGTGCCGCTGAACGAAACGGGGTGAAGCTGGATGGCTTCGATATGGGAAATTCACCGGAGGAATTCGGGGCCGAACGAGTGGCCGGAAGGGACATTGCCATCACCACCACCAACGGCACCTATGCCTTGCTGGAATCGGCAGAGGCAAAGCGCATCGTTATCGGCTCCTTTCTGAATATCGATACCTTGGCCGACTGGCTCCGGGCTGAACAACAGGATGTGACCCTGGTTTGTGCCGGGTGGAAGAACAAAGTAAACCTGGAAGACAGCCTGTTTGCAGGAGCTCTGGCAACCCGGCTGGGTGAATTCGTAACGGAATGTGATTCCACGCTGATGGTAAAAGCGCTCTGGGAACATGCGCAACCCCGGCTACATGAAGTAGTAAGCACCTCTTCTCATGCCCGGCGTTTTTCGCGACTGGGTATCGATGACCTTCCTCTTTGCCTGGATCTGAACCGCTGTCCGGTACTTCCCGTTTTCTATGAAGACCGCATCGTTTCGCTTCCGGCTAATTCCTAGGTTATTTGGCGAATATTGCCCTAACTTTGCATCCCAATAATACGAGCAATCCATGATCGCCAACGCAACATTACTCCTCAGCCTTCCGGGCGGCAGTGAGTGGATCCTGATCATCGCAGTGGTCGTGCTGATTTTCGGAGGCAGAAAAATCCCCGAACTGATGCGCGGTATCGGTCAGGGCATCCGCGAGTTCAACGACGCGAAATCCAACATGAAAAAGGAGATCGAAAAGGGTATGAACGAAAAGCCCGAAGAGAAGGAAAAAGAGAAAGAGAAAAGAGAGGAAAGCAAAGAGGCAAAATAAGCACCCTTGGAAGCATACACCAGGTATTCCGACTACCGTGCAGCTCTTGATGCAGGCAAATTCACCTGCGAATCCGTAGTCAGGGATTTTATCACCCGCGCTCATGAACAAGCTGAACTCAACGCTTTCCTGGAAATCTGGGAAGAGGAGGCACTTGAGCGGGCGCGTACAATAGACCAAAAGCTGAAAGACGGTTCCGCCGGGAAACTGGCCGGGATGGTTATCGCCCTGAAGGACAATATCTGTTATGCCGGACATCGGGTTTCCGCTTCCTCCGAAATCCTCAAAGGGTTTGAATCCCTGTATTCAGCAACGGTAACCGAAAGGCTTCTGGCTGAAGATGTCATTTTTATCGGACGCACCAATTGCGATGAATTCGCCATGGGGGCTTCCAATGAAAACTCTGCTTTCGGGAATGTGCTTAACGCTGATGACCGCAGCCGTGTTCCCGGGGGTTCTTCCGGAGGCTCGGCAGTAGCCGTACAAGCCGGTTTGTGCCATGCCGCCCTCGGCTCGGATACCGGAGGCTCTATCCGGCAACCTGCAGCCTTTACCGGAACGGTAGGATATAAACCGACCTATGGAATGGTTTCCCGTTACGGGTTGCTGGCTTACGCCTCTTCTTTCGATCAGATCGGGCCTATTACGCAAAGCGTGGAAGACTGCATGCAAATCATGCAGGTGATCGCCGGACCCGATGACTACGATGCCACACTGATACAAGGTGCCGCACCAAACTTTTTGCAGACGGAAAAACCTGCGGATAAAAAGAAGATTGCTGTTTTACGGGAATGTGTTGATGGAGAAGGCATTGACCCGGAAATCGCCTCTGGTATGAAACGCCTTATCGATAAACTTAAGGCGGAAGGACACGAGGTAGAGTTGGTAGGATTCCCCTATCTCGACTACCTGGTGCCCTGTTACTACGTGCTGACCACGGCAGAAGCCTCTTCCAACTTGTCGCGTTACCAGGGCTTGTTGTATGGATATCGCAGTGCCGAAGCGAAAGACCTTGAAAGTACGTTCAAAAAATCGCGGTCGGAAGGATTTGGTCCGGAGGTTAAACGCCGTATTATGCTTGGAACCTTCGTGTTGTCTGAAGGATACTACGATGCCTATTATACCAAGGGACAAAAGGTAAGGCAGTTCATCAAGCAAAAAACAGAAGAGATCCTGAAGGACTTTGATTTCATCCTTCTGCCTACAACGCCCACCACGGCGTTCAAAATCGGAGAAAAAGCCGATAACCCGGTTGCCATGTACCTCGCCGATATTTTTACGGTTCAGGCCAATATCACGGGAATGCCCGCTATTTCCATTCCTGCGGAAAACCGCATAGATGGCTTAAGCTGGGGAATTCAGATCATGGCTGACCGGAAAAAAGATGCGGAATTGCTATCTTTTGCTCATTCTTTGCAGCAAAGCAATACCGCGAATGAAGCTTGACCGAACCCTCCTACTTACCTGTATCCTGCTTTTTCTGAGTGCTCAGTCCGGAGCACAATCGGATAGTATTATCCGGCAACGGATGCAACAAACGCCCAATAACCTGGGAATTGCCTGGAAATCCTCTGCCCGTAAATATGTCCTGGAAGGACTGGGTCCGGAAAAAAACCGGACGGAACAGGCCCTCAGCTATTCCACCTATTATTTCCCCGTTTTTGACAGTATCCTTCGCAAAGAAGGGCTTCCCGGCGATCTTAAATTCGTGGCACTAGCGCTGAGCGGGTTGCAGTTCGATTATTTTGATACGCTGGACGGCGCCAGGGGGATCTGGCACTGCAATTACCAAGGGGCCAAACTGTTCAATCTGAAGATTACTTCTTATGTGGATGAACGGCTTGACCCTGTTCGTTCTGCAATGGCCTTTTCCCAGGCGATGAAACAATATCATCGCTTGTATAAGGATTGGAAACTCGCTGTAGCAGCCTGGGTGTCCAGTGCTCCAAAGGTGAATAAAGCCATCCATTACCACGGTGATACCACCGATTACTGGAAAATCCGGGAAGACCTGGAACCCGTTGCCTCTGCAATTGTGGAACGGATGCTGGCAAGCATGTACCTGTACCATCATGGAAGCAGGCATCAGTTGAAAATGAAACGTTATCAACCTCCCGTGGCAGCAGCCAATATCCCCATCACCGATTGGTTGTCTATGGAATTGGTTGCAATAAAATCGGGTGTGCCCGTAGAAACCCTGCGTTTCCTGAACCCCGCATTCAAACGGGGAATTATTCCGGACCTGCCAGACACCTTTTATTTCCGCGTTCCTCAGCAACTTCGGGATTCTACCGAATGGCTTCAAAAACTCAAGTACGAGCCGTACGATGCCTATTATTTCAATATCAAACCCCCTGAAATCATTTACGACACCCTGGAACATGAGGTTAAGGCGGGTGAAACTTTGGAGAGTATCGCTGAAAAATACAAGGTGAAAAAATCCGAAATCGAAGAGTGGAATGAGCTTGAGGGTGATGACATCTCAGAGGGACAGACTCTCCTTATCATTCGGGAAAAAGTCAAACAGCAAGCTCCTCCCAAGCCCAACCCAAGCTACCGGGTTTATACCGTTCGAAGCGGAGATACCCTGTCGGGGATCGCTTCCCGTTACCGCTGCCGGGTCAGTGATATCAAACGCTGGAACAACCTCAGCTCTAATACCATCTATCCCGGGCAAAAACTCAGGATTTACTGAAATACCGGCACAAAGCCCTACAGGGTTTCCGGATTGCCTGTATTTTGCATGGAAATCCATCGCTGAAAAAAGACCATGAAGCACAGCGAAAAGTGGTTTCGTTCCCTGGGCTGGAAAGCACAGAAATTCCAGAAGCAGGCCTGGGAAAGTTACCAGGCTGGCCTTTCCGGACTGGTCAACGCCCCTACGGGAAGCGGGAAAACATATTCCCTGCTGCTTCCTGCACTGGAAGAGGCCTTTGAAAACCCGGGCAAAGGGTTACAACTGATCTGGATCTCTCCCATCCGGGCGCTCACGCGGGAAATCGAACAGGCATCAAAAAGGGCCATTGAGGGCATGGGTGTGCGCTGGACAGTTGGCATCCGAACGGGTGATACTTCACAAAAAGAACGGGCAGCTCAAAAAAAACAAATGCCCCACTTGTTGATCACCACACCGGAAAGCCTTCACCTGATACTGACTCAAAAAGGATATCCGGCAATTTTCCGTGAGCTAAAGGCGGTGGTGGTCGATGAATGGCATGAGCTTCTGGGCTCCAAACGCGGAGTGCAAACCGAGCTTGCTCTTTCACGTCTTGTGGCACTGCAACCGGGGTTGCGTATTTGGGGCATCTCTGCCACAATAGGCAATTTGATTGAAGCCAGGGAGGTCCTTCTCGGACCAACATTTCCCCTGGAAAAAAGCAGGATCATACGGGCCGAAATACTTAAAGAGGTGCGGGTGAAAACCCTTATCCCGGAAAAGATCGAAACCTTTCCCTGGGCCGGTCATATCGGCATCACCATGCTCAGGCAGGTCATCCCGCTTATTGAAAAGAGCAGCTCCACGCTCATCTTCACCAATACCCGGAACTTTGCGGAAGTCTGGTACCAGAAACTGCTGGAAGCTGCTCCGCATCTGGCCGGGCAGATAGCCATGCATCACGGTTCCGTGAGCAGCGATCTCCGGGCCTGGGTAGAAGAACAACTTCATACGGGAAAACTACGAACCGTGGTCTGCACCTCCAGCCTTGATCTCGGGGTGGACTTCCGGCCCGTGGAAACCATCATCCAGGTAGGCAGTCCCAAAGGGGTTTCCCGCTTCCTGCAAAGAGCAGGAAGAAGCGGACATCAGCCCGGAATGCCCAGTGTTATCTACTTTGTGCCCACACACTCGCTGGAAATTCTGGAAGGAGCTGCTCTTCGTGCAGCCATAGAGACGGGTAAACTGGAAGACCGTATCCCATACCTGAGAAGCTTTGATGTTCTCATTCAGTATATGATGACCCTGGCCGTATCCGACGGATTCCGGGCAGACTCCCTCTACAAAGAAGTGCGGAAGACCTTCTGTTTCCAGGGAATGGAAAGAGCGGAGTTCGACAGTATCCTGCACTTTCTGGTGCATGGTGGAGAATCCCTTCAGGCCTATGATGAGTTTCACCGTGTAATTGTGGATGACGGCCTGTTCAAGGTAGAAAGTCGCCGGATTGCCCTGCTGCACCGGCTTTCTATCGGTACCATTGTCAGCGACCAGATGATGCAGGTTAAGTACCTCAGCGGCAAACGAATCGGGTCTGTGGAAGAGTGGTTCATCTCCCAACTGAGAACGGGCTCGGTTTTCTGGCTGGCGGGGCGTAACCTGGAATTGGTTAAGATTCAAGGTATGGATGTGCTGGTCCAGAATGCAAAACAGCAAAAAGGTGCGGTTCCAAGCTGGATGGGTGGCCGAATGCCGCTCTCTTCCAACCTGGCAGAAATGCTCCGGAGAAAGATCGATGAAATGAAGCAGAACCCGGATGATCCGGAGCTCAGTGCGCTGATTCCCCTGTTCGACAAACAGAAGCAGCTTTCGCATTCGCCCAATGCAATGGAGCTTTTGATCGAGAAGATTGAAAGCAAGGAAGGGTGCCACTTGTTTGTCTATCCCTTTGAAGGTCGTTTTGTCAATCAGGCCATTGCCTCGTTGCTGGCTTACCGGCTTTCCCTGTTTCAACCGGTGAGTTTTTCCATTGCCATGAATGATTATGGATTCGAGTTATTGAGTGATCAGGACATTCCCATAGAAGCCGCGCTGGATTCGGAAATTTTCAGCACCGAGC
This sequence comes from Bacteroidia bacterium, assembly GCA_964215915.1. Classification (GTDB taxonomy): domain Bacteria; phylum Bacteroidota; class Bacteroidia; order UBA8524; family UBA8524; genus UBA8524. The sequence continues at coordinate 24,120 of CAXPEB010000046.1, forward strand.
ACCTGCGCGACGACCTGCTAAAAAGCCTGAACGCTACCGAAATGGCCCGGAGGAAGTTCAGGGATATCGCCCGCATCTCCGGCCTGGTTTTCCAAGGCTATCCGGGAAAACCGGTCAAATCCCGTCATCTGCAATCCAACTCTCAGCTGTTTTTCGATGTGTTCAGCGAATACGAGCCCGGCAATGTATTATTGAAGCAGGCTTATGAAGAGGTGCTGGATTTTGAACTGGAAGAAGCCCGATTGCGCAGAGCGCTGGAACGTATCGGCAAACAGGATATCGTTCTTCGATATCCCAGCCAGGTTACCCCTTTTGCCTTTCCGATACTGGTTGACAGGCTTCGTGAAAAATATACCAACGAAAACCTTCAGGACCGTATCCGGAAGATGTTGATACTGCTGGAAGATGACTGATTCGCTGAAAATTCACTGGCAAAATGCCGAATTGCACCTTCTGCCCGAACGTGCGCTTTTGTGGCCGGACAAGAACATGTTGTTGCTTTCCGACCTGCATTTCGGGAAGACGCAACATTTTCGCAGGCATGGAATGGCCCTGCCTCATCAGGCAGCTGAAGCCGAACGAAACAACTTAGAGGCCTTATTGAATAAATATCCCGATCAGGATGTGTGCTTTCTTGGCGATCTGTTTCATAGTGACATGAACCTGGAATGGACCGGTCTGGAAAATTTGCTGGCCTGTTTTCCGGGCAGACATTTTATGTTGGTCCCCGGTAACCATGATATCCTGATCCGGGATCATCAGCCCAAAACACTTAAAATCCTCGATAACCCCTTTCCATTGGCAAACATCCGGCTATGTCATGACCCTGACGACCTGAATGAAATGCCTGGCCCGGCCATTTGCGGCCACCTTCATCCGGGAATTCGTCTCCGGGGACCGGCCCGGCAGAGCATACGCCTGCCGGCTTTTTATGTATACGAAGACCTTCTTATCCTTCCCGCTTTCGGGTTGCTTACCGGATTACACCGGCCCCGGCTCAGGAAAAAACTGCTGTTGGCCGGAGCGGTTACGCCGGAAGGGGTCGTTGCACTGAAACCGGAATAAAAACAAAAGGCACCCCGGATAGGGATGCCTTTGCATTGATCTATGTCTTATTTCGAAAGGTATCAGTTTGCCTTCCTGAAACTGCGGCTATACACTTTACCGTTTTCGGTGATACGGATAACGTACAGTCCGTTAGGCAGATCCCCGATGTTGTAGGTGCTGCTTTCTCCATTGTGGGAGAAGGATTTCAGTTTTTTACCCAGCACATCGAATATTTCCACCTTTACCGTTCCGGTAGTGTTGAAGTCCAGGTTCAGGGAAGATCCTGCCGGGTTAGGGTAGATTTTCACCTCTTTGTCATTGCTGACTTTAGCCACATTCACGGCCCAGGTTGTTGCAGTAAACTCTGCTGTGTCGGCATTGGCCATATCATTGCCCGCCCAAACCATAACCTTTACATGGCCTGTTCCGGCCGTGTTGTTCAGGTAAAAATGCAGGTCGAGAATGGATGAATCACCCTGATGAAGAACTACTGCGCTGCTGTCAACGGTAGCTGCATAACAGGTAACCTGATCACAAATTGCACTTTCCCAGCCTGATTGCAGGTTGTTTTCAATCCGCTTCCAGTGAACAAAGCTGTCTGTTGCGCTGATGTTTTTCATGTGAGCATGAACCACAAGTTCATACTCTTCGTGGCTTCCTTCAACGGTGCCGTCTTTCGGGTATACCTCCACATTCTGCGCTTGCAGAGCCCCGAAGGCAAGGGTCAAACTAAAAAGAGTAATTATTTTCTTCATATAGCTGTAATTCTAATTCTTTTACAAAGGTAAACGATTTGTTAACATTCGGCGTTGCTTCTCTCTCAGTACTCCTTGAGGCTGATGTCCAGTGATTTCACGGAATGAGTTAGCGCTCCTACTGAAATGAAATCAACTCCGGTTGAGGCATAGACACGGATTGTGTCTTCAGTGATGCCTCCGCTGGCTTCCGTTTCCGCTTTCTTATCGATCAGTGCCACCGCTTCACGGAGTGCTTCGGGAGAAAAATTGTCCAGCATGATCCGGTCAACCTTACCGGTGTCCAGGGCCTGCTTTACCTCTTCCAGGTTCCGCGTCTCCACTTCAATCTTCAGGTCCAGTCCCTTTTTTTCCAGGTATTGAACGGTTCGTTCCACGGCAGCGCGTATTCCTCCCGCATAATCAATGTGGTTGTCTTTCAGCATGATCATGTCATACAGGCCCATACGGTGATTTTCCCCTCCTCCGGTCTTTACCGCCCATTTTTCAAGCAGGCGCAAGCCGGGTGTTGTTTTTCTTGTATCCAGCAGGCGGCAACCGGTGCCTTCAATCTTGGCTACCATTCTGGCTGTTGCCGTGGCTATGCCACTCAACCGCTGAATGAGGTTAAGCACGAGTCTTTCCGTTCTCAGTATGGCGTGCACGGAGCCCGATACGGTCAAAGCAATATCTCCTCTGCTTACTTTGTCACCATCCTGCAGCAACAAACTCACCTCCAAACCGGGGTCATTGTGCAAAAAGATCACGCGTGAGAGTTCCAGTCCGGCAATGACTCCCTTATCCTTAACAATCATCCTGGCCTTTCCCCGGGTGCCCTGAGGGATGGATGCCAGGGATGAATGATCTCCACTGCCAATATCTTCTTTCAGAGCCTGGTCGATAAATGCCAGTATGGTCGGTTGATTGAAGTCGAAGTTTGCCGTCACGCGGCAAATATCAGGATTTTTCCACCTTTAGTTCGTGAATCCGCCAACCTTCACCGCTATTATGCAGGTAAACCGTTATTCGGAATACCGTTCCGTTCCGGGATTCATAGGAATAGACTCCGTATGTTTTCTCGGAGTCCGGACCCCTGTGGCGGATAGCGACATTTTTTGGAGGATACTCCGTAAGGAAGCTTCCCAGTTGCTCTTCAACCTGAGCGGCGCTGATACGACCAGGCGTCATTCCGTGGATCTCAGCCTCCAGGTTAACTGCAAAATAATTCGAGACGTCATTGACATTGGCCCTTTGAAGCGATTCACGGATGTCATCCAGAACCGTTGTGCCGGCCGGCGGAGCGTGCAGTCCTGCCACAAGCAGGAACATGCTGCAAATGATTTTCATGGATAGTAGTAACTTGGTTTCATCTTCAATTTAAGAAAAATCAATCGATTACACCATGCCCACCCGAACTTGCATCCTCAGTGAAGAGAACAGCCTGCTGAACGAATTTATGCGCGATCTGCGTGATGAAGAGATCCAGAAGGATCGTTTACGGTTCCGCAAAAACATTCAACGCGTCGGAGAGATTCTGGCCTATGAAATCAGTAAAACCCTCACGTTTGAGCCAAGCCGTGTTCACACTTCCCTGGGAATCAAAAAAACTATGAATTTCGACGAACAACCGGTGATCTGCTCGGTGCTCCGGGCCGGAATTCCTTTTCAGCTGGGACTGCTTGAATTCTTCGATCGGTCTGATGCCGCATTCATTTCGGCATACCGGAAACACCATTCCGAAACAGAATTTGAGATCGTGGTACAGTACATGGCCACTCCCGACCTGAACGACAGAACCCTGATCCTGGCTGACCCCATGCTGGCTACCGGACAAAGCCTGGTGAGTACCTACCATGCCTTGTTGAAAAACGGGACACCCAAACGGCTCATCATAGCGGCACTCATCGGAAGCACGGAAGGCCTGGAACATGTAAAAAGAGAATTACCGGAAGCCGATATCTTCCTGGCCGATTGCGACCCGGAGCTGAACGAACATGCCTATATCGTACCCGGACTGGGGGATGCCGGAGACCTCGCTTTTGGAGAAAAGCTCTGAATCAACTGATTTTCAGTCTGGCATGAAGTCTGTTCCGTTTTGGCTTCATCCCCTAAAACCAGCCTTTCTATGAAAAAAGTGTTACCCCTTATCTTCTGGGTTACACTCTGTGTAAGTCCGGAACACCTTCTGGGTCAATGGGAAAACCTCCTTCCGGAACAAGGCTACAGTGCCCGCTCAGCGTATGTTTTCATTAAGGACGAAAGCACCGCATTCCTGTTTCCAACCGATGGATTGGGCTATTTCTTATACAGCGAGGATGCAGGTAAAACCTGGGATCAGCTTCCCCTTCCTTCGCCCTTTGCCAATGGAATACTGAACGTATGTGTCGCCAGCACTTCACACCTTTGGGCCGGGAACCGTTCCGGGGCGCTCTTGCACAGCACCGACGGTGGGATTACCTGGGACATGCGGTTTCTGGGTCATCCCATTATTTCCATCAGTTTCTATGATGAACTAAACGGCTGGGTGCTCCTGGAAAACCAGGAGCTCAGGCATACGCAGGACGGAGGAAAATCCTGGTCTGTTTATACATGCCCCTTCACATATATTTATGCTGTTGGCCGATACGAGCTTCTTGCCGGCCAGTACGGTTATTTTACTTCGCGCTCAAAAGACTTCGGTAAAACCTGGGAATACATTGGCACCCCCTTCAAACCCAACTCCGAAGAAGGGGCCGCCTATTTCGCAACCACAGAACTCTGTAACATAGCCGGGGCACATACCACCAAACCCAGTGGTGTCTATTCTGCCCGTGAAAGGCAGTACTACAATACAGGAGATGGAAGTATCATTCATTCCACCTATTCGGTTGACCCGGAACATACCTGGACCAACTTCCATCAGCAGGGTGTTTATTTCAATACAAGCTCCCCAAAAGGAAAAGCCTTACTCCCCACCCAGTCCTCTACGGTTGATTTAGGTTTTTTCGATCAGAACAAAGGACTTGCCTACGCAGATAACCGGATATACCGAACCGAAGACGGGGGGCAGAGCTGGAAAGAGATCCATACGTTGGTGAAGTCAGACGTCAGGTATCAGAACCTGGTGTTTAAATCGGCAGATACCGCATACGTTCTGGCTACCTATAGCCTACAGAACGGGAGTTCCGGGTCCAATGTTTTCAGAAGTACCGATGGGGGTTACACCTGGAATCCGTTTTTTTCCGGTCAAAGTACCTTTTTCAGCAGCATGACCCTAAAAGAGAACCTGCTCTATCTGGCTTCTTCCAACACAGACGGGACACTTCTGGAACTTGACTTAAGCACCCAACAAACCCGGGATACCCTTATCGCCAACACCTCTTTCTACAGCATAATTTCCATTCCTCAAGGGCCGGTTGTCGCTGTGGGAAAACGCGGTATCATCTACCGAATGGCTTCCACCTCTTCTAACTGGGAACCGATTCCCTTTCCGGATACCCTGGACCTTTTTGCCTTAGGAAAGGCCCAAAACGATCACACCCTGTTTTTATCCAGCAGCGCTATCCTTGGAAAGATTTACAAGAGCCATGATTCGGGAAAAACCTGGCTGCCGGTTGCCTTACCCACCAGCCAACACCAGGGGTTCTGTATGCGTTTCCGGAACAAAGACACCGGTATCCTGGTAACCCGCAATTTGTATCCTCCCTTCGATAACGGCATTCTAACAACCACGGATGGTGGACAGAACTGGGACTTTCAACGGGTTAATACGTCCAAGGATCCGTTTGATGTCGTTTTTGATATTTATTATGACGAAGAGATCATGCTGCTGTATTCCGAATCAAGCATCTACAGACAGCTTAATACCGGGGCATTTAAAAGAGAATACAAGTACACATTCGGGTGCCCAACAGGAATCGTAAAAAGCCCGAAAGGTCAGATCTTCGCTCCATGCCGGTCCAACCACTTCCTCGCACGGTATACCCTGTCGCCTTTTGATCTTGCACTTCCGGAAAACGCCGCCCGTATCAACCTGGAGGAAAATGGCTCTGTTTTATTCTCCTGGGAAAGGGTAAGCGGAGCCTACGATTACTGGTTGCGGTTTGAAAACGGGGACAGTCTGTACATTGAAAGGCTCGGGGACTACATGCAACCCGACGACAGCCCCTACTACACCTATGAAATGTCTCCCCGACGGGTATGGAACATGATTCATCGCCTCGGGCTTCAGGAAACCTCTGGCACCGTTCAATGGTCGGTGTGGGCCATCAATACGGAAGACACCGTTAAAAACCCGGAAAAAAGAACCCTGGTTTACCAAAATTCCGGAGATCCGGATTCAAAAGCCAACCTGGAATTTGTACTGATTCCAAACCCGGCCAGCGAGCAGGTGGTAGTTAGTTTGAAACAACCGGTTTCCGGGGCCTTACACGTTGAGCTACTCGATGCTACGGGTAGAACCCTTCATTCCATCCATGAAGAAAATTGCCAATGCGACGGGCGGAAAATAAATTTGCAGCATCTTAGTCAGGGTGTTTACCTGATACGGGTTCGTACCGGCGACCGGCAACAAACACATAAACTGGTGGTTGGTAAATAATTATACCCGGAAGCGTAACAACGACCGGGGTTTTCTTATCCATCCATGAAAGGAAAACTGCGACATCTCTTTTTCGACCTTGATCATACCCTCTGGGACTTCGAGACCAATTCCAATGCAACACTTTCCGAGTTGTTTACCGAATACCGGTTGGAAGAGCACGGTTTGTTTGACCTGGACGGTTTTATGACGGTTTACAAAGAGATTAACCATAGCCTTTGGGACCAATACAACCGGAATCAGCTTGGAAAAGAAGAGTTACGGAATCGGCGTTTCCGGGACACCTTTAACCGGCTTGGGCTAGAAGAAATCCATCATCCGTTTGATTTTTCCGATCAATACATTCACCGGTGCACACTAAAACCGGCCTTGTTCCCGGGCGCTCATGAGGTGCTTACGGAACTACAGAAACGGTATTCGATGAGCATCATCACCAATGGTTTCCCCGAATCGCAACACCGGAAAATGACCGCATCCGGATTGCTCCCCTATTTTGATCACCTGATCATCTCGGAAGAAGTGGGGTTTGCCAAACCGCACCCCGGAATCTTTCAGGCAGCCCTTGATCGCTCCGGAACGGCCACAGAAGAAGTCATCATGATCGGAGATAACCTGCACGCTGATATTGAAGGAGCGCAAAAAGCCGGTATCACTGCCATTTGGTTCAACCCGGATAAAAATCCGGGCCCGAAAGAACCCCTCCTTCAAATTCATGACTTGAATACACTCCTGGAGCTGATATAAATCAGGACGCATTTCCCATCAAATCTTAAATTTGCACCGATTTATGATTACGACCGATATCTGCATCATCGGAGCCGGTCCTGTTGGACTCTTCGCCATTTTCGAAGCAGGGTTGCTGAAACTCCGCTGTCATCTGGTGGACGTATTGCCCCAGGTAGGCGGGCAGCTCTCCGAAATATATCCGAAAAAACCCATTTACGATATTCCGGGTTACCCCGAGGTTCTTGCCCAGGACCTGATCGATAACCTGATGAAACAGGCCGAGCCCTTCAAGCCCACCTTTACCCTTGGTGAAAAGGCTGAGCGTATTGAAAAACTGGAGGATGGCTCTTTTATCACCCACACTTCCGATGGTACGGAGATTCACAGCAAAGTGATCTGCATTGCCGGCGGACTGGGGGTTTTTGAACCGCGCAAACCGGATATTGAGAACCTGACCCTTTTCGAAGGCAAGGGAGTGAATTACATGATCAAGGATCCGGAGCTTTACCGGAACAAGAAGGTGGTACTTGCCGGAGGCGGAGATTCTGCGCTTGACTGGGCCATCTATCTTTCCGATGTGGCTTCCGAATTGTCCCTTGTACACCGCAATAACAGTTTCCGCGGAGCTCCGGATTCGGCAGAAAAAGTGCTGGCCCTTGCAGAAACAGGGAAAATTCGTCTCCTGCTCAACTCCAACCTCACGCGTATTAACGGAAACGGGGTACTCCGGGAAGTTAGCATCCTGGACAAGGAAAAGAAGGAAACCGTACTGGATACCGATTACCTTATCCCCCTGTTCGGACTGAGCCCGAAACTGGGACCCTTGGAAAACTGGGGACTGGAAATTGAAAACGGTGCTATCAAAGTCAATACGAAAGATTTCGAGACCAATATCGACGGGATTTATGCTATCGGGGATATCAACACCTATCCGGGTAAACTAAAGTTGATTCTCTGCGGTTTCCATGAGGCGGCACTGATGTCACACGGAGCCTACCGCCGGATCAATCCGGGGAAAGTCCTCAATCTCAAATACACCACCGTTAACGGCGTTCAGGCATTCTGATGGAAAACGTGATCACCGTAAAGGTTGAGGAAGCTGACGGCAGTTTCACTCCCATTGAAGTGCCCACGGATATGAACCTGAGCCTTATGGAAGTTCTGAAAGGTAGCGGATATCCCATTGAGGCTACTTGCGGGGGAATGGCCTTATGTGCCACCTGCCATGTACAGGTTCTGGAAAACCCGGGCTTACCGGACCCCAATGATGCCGAGCTGGATATGCTGGATATGGTGCCTAACCTGACTGACGAAAGCCGCCTCAGTTGCCAGATCCATCCGGATAACTCCATGGATGGACTCTGCGTACGTATCCTGGGAGATCACTGAAGCGTGTCCCGAAGGATAAACTCCTGGTTTCTGTATGAAAACTTCCAGTCCGCCACCACTCCGGGGTACATCATCGTTGGGATGATGTAGTCGAAGATGAAGTAGGTCTCGCCGTTCTCTGTCCTGGCTTTGAAACTTTTGGCCTGATAGCATTCCTCGCCGTTGTCAAGCTGCAACCAATAGGAAACAATGGAATCGGGCGGTGGCGCATTGCCTTTCAACCGTACTTGTAACTCTTGTTGTCCGATAAGCCTGATCTCCGTGGCATATCTGACCTGATTCAGCGAAGCAGAGTCCCCGGCTGCCGGGTGACCTTCGCAGACATTCTCGTGAAACTGCTTGGTATCTGTCTTGTTACAGGCATATACCACAAGCAGAACGAGGCTAAGGATAAGTAATGTTCTTTTGGTCATGGATATTCAAATTTAAACATCCATGCAGGAAGGACAATTACTTCTTCAGGGTAAGTACCCCTTTCACGTGGACATCGATAACCTCTGCTATATTTTTCACCACGATGCTGGGCACCTCAATATTATGATCAACCAGCTTCACCTGGAAATCGGAGCTGAAATCCAGCTTCCCATTTTTAACCGTTGCTTTAACCGGTATTTCCCGGGGTTGTTTTACCCCATGGATCTCCAGGGTTCCTTTGGAAGTAAATGAATACTCTCCATCCTTAAGCAGGTCAATATCCTCCACAATCTCTCCGGAAAAGGTACCGTTCGGGTACTTTTCACTCTCCATGTAGTTTTCATTAAAATGCTCCTGCATGAGTGATTTCTCGAACTCAAAACTGGTCATCAATACCTTGAAGGCAAATTTGCGGGTCTCCGGGTTCAACACGGCCGCATAGATCTCTGTTTTGGCTTCAATATTCTCCACGGGGGTTTCCGAAAAGAAGCTGATGCTGCCGGATTCGAAAACATACAGTTTACTGAGTGTTGTAGCCTGCAGGTGCAGGGCGATCAGGCCTGTGAGGACCAGCAGGTTTCTTAATTTTTTCATACGTAAAACATTAAAGTGAGAATACCCTGGAAACATTAAAACCGAAGCGGAACATCCCTTCACCGAATTCCCGGTTGTTGGTAGGCAGGAACTGTGCCTCGTTCACCTCGAAAGAATTGACAAGGAACAGCTGGAAAACGTGGCCTCCCGTTTCTATGTCTACCCCAAAACCGAAATGATCGTAAAAATTCTCCATTCGGTTCAATGACTTGGCGTACTCGGCGGTAAGGGCAACCCGTTTGGTGATTTTCACTCTTCCCGAAAGCCCCAGCGCGATCTGGTCATTTGCTTCTTCCCGGAAGCGCACCAGGTTACGGTGGATATGCGCGATATCGAGTTGCAGTGAAAACCTGGACCCGAATTTCCTGGCTACCATAAGCTGATTGACGTAACTCATCCGGTTAAGGAAATCGTCATATCGGCCGTCCGCATTCTTTTTTGGTTCATGCGTTACATTCATTTTGCCCAGGTACGTCATGGTAATGGGCATCCGGTTGTCGGTCGTTTGTTTCAGAATCTGGTATTTCACGTTGCCGTCTACCAGTTTCTGGTTATTGGTTCGGCCCAACCCGACAGAAAGACGGTCGGTCAGGCTGTAATCAAATTGCAGGTATAGCGCCACGGGCCCGTCCAGACCGAAAAGTGTAAACCCGGAGCCTTCCGTTTCAAAGTCACCGAAACGGTGAGCAATACGGAATTCCAGCGTGTTTTTTCCCATCACCTCCACGGTGGGAAGGTTGATCAGGCGTGTTCCTTTGAACGTAGCATACACATAGGAGGGCTTATCCGTTTCCTGCGAATCCAGCATGTTCAACAGATCATCTTCTTCCTGTGCCCTAAGCAGGGTAAAGGCCAACAGGCCTGTAATTGCCAGTAGTAGTTTTTTCATCGCTTATTCCGGTTTGCCAGCAGCTATCCAAGCCCTGATTTTACTGATATTACATTCACTGAATTTCGGTCCTCCGGGAGGCATATATCTGGCCGCGGGCTCATTGGGCAGCCAGGACAGGCTGGTGAGCATTTTCTCCGCATGACCGGAAACATCGTGGTACGTTTCAAGGATGATCCCTCCATTGGCGGTTTGCGCACTGTGACAGCTAAGACAGGTGCTGCTGGAGATCATAACGGAGATGTCTTTGGTGTACGTGACAGAGAGCGAGTCACAGCCTCCCAGGTTTTTCGGAAGGTCCTCTTCGTTGTTGCTGACACAGCTCACCATCAGGGTAAAGGCAAGAGCGGCAGTCAAAACCACAAGTTTATTCATGAGTTCAAGTTTAGTTTTTGTTTGTTATTCCGGTTATTCTTAATCTACTTACGATACCGTCGGCTTAACGGATTCGTGTTATCCTTTTACCTCGCTTATGATTAACTTGCGCCACCATGAGCAAGCCGCTCGATCGTATCAAATCGCCAATCGCTGAAGAGCTCCAGGTCTTCGAGGGGAAATTCCGGCAGTCGATGAAAACCTCCGTTTCCCTGCTCGATACGATCATGAACTACATCGTAAAGCGAAAAGGTAAGCAAATGCGTCCCATGTTTGTCTTGCTGTCTTCCAAACTTTTCGGTGAAATCACCGAAAAAAGTTACCGGGGTGCCGCCTTGGTGGAACTCCTGCATACCGCCACCCTGGTGCACGATGACGTTGTGGACGACTCCTACCAGCGACGCGGCTTTTTTAGCATTAATGCCCTTTGGAAAAACAAAATTGCGGTTCTGGTTGGCGATTACCTTCTCTCAAAAGGATTGCTCCTCTCTTTGGAGAATGACGATTTTTACGAATTAAAGTTGCTTTCCAATTCCGTGAGGCAAATGAGTGAGGGGGAATTGTTGCAGATCGAAAAGACCAGGGGCCTGAATTTTTCGGAAGAGGTTTACTTTGAAATCATCCGGAAAAAAACGGCTTCGCTCATTGCTTCCTGCTGTGCGATCGGCGCTTCTTCTTCTGAAAAAGCGGACCCGGAATCCATAGAAAAGATGAGGCAGTTCGGAGAATGGGTGGGCATTGCTTTCCAGATCAAAGACGACCTTTTTGATTTTGGCGACGATGATATCGGTAAACCCACCGGTATTGATATCAAAGAAAAAAAGCTGACCCTCCCGCTCATCTATGCCCTGAATCAATGCAGCAAGCAGGAGCGCCGGCATATCACCGGCATAATACGCAAAGACAATAAGGACGATAAAAAAGTAGCCGAGGTTATTGATTTTGTGCGCAAAAGCGGCGGAATCGCATATGCTTCGAAACGTATGCTGGATTACCGGGCACAAGCCCTGGAACTTCTCTCTACGCTACCTGACAACGCAAGCCGGCAAAGCCTTCATGAGCTGGTGATCTACGTAACCGAAAGGAAAAAGTAATCAGTCTTTACCCTCCAGCCCTTCAAGAGAGGCGCGGAGCTGAAACCCGAGCGGTTGTTTGCTGGTATTAAACCCGGAAGAATAACTGGCAATCGTCTGCTGCTCCACGGAAATAATATCCACCAGATCGAATGGCGGCACGATAAGGTCAAAATTCAGGGCAAAGAGTATGGCTTCTTCAATGATATTATTGATGTACATCTCATTCATGATGAGGTGTTCGAAATCATTGTACAGGAAACCGAGCGGCCTTCTTCCATCGATAAAAAAATGACCGTCTTTATTGATGAATATCCGGGCCACCAACACGCCGTTGTCCTGGTATCGCTGGTACTTCAGGGAGTCGCTGAGAAAATTGTAGATCTGGATCAGGCCACAGTATTCACGGGTTTTTTCCTCGCGGACGTAGCGCATTTTATGGATGAAGTGTGAGCTGTCAAAATCGAAAACATTGGTGTGCATCATCATCACCAGTGTATCTCCGGCAAACTGCATATGTGCCTCATAGGGACCAATCTCATGATACTGGACTTCCAGCTTATTGTTGAATCCCTCCACCTGGTTGCGGAGATTGGCCTCATAGCCTTTCAATACCTTTTTGAACTCATTGAGCACCCGGTTCGTTTCCTCATACGCCTCCTGTTTTGCGCAGGATTTGGTTTTCAGGATATCAACGATCTGCTGGATCTTGGTTTTCGCCATATTCGAAGTTAATACGCCCGGGCAAATAGTACACGCCGGGAAGAGGGCTTTCCGGTTAGGATGCAGGTTCCGTTTTCTTCCTTGGCATTGAGAGGAATACAACGGATGGTTGCCTTTGTTTTTTCCTTGATGGCTTCTTCGGTCTCGGCCGTGCCGTCCCAGTGAGCGCTGATGAATCCCCCTTTACCGTCGAGCAGGTTGATAAATTCCTCCCAGCTGTCGGCCTTGGTAACATGTTCATCACGGAAATCGAGGGCTTTTTGATAGATATTGTTCTGGATGTTTTCAAGCAGGTGAACGATCTTATTTGGTAGATCAGCCCACTCAAGGATATCCTTTTCTTTGGTGTCACGACGGGCCATTTCCACGGTGCCGTTCTCCAGGTCCCGGGGTCCCATCGCCAGTCTTACAGGCACCCCTTTCAGTTCGTATTCGGCAAATTTCCATCCCGGCTTATGTGTATCCCGGTCGTCGTACTTTACGGAAATGCCTTTTGCTTCCAGGGATTTCTTGATTTCCCGGGCTTTTTGTGAAATGGTCTGCAGTTGTTCTTCGTTTTTATAGATCGGAACGATCACAACCTGTATGGGTGCCAGCCGTGGAGGAAGAATCAGCCCTTCATCATCACTGTGCGCCATGATCAGAGCTCCCATCAAACGGGTGGAAACCCCCCAGGAAGTAGCCCAGACATATTCCAACCCTCCTTCTTTTGTCGCAAACTTCACGTCAAAGGCCTTGGCAAAGTTTTGCCCCAGAAAGTGGCTGGTTCCCATTTGCAGGGCTTTTCCATCCTGCATGATGCCCTCAATACAATACGTATCAATCGCTCCTGCAAAACGCTCATTTTCCGATTTAACTCCTTTGATCACCGGAACCGCCATGATATTTTCCGCAAAATCAGCATATACATCCAGCATTTGCCGTGTTTCGGCCAGAGCCTCCTCTGAGGTGGCATGTGCCGTATGTCCTTCCTGCCACAAAAATTCAGCGGTTCGCAGAAACAGCCGGGTACGCATTTCCCAGCGCATAACATTCGCCCACTGATTAAGCAGAATGGGCAAATCCCGGTAGGATTGAATCCAGTTCTTATAGGTATTCCAGATGATGGTTTCAGAAGTCGGCCGAATGATCAACTCCTCTTCCAGTCGCGCTTCCGGATCCACAACCACATTCTTCCCGGTCTCGTCGTTTTTAAGCCGATAATGCGTAACCACAGCGCATTCTTTGGCAAAGCCCTCTATATGCGCGGCTTCTTTACTCAGGAAGGATTTGGGAATAAGTAACGGAAAGTAGGCATTGCTGTGTCCGGTTTGTTTAAACCGGGTATCCAACTCCTGCTGCATCTTTTCCCAGATAGCATACCCATAGGGTTTGATAACCATACAGCCCCTTACAGCACTGTGTTCAGCCAGGTCTGCATTCCTGACCAGATTATTGTACCATTCGGAATAGTCCTCACTACGCTTTACCTTTTTGTTTTCCATGCACTTATGATCCTTGGAATAGTTCTTGTATTTTTTTACGCGGTTCTTTTAATCTTAGCCGGAAGGGAGCAAACCATGAAAAAACTCATGCTTTATTCAGGAATCGCCTTATTCGCGGTTTCTTGTGTTTCGCAAAAATACTCAAGAACGAATAACATCACAGACGATGTCTATTTTTCGCCAGAATCATTGGCCAATCAAACAGAGGCTCCTGATGATCCCGATCCTTTAAACCAAGACGGGTTTCGGTACGACACGAATACTTCCACTCCGAACTCCAATTCCGGAAATTATTATTCCTATCAAACGGCACCGGCAAATACTCCCAACCAACCCAACGCAACAACACCCAACAACCCGAATTCCAATTCAAACACCAATACAAATACGAATACCAACACCAACTATACGATCAACAACTACTACGGTAACGGTTTTTACACAAACAGCAACCCCTGGGGTGGCTATTATGCCGGTAGTTTTTACCCTTCCTGGGGAATGAGTTTCGGTTGGGGATATCCCGGATATTATTCTCCGTATTACTATTATCAAGGTTGGCATTACGGCTGGGGATGGTATAATCCCTACAACCCCTGGGGATGGAACTACAACCCGTATTACTACACTCCGTATTATCCGTATTACCAGAACTCCATTCCAAGTTATGACCCCGGAACACCGGTGCATTACGGGCCAAGGTCCAACGGACGAAGTATTAAGGCCGGAACTATTTACAATCCCGGACAATTCAGAAGGAGAAGCCCGGAAACAACCAATACTCCACCTAAAGTATACCGTCCCGGGGACCAAAATGCCACACAAGGCGGACAGGCCAACCCAGGAAGCCGCGGACCGGCCGGACAGAATCCATCCAACGGAAACGGCGAACGGGTAAATTACCGCCGCGACAGCTATTCTCCCTCCGGAACACCTCAGAACAATGCGCCACAAAGGCGTCCTACACAACCGTCCAACGACAATGATGAGCAACGTGGAAATGCTCCCACCAATCGTCCGCAAACACCGAATACTCCACAACAACCCCAACAGCCTCAGAATAACCGGCCCACCACTCCGTCTCGTCAAAACGACCGGCGGGATGATCCTCCGGTGCAGAGGCCACAGAGACCACATACCCCTCAACCTACTCCGCAACCCACGCCACAGCCAAGACCGCAAATGAGACAGCCCAGCCCGTCTCCTTCTCCCTCACCCGGGGCACGACCCAGTCCAAGCCCATCCAGAGGTAGTGGTTCCGGTGGTTCTGGCTCAAGACGTCGCTGACCATGAAAAAAATATTAAGTGTATTCGGACTGGCCATCTCCCTGGTATCTTATGGTCAGAATGAGGAAGATGTATTACGATACAGCTATCAACAGCTGTCAGGAACTCCAAGAAGCCTGGGGATGGGCGGATCAATGGGGGCACTGGGTGCCGACCTGAGTGCCATCCATTCCAACCCGGCCGGGCTGGCCATGTACCGCTCCAACTACTACCTCGCAGGTATCGGTTTTCAGAACAGGAAGACGGAAAGCAGTTATATCGCCCAGGGAGGCCTGGACCGTAACCAGAACTTCAATATTCCGAATCTGGGGATTGTTTTTACCCAATTGTCGATGGAAAAAGGGAAACAGGCCACCAGCGGAATTGTAAATGTGCAGGTAGCCTTTAGCATGAACCGGACAAATAACTTCAATCAGCATTTCCGGTTTTCAGCCCTCAATGAATCGAGTTCCATCCTGGATTATTTCGGGGAACGCGCCTATGGATACACCACCTCGGAACTGAGCTCCGATTTGCAGTCGGTGCCCGGACAAGCCTGGAACACCTACCTCATCAATGAAGATCCAAACAACCCGAATACCTATTACGCAAACCTCCCCAACCAAATCACCATGCTGCAAGATGCGGTGGTTACCCGTTCGGGAAGACAACAGGATTTTAACGCCGCTTTTGCGCTCAATATTAGTCACCGCCTGTATCTGGGAATGAGCCTGCGCCTCAACACGCTGAAATTTTCTGAAACCTTTCACTGGGAAGAGGCTACGGTAGATCAATCCATAGCCAAACAAAACATGTCCTATGAGTTCAAATACAATACTCAGGGCAGCGGGTACTCTGCCCGCCTCGGGGCGCTACTCCGGATAAATGATTTTGTGCGACTCGGACTGGCCTGGCAATCCCCCGTTACCTATCAGCTAAACGATGAATACAGCTCTTCCATGAGCAGCAACAATTTCAATCCGGGACAGTCTTATTCCTACCAGAGTGATCCAGGCCAGTTTAACTACAACCTTAGGATTCCCGGAAGAGTAGATGGCAATATTGCCATAATCCTTCCGAAAATTGCCTCTCTTTCTTTTGACCTCGAACAGGTTCGTCATCAGGACGGCCGGCTGAGTAGCCCACAATATGGCTTTGGTCCTGAAAACACGCAGGTAAGCACCCTGCTTAAAACATCATACAATTACCGGATTGGTGCCGAATTCCTGGCTGGACCCATGCGCTACCGCGTTGGTTATGCCCGATATGAGAACCCGTTAAAGTCGGATTATTCGGCAAACCTGAACCTCGACACCTATTATTACACCGCCGGACTGGGATACCTGGGAAGAAGCGGTTTCTATTGTGATGCCGCCCTTGTGCTGCAACAGAATCAATCTCTGTTTACACCTTACACCCTGGCTCCCGGAGGCAGAACCTACTATTCTGCTGTCAATAAAAACCTGGCTACCCGGGTTGTGTTGGGTATCGGGGCCCGTTTCTGATCACCGGTAATACCCGATCAGCTCAAAGGCACTCCAATAATACGGATGACGGAACTGTTCGTCGGCAATAAGTTTCAATTGGGCTTTCCTCAGGGAGGCCGCTTTTACTTCGCCTTCTTTCAGGCCGGTATAGAAAGACTGCATCAGATAACGCGTGCCTTCATCATCCACCTTCCATAAGGATGCCACTACTGAACTGGCGCCACTCAACAAAAACTCTTTGGCAGGGTTATTTACCCAACCTTCCACTTTGTCATCATTAACCGCGGTGGAACAGGCCGAAAGCATCACCAGCTGGCACTCGAACAGGTCCATTCTGCGTATCTCTTCCACGCGCAGGTGCCCGTCTTCATTTTTATTGGCATTCGGGGCCATGGTCAGGTAGCTGTTTTTAAAGGTTACGGGATCCAGCACCCCATGCGTGGCAAAATGAACAATGGGGTACTTGCCCATCTCTTCCTTGGCTATGTCTTCCGTAGCTTCTCCTCTTATGTAGGCCACTGTTCCGCTAAACAGTTTGCTGATGTCGTTTACCTCCATTTCCGCATTAGGAAGGCTGTTATCCGTATTGCCAAAAGCCAGGATACGCATGTCAAGCGGGGGCTGGTTTCTCCTTTCCACATCGCGCACGTCATTCACATAGGCGATGGAATAATCCTCGATCAGGTAGCGGGTTTCCTCTCCTGTTCTTTTTACCAGGCTATGGAAAGGCAATTTGTAGAATATCCCTGTTGGTGCAATAGCAAGAAAAGGCTTTTCCCGGATCTGCTCCTCAATGGGAAGTATCATGAGGTCATACAGTTGTTCCGCCGAATGGTTGACAACCGTAAGGTCGGCTCGTTCTATGATCTGCCTGTAAAAATTATCGACAAACTCTTCCAAGTCTTTCTTTTTAATGGGAATGGCCCGGGCTTCCAGCTTCTCTCGCGTAAGCACAAAGACCAGCAGGCTTTCTCCGGAAACCACGTATTCGATCATGGCCAGTTCTTCCGGCATATTTCGCATGCTCCGCTTAATGGTTCTTGGATCAATATTATCCAGTTGTCTGACCATCTCCGGGTTGTTGTTCACCACTGAGTCCAGGTAGTTTCGGTAATTTCCTTCCGCCACGCGGATCATTTCTTCCAGCTTGCGAATCTTTTCCTCACTTCGTTTTCCTTCAGGCTTTTTCTTTTCCTCCAGCAACTGCGCATAGATTCCATCCATCTTCAGCTGCAGATCAACCGCAACGATCTGATCCGAGTGCCTGGCACCACGTGTGCCGTCTCCCCGGGTCTGTTCGATCAGTCCCACCACATTGGATTTTTCCTGGTAAACAAACGCTTCCTCTATCTGTCCCGCCTCTATAAGATGGCTTACCAGGCTTTCATAAATTTTCACTTTTTCTCCCGACTGGGCAAAATTGCGTTTGGATGCCGCTCCTCCGGCCAGTCGGCCTTTCATTTCTTCCAAAGAAGCTACGGAGTTTTTAAGATCGGATGTGGCGCGGTCCGACAACTGTTTTCTGTCGTGTACCTGTGAGCGGAACCAAAGGGGCTCCCAGATTGCATTCACCTGTCCTATCCGGTCGTAAGCATTAATGGCAGAATCCAGCCAGGACTTTGCGTAGTCCGGTCTGTCTTTTTCCAGGTAGAGTTTGCCGATATAGGTTTGAATGGTTGCGATCGAAGCCGGTGCTTTCATTTTTCCATATTCCGCTCTGCTCTCAAGGAGAAGGTCCTCCGCCAGAGTGTAATTCTTTTCTGCCAGGTAGCACTTGCCCATCAGGTAACGGATACCGGTAGCCATTCGGTGGTCGCCGATGCCTTCGCTGAAAGTCAGCGCCTTTTCCAACCACGAATGTGCATCTGTATAGAGTTTTTGTTCGAGGTATACTTCCCCGATATTGCTTATTGCCGTTCCTTTCAGCGGATACTCCGACCGTGTTTCCTCCAGAATGTCCAACACTTCTCCGAAACATTTTAATGCCGCCGTGTATTCCCCCTGGAAGAAGTGAATGGTGCCGATATTATTGATCACCGTCGCCCTGTTCTGCCGGCTTTGCAGCTTGCTGTATATGGAATCGCTTTTTTCATAGAAACGGATGGTCTCGCGATAATCGCCGCTAAGGTTATAGGTGTTTCCTTTGGTAAGAAAGGCATTGGCCAGCAGCCATTCGTTGTCGTTGCTTAATGCAAGAGCAATAGAGCTGTCGGCCATCATAAAGGCGCTGTCGTATTCCGCAACGAGGTAGTAATACTCCCCAAGATAATTGTACGCATCTCCCCGGCTGAGATCCTGGTTGTTTTCCGTGGCAAGTTTTACCACTTCCCGGTATTTTGTGGCTGCGAGATCAAAATTCCCCCGGTTTATTTCATTACCTCCGAGATAGAGGCGAATGGTGCATTCACTCTTCACATCTCCTGTTTCCTGATACAGTTTCAGGGCTTCCATATAGAGGGACTCCGCTTTCCGGGTATCTCCCATGGAGGTTTTCAGTCCGCCGTGTACCTGGTAACAATAAGCGAGGATGTCCTTACTTTCCAGCTCCTGCGCCAGTAGCATGGCCTGAAGGATGAGTTTTTCCGCCTTCTCCGGGTCAAACTCGCCGAACCATGCCGATTGTGCCAGGTTACAGAGCGAATACATCTGTCCGCTCCGGTCCCCTATCTCCGATCGGATCCGGTATGCTTCTTCATGAAATTTCCTGGATTCGTCATAGCGGTTCGAGCGGGCGAAACTGATCCCGATGTTCTCGGCATAATCCGAAGTTTCCTGACGTAACCGAAGACCTTTCACCAATTCATAGGCAGGAATAAAATAGTTCCTTGCTTCTGCTTCATCTTTCAGCGACTGAAACAATTCTCCCATATCCACGTACACCTCGGCCATTTTTACGGAATCGCCCAGTTGCCTGTATATGTCCAGTGCTTTATGAAAATAGGTCGTCGCCTCTTTCGGCTTAGATAAGTCCTTATATAGATGCCCCAGCTTGGTGTAGGAATAGGCACTTCCGCTGCGGTTTCCTCCTTTATTCCGGTATTCCAGTGCCGCCATGTGCAGTTCAATTGCACTATCCTTGTCTGACAGGTTCCACATCATTTGCCCCATGCTGGAGCTGGAGAAGCCCGCACTGTTCCAATCCTGTTCATCCACATGCAGTTTTCTGGCTGAATCATAGAAAGAATACGCCGTTCTATAATCTCCCAACTCATACCAGGCATAACCCATTTCATCATACACATCCGCGATGTCTCCCACGGAATTGAGCTTCTCCAAAACAAGGATTTGCCGTCTATAGATTTCAAGAGCATCACGGTAGTTTCCTTTGGCTGTGAGGCACTTGCCTATTTGCTTATACAGCAGTCCGGTATTTCGTTTGGATTCCACGGTATTCACCTGTCCATAAAAAGCAATGGAACGGTTGTAATTCAGAATTGCCGAATCATATTCTCCCAGAGCATAGTAGATCAAACCGATACTGTTATGCGAAATGGCCTTGCTTTTCGGAATGGTAACGCCGTTTTTGCGTTCGTATTGATCCTTATAAGCCAGTGCCTGATTCAGGTAATCGATGGCTTTTTCATAATGCAGTTTTTCTTTTTCAAAACCGGAAAGGTTGCTGTACGAATAACCCAGACCTTCATAATCTTCTGCATTCCGGAAATGGTCGATAGCCGTTTGGTACCATTTTTCCGATTCCTCGTTCTCTTCCAGGATATCGAAAATGCGTGCTCTTGAAAAACAGGCCCAACCCTTTTGGGACTCTGTTCCCACGGCATTAACAAAAGCTATCAGCTTATCGCTCAGGGATACGGATTCCTCCCTGCGGTTTTCATTGGCAAGGCTTTCTACTTCCATACTCACATAAGTAAGGAACTCGTCTTCCCGGATTTCTTTTTCATAGATCCGTGCCAGTTTCAGGTAATCGCTGTTGTCCTTGGTTC
Organism: Bacteroidia bacterium; assembly: GCA_964215915.1. Lineage (GTDB taxonomy): Bacteria > Bacteroidota > Bacteroidia > UBA8524 > UBA8524 > UBA8524. Next base: position 44,841 of record CAXPEB010000046.1, read on the forward strand.
GTTTGAGATCTGCAATGAATTCATCTTTGCTTGGCGGAGCTCCGGCCTGAAGCCAGGTTGCGTAGGTTTCATTCAGCTGCCAGTCTTTGCCCATGTATTTGGCCGGATAGTTCTTAACGAACAACAAAAATGCAAGCACATCGCCGGAGCTTGTTCTTTCCATGGCTTCCAGCGGTGTTCTTCCTTTGAACCTTCCGGAGGAATACGGTTTGGTCCATGCTTCCATCGCTGCAAGCTCCTCTTGGTAGTATTCATAGGTTTCCCGTACCTGTGCGGCAAAGTAGTCGGCCAGCAGGGTATCCATATGCCCGAAACCTCCCAACAGAAAGTGGCGACGGTCGTACACCGGCTTTTCTTCATTATTCAGGAATACGATATCCATATTTCTCAGATCGAACAAAACGGATCCGGAAGCAGGACATTCGGCGATAAGTTCAACCAGGTCCCCCACCTCTAGGTCATAGCTGGTTTGGCCAGCCACATATTCAAGAAAACAGATGTTCGGACCTAATTCGCTTACTTGTACCTGACCCAGGTAAATTCCTGTTTCTTTATGGATGGAATAATTGATCCGGGCATTACCGGAGCTTTTTTCGAAGATTCCATCCTCACTTCCCCCATCGATGGTCAACAGTGTTTTTCCATCCTTTTGCCGGATATCGGTAATTCTAAAATGAACCTGCATGGGTGATGCCGGCAATTTCTTTTGGCGAATATCCAGGTTGTTGTCGCGGATACTTCGGTACAATCGGGATTCATTGAGAAGAAACTCCAGGTAAAGGTCTTTTTCCGCGTCCTTGTCGCGGATGGCTTTTCGGAGAGTCTGGTAAACCAGCAAAGCCTGAACGGGGTTGTTAAATTCTTCTTCGTACAAGGTAGCTAACTCTCGTCCGCGTTTTATCCAGTTTTCATAGGATTTGGGATCCGTGGTTTCAAACAAGCGGATGGCGGATTTGAGTACCGCTGAATCGGGGCCAGCAACAACGCCGGACCCTCTTGACTGCTGCAACAGCAGTTTACGTCTCCTTTCCTCTTCCTGTTGTGCACTGGCCGATTGCAATAGCAACAGCATTAGGAGAATTAACAAACCTGATCGCTTCATGGGAAAAAGGTCTTTTGAATTAGTCAACACCCGGAATTTCGGGGTACAGACAAAAAAGGGGAGACCTGACTGAGCCTCCCCTTAGTGTATTTTAGTCGCTCCGATTAGTCGAAGAAACGGTAGGTGTAACTATCGGAACAAGTTATTCCCTTCTTGGACCATTCCACGGTTTTTCCGCAGGATTGTGCGTAGATGCTGCTGTATCCAAGGTCCACTACCACATACATGTAGGTTTTGGGGCTCATGGTACACTTGTAGTAGCCATCAACATACACGTCGATGCAGTAGCTTGACCAGTTTTCAAGTTTCAGGTCGCAGCTGAACTGTCCACGGGTTTGTTCTTTGTTTTCTTTTACTTTTTCATCTGTAGTCGGTTTGGTGGTTTTGATTTCCGGGTTTTCTCCACGGGAAGGTTCCACCTTGGAAGCTTTCAGTTCTACGAACTGATCTTTTTCCGTCTTTTCAGGTTGTGCGATTGCCATAGTTCCCATTCCGAGAACCAGAGCGAATAAGAAGATTGCTTTTTTCATGATGTTTGTTTTAAGGGGTTATTGATTGGTGTTTATCTTTTTTCAATTCTGAATATAAGCTTGGAAATATGGGCTGCATCCGAAGGTATATTATTCGGCTGATTCTGCCCTTTCGGTCCGGCACCTCTGGATTGTACATAGGTGCTTTGAAAGAGTTGTTCGAATGGACTCGGATTCTCATCCTCCGTTTTTTCTCCGCGGGAATTGACAATCATACTCAGGTCCACCACGCTTTTTGTAGCAATGAGTTTGAAGGTTTCTTCTCCATAAGGAGGAAAGATTTCAAATACCTGATCGATCTCTTTGGATTCTCCAGGGAGCACTTTTAATTCATCTCCTGTGAGGCCGTTACCCGGTAACAGAATATTGATCTGATTGTCAGGTTGAATATCAATCAAGGTGAAAAAGGCCGGCTCACGACCTTTGTTGGTCACCTTAACCTTGAAATGGTCACCCGGTTTCAATACCAGCGTACCGTCATCACCCATAAAATCCTCAACATTGCCACGGCTCACTTCAACGGTGCGGGTTTTTTTCAACCTACCCTGACCTTCTTCAACTACTTTGACTTCTGTAATAGGGATAAGTTCGAAATCAAGGTGAATGTCTTCATTGGCCGTAGCCAATTTTCTAAGAAACTGAGCCTGTGCATAGGCAAGAAGCCCTTTGGTAATATCTCCCGCCAGCTTCTTATTGCCCGGATCAAACGGTTGCTCGAAAATCACCATTTCATTGTTGTTGATCATCTGCACCTGATTACCTCTTGAATACTTGTTGTTCATTTCTACAATGACATCCGGCTTCTGATCGTCGATCTGTATCACCTTGTCGTACAAGGCTATATTCGTTTGCAACGCAGAAAGTAAATCCGGGTTACCGGAAACATCAAGTTTTACCTTAACCTGAATGGGTGAGAAGCTTTGTTCTGTAACAAATACCAATCCTTTGCGCATGGATTCTTCATTTACGGATTGGTCCCAGATAATGTCGGCATTGATGACATTGGAATTCACGATATGTCCGGTTGCTACCGGTTTAATTCCTTTTGTATCCTTGGTTCCTGCGGGATAAAGCGCAACCTTGGTTCCGTCGAACAAACCCAGGAGATGTCCACCGTTAACGATACTCGTTTTATCATCCAGAACCTGCGAATTTTTGAAGTATTTGACCCTGTCTGCTCCTTGTCCGGCAAATATTTTAAAATCAAGGTCGCCTTCCACCTGAGGAGTTTGTTTGGGAGCAAGCACGTTCATCTCGCTTTTGATCTGATCGAACAATTCCCGGTTTGTGGTATTCGAACTGCAGGATAGCAGTACTTTGCTGATAGCATAGGAAAGAGACCCTACGAAGTTTCCTTCTTCATCGCGCGTCTCATAATTCAGCTGAGAAGCCGCAGCGCCACTGAACAATACCATTGGAGCCATCTCGGGTTCTTCACTTCCCCTGGAGTTTGTCTTAAATTTGAGGGTGCCTTCGTCCCGGCCGGCTTTTCCTTTCCAGTTATCCGGGCCCATAAAAATTTTAGTACCCCTGGCAGGTGCAACACCTTCTTCCGGTCCACGGGTAGCCGTACCCGAATGACAGGCATCAAAGATCAAAGTAAGGCTTCCGTTTTTGCCCAGTTGCATACGAAGTTCTCCTACAAGAATTTCCAATTCATCATCCGTAAGATGGTTTTCACCTTCGTATTCTCCCGGAATAAACCGGGCTTTAGCATCAATAGGAACAAGTGCCTCATCTTTTCCATCCAGTTCGTCTCCGTTTTTGTCCCAAACTTGTTGTCCGTGACCACTGTAATGGATCACAAAGATGTCATCGGGTTCCGCTTCTCTGGTGATCTTATGGAAGGCAGCTTTAATTGCTGCTTTGGTAGCCTGAGTATCTCTGAGAATTAGAATATTGTCTGAGGTAAAACCATGATGATCCAGGGCTCTGACAATAAGCGGCACGTCTTTTTGAGAGGAAATTTTGCCCCAGTAGGATTCGGTGGGATAATCACCCACTGCGATAATGAGTGCCTTTTTGCTTCCACCTGCGTAAGCAGATGCAAAACCCAAAAGGAGAAGAAAGAGAAGTATCCTGTTTTTCATTTTCAGCAGTTTACCGGTTCAATTCCAATAATACCGTAAAAGTAAATGACAGGCAAAAGAATAAAATACCGAATGATCGGTATTTATTAGCGGAAAACTCGCGCTAATACTGGTTTCTATCCACCCTGGGAACGAAACTGAGAAAGAAAACGGACATCGTTTTCAAAGAAGGTACGCAGATCCTTTATGCCGTATTTGAGCATGGCAATACGGTCAACACCCATTCCGAATGCGTACCCGGAATAAACTTTGGGATCAATACCACAGGATTCCAGAACAACAGGATCCACCATTCCACAACCCATCACTTCCAACCAACCGGTATGCTTGCATACATTGCACCCCTCACCATGACAGAGGAAACAGCTAACATCCATCTCTGCACTCGGTTCGGTGAATGGAAAATAGGAAGGACGTAATCTGATTTTTGCATCCTGACCAAAAAATTCCCGGGCGAAATAAAGGAGAACCTGCTTAAGATCTGCCATGCTCACGCCTTTGTCGATGTACAAGCCTTCTATCTGATGGAAAAAGGAGTTGGATCTTGCTGAAACCGCTTCGTTCCTGTAAACCCTACCTGGTGCTATGATTCGTATAGGGAGTTCTCCCCTTTCCATAACCCTCACCTGAACACTCGAGGTATGGGTACGTAACGCAAAGTCCTTATCCAGGAAAAAGGTATCCTGCATGTCTCGTGCAGGATGGTTAGGCGGGAAATTCAGGGCGGAGAAATTGTGCCAATCGTCTTCTATTTCCGGACCATCCTCCAGAACAAAACCGGCTCGGATGAAAATATCCTCCATTTCTTCCATAACCAGACGAATGGGATGTCTGGATCCTGCAGGAAAATTGTTCAGCGGAAGATACGGATCCGTTTCCGCGGATTCTTTTTCCTCATTTTGGGCGGAAATCAGGTCTTTTTGGAGTTTGTAAAATGCCTCCGCTTCATTTTTGAGAACATTGATCCTGCTCCCGTAAATTTTTTTCTGGTCTGGGGGTACGGAGCGGAATTCTTCGAAGAGCGTGTTGATAAGCCCCTTTTTTGAAAGTACCTGCAGCCGGAATTCTTCAAGATCCGATTCATTTCGAATCGTGCTTGTTTCCAGGAGGTCCTTTATTTCCGAAATCCGTTTTTCCATCGATACAAAACTAATCCAAATTGCCCGAAAGGGCAGGTGGCGAAAGCCACAAAACCAAATAAAGAATAAGATTAAAAAATTTAGAATAGTAGTATTTAGGGGCTGTGGGTTTGTAGATAAACCGGATCGGGTGGGGCTTGCTTTTTTAGTTGTTATGAAATTATTAACAAGCGTGTAATTTGATTCGGATTTGAAAATCAAAGAAATAGGAATAGCTATTCACGATTGGTGGATTAGCAATTCACCACTTAAAGTAGAAAAGTAAGAAGAGGAAAAGGTGTTAAGGAAGCAGGGGAGAACTGGCAGTTTATTCACCTCAATTCACAATGACTTTCGTTCTGAAAAGATGTGCCCAGGTTTTCCACCTATTGTGTACAGAATTTGAAGCCCTGTGTTAATTCACGGATACTTTGAAATCGCCTATGGTCCAGCCACTTCGGATAATCAGGGGTTGTCGGGCAACGACGACAGGACTTAGTTGTTTGCGGAAGGGAATGAGGAAACGGGGAGAATTGTTTGTTTCGAGAGTAACAACGCGGACGGTGTACTGGCCGGCCGGAATGTTTCTGAAATTAACGGAGTCGGTACGTGTGATTATAGTGAATATGGGTTCTTTGTCAATCTGTTCCAGCAATTCTACCCGGACAGAATCATTGTCCGGATTTTGGAAGTGTATGATAGCGTGACCGTATTGTTCCGGGTTTTTAAGACTGAAACGCAGAGTGTCTCGGGGATAATAGTCATTATTGGAGAAGCCAATAGCCGAATCGGAAAGCACCAGGGAGTAAAAGGAATTCTGTTTCCCGTGGAACATCAGTTGGAATGAAAATTCATCGGAATTGAATTTATTGATCTTAACCGGAACGGTGTCGTTTTCATAAAGGGAGAATCTGCCTGTTACAAGGTGTTGGATGGGATAGTTACTAATAAAAGAAACGGGGTTGTCCGGAAGGAGATCATTGGGATTAAGAACATGTATATGATAGTGGGGAGAGGATTTGGGGTAATTAACCTGGAAGGTGTCGCTTGTGGTACCATCCAGGGAAAGGAGGTATTCAGCTGTACTGTCGCTTTTTTGCTTGATTAGATCTATAACAGTGAGCGTATCCGGATGGGTAAAGAAGATATAAAGCTTTTGTGTTTTGTCAAATACGGGAGTTCGGCTTTTAATCTCGATCTTTCCTTTTTCCGGTCGGATCAGGGAAACCTTGAAACTTTGGTTATCAATAGGATTGACGATGCCTGAAGTAAGGTTAGGCATGATCTTATAGGTTCCGCTTTTTAGCAGAATGGAATCATTCGGAAATACGGCAGAATCAAGGAATGCGACCTTTTCACCCGGATCAATTTTCAGGTTATGATTGATATCTTCAAAGGCATATACCGTATAGGGTTTATACTTGATTGCAGGGATTGAGAAGGATCCGTTTTCAAGACTTTTGGAAAAGTAAAGGGGAAAAATCTGACTGTCCGGATAGTTTTCCAGGTCGGGGTGAAAGAGTGCTATGGTAAATCCTTTTTGATTCTGACCGGTGTAGTTATCAATGATTTTTCCGGCCATATAGTGGGTATCGATATCGGGTCCTGTACTGAAGCTGAGTTCATAATTGGGTAAGACATTTTTTTCATTGAGGTCATGAAGGGCTTCAGTCAGTTGAATCGTATAGGTTGTGCTATCACGGAGCCGGCTGTTAAATCGAATACGGAGTGTTTTTTTGATGATTTCGAAATCGGGTTTTTCTTCAAGGGGAGGGCTGATCAGGATGGCGTTCTGGTCTTTGATTTCGAAATATTCATCAAATCGGATGAGAACATGCCTGTCATTAAAATTAGTGGCATTGCTATCGGGATAGACTTCTACCACTTTTTGCGGTTCTGTATCCTGTTCGCCACCGGTTGGGTGAACCACAACGGCACAGGAACATAAAAGGAGAAGAAAGGGATATAGGGATTTCATCTACCGAAATGAACGAGCAATACGGAAATATCTGCAGGAGAAATACCGCTGATTCTGCTGGCCTGTCCTAGTGTTGCAGGTTTTAGCTTGCTTAATTTTTCTCTTGCTTCTTTGGAAAGCGAGGGGAGTTTCTGGTAATTGAATTCGGGCATTAACCGAATATGCTCCAAACGTTTCATTTTGTCGGCCATTTCTTTTTCTTTTTCCAGATAGCCATCGTATTTCATAAGAATTTCTGCCTGGAGAACGGCTTCTTCGTCAGAAGTGTCAAGGTTATTCTTAACACTGGGCAAGTCCGTAAGATCCGGCATATGTACCTGAGGGCGACTAATAAGCTGAAACAGTTTGTAATTCTGTGGGATGGCAGGGGTACCAATACTTTCCAGTCGTGGATTCACTTCCTGGGGAGTGATGCTGGTTTTATGAAAGTAGCGAATGATGGCTTCGCTATTGGCAATTTTTTCCCTAACGCGTTCGTACCTTTCTTTGGATGCAAGACCGATATTGTACGCTTTTTCCGTTAAGCGAATATCCGCATTATCTTGGCGGAGAAGAATACGGTATTCCGCTCTGGACGTGAACATGCGGTAGGGTTCATCGGTTCCTTTATTGATTAGGTCATCGATAAGAACACCGATATAAGCCTCTGAACGATCGAGCACAAATGCTTCTTTTTCATTGATTTTAAGATGCGCATTGATGCCGGCCATCAAACCTTGTGAAGCGGCTTCTTCATACCCGGTAGTTCCGTTTATTTGACCTGCAAAGTATAGATTATCAATGAGATGAGTCTCTAAAGTAGGTTTAAGCTGTGTAGGCTGAAAGAAATCGTATTCTATGGCGTATCCAGGGCGGAACATCTTGGCGTTTTCAAATCCGGCAATCTGACGCAGTGCTTTTAGTTGAATATGGTCGGGAAGTGAGGTGGAAAATCCGTTTACATAGACTTCAACGGTGTTCCAGCCTTCAGGCTCAACGAAAATCTGATGGCGTTCTCTTTCCGCAAATCGGTTTATTTTGTCTTCTATGGAAGGGCAGTAACGAGGTCCTAATCCCTGGATTCTACCGGTATACATCGGGGATTCGTCAAAGCCCTCTTTTAGTGTTTCATGAACCTGGCTATTGGTGTAGGTAATGTAACAGCTGCGTTGTTTTTCCAGGGGTTTGGTTTGTTCGGAGTAGGAGAATTTTCCAGGTTCATCATCTCCCTTTTGTTCTTCCATGGCTGCCCAATTCAGGCTTCGGCCATCAACACGTGGAGGAGTTCCGGTTTTCATCCTGCCACTTTCAAAACCAAGTTGAACGAGTTGTTCTGTTATTCCGAAAGAAGCCGATTCGCCCATTCTTCCTCCCCCGAATTTTTTCTGGCCAATATGAATGACACCATTGAGAAAGGTTCCATTGGTAAGAACAACAGATTTCGCTTTGAATTCAATGCCCATCCCCGTTCTTACTCCGGTAACCCGGTTGTTTTCCACGATCAGTTCTTTGACCATTTCCTGCCAGAAATCCAGATTAGGTATGGATTCAAGAGCAAGTCGCCATTCTTCAGAAAAACGCCAGCGATCACTTTGAGCACGAGGACTCCACATAGCGGGTCCTTTGGAACGATTTAGCATTCTGAATTGTATCATGGTCTTATCCGTGATGATCCCGGAATAGCCACCAATGGCATCAATTTCTCTGACAATCTGACCCTTAGCAACTCCTCCCATAGCAGGATTGCATGACATTTGGGCGATTGTGCCCATATTCATAGTAATTAGAAGGGTAGAGGAACCAAGATTGGCTGCAGCTGCAGCTGCTTCGCAACCGGCATGGCCTCCACCTACTACTATAACATCGTATTCTTGGTTAATCATGTTTCACGTGGAACATTGCATGAAGTATGCCGAGGGATTCATCCTCTTTTTGCCTCATGATTGTTTTCTTTTGCTTGGTTTTATCGTCGAATCCGAGAAGGTGAAGTACACCATGAATAATCACTCGGTAGAATTCTTCCGTTTCTGGAACAGCAAATTTACCGGCATTTTCACGAACGCGATCAATACTTATAAAAAGATCACCGCTTAGGATGTTTTTCTCGTTGTAATTGAAAGTGATGATATCGGTGTAAGTATCGTGGTTTAATACTTCGGTATTTAGCTCGTAGAGTTTTTCGTCGTTTACCAGGATGATATTAATATCTCCTAACTTGAAACGGTGTTGGAGAACGACCTGTTTGATCCAGTTTTTGAGAATACGCTTATGTTCCACGTGGAACTTTGTCTCCGTATGAAAGAAAATAGCCATAATCAATGGGAGTTACCGGCGATCACTCCATACAAAAAGGAGTTCTGATAGAAGCGTTCGGCAGTATCAAGAAGATCTTTGAGTGTCAGTGTTTTTATGCGCTCCGTATAAAGTTCGTAATAGTCCTCTCCTAAATCGGAATCAAGGAGGTTGCGATAACGGTCGCAGAGAGCTAAGCTGCCGTCAAAGTTTCTTTGAAAGGAACCCAGTAGATAATTTTTCACTGTTGTCAATTCATTCGCGTTGATATCATTTGCTTTGCTCAACCGCTCAATTTCTACCTCTATTTCTTTCAGGCAGTCGAGGCGGTTCTCATTTTTTACGTCGCTTCTGATAAGGAGAAGACTCCTGTCCGGATAGTGTTTGATGGCTGCGCTGATTCCATAAGTGTATCCTTTCTCTTCACGAATGTTCTTCATAAGCCTTGATCCGAAATATCCTCCGAATAAGGTGGTTAAAAAAGAAAAGGCAGGGTGGTCTTCACTTTTTCTGTCGGGAGCTATAAAGCCAAGATAAATACTGGCTTGTACTGCGTCTTTCTTTTCAATTTCATGAATACCAGCCGGGGTTTCATTTCCTGTAGGAATCTTTGGTAGTGCAATATCGCTTCGTTCCATCTCTCCGAAGGCGGTGAGTTTTGCAGCATCTATACGGCAATTGCAGAAGATTCGGAATAAAGAAGAGGGAAGGTGTTTATCCGCAAAAAGCTGAACGTCTTCAAGGAGTAAATTGGAATAGTCCGAATCGGATAAGGTTTTTCCATAAGGGTGTCCCCCGCCAAAAAATCCGGAAAGAAATTCCCGTTTGGCCAGGAAGGAGGTTTTCTGTTCGTTTATTTTCAAACCTTCTATGCTGCGTTGTTTGTATAGCTCAAATTCCTTTTCGGGTATTTTTAGGTCTGACCAGATCTCCGCAAGAAATTTCAGCAAGTTCGCAGCATGATCACGAAGAACATATACCTGAACATGCAGGTATTCAAACTTCAGATCAATATCCGTATAGGCCCCGAAAGAATCCAGAATCTCCTGTATTTCATGTGCCGTATACCTGGAACTTCCACTGAACAGGAGCTGGCTGAGTGCCTTGCTGACTCCGGGTATGTTGTCCGACAATATGCCACACCGGAAGGAAAACTCAACGCGCATCAACTCTTCTTCCGTGTTGAGTTGATAGACCTCAACCCCGTTTGGAAGCGGATAATGAATAAAGTCAAGGGCCGGTAAGTTCCCGGGAAGGTATGTTATTGGGGCTTGGGTTCTGTCGGGAGAGCTAGTTGCCATAATACAAAATGGATGCGTTGTTTTCGGTGAATACTTTTTGTGCCAGTTCCTGAATGCTCTCAGGGCTGGTATTCCTGTAAAGTGACTCTTCTTTGTTGATCAGGGAAGTATCGCCCATATTGGTGTACATAGCCAGGTGCATGGCTTTATTCAATACTTCCGTTTCGTTGAATTTCAGAACAGTCAACTTTTTATTCAATACTTTGGACCACTCCTTTTCTGAGACTGGCTCCTTTGCCAAACGATTAAGAATTTGCCAAACCGCTTGATTGGCTTCGCTTTCAGACACCTCAGGGAAAAGTCGGCCACTAATAATAAACAAGCCGTTATCCAGGCTTTCTGTGGAATATGCGCCGATATCCGTAAACAATTTTCTTTCCCGGACAAGCTCCTGTTGTAACCTTGATGAAAGGGATCCACCCAGGATATCTCCTAAAAGATCCAGGCTATAGAAGGATTCGGCGTGGCGGGGTCCGCAGTGAAAACCGAAGCTGAGGCTATTTAAGGGAACATCCTTTTCTACACGGAGATAACGCGATTCTTCTTGTTTCTCCTCCTGAACATACAAATTGGGGTTTGGCTTTCCTCCGGGAATATCAGAAAACCACTTCTCAACAAGTTGCCGGGTTTCTGTCAATCCGATGTTTCCCGCAATAACAAGGATTGCATTTGACGGATTGTAAAAGCGGGAATAAAAATCCTGGAGGTTTTCTATCGTAACCTTTTCAATATGAGAAAGTTCCTTTCCAATTGTGGCCCATTGGTAAGGGTGTTTTTTGTAGGTAAGAGGACGGAAATGCAACCAAATATCCCCATAAGGTTGGTTCAGATAGCGCTGCTTGAACTCTTCCATCACCACCCCCTTTTGTACATCAAGGGCCCGCTGACTGATATCCAATTGAAACATCCTGTCAGATTCCAGCCAAAGAGCGGTCTCGATATTTTCCGCCGGGAGTGTGACATAATAGTTAGTTAGGTCATTACTCGTAAAGGCATTGTTTTCTCCGGAGGCCTTTTGTAGAGGTTCGTCGTAACTGGGGGCGTTCCTGGAACCGCCGAACATCAGGTGTTCGAAAAGATGGGCCATACCCGTTAACTCAGGATCTTCATCCCTTGCCCCGACATTATAAAGGACATTTACCACGGCAAGCGGTGTTCGGGGGTCAAAATGGTGAATGACCCGCAAACCATTGTCCAAACGGAAGCTATCGTACTCAAGCATCCTGCAAAAGTAGCACCTTATGGCTGCTTTTGGGAATACCGGACACCTGGTTTACGAACCGTTGCTTTGTCGTACTTTTGTAGTGTGAAAAGTAGAAATGGAAATGGCCCCGGAAATTCCGGTTCAAACAGAAACGGGAGAGGAAAGCGGACCCCGGGAGCCAAGGGAACATACGGGGATAAGTCGGGAAAGAAAAAGGACTTTAAAAAGAGTAGTGGCAAAGGAGATTTTAACAGAAGTCCTGCCAGAGGAAACAAATGGAATTCCGAGAAACCGGATGGAAAGGACCGGGAGAAACGCAGCCGTACCCGAAAATACCTGGATAAAGACCGGGAACTGATCGGCGACTGGCGGTCGGAGAGGCCGGGGAATCCCAAAGAACGACGCGAAGAGCGGGAGCGGGAGTATAACCCCATCAAAGAAGAAACCCGCTTGAATAAATACCTGGCAAATGCCGGGCTCTGTTCCAGAAGGGATGCCGATGCCTTTATTGAAAATGGCCAAGTAACCATTAACGGACAGATAGCCAAAGAGTTAGGAACAAAAGTACAGCCCGGCGATGAGGTGAGATTCAAAGGCAGACTTATCCTTCCTGAAAAACCGGTATACGTGCTCATCAACAAACCCAAAGACTGTATCACAAGTGCCGAAGATCCGGAAGGAAGAAGAACCGTCATGGATCTTATAGATAATTCCGTTCGACAACGCATTTTCCCGGTGGGCCGCCTTGACCGCAATACAACCGGAGTGTTGTTACTGACAAATGATGGCGACCTGGCGCAAAAGCTCACTCATCCTTCGTTTGGCGTACATAAGGTTTATAAAGCCACGTTGGATAAGGCCATGAAAAGGGAAGATTTTGAAAAGCTCCTTGCCGGTGTGGAACTCGAAGATGGTTTCGTACAACCTGACGCCATGGCTTATGTCGATGAAACACAGAAAGAAATAGGCATTGAAATCCACTCCGGAAAAAACCGGGTCGTTCACCGGATGTTCAATAGCCTGGGTTACCTGGTGGACAAACTCGATCGGGTTATGTTCGCCGGCTTATCCAAAGACGGACTGAAGCGTGGTGAAACACGGCAACTGACAGATAAAGAAGTTCAGCTGCTTCGTAAGGTTTCGGGTAAAAGAAAGGCCTAAACCGAGGCGTCTTTCAGCACGGAATAATAGACCTCCTCATAGCGGGGTAACAACTTTTTCAATTCGAAATCATGCGCCCGTTTGAGAGCATTCGCTTTGAATTGTGCCAGTACCTCATCGCTCTCAAGGATATGCAAAGCATTGGTAGCCATATCGTCCACATCTCCAACCGGCGAATTGAATCCGGTAACTCCATGAATATTTAGTTCCGGAATTCCACCTGAATTCGTGGAAATTACGGGTACCTGACAGGCCATTGCTTCCAGTGCCGCAAGTCCGAAGCTCTCAGATTCGGAGGGCATGATGAACAAATCCCCGACAGAGAGGATCTCTTCAACCATTTCCTGTTTGCCCAGGAAAGTAACCCGTTCGCAGATATCAAGCTCCCTGCACAGTTTTTCTACGTTGATACGTTCCGGGCCATCTCCGATCAGCAAAAGTTTTGAGGGAAGTTTTTTCTGAACACGGGCAAATACGGCAATAACATCCTCCACCCGTTTAACCTTTCGAAAGTTGGAGGTGTGCACCAGGATACGTTCCCCGAAGGGCGCAATAGCCTTTTTGAAATGCTCTTTCGGTTTTTTGCTGAAACGCTGAAAATCAATAAAGTTGGGAATCACCTGAATGTCCCGGTCAATATGAAAAAACTCGTAAGTCTGGTTCTTCAGGCTTTCCGAAACCGAAGTGACTGCATCCGACTGGTTGATAGAATAAGAAACGACAGGCTCGTACGTGGCGTCCTTACCTACCAGGGTAATGTCCGTGCCGTGTAAGGTCGTTACAACAGCGATGCTTTTTCCACGGGTGGCCAGAATCTGTTTGGCCATGATCGCGGCGGAGGCGTGCGGAATGGCATAGTGCACATGAAGAATATCCAGGTCTGCGAATAGGGCAATATCAACGAGTTTGCTGGCAAGAGCGGTTTCATAGGGAGGGTATTCAAACAAAGGGTATTTGCTGACGGATACCTCATGGTAGAACAGGTTTTCAGAGAAGAAATCCAGTCGTGCCGGCTGCGAATACGAAATGAAGTGAATTTTATGTCCTTTTTCTGCCAGGGCTTTTCCCAGCTCGGTAGCGACAACACCGCTTCCGCCAAAAGTAGGGTAACAAACAATGCCAATGTTGAGCATACAAGTGATAAACTTAGTTCTTTTTCAAATAGTTTTGCCGAATGCCGGAATTGTTAAATGATGAGTATTTCATGATGCAGGCCCTAAAGCTTGCCCGGCAGGCTTTTGAAGAGGATGAGATCCCGGTAGGGGCAATCGTGGTCTGCGAAAATCGTATCATCGGAAAAGGGTATAATCAGACCGAACGCCTGGGTGACGTAACGGCCCATGCGGAAATGCTGGCATTAACCGCAGCCTTTTCCGCATTGAACTCCAAATACCTCAAAGAGTGTACCCTCTATGTTACCCTGGAACCCTGCGTCATGTGTGGAGGAGCCTTATTCTGGTCACAAGTCAGCAAAGTGGTGTTTGGGGCCAGGGATGAAAAAAGAGGATATTCGCAGATGAATACCAGTATCTTGCATCCCAAGACCAAGCTGGTAACGGGGATTCTGGCAGATGAATCCGAATCATTGCTGAAGCAGTTTTTTAAACAGAAAAGGATCTGACGTGAAAACCGGAACAGACCTTTTGACAGTATACTAAAGAAACAACACGTGAATTTTTCCGAATTCAACTTACATCCTGATCTTATGGAAGGGCTCGATGCCATGGGCTTTGAAAAAGCCACACCCATACAGGAACAAGCCATTCCCATCATTACGGAGGGTCGTGATCTGATTGCCTGCGCACAAACGGGCACCGGTAAAACAGCGGCCTACCTGCTTCCCATATTGAGCAGGTTAAAGGAAAAGGAGAGCGAGAAAGTACGTGCCATCGTCATTGCGCCCACTCGTGAACTGGTTCAGCAGATCGATAAGCAACTGGAAGGTTTTTCCTATTTCCTTTCCCTCAGTTCCATACCGGTATACGGAGGAGGGGATGCCATCACCTTTGAACAGCAACGAAAAGCATTTGAGTCGGGAGCGGATATTGTAATTGCTACACCCGGAAGGCTTATTTCTCACCTGGTTACCGGTAATGCTGACCTTTCCCAACTTGAGTTTTTGATTCTGGATGAGGCAGACCGGATGCTGGATATGGGCTTCTACGAAGACATTCTCCGTATCATACAGAAAATGCCGGAACAACGGCAAACGCTTCTTTTTTCCGCAACCATGCCACCCCGTATCCGGGAGCTGGCCCACCGAATTCTTAAAGACCCGGAGCAAGTGAACATCGCAATTTCCAAACCGGCTTCCGGCATTGTTCAGCACGCTTACATGGCCTATGATGCGCAAAAAACACCGCTGTTATCCAAGTTGCTGAAAACGTCTGATTTTCAAAGCGCCATAATATTCACTTCAACCAAAGAGAAAGCCAAATCTCTTGAGAAAGAAATGAAGAAAGACGGCTTTAATACCCGGGCCATTCACTCCGACCTGGAGCAGGCGGAACGCGATGAAATCATGCTGGCCTTCCGGAATAAACAGCTTCCTTTTCTGATTGGGACGGATATTATTTCACGTGGAATTGATGTTGAAGGAATCGAACTGGTGGTGAACTACGATGTTCCGCCTGACCCCGAAGATTATATTCACCGGATAGGCAGAACAGCCCGGGCAGAAAAAAACGGAATAGCCATCACATTCATCTCCAACACAGATGGTTTTAAGTTTGGCCGTATTGAACGGCTGATGGAAAAAGAAGTTCCGAAATTTTCGGTACCGGCCTCCATCGGGGAGAGCCCGGAATACAACCCGGGTAAAGGGGGAGGAGGAGGAAACCGTGGCGGCGGAGGCGGACGAAGAAGGTCGGGAGGTCGTGGTAAGGGAAGACGCTAAGGCAGATCCCTACCGGTTTGGATTCTTTTTCTTTCGGATAATATACTCCGGGCGGTTCCTGACTTCATCAAAAATATTACCCAGGTATTCGCCCAGCACCCCTATGGTGACAAGTTGTACCCCGCCGAACAAGATGATGGTGAGGATGGTGGAAGCCCAACCCGGAACTTCTTCCAGGCTGCCGGAGAACTTTTCATAAAACACTTTCACAGCAAGAATTAACCCTACGAATAGGGCTAATATGCCAAGGGTAAGCGCGAGTTTCAGGGGTTTTTTGGAGAAGTAGAACATCCCGGTGCTTGCAAGCCCCAGAAGTTTCTTGATGCCGTATTTGGTGTCTCCGTCAGCCCTTCCCGGCCTGTTGTAGTAGAAGGGTACCTGGCTGAACCCCATCCATGCGATGATGCCTCGAACATACTTGTTCTTTTCTCCGAACGATTTGTAGGCATCAATCACCTCCCGATCGATTAACCGGAAGTCGCCGGAATCCAGAGGAAGCTCAACGTCAGAAAGGGAATTGACCAGACGGTAGAAATAATGATAACCCAGTTTTTTGAAAAATCCCACGCCTTCGCGGTTGCGACGTACACAGTACACCACGTTGCAGCGGTTTTCAAAGTAGGTTTTGATGATATCGGGGAAAAGCTCCGGAGGATCCTGAAGGTCCGCATCAATAATAATCGCAAGGTCGCCCTGGCATTCATGAAGGCCGGCGGAAACAGCTGGTTGGTGGCCGAAATTCCGGCTGAAGGAGAGCAGGGTAATGCGTTCATTGTCCTCAGCAAATTCCTGAAGAATCTCCGCCGTTTTATCCCGGCTTCCGTCATTTACGAAAAGCACCTCGTAATCGTAGGAATTGGATTCGAGTACCGTGATCAGGCGTTCGTAAGTGAGCCGGATGACGGCTTCCTCGTTATAACACGGGACGATTACGGATAACTTAAATGCTGGGTAATTCACGGATAGTTATTTGATACGTTCAAATACAATAGCGCCGAAACGCTGATCCTTAGCCACAAACTGGTTGGCAGCTTCGTAATTTCCCTGGTTAAGGCTCACAAAATTATTCAATGCCTTTTGGAAATCATGGTCCTGAAGATATTGATCACGGATGCTGTTTGCCGGAGCAGGAAAGTCTTTCCGGAGAGAATAGTGGCTTTCGATGATCACCAGGGAACCCACCGGAGCATTGGCTATCGCCGAGCTGTCAAGACTCTGCAAGTTTTCCGGAATATGCCCGGTCTGTTTGTCATAATAGTAAGGCACCACCGAATGGTTGGTGAACAGAATTTTTCCCTCCAGGTCCTTCTTCGCCAGCCATTTGGCCAGCTTATCAATGGCCTCATCTTCCGTGCTGGGTTTTTTTGCCTGAAGAGGAAGGGTTCCTGAAATCAGGGCAAGAACCGAAAAAGCCAATACAGCCTGATTGGGTTTAAGTTTGGGTAACAACAGCAACACCCCAATCACACCAAGGGTCAAAAGGGAATAATCCTCTTCTTCGGTCAGCACCACGCCATTGTGTTCATAAGAAGCGTAAAGCGCATAAAAGACCATTGCGATGGCCAAAACGATCAGGTGAATATTCTTGTCTTCCCTGGATTTTTCCCAGGCGCTTAAGCCCACAGCTCCCATAACCGCCAATACGGGCCCAATCCCGTTCATGTAACGCAGATTAGGAGAAGCTCCAAGAGCCAGAGCATCCCAGTTGAACAGGCTATGGATAAGCAGGTAAACCAGCGCGGGGAAAAGCAGGAACCAGGGGTTTTGAGAAAAGGTATTTTTGAGTTTCTTTCGAACCGTAGCCAGTATAGTCTCACTGGAAAAAAGGACCGCCAATACGACGGTAGCGGAACTCCATACGATCATTGACATTCTCCAGAAATGGAAAAACCCATGGCGGCTAAATTGCTCACTGTAAAGATCACTGGTGGCTTTTGACGAAGTGAACAGATAGAGCGGATCGCCGGTAACGGCGGCACCCCATAGGTCATACAATACCGGGAAAGTGCCCATCAATACGGCAGAGAGCCACTGCTTGCGGGTAAGCAGGTAGAGCCCGTATGGTACCGCAATAAGGAAGAACTCCTGGCGTACGAGTGTACTGAAAGACAAGAGGAGGCCGGCGAGCAGGTAGTTTTTCCGGTAGTGGAAGTAAATTCCTGCGATCAGCACCAACCCAGAAAAACTGTCGGCATAGTTGCGGAAGGAGAGTTCAATCCACATCGGTTGGGTGGCCATCAATACCAGGGCCAGCAAGGCATAACGTTTGTCAAAGAACTCGGTAACCTTGAATGCGAGATAGGCGCTGAGGCCTGCAAAAAGGCAATTCAGGATCACCAGAAATTTTGACCCCAGCAGGGCAGGAACCGCATAAACAAGCTTGTAACCGGTTTTGGGCCAGTTACCCAGAATTGCAGACGGCTTGTCCCAGAACTCATACATGTTCATCAGGTGGGCGATCTCATCATGCTGGTAATACCCTGTTGATTTGAACGAGTATAGGTAGTAGGCAACAGCAGCCAGTCCGCTCAGGGCCAGTGCCAGTTGGTTCTGATTTTTTACCCCGGGCGAAACTTCAGCGGGGGATGCTTTTTGCTTTTTGCTCATGCCTCTTTTCGGATTGCAGTCATTAAGGATGCTCCGGTAGCCGGATTCGAAAATAAACTGTTCTCTGCTTTAAGCAAGGTATAGAAAAGCCGATTGATCAAAGCGTTGGGCGGTTGAAGGCCTTTTTCCACCACGTCCTTGATGTTCCCTTTGTTACGCACCACTCTTTTCCGCATGATCAGGGCAGGTAACAAGCTAAGTGCCCAGTACCGGTGTCCGAGAACGGTGGCATTCAATCCTTCGAACTCCTGTTCCATCATCTTTTTGTCGTAGCGGCGTATATGGCCCACCACTTCGTCGTAATCGCTTTTGTATTGATTGAGTGCCGGAACATTGATAAAGAGTATTCCGCCAGGTTTCAGGTGAAACAACACCGATTGCAAAAATTCACGGGTGTCCGGAATATGTTCCAGCACATCGAAGAGAATCACGGCATCATACGCGTTTTCAAACTGGCTGTAATGCTCATGAATATTGTACAGATAGGTGTTGCCCCGAAGCCCTTCGTTCAGTTTGAGGGCATTTTCGTTAATGTCTGAACCATCGATGATCCATTCACTTTTGTTCTCAAGCTGTTTGCGCACCAGCCCGTTGCCACAACCGATTTCCATCACATTGAGCGGCTCGCTTAAATTCACGTAGCGTGGAGCGAAACGAAGAAAAGCATCGATCCTGCTTTTGAACCAGAAATGTTTCTCGTTGGCAATGGCATACCAGTCGAAGGGAAAATCGTCTGGTTTTACGTCTGATAGAATCTCCATGAAATCAAACAATAACGGGATTTGAAGGTTTCAAAGGTAGGAGATTTTATCCATGGCTTAAAAACCCTAATTTTGAACTCCTCAACGGGAAAATTACCGATGCAAACACATCAACAATTAACAACTATAAACGCTTAAATCTATGTCATTTGAACTACCGAGCTTGCCTTATGCAAGCAACGCACTTGAACCCCATATTGATTCACGCACCATGGAAATTCACCATGGAAAGCACCATGCTGGCTACGTGAATAACCTGAATGCTGCCGTGGAAGGAACCGATGCGGCAGGGAAATCTCTCGAAGAACTGCTCACAAATGTTTCCAAGTATTCCACTGCCGTTCGGAACAACGGTGGAGGACACTGGAACCACTCCCTGTTCTGGAGCGTAATGTCTCCCAACGGAGGTGGCCAGCCCACAGGCGAACTTGCCGAGGCAATCAACAACGACCTCGGAGGTTTCGACGCATTCAAAGATACTTTCAGCAAAGCCGCCGCAACCCGCTTTGGTTCCGGTTGGGCATGGTTGTGCGTGGAAAACGGAAAACTGAAAGTGTGTTCAACCCCTAACCAGGATAATCCGCTTATGGATGTCGTTAGCGATTGCAGCGGTACCCCTATCCTTGGGCTGGATGTTTGGGAACACGCCTATTACCTGAACTACCAGAACCGTCGTCCGGATTACATCGGAGCCTTCTTCAATGTAATTAATTGGGAAGAAGTTAGTCGCCGTTACGCTGCCGCGAAATAAGCAGGACTTCAATATTTAAGAAGAAAGGGACGCCAATATCCGGTGTCCCTTTTTTTATAAAGCAACTATTTGCGGTCATTAAGCTTCAGGACTTAAAGCCTTTTCTGTTTGAAGAAAGAAAATTTAGGTTGCAGCCTATCTTTTGGAAGGGGCGTCTTATTTTTACATTTTCCAAACCGGCGACATGAAAAAAACGCTACTCTTTTCTTTACTGGGTCTGGCCCTGCTGTTTGCCTGTAAAAAGGAACAGAAGTTTTCCAGGTTCAATACCCGGATACTGACCCCGCTGATCCATACCTCGCTTGGACTGGACGATCTGTTGGATGACAGTACACTCGTGCCTGATCCCGACGGCTCATTACGCCTGGTAAGCGAATACGAATTGTATCGATCTGGGATCAATGATCTCTTTGAGATTCCCGACTCGGAACGGGTGAATACCGTTTCACTGAAAACATTGAAACTCGCAGATCAGGACATGGTCCAGCCGGTACCCCTGGTGATGATCTTTCCCCAGGCAGCCATTCTTGATGGCCAGTCGTGGCCAATACCGGCACAAAGCATTTCGACCCTCCCGTCCATACCTATTGATGCCTCTTCCTTTTTCAAGGAAGCCACCTTCAATTCCGGAACCATGGAGATCAGTATCACCAATGGCTATCCGGTAGAGATCTCTACCCTCATTTTTCAGCTGAGCAATGTTGTTGACGGCAGTGTCATACAAACCGACACCTTCAGTAATATTACGCCCGGATCGACTCAAACCAAGGTGATTGATCTGGCAGGTAAAAAACTCTATGCCCAAATGCAGGCAACCCCCATTCTGATAGAAACGGCAGCCTCGTCCGGGCCGGTACTCATCGATAAAGATGCACTTACCATTATCCGTCTGCAGGTCAGAGATATGAAACCGCAATCAGCGATTGCCCGTTTTCCCGCACAGAGTGTGCTCAGCGAAGAACAGACTGTCGTCTATAATTTCGGATCCGCCGAGGTGAAAAAGCTTCGTGTGAGAACAGGTCGCGTGAGTTTCCGGGTGGTAAGTACTATCGAGGAAGAAATGAATGTAGTGTACCAGATCCCGTATGCTACGAAAAACGGTGTGCCCTTCTACCAAACCTTTACGGTGCCACCGGCTCCGTCGGGAGCCTCTTCCACGTATATCACCAATTACGATATCTCCGGGTATGAAATCGACCTCAGGGGCAAGGATCCTTTTATCAAGGACACCGTTAACTCCTTTTACAGTGTGCTGGATGTAAGTATCGATTCCAGTGGTATAGAAAGGAATATCTCCCTGGACGACAGCATCTTCATGTACCTGGGTTTGCTGGACCTCGAACCGGAATATGCCGAAGGATATTTCGGACAGGAAACAATTCAGGTTGGTCCCGAAACAGAGGAATTTGATTTTCTGAGTGGCATGGAGGGAAAGATCGACTTTGAAGACCTTAATTTTTCCATCGATATAGAAAACGGAATGGGAGCATCTGCGCAGGCGGTGATCAATCAGCTGACCAGTCGCAATACCCGCAAGAATACTATCGTGGCTCTGACCGGCTCAGGAGTGGCGGGACCGCATGTGCTGCCACCGGCGACTTATCCGCCGCTTACCCCAAGCCATTATTCCATCCCATTGAATAAGTCAAACTCCAATATCAAGGCATTTATTGAGCATCTCCCGGATAAGCTCGATTATGATGTTACGATCCAAACCAACCCGAATGGGAACGTGAACAACTACAAAGACTTTGTGACCGGAGAATCAAACCTGGTGGCAACACTTAACGTGGATATGCCCATGAGTCTTAAGGCAGATAACATCACCCTTTCGGATACCATAGACTTCGACTTCTTCGCTCTGAACAATTCGCAGAACATACTGGAAGGAGCACTGAATGTGGTGGCCGATAACGGGTTCCCTTTTGAAGTGGAACTGCAACTTTACCTGTTGGATGGAAACGGGATGATCACCGATTCGCTGGTGGCTGCACCCAGAAACATAATTGCCGCAGCCAGTGCCGATGCAAACAATAAAATCACCGCTCCGCTTCGCACGGTAGTAGTAGCCAAAGCCGATCAGGAAAAAATGAAAAAGCTACGCGCTACCCGGAAAATTCTGGTGAAAGCAGTGATCAATACCCCACCTCAAACAAGTAATTACTGGAAAATTTATAGCAGTTATACCTTTAATGTCAGTCTGACCGGCGACTTCCTATATGACCAAAACTATTAAAACGCTGATGCTGCTTGCCCTGCCGATAAGTCTCGGGGCACAGTCTGATACTTTGTGGAACCGATTCAGTCATTTTTACAATCACCCATTCCGGAGTGCCAAACCCTCTTCTTTTCTGCAGGTGGAAGCGGATTACCACGTGGATGCCACATTTGCCAACAACGTCTTCCTTTGGAAGGTAAGTACCAAGCAGTACCTGGATAATGACCTGATCCGGCAGAATGCCGACCGGGCTAGGGCAAAGAACCTGTTCGGTATCGACAACTCCTTTAGTGTAAGCTACTACAACTTTGACAAGGGCTTTCTTAAAAAGGACAGCCTGTACTGGTTTGTCCGTTATGGATTTCGTGACCAGGGAGGGGTCAGTTATTCGGATGATTTTTTCCGCCTGATTGGCTTAGGGAATTATGAGTTTCAGGGCGATACGGCCAATGCCGATGGCCTGTCTTTTCAAAGGTCCAGGTATGATTATCTGGATTTCGGGTTGATCAAATATTTTCCCAACCGATCCAACCTCAGTGTTTCTCTCGGGGTTACCCGGGGAATCCGCCTGATCGACTTGAAGGCCAACCAGTTGTCGGTATATACGGAAGAGTATGGAACGTCTACAAACTGGGCCATCGATATGAATGCACGCCTTACTCCGGCGCTTGAACAAACATTGGCTGATTACCACGGCATGGGTGCTCAGATCAGCGCAGATTATAAAGGCTTGCTGGGCCCCGAGGGAGCTTACGCCGTTGGTATACATAACCTGGGCTTTGTGCAGTGGAAGGGTTCCGAATACTCGAAAAAGGCCAATTTCACCTATGACGGTTGGTATATTCCGGATTGGAATGATCTGGAAGGAAACGGAAAGGAAGCCTTTGACAGTGTGGCGGCCTTATTTCGGCCGGATAGCACCGGTTTTACCAAGACCCGGTTTCTGCCAGCTTATGCCTACGCCGAGTATACGATGAAGTTCAGAAAACGTCAGGCGCTTACATTCCGCTTCGATCAGGTTTTCAATCAGGTCATGACTCCCAGAATTACCGTGGAACACCTGTTTTTCTGGAGCCGGTTCTATACAACTACCCGCCTTTCCTTCGGGGGTTACGGACGGTTCAACTGGACTCAGGATATTGGCTACCAGCGAGGGAGGCATTTGTTCCATCTGCAGCTGTATGGGATAGATGGATATATTGTTCCCTCCAAGTCTTCGGGCCTTGGGGCCGGATTCCGCTACGGCATCAATTTTTAGGCAGTTCCGGTTTTACCGTTGAATTTCCTGTCGCCTCGATTTCGGTTTCAGCCGGGTTGCCGGTATAACCGATTTCAGAAGCGCCGTTGGCATCCACTTTCAGGCTTTCGCTAACATACAGCGAGACGGTGGCAGCGCCATCTGCCTCCACATCCGCACGGTGTGATTTAAGTCCGGCCAGCAGGTATTTGCCGGTTCCGCTGATGTCTACTTCAAGTTTATCACAAGACCCGTTTAGTCGACAGCCGTTGAAACCATTCGCTTCCAGGGAGAACATTTTACCGTCGAACAGACCTTCCAATTGTACGGAGCCATTCAGTTCAATTTTGCATTCATCCTGGTTCCGGAACTGGATGGAGACATTGCTGCCACCATTTACCTCGAGGCGCCGGAGTTTAGGCAGCCCAATTTTCATCAACCCCTTAGCTCTCCCGAAAAATTTCGGGGGAAGACTGATCACCAGCTTCTTGCCAATTTGTTTGAACTGGGGTTCGAAGTTGCAGTCGGAAGCTTTGCTAACCGTAAATTCTTCAGACTCATATAACAGGGCATCGGGTATTCCGTTGAGAGAGATCTCTTCGAATTGTGAGAAATCGTACACATCTGAAAAGGCGGTAGGCTTGGAGTCGGTGTCGCGGATATGCAGGCCCTTTTCCGTGACTACAAATGATTTGCCCTCCAGTTCGGAGGTATGGATGTATTGATCCGTGCTCACATTGTTGAGAAAGGTGGAGGTGTTATTTCCGAACACCACGGTAGTGCCGATGGGGAGATACAGGTCATATTCCATCTGTTGGTTTTTCCATACATCCGATTCGGGAACGGCATAATAGGGATTAAAAACAAGCGTGTTTTCGGTGATAGCGAGTTCATGCCGGATATTGGAAGCCAGGCTCGCCGCTTTCTCATAACTCTCACCATTGGAATGCCGTGTCGCTTTCATGGATGGAGCCCCCGTGGAAATAACGTGAATATTGAGTTTCACGGGGCGTTTCAGCGAATCATTTTCAAGAGCGTAGATACCCCTGATTCCCCGGCTTTGACCAAATTCCAGGTTATAGAATTTTTGGCTGAAGATAACCTGATTGGTGGATTGAATATGGAAAGTATCCGAAGTCTGAAGCGAAATATCTTCGCTAAGGCTGGCATGATCGCGCCAGGAATTGCTCAGGTAAAAAACAAGACCGATGGTAGCCAGGAGAGAGAGGCCCCAAAGCCCGCCAATGATCCTGCCTATCCAGGGAGTGCTTAACGAGGCGCCAAGGAGGAGCTTAAGTCCGGAGTAGAGGATCGCCACGACCGGCAACAGGAATAATAGGACAAGAAATACCTGGAAAAGTACGCCGGTCAGGGCGTCCTCGAATAAGTTGCTGAAAAAGGGATAGAACGGGGTGCGGAAAAGGTCCGTGAGAAAACCGAAATAAATCAGCCCACAAACCACAAGAACCGCCAGGCTGCCGAATACCAGACCAGCTCCGATAAATTTAAGGGCGATTGAAAGAAGTGTTTTAAAAGCAGACTTTAAACCGTCTCCGGCCTGGTTGGCCGCCCGGCTCGTTCTTTCTTTCCACTCCGTCTCATTGAAATTTTTTTTTATCCGGTTGAATTCTGCCTTCACTGATTTTTCAATATTGTCTACGTTTATAGGCTCTCCGCGCATTTCAAGTCGCTCACTCGGGGTGCGGGCTTCGGGAAGAAGCACCCAGAGAATGAGGTAAAGCAATAACCCGGTTCCGAAAGTGAAAAAGGCGAAAAGAAAGGCGATTCGAATCCAAAGCGGATCCAGGTCGAAGTAGGCGCCAAGCCCACTGCAGACTCCCCCGAGCATTTTGGATTCGCCGTCGCGGTATAGCTTACGGGCCCTGGAATAGTAGTGATAGGATTCACCGGAGGCTTTTTCCTCTTCCTCAGCAAATTCGGCAGGCTCCCCCATTTGTTCAATGATCTCATTCACGCGTTTCAGGCTCACCGAATTGTTCACTCCGGGCTCCCGTGAAAGCATTTCCGCGATACGGGATTCGATATCATCCAGGATTTCGCTGTGGCTGTCTTCCTGGCTGAAATGCTTTTTTAGCCTTCTCAGGTATTGATCAAGCTGGTCAAATGCGTCTTCCTCGATCTGAAAGATGAGTCCTTTGATGTTGATGCTGATAATGCGGTTCATGATGTCTTTTTTATGCCGGTTGCCTTTTCAACCGCCTGATTCAGTTCTTTCCAGGTGTCATGTAATTCGCTGAGGAAATTCTGACCCAACCCGGTAATGGAGTAATATTTTCTAGGTGGTCCCTGAGTGCTTTCCTCCCAGCGATATTGAAGGAGCCCGGCATTTTTTAGCCGGGTCAGCAAGGGGTATAGGGTGCCTTCCACTACAATCAGTTTGGATTCTTTAAGCTTCTCGATGATGTCGGAAGCGTAGATCTCCTCCCGGGCTATCAAACCCAGGATGCAGTACTCGAGCACGCCTTTGCGCATTTGCGATTGGGTGTTTTCTACCTTCACAATACAAAGATATAGTTATAAAAAGGTAATATGCAATACAAGGTACTGGAAAAAGACAAAACAACCGTTTGAGCCGGTGAACCCTGAGTGGATCAAAAAGTCTGTTCCCGCACTTTAGAAAGGAAGAAGTTGAAGAACAACGCAGCAAAAAGGAAGAAGAGAAACATTTGGCTGATCACCAGCACCTGGCCTGTGGAAGTGAGCGGAACCAGATCGCCGAAACCCACGGTGGTGGTGGTAACAAAACTGAAATAAATGATCTGCATGGGGCTGACGTTGCTGACATTGAAAAAATTGGGATTCGCTGAAACGGCCACGGCGTAGATCACGGAATAATCCAATACGATTTGAATGTAATTAAAAACAAGTGTAGTCAGGGATCGCCTGTAAGATTGCGGAGCCCGCCTATCATGCGTAAAAAAGATAAGAGTAGCCAGGTAAAGGATCGTTTCCAGGATCATGTACATGGATACCCGGGCAAAAAGGCCATGGGCGTACCACCCACAATACAATACGGTAAAAGGAAGCAGGGTTTTGAAGATTACATAGGCTTCAACAGCCAGCTTCTTCTGTAGTGTGCCAAAACGCCCGAACAAGTGCTTCAGATACAATCCCGGAAAGAGGTATTGGGAAAGCAGCAGAAAAAGCCGCGTGATTCTTTCCAACCCGAAATCCCGGTGGTGGCGGTTATTCCAGGCAATCTGTATGGACAGCCATTGCTCTGCCAGCTCGCTTTGCTTCAGGTCCGTTGGCCGCGCATGTTGCTGGCCGAGAAGCAATTGGGAAAAGAACCGGAGGAGGGGTCGCATGGAACAAAAATAAACAAGCCGAACTTGCATGTCAGTAAAATTCACGTAGCTTTGTAATACAAAGTGCTTTTTATGAACAAAGCTCATCAGGATCTGAAAGAAATAAGGGAAATGATGGAAAGAAGCAGCCGCTTCTTGTCCCTTTCCGGATCGGCAGGAATCTTTATCGGGGTTCTGGCGATTGCTTTTGCCCTATATGCCACCCAGAAATTGGGGTTTTCCTTCACGGATCAGCACAACTGGAATCCCTGGGGAAAAAGCTGGGGTGATTTCCTTATCGGAGCATTTTCTCTTCTCGTGATCTGCCTGCTGGTTTCCGCTGCCCTTACCGTACGCAGAACGATGAAAAAAGGACTTAAAGTTTGGGACAAAAGCACCCGCAATATTCTGATGGCCATTGGCCTGCCTATGTTTGCCGGAGCCTGTCTGATACTGAACTCATTGATGGTGGAGAATATGCAAGGCTTTTTTGCATACACGCTGTTGTGTTATGGTCTCGGACTATACGGAGCGAGCCGCTATACCTACAAAGAGCTTCGGGTTATGGGGATGATGATGTTGTTGCTGGGCGCTTTTTCCGTGTACAAAGCGGAATTCGGCCTCCTTTTCTGGACAACCGGATTCGGGTTAATTCATGTGGCCTACGGATCTGTGATGTATTTTCGCTACGAAAGATGAAGCATTTACTGGAGGGACTGGAGAAGGCCTTTGAAAGCAGGGCGCGATTGGGAATTATGTCGGTATTGATGGTAAATGACCGGGTTGAGTTCAATGAGCTCAAAGAAATGCTGGGCTTGAGCGATGGAAATATCGCCAGCCATATCAGCGCCCTGGAAAAGCTGAAATACCTGGAGGTGCATAAAGAATTCCGGGGTAAAAAACCGGTGACTTCCTATACGGTTACTGCACTCGGACGTAAATCCTTTGAAGCACACCTCAGTGCCCTGGAAACGTTGATTAACCAGAAACCCTGATTTTTTTTATCTATATACTTTGAAACACAAAGCGCTTTGACATGAGAGAAAGACTCTATAATTTCCTTACCCTGAAGGTGTTCTTCCCCTACTGCATGACCCTATACAAGGGGGGAAAGACACGGATATCTCCGGATCTGTTCCTGAAAGCACCGGCCGGGAGTCTCGGAAAGAAAGTGCTTGAATTCCTCAACCGAAACAACATCTCATTGCTTCCGGGATATGAGCGGCACGACATCAAGCATGTGTTACTCGGTTACGGAGCGAATATGAAAGGCGAGGTAAGCATGCAGTATTTCGAATGGGCAAATGGAAACCGCAGCCTGCCCGTGCTCACCGTCATGATTTTCGGTAGCCTTCTTATGCCTGAACACATGCTGAGTTACTGGCAGGCATACGAAAGAGGCGCTTCAGCCAAACCCCTTGAGCGCTGGGATCCTGTTCCGGACCTGGATAAGAACCTGCACGCAATCAGAAAATCACTCCATGTATAAAGCGCATGACAATACCCACCCTCAAAATTATCCATACGAAAAAGATGAAAAATTCAATTAAAACCTGGACCTGGCTGAGCGTTTATGCCATTGCCATGGCCGCCCTGGAAGCGGCAGTAGTCGTGTACCTCCGCAACTTATTTTATGGAAACCAGAGCGAATTATTCCCCTTGCAGGATTTTTCCGGCAACCTCCTCGGAGTGGAGCTTGTCCGGGAGCTGGCAACCCTGGTAATGCTAATAGCGGTTGGCTGGATGTGTGGTTCAAGCCCCTGGATGCGTTTCGGTTATTTCCTGGCCGCCTTCGGTATCTGGGATATTTTCTACTACGTTTTTCTCTACCTGTTTATGCAGTGGCCTTCCGGATTGCTAAACTGGGATGTGCTGTTCCTGATTCCCCTGCCCTGGTTTGGTCCGGTGCTGGCTCCCTGCCTGATTTCCCTGGCCTTTATTCTGCTGGCGGCCATAATGAATCGTTTTGAACAGAAGGCACATGCAATCCGAATCCGCCTGGAAGAAGGGATCAGTATGCTGCTGGGTTGTTTCGTGCTCTTGTATACCTTTATGATGGATAGTATTGAGATAGGCAGAAAGGCCGGATGGGAGATCCCGGAAGAAAATGCCATCAGCGCACTTGCACACTTTGTTCCGGAGCAATATCCCTGGGGATGGTTCCTTGCCGGATACGGTATGCTAATCGGGGGAATTGCTATTTACTACCGCCGACTAAGGGTAAGTAATCAGGTTTTGTATTAACTTGTAAGAGATAGTCGTTATAGGGGTAATGCGGGTTTTTCTGTTTCTGATAATAACGTTTGCGGTTGCCTGTCATCAGGGTGTGGATGAAGAACTGGTGGCCAAACGCCTGGATGAGAATAACGAACTGCTTGAAAAACAGGTTAACCTGCTCCGGAAACAGTTGATCCTCGAATTAGCCGGAGATAATACCTCCCCGGCCAAAACCCTCTTTGAACAATCGGAGCAATGGTTGCTCGAAACCGAAAGGGAACTGGAGGATTACCAGACGGCAGAACAAAGCGCTGCCCTGCTTCGTTCGCTTACAAACCGCTTCAATGACTCCATGAAACAGTATTCCACGCTTTTTGTGGAGTGGAAACCTGAACCGATACACAGCGAAAGAACCGATCTGCTCAGAAGTTGGAAGCGAAATAATTTCCTGGTGCTGAGCCTCATCATCACGGAAAAATGCCTAAGCCTGCATGAGGTGAAATCGCTGGATGCCAGCAGCAGCCTACGCCCTGTTATCTATTCCTCCCAGTTCTATCAGGTTCAGAAAGGCAAGAATGCCATCTTTGATATCGCCTTCAAATCCAGGAAACCGGAACTCGTGGAGATCCGAATCGACAAAGCCCTGTTGAATGGCAACGAAATAGCGCTGGAAGAGATCGATATTGACCGTTACACCCAGCGTTTTATTCTGCTTTCACTGGAAAAAGGACAATACAGCATTTCCGGGGTGCTGATTATGATCAATGAAAAAGGCGAAAAAGAATACTTCCCGTTTGAGGAAAGTTTCCGGGTGGATTAACCCTGTTTGCTGTACTGAGTCCGCAGGTTATTGATCATATCCCGTGTCATGGCCTGAAGGTCGTATTCGGGTTTCCATCCCCAATCCATACGGGCCACACCGTCATCGATGCTTTTGGGCCATGAGTCGGCGATCTTCTGCCGGTAATCCGGAGCATAACTGATACTGAAATCAGGGATCTCTCTGCGGATTGACGCCGCAATCTGTTCCGGGGTAAAGCTGATACCCGCCACATTGTAGCTGCTGCGGATACGGATATTTTCTGCCGGAGCCTCCATAAGGCTAAGCGTTGCGCGCAACGCATCGGGCATGTACAACATAGGCAGTTCGGTTTCTTCGCTTAGGAAGCACTCATATTGCCCGTTAAGAATAGCTTGGTGATAGATGTCAACGGCATAATCCGTCGTTCCTCCTCCCGGTGCCGATTTATACCCGATCAAACCGGGATAACGGATACTCCGTACATCCACCCCGTACTTTTCAAAATAGTATTCGCAATAGCGTTCGCCCGCCAATTTGCTGATCCCGTAAATGGTATTGGGATCCATAACGCAGTGCTGCGGGGTTTGTACTCTGGGGGTATTCGGCCCGAAAACCGCAATACTGCTGGGCCAATAAACCTTAGCAATGCCCCTTTCCTTTGCGGCATCAAGCACGTGAAACAGCCCGTCCATGTTCAGGGTCCAGCCGAGTTTCGGGTTTTTTTCCGCGGTTGCAGAAAGCAGTGCCGCCAGGTGATAAATTTGGGAGGGTTTGTATTGATCCAGGATTTCGGAAAAGCGTTGTTTGTCCAGAATATCCAGCACCTCAGTGGGCCCGGACTCAGCCAATACGCCGCTAATGGGCTTGACATCCGTGGCTATGACATGGTCGCTTCCGTAAATTTGGCGAAGGTTTTCCGCCAGTTCGGTTCCCAGCTGTCCTGCGGAACCGATGATCAATACATTTTCCGTGCTCATCGCGATGCGAAATTAATTTTTTCCGCTACAAAAACTCAGAGTTCGAAGAGTTCCAGGAGTTCGTCTACGGAAGAAAAATCACGCATGCCCGGAGCGCTTTCGTCATCGCCGCTCACTTGTATGGCAAAAGGAGGGGGATTGAGCCAGTTTTTCCTGACCTCATCAAGGCTTAGTCCCGAGAGGTCAACGATTTCCCTTTCCGGGTGCAGGGATTCTCCTGCCCGGCACAGGCACTGCATGTTTTCGTCAGGGGGGGTGTTTCCTTCCCAGATTACCTGGAAGCCAGCTTCTTTCCAGGCCAAAGCAACGCTTTCGTCATTCACCTGCACCGTATCCACCAGGAGCACTTCCAGTGCTTCACGGAATTCTTCCGGAAGCATGTTTCCTACCTCAGCAACCATCACCGGACCGGAGAGCCATTCGATGATCTCCTTTGCTTTAACCGGCTCTATATAGCGGGGATGCCCGGGGATAAAACAAAACCCGACCCAATCGGCATAAGCAGCAGCAGCATAACGCGCGTCAGTGAGATGGGTGATGGAACCAAATTTAATCCGGCAGGAGTGCAACATGCTGCAAAGTTGTTTCCCGATTCCTTATTTTGAAAATCCATCCATGAAAAAAGAAGACGGATTTTTTGAAATGGTTCATGAAGTGGTAAAGCTGATCCCTCACGGACGACTAACCTCGTATGGCGCTATTGCCCGTTACCTGGGAACCGGGCGTTCTGCCAGGATGGTGGGCTGGGCCATGAATGCTTCTCACGCCGTTCCCGGAATTCCCGCTCATCGCGTGCTCAACCGAAACGGTTTCCTAAGCGGGAAACATCATTTCGCACACCCCGGCAGGATGCAGGAATTGTTGGAAATGGAGGGGCACACGGTGGAGAACGACCAGGTATCCGACTTCGAAAAAAAATTCTGGGACCCAGAAAAGGAATTGAGCCTCTGAGCAAAAAAGCGGATATTCCCGGCTTAATTATGGATACGAACCCTGTTACCGCTTTTAATGAATACCGTGCCCGCATGAACGACAAGATTCTGGATGCGGACAACCTGGTGTTGAAGCGGTTGTTCAACCTCGATACCCGAACTTACGAAGAAGGAGCCCTGCCCACGCGGACCAAGGAAATGCTCGGTCTGGTGGCCTCCATGGTGCTGCGTTGCGACGATTGTGTGAAGTATCATTTGGGTAAATGTTACGAGTTGGGCATCAGTACGGAAGAGATGTTTGAAGTATTTGCCGTGGCGAATATTGTGGGCGGCACCATCGTGATTCCGCATACCCGACGAGCCGTGGAATTTTGGGAGGAATTGCAGAAGGCATGAAAAAGCTGCGCTGGCTTTTGCTGTTACTTCCCTTCGGGATGTTTGCGGGAATCGCATTGAAGTCCACGCAGTTTGCGGGTGGAGAAGACGGCGTCATGCACCACCTGATTGCAAGGTATGCCCCGGAACACCCGGCAAACCTGCTCGATCACTGGGGTAAGCCATTGTACATTACCCTGAGTTTCCCTTTTGCGCAGTTCGGTTTTTACGGTTCGGTCTTCTTCAATATCCTGCTCGCTATTCTTTGCGCAGGCATGTTATGGAAAACAGCGGAAAACCTCGGGTTGACCAAAGCCTGGCTGGCACCGGTTCTTCTCTTGTTTTCCACTATCTACTTTTATTCTGTTACCTCATCCATAACCGAAATATTGTTTTCCTTCCTGCTTGCCTGGGGCCTGCTTTTGGCATCGCGGCACAAATGGGTTTGGGCAGCAGTGGTGATCTCCTTTCTTCCTTTTGCCAGGAGTGAGGGAAACGGAATTATTGTCGCCTGGCTGATCGGGTTTATCATGCTGCAGCAGTGGAAGGCCATTCCTTTTCTGGCAACAGGGACACTTCTATACAGCCTGGCCGGATGGCCGGTTTATGATGATTTCTTCTGGGTTTGGAACATGCATCCTTACACCGATGCCAGTGCCATTTACGGCAGCGGAGACTTGTTTCATTACGTGAAAAAATCGAGGCAGATCTGGGGCAATGCCCTCTATGCCCTCTGGATCGCAGGGAGCTTCGTATTTCTCTACCGCTTCATACGGGTACTTGGTAAAAAAGAAAAAGCAGACAAGACGTTTTATGTCTGGTTGTTTTTCATATTCGGTTCCTTCTACATATACCTGGTTGGGCACAGCCTTGTCTGGTATATGGGCAAGAGTGCTTCTTTTGGACTTATCCGGGTTATGGCGGCCATAATGCCGGCTTGTGTATTGATGGCCATGCTGGCTTTCGATCGTTTTCTGGGGCTTTTCAATCCCCGCCTGAAACTGCTTTTCCTGATCCTTCCGCTGCTGCTGGCTTTCAGCATGATTCAGTCGGCATTTGTGCAGAATCGTCCGCCATATAATGGCGATAAAGAACGGGAAGAGATCCTGAAAGCGGCCGAATGGTACCGTAACTCCCCCTACTACGGAGAAAAACACGCTACGTACTATTTTGCGCCAAGTGTGGCGGAGGCCTTTGAAATCGATCCCTTCGACAGCGAACAAAGAAAGGATCTCAGCCAGTTTCCGGAAGCCACGGATGTGAAGCCCGGCACACTGATCGTGTGGGATGCCCACTTCGGGCCTAATGAATGTCATTTGCCCGTGGATAGCCTGAAGCAACGAAAAGACCTGGAACTCATCTATCATCAGGAACCGGAAGAAGAGATGAGAACCCTAAACGATTATAAGTACGAAATCTATCTCTTCAGAAAAAGGGAATAGGCTAGTTTTGCATTACGAGCATGAGCAACAAAAAACTGAACACTTTACTGGGATGGCTGAGTTTTCTGATAGCGGCCATTGTATACGGAATGACTGCCGAGCGTACGGCAAGCTTCTGGGATTGCGGAGAGTTTATTTCCGCATCCTACCACCTGCAGGTGGTTCACCCGCCGGGTGCCCCCCTGTTTTTGATGCTGGGTAACCTGTTCAGTCTTTTTGCCGCAGAACCTACCGGAGTGGCTTTTATGGTAAACCTGCTCTCTGCAATTACCTCCGCTCTGACCATCATGTTCACCTTCTGGACGATCTCCCACTTTGCAGAGAAACTCCTGAAGGGCAAAGAATACGGAGAACGCACACACCGCTTGCTCGTTTTCGGTAGTGCGATGGTGGGTGCGCTTGCCCTCACCTTTTCCGATACCTTTTGGTTTTCGGCCGTAGAAGCGGAAGTATACGCCTCTTCTTCCTTTCTTTCGGCACTGACGTTCTGGTGTATCCTTAAATGGGACCACCAAAGCGACCAACCCGGAGCCAACCGTTGGCTGATCTTTATCTCCTATCTCATCGGGCTGGGAATCGGGGTGCATTTGCTGAACCTGCTTGTGATCCCCGCGATTGTTTACCTCTATTACTTCAAAACCAACCCGATCACCTGGAAGAACTTTTTCATTTCCAGCGGAGTAGGCCTGGCTATTCTTGGCTTCGTTCAGGTAGGTGTTATCCCCGGGCTGCCCACGCTGGCCGCGCGCTTCGATCGCATTTTTGTGAATGAGATGGGCATGGACTTCGGAAGCGGGGTAATCTTTTTTGTAGCGCTTGTCCTGGTAGTGGTAACCGGCCTGATCTGGTACAGCCACCGGAACAGAAAGACCTGGCTGAACCTGGCCATGCTGTGTTTTACCTTTATCCTGATCGGGTATTCCAGCTATTCCATGGTGGTGATCCGCTCCCTGGCGAATCCGCCTATCGATATGAACAACCCGGAGGAACCCTTCAACCTTGTTTCTTACCTCAACCGGGAACAATACGGCGACCGCCCCTTGCTGAAAGGGCCCTATTTCAATGCTCAGGCCGTAGATGTTGAAGAGGGAAAAATGAGTTGGCGGAAAGGCGAGAACCAATATGAAGAGGCAGGTATCCGTCCGGAATACGTATGGGATAAGAAATACATTACCTGGTTCCCCAGGATGGGCGACATGCAGAAAGGCAGCAGCCCCGCCGGCTATGAATACTGGGCCAATGTGAAAAAAGACAAGGTGCCTACCATGGGTCAGAACCTGTCCTTTTTCTTCAAGTACCAGCTCGGTCATATGTATTGGCGCTATTTCCTATGGAATTTTGCCGGCCGGCAGAATATGATCCAGGGTGACGGCGACGTGATTGAAGGTAACTGGCTAAGCGGAATAAAACCGCTGGATGCCATGCGCCTTGGTCCTCAGTCCAACCTGCCGGATGCCTGGGCCAATGACAAAGCCCGGAACCACTACTTTATGCTACCGCTGATTCTGGGGCTCATGGGCCTGTTGTTCCAGTTTAGTCGCGACAAGAACAATTTCTTTGTGGTGATGATGCTTTTCCTCTTCACGGGGATACTCATTGCCGTATACCTGAATGCACCGCCTTATGAACCCAGAGAGCGTGATTATACCCTGGTAGGGTCCTTCCAGATATTCTGTATATGGATCGGTCTTGGGGTGCTGCAGTTTTATGAATGGATATCGCGGTGGCTGAAGGGCCCACAGGCAGCCGGGGTAGCAGTAACTCTTTCGCTTTTGGGTGTTCCCGCATTGATGGGGGCTCAGAACTGGGACGATCACGACCGGTCCGGAAGGACAGTCGTGGTGGACTATGCCCGCAATTACCTGAAAAGCTGTGAACCCAATGCGGTTCTGTTCACCAATGGAGATAATGATACCTATCCGCTGTGGTTCGTACAGAATGTAGAAGGGTACCGTACCGATGTGCGTGTGGTTAACCTGCAGTTGCTCAATTTCGACTGGTACGTGGAGGCACTGACCAAGAAGATCATGGACTCCGAACCACTCCAACTGAGTGTGAGCAAAGACAAGTACGTAGAAGGCAAACGCGAACAGGTCACTTTTTATGAAAGCCCTCAGGTACAGGTGAACCAAAATGAATACTATCCCTGGACCCAGGTGCTTGCCTTTATTACCAATGATACGGATCCGGCAACGAAACGGCAGTGGTATTTCAATGAGCAGGTGAATTATGTGCCGGTCAGGAATATGAAGATTGTCGTGGATCGGGATGCGGCCATGAAAAATCACCTGGTAGCGGAGAAAGACTATCCCTTCCTGGTGGATGAAATGCGCTTCTCTCTGCAGAATTCTGCCTTGCTGAAAGCAGACTGGGTCGTTTTGGATGTTATCCAGCAAAACCTGCTTACCCGCCCGATCTATTTTGCCTCTAACTCTGTGGATGGAAACTACCTGGGACTTGGACAGTATTTCCGCCTGGACGGGCTTGCTTATAGGTTGGTCCCGCTTTCCAAACCGAAGAACCCGCGTATCCCCGTGTTTACCGATCCGGATATCTTCTACCAGCGTCTGGTGGACAGCTTCGACCTCGGTGGAGTCAAGGATCCCGATATCCTGCTTGATGAACAATGCATCCGCATGAGTCGTACATTCCGGAATTATTTCGGCATTCTGGCCATGCAGCTTGCCGCCGAAGGAAAGAAAGACTCCGCAATGAAAGCGGTGAACAAGGTGATGGAGGAAATTCCGGCGAAAATACTTCCATACGAAAACTACCAAATGGTGATTCCCATAGCGCAAGCCTGTTATGAGGTGGATGAAACGGAAAGGGGAGACGAGATTCTCCTTGAGTTCATTGAAGAGCAGGAACAAGTGGTGAATTACCTGAACCAGTTCAGGAATCTGCTGAAACGTAAAGTACAACCCAGGCTGAATACCGCTTCGAATAACCTTTCGGAAGTTTACCGCATTGCCATGATGTATAACCGAACGGAAATTGCCAAAAGGGTACAAGCGTATAACACACCGGTAAATCAGGATCAATGAACCAGCAAATGATTTACGGAATTCATCCGGTTCAGGAAGCGCTGCAATCGGACACTGTCTTTGACCGGGTTTTTATTGAAAAAGGCAAACCGGGGTTGGAGGTAATTCGCAATGCCTGCCGCGAACAGGATATCCCGGTGATGTTGGTTCCTTCCTTCAAGCTCGACCGCCTAACCCGAAAAAACCACCAAGGTGTAGTGGCTATGGTTTCGCCTATAGAGTTCTCAGATATCGATGAAATTGTAAGCCGGGCTTTTGAGAATGGAGAAATGCCGCTGGTGTTGGTCTTGGATGGAATTACCGATGTAAGGAATTTCGGGGCAATTGCCCGTACGGCAGAATGTGCCGGCGTTCATGCACTGGTTATTCCCCGCAAAGACACGGCTCCCATCAGTGAGGATGCCATAAAAACGTCTTCGGGAGCATTGCTGCGTATCCCCATATGCAGGGAGAAAAGCCTGAAGCACTGTTTGGAGGACCTGCAGTCTCACGGGCTTAAGGTGGTGGGAGTGACTGAAAAAGGAAAGGAAAACATTTACCAGGCACCGCTTCATGAGCCCCTGGCTCTGATCATGGGAGCGGAGGATACCGGAATCAGCAATGAATTACTCCGTACCGCTGACCAGCTTACCCGGATACCCATGTCCGGGCAAACAGCTTCCCTGAATGTTTCCGTAGCCTGTGGAATCGCTCTTTTTGAAGCGGTACGTCAACGGCTCCTTTCATAAAGCCGCACCTGCAGCCACTTACTGACCCGGACGATCAGGATAAGAGCCGGCACC
Source organism: Bacteroidia bacterium (assembly GCA_964215915.1). Taxonomy (GTDB): domain Bacteria; phylum Bacteroidota; class Bacteroidia; order UBA8524; family UBA8524; genus UBA8524. The sequence goes on from CAXPEB010000046.1 coordinate 81,945, forward strand.
TCAATCAAGGGGCCGATCACCCCTGCAAAAGCCGCATCGCTTCCCGCGCCGAAAAGGCTAATGGCCACTGCAATGGCCAGCTCAAAATTGTTTCCGGTGGCGGTAAAACTTACCGCGGCATTTTCCGCGTAGTTCGCTCCTGCCTTTCGCGAAAGCAAAAAGCTGATCAGGAACATAACTACGAAATATACGATCAGAGGCCAGGCAATGCGCAGTACTTCCATAGGCAGGCTAAGAATGCTTTCCGCACGGAAACTGAACATAACCACAATGGTATACAACAAAGCCAGCAGGGTGACGGGAGAAATGCGCGGGATAAAACGGGTCTGGTACCAGGTTTCCCCTTTCAGCCGGGTTAAAAGATACCGGCTGAGAAAACCGGCGGCAAAAGGAACACCCAGGTAGAGGCCCGTGATACGGGCTACCTCGTTGATGGTTAGCGTTACCTCAAGGGCCGGGTACCCGAAAACAGGAAGAAGCACTTCCAGAAAAAACCAGGCATATAGGGCGTAGGTAAAGACCTGAAAGAGGCTGTTGAGCCCAACCAGTGCAGCCCCGTATTCGCGGCTTCCTCCGGCCAGATCGTTCCATACCAGCACCATGGCAATGCATCGGGCCAGGCCTATCAGGATAATCCCGTGCAGGTAACCGGGATGCCCGGGAAGCAGCAGTATCCCCAGCAGGAACATCAGAAGCGGCCCGATTATCCAGTTCAGGGACAGGGAAAGCAAAAGCAGGCGGGGCTTCCGGAAGATACTGTGAATCTGTGCGTAATTAACCCTGGCAAGCGGTGGATACATCATCAGAATAAGGCCAATAGCCAATGCCGGATTGATTTCTCCTTCCGTGCCTGCCAGGGTTACAATCGTTTCTTGCGGCAGGATATTACCCAATAATAGCCCAAGCCCCATGGCCAGGAAGATCCAGAGGGTGAGGTACCGGTCAAGAAACTTCAGCTTTGCTTTTCCCGGCATAACATGTTAAAAAAGAACAGGAGTTCACTTGAGATGTTCCGGGCCGCTTCCAGGTAAGCAGCGGGAGCATCTGTGGTGCCGTCAAAAGTACCCGGATCTTCAAAGGGGATCAGGTTTCTGCTTGCTACTCCCGGAATAAAGGGGCATGCTGCATCGCCCTTGGAGCAAACCAAAACGGCGTGATAGGGAGGGGGAGTACTGCTGTCGTCAAACCGCTTTGAGTAAAGTTCAAGCGGGGGCATGTTTTCGGCGAAGGATAGAAGGTACCTGCGGTTGGGGTTTTCTCCGGCGGGTGTCTGTTCCAGACGAAACCCTATCTGAACCAGGCAGGCAATGGTGTTCGGGTGTACGAAAGTTACCTCGGCCCCGCCTGACCAGAATTTCAGGTCAGGGAGTTTAAACTTATGCGCCAGCGCAGTAGCGAGGCTTTGACTCAGGATACTTCTGCGGGAATTGTGGGTGCAGATAAAATCAATAGCGCCCTGGTTTTGGAGGCTTTGGATTCGATCAAACAGCGGAAGCCAGAGGGTCTGTCTTTCTTCCGGGACTTCTACCGAAGCCTCTTCCAGGAAACGATCGATTTCGAAATAGACCATCAGCAACAGCCTCCTCCCGGCGTGCAGCAAGCGGTATCCACTTCAGAAAGCGACTTCAGCGTGATTTTTTTCTTTTCTCCCGGCTTTTCCGCATATACCGTAATGCTAAAGATCCCCTGTTCCCTTTTGGCTAAGGCTTCCATCTCTTCTTTGCTCAGATAGGCTTCCAGGATATCATCCGGCAAGATTACCGCAGACCGCTTCTGGAGTGAGATATTTGAGAAACCCGCTTCCCGGATAAACCGGAGATACTCTTCTTCCTGCAAGGCTCCGCTGATACAACCGGCATACATTTCGGCATCCTTGCGGAAGGCCTCGGGGAGTTCCCCGACCAACACAATATCCGAAATGGAAAAATGGCCACCCGGTTTGAGGGTCCGGAATATTTCTGCGAACACCTTTTGTTTGTCAGGAACGAGATTCAATACACAATTGCTTACAATGACATCGGCAGAGGAATCGTTCACCGGCATATTATCGATATCGCCTTCCCGGAATTCCACATTGTTGTAGCCGAGTTTTTCTGCGTTTTCGCGGGCTTTGCGTATCATGGCAGGAGTGAAATCAATACCGATCACTTTTCCCTCCGGTCCGCACTCGTGGCGTGCAACAAAGACATCATTACCGGCCCCGCTACCTAAATCAATAACCGTATCTCCCTTGCGGATATGGGCAAATTGTGTGGGCAGGCCACAGCCAAGGCCAAGGTCGGCATCGGATTCGTAGCCATTCATCCCGGTATAGTCTTCGGTCATGATGGAGTATACTTTGCCGGATACCGGTCCGGCACCGCAGCAGGAGGCACTGTTAACGGCCTTGTCCTGCAAGGCGATCTCGCCGTATTTTTCCTGTACGAGCGATTTGAGTTCTTCGGATGTTTTCATGTTAGCAACAATTATTTGTGGCGGGATAGGCATCGAAAAGCGATAAAAGCAGCGAGCGGAATTCGGCCCACTTTTCCGGCTGTATGCAGTAGCACATACTCACACCTTCAATGGTCCCCTGTATCAGTCCGACTTCTTTAAGCTCCCGAAGATGCTGAGAGATAGTAGCCTGGGCGAGTCCCAGTTCTTCCACCAGGTCGCTGTTGATGCAGGTGTTGGCTCCTATGAGGTGTTGCAGAATGGCAACACGTGCCGGGTGAGCCAGTACTTTGGCTATGGAGGCCAGTGCATTTTGTTCTGTGCTGAAAAGATCGCTTCGTGTTAATCCCATAAATACATCGCAATATTACGATATAACAATGGAATCCATCAAGACAAATCAATTTTTTTGTTGGAAAGGGAGCGGTCGGAGCAGGTATGGATCAGTATTCCCCGCCCGTCTTACGCCGGTTCCAGGCATCCACATCCATAAGGGGGAGTCTATTGGGAGCGGTGTAATTTCCGGGGTCGCTGAGGGCTTTCATGAAGGAGATAAGGTCCATTTGGTCCTGAGCGCTTAGCTCCAGGCTATCGAAGGGCAGGGTTTGATTGGGCACCTTGAGGCCGAGCCCCGCTCCTCCTCCCCGACGGTAAAACTCCACAACCTCTTCCAGGCTCCCGAAGGCGCCATGATGCATATACGGCGCAGTAAGAGCGGCGTTCCGTATTCCCGGTGTCTTAAAGCTGCGGCGAAATGCTTCCGCCTGTTGAAAATGATACCTTCCCTGATCCGGGTCAAGAGAAGTACTGTCCCAATTTGTGTTTGCGGGGACCCCCAGCACCTCCGATTCCATCTCGGTATACTCAGGCGGCACCATTCCGGAGAAGGTAGGGGGAAAATGGCAGGTGGCGCAAAGCGCTTTACCCATGAACAGGTTGAAACCGCTTACCACGGCCTCGTCGGCTTTTTGCTCTCCCCGGATCATCCGGTCAAACGGACTGTTAAATGACTGCAGGCTGCGCAGGTAATCGGCCAGGGCCAGGTTGAAATAACGGATGTTCACCGGTTCGCTGGCATCCGGAAAAGCGGCATGAAAGAGCGAATCGTATTCCCGGCTTTGTGCCAGTTTACGCATGATCTCGGTATAGCTGGAGTGAAATTCTTTACCGTTGCTAACCACATGATCAATCTGATCTTCCAGGAAGGTTTCTCTGAGGTCCCAGAACTGGGCGCTTTGATAAGCAGAATTGAGTAAACCCGGAGAATTCCGGCCTACATCATTCAACCCGTCAAATGCCAGGCTTTTGTTCCTGCCGTCACTGAATGCCAGTCCGGGGCGATGGCAGGAAGCGCAGCTTCTTTTATTCCCGGCAGAAAGGATTGGGTCAAAAAAGAGATAGCGTCCCAGCTCCAGGCGTGCCGGACTAAGCGTATCCGAAGGATCGGAAGAATAGGCAAGAGGATCCAGGAAATACGGATCGAAAAGGTTTCGGGAATCGGGGTTAACCGGGTTTCTTCCGTTTCTGTAACGGGTCAGGTCCAACTCGGCCCAGCTTTCACGAAGAGAAACGAGCGCATTCAACAGGCTGTTTCCATGATCACGAATAAAACCGAACCGATCGAAGCGGTCAAATTCAGGGTTTTCCAGCAGGAAATCGGAGGCTTTATGGATCGAAAAACGGAACCGGGCCCATTTCCCGGAGTCAAACTCCTCCTGGAATTGTTCCAGGACTACGGCCATGGATTCAAGCGCAACGGCAGACTCCTCCATGGCTTTACCGGAGGCGGGGCTGTCAAACCCGGTGATCCCCTGCGTCAATATCCGGATAAGACCGAAATGAACCGACAGGTATACCCCTTCCCGGTTCATGGCGCCTTTTAAAGGAACCCGTTTGTCGATGGCATTTACCAGCCGATTGGTTTTCTGCAACTCGGAAAGAATCGGGTGAATATCGGGGTCCTCCTCGTAAAGCAGTTCTTCAAGAACCTGTATGCCTGTGGGAGCCAGTGTAATGTATTGAGCGTTGCTTACGTCAACCTTCGCGATCGGAGCAGCATTGATCAGGGAAGCAGACCCCTTGTCATACCAGGCAAGCAAGAATTCGATGCGTTTATAGCTCAGACGAGCCAGATGAAGGTGATGTCTGGCTTTTTCCCAGTTCGGGCTTGACAAGCTGCCTTCCTTTTCAAGTTGCTCAAGATGACCCAGCAGTGCGGTCTTTTCCTGCAGCAGGTATTCGGCACAAGCGTCGGACGGATCTATTTCTATCGGTCTGAACTGAAGCAGGAGAATGCAAACCAGCAAAAAACCAAGTACCCGAAATGTTTTCATCAGTATTCTCCTCCGGTTTTTCGATGCATAAGGGAAGAGGTTCCGTTTATGGATGGAAGGCGGGCAGGAGCTGGAAATGTGGTCAGCGTAAGATCGGAAGAGCACACGTCTGAAC
>CAXPEB010000047.1:0-141325 GCA_964215915.1 Bacteroidia bacterium
CGTAGGGGTCGCCTTTTTATTCAATCTGTGGTGCGGGGCGGAATCGAACCGTCGACACAAGGATTTTCAGTCCTTTGCTCTACCAACTGAGCTACCGCACCGGAATTTTTACTCCCTCTGCTTTACCGGAAAATCCCGCAAAGCGCTGTGAGGGAGTGCAAAGGTAGCATTTTCCCAATCTCCGCAAAAAATATTTTCAGGCTTCCTCACCTCCCGTTGCAGCAACAGAGCCGGATAAGCCGGATATTAGGGAGATGCCTCATTTTTTCTCATCTTTGATGGCACTAATACGCGTGTTATGGTCGCACAAATACTCTTTGCCGCTGTTCTCATCGCCGCCGTCCTCCTGTTTAGCCGGAGCGTCGGCAAAATCCGCCGCAATATCCTCCTGGGCCGGGAGGAAGACCTGACCGACCGTAAAAGGGAAAGATTCGCTACCATGATGCGGGTGGCATTCGGCCAAAGTAAAATGGGAACACGCCCGGTAGCCGCATTCTTCCATTTGCTGATCTACGTCGGGTTTGTGCTTATCAATATCGAAGTCCTGGAAATTATCCTCGACGGACTATTCGGCACCCACCGCATGTTTCAGAATCTGCTCGGAGGATTCTATACCTTCCTGATCGGGTTTTTTGAAATACTTGGCGCCGGGGTATTTATCGCCTGCCTGGTATTCCTCTACCGCCGTCATATACAAAAGCTCTTCCGCCTGAATATGCCGGAGATGAAAGGCTGGCCACAGAAAGACGCCACTTATATCCTGCTTATCGAATTGGTATTGATGACAGCACTCTTCCTCATGAATGCCTCCGACCGCTCTTTCCAACTGGCTACGGGAATGAGCATGCCGGTAAGCTCCCTGCTGTTCCCGCTTTTCGAAAACATGGGCGACACGCAACTACATTTTATCGAACGCACTGCCTGGTGGTTCCATATTATCGGTATCCTGGCCTTTCTCAATTACCTGCCCTCCTCCAAACATTTCCATATTATCCTGGCCTTCCCGAATACCTGGTATACCCGGCTGCGACCGAAAGGAGAATTTGAGAATATGGCTTCCGTAAAGACAGAGGTGCAGTTGATGATGGATCCATCCGCACCTACCCCGGAAGGTTATGAACCTCCCAGCAGCTTCGGAGTGAAAGACGTTCAGGACCTGAGCTGGAAGAACCTGATGGATGCCTATACCTGTACCGAGTGTGGCCGCTGCACTTCGGTGTGCCCCGCCAACATCACAGGCAAACTCCTCTCTCCGCGTAAGATCATGATGGATACCCGCGACCGACTGGAAGAGGTAGGCCGGAACATCGATACCCATAAAGGCAGCTTCGAGGACGACAACAAAAACCTGCACTCCTATATCACCGAAGAAGAACTTTGGGCCTGTACCACCTGCAATGCCTGTGCGGAAATCTGCCCTGTGAATATTAATCCCATGGACATCATCTTCCGCATGCGCCAATACAAAGTGATGGAACAATCCATGGCGCCGGCTGAACTGAACGGCATGTTCACCAATATGGAGAACAACGGGGCACCCTGGCAGTTCTCCCCCGCCGATCGGGCAAACTGGGTACAGGAATCCTGACCTTTCGGAAGCCCATACCAACCACCCATTTCCGGAGGGAACACGGTCGCGTGAAAGCCCTACCAAATCCTACGTAACGAACATAGGTTATTTTTCCGGAGCCGTTTACCAATCCGGGATTTTTGGTATAAATTGGAACCAACAACCCCCCGCAAACAATGGTAATGGAAGCCAACCTCAAGGAAGTTAGTCCGGCCCGTATTTTAGTGGTCGACGACCACCAGGTATTGATAGACGGACTCAAATCCCTGCTTAAAAAGGAAAGCCAGATTGTTTTCTCACACGAAGCCAATAGTGGAGAAGAAGCCCTCCGTGTGCTCGAACTCCATCATCAGGATATTGATATCGTTATGACGGATATTTCCATGAACGGCATCAGCGGACTTGAACTCACAGAGATCCTGAAAGAAAAATACCCGGAAATCAAGATCCTGGTGCTCAGCATGTACAACGACCCGGAGATCGTAAATTCCATACTTGCTGCCGAAGCCGATGGCTACGTATTGAAGAACTCGGGAAAAGCAGAGATCATCGACGCGATCCGCAAGGTGCATCAGGGCAGTAGCTATTACAGCACCGAAGTGATCGCCAGCTTCATGAAGCACCGCACCGAAGACAGCAAGCAAAAGAAAAAAGACATCCACGAAATCCTCACGGCACGGGAAGTGGAAATCGTACAACTGATCTGCGAAGAACTTACCACGGCCGAAATCGCCGAAAGACTGTTTATCAGTCCGCGAACAGTGGACACCCACCGCAAGCATATCCTGGAAAAAACGGAAAGCAAATCGGTGGTAAGCCTTATCAAACTGGCCTACGATTACGAACTGATACGACCCGTTGCCGACTAGTCGCCAATTTTACCGAGCGGGCAGTACGTAACGCTAGGTATCCCAATTTACGCCCTAATAGTGATGCCTCAGGGAGGACTCAATTCTAGTTTTGAATTGACACAAACACCCCTCCCCTATGAAAAGTGCATTACTCTTATTTTTCACCTTTTATTTATCCGTTGGAGTTGCCTTTGCTCAATCTGGCGACGAACTCCTCGAAAAAGACGACTACCGGAATGCCATCCGGGCTTACCAGATCGAGGTAAGAAACAACCCTTCCGCCTATTTCAATATGGCAAAGGCTTATTTCGCCCTTCAGGAATTTGACAATGCCATCCAGGCCCTGGAGAATTACAAAAAGAATGATCCCAAGGCCGATAACAGCACGGCCGACAAATGGCTGGAGCTACTCCGCCGCGAGGACCAGCCGGTAAAGATTGAGAACCTGGGAGAACGCTTCAATACACCGGAATCGGAACTGGTGCCACGTGTTACTGCCGATGGTAAAACGCTGTTCTTCCTCTCCGACGACCGTGAAGGCGGACTGGGTGGTGAAGACATCTGGTACTGTAGCCGCAATGACGACGGCACCTGGTCGGATCCGAAAAACTTCACGGCTATGAATACCAGCTCCAATGAAGGTATCCTGGCTATCTCTCCTGACGGAGGTGTCGCAATCCTGTTTGGTCACTATACGGGCTCATTCGGTGGTGGCGACTTGTTCTATTCCGTAAAAACGGAAAACGGATGGAGCTACCCCTGTAACCTTGGAGGAACTATCAATACCAAAAAATGGGAATCCCTGGCTTCCCTCAGCCCAGATGGGAAGACCCTGATCTATTCCACCACTGGCCGCGACGGTGAAGGAAACTCCGACCTCTGGGTTACCCAGCTTACGGAAACAGGATGGACCACCCCAAAAAACCTGGGCAAGACCATCAATACCCAAAAGAATGAAAAATGGCCGTTTATCGCTGCCGACGGTAAAACGGTATACTTCAGCTCCAACGGCCATTTCGGGTTCGGCGGATCCGACTTGTTTATGGTCAAAAGGCTTGATGATACCTGGACCAACTGGTCGGAACCGGTTAACATGGGTAGGTATATCAATACCTTGAATGATGATGCGGATTTCTCCGTAACAGGATCGGGTATCAAGGGCTTCATCACCCGCACCAATATGCCCGACGGCTATGGTAGCAGCGACATCTACCAGTTCTACCTGCCCCTGCAGTTCCGTCCGGAGCAAGTGTACAATGTTTATGGAAGGGTGAACGACGAAAACGACAGCAACGCCCATGTCAATATCCGCTACTACGAGTTCGGAACCGATAATGAAGTGGCCAAAACCAGCACGGATGCTGCCGATGGCATGTACACGGTTGCTCTGCAGAAGGGGAAAAAATACGATGTGGTGATTGATATGAAGGGGTACCTGTACTTTTCTACCGTCCTGGACCTCAGTGACCCTGACTTATTGCGCAAGAAGGAACCGTTTCACCTGAAGCTGAAAAGCAAGCAGGAAGAAGTAGACCGGATTCAGTCTGAGCTGGATGCGGAAAATGCCAAACTGAAAGAAGCACTGAACTCCGGGTCGGAAAACATCCAGGAAGCTTTTGACCGTGTGGAGACCATACTCCGGCGCTATAAAAAAGCCATTGCCGATTTGGAACACGCTATGGCAGAAGCCAAGTTTCAATGGATGGAAGAAGAAGGCCAGAGCCTCAATATCCGACAGGACTATACATTGCAGACGGCAAAGGTGGGCGCCAAGTTTGAGCTGAAAAATATCTTTTTCGATTTCGGGAAAACCACCCTCCGCAAAGATTCCGAAGCCGAACTTGATAAGCTCTATGCTATCATGTCAAAAAGCGAGATTGTGATTGAGCTTGGCGGACATACCGACAGCATCGGATCGGAAGAAGCCAACCAGAGACTGTCGCAGGATCGGGTGAACTCCGTTCGGAACTACCTGGTCAATAAAGGCATTGACCCAGGCCGGCTTAAAGCCGTCGGTTACGGTGAAACCCAGCCCGTAGCCAGCAACAGCAGCGAAGAGGGCCGCGCCCTGAACCGCCGTGTGGAAGTGAAGATTCTAAGCCTGAAAATGGAACGTGAAGGCGGTGAAGAAGTGGTCGAAGAAAACGACAAAAAGAAAAAGAAGAAAAAAGAAGAAGACGCTCCTGTAGCTATGGAAAAAGGCAATATGCTGGAACTGCTTCAGAAGGCAGCCAAAAACGGCGGACTTCCCTCCGGTAGCGACTGTAACAAGGAGGTTCAATACAACCCCAATTACAAAGGTGGAGGCAAATACCAGCCTGCGCCGAAAAAGAACACGAACAAAGGCTGGTTTAGCAAATGGGGCGGTAACGGCGACTGGAACAATTTCGGAACCGTACAGAAGAAAGATTTTGTCCTTCGCACCTTCAACGCCAGTGTGCTGAACTGGAAATACAAACCGCTAGGCGGATCGTCATTGGGTGTAGAAGTTTCCTTCCTGAGCAAAAGCCTGATAGAAAACCGCTTCCAATTCTACTTTGCCAATCCCACAGGTATCAAAGCGGGTATCGGATATAACCGGCTTCGTAATGCCCAGGTAGGCAGCACACCCCTCTTTTTCTGCCTGGGTATGGAAACCAAACTCATGTACGGCAAACCCGAAGGCAGCACGTTCACCGACGACAAGCTGTTTGGCCACTTGGGGATTCCGGTAGGGTTCCGTTACCTGATCCGTCCTTCCGATAAGATCATGATCGGGCCGGAGCTTATGTACACCATTAACGTATGGACTTCCCGCACCAAAAGAAACGACGGGGTCTTCGAAAACGGAGCCAACTACCTCTCGCTCGGGGCAAATGCCCGCTGGCGTTTTATCCATGCCGGATTGGGCTATAACATGGGACCAACCGTTAACTTCCTCGGCTTCCGCGCCGGCGTATCATTCTAAACCCCAATACTATGAAAGGCACACTAACACCCCGAGAAGAAGAGATCCTGCGGCTGATCGCCGAAGAACATACTTCAGCTGAAATTGCCGGCATCCTGAAAATCAGCGTTCGAACCGTTGAAACCCACCGCAAGAACCTGTTGGTGAAAACCAATTCCAACTCGGTCATCGGCCTGTTGAAGTATGCCATTCAACAGGGTTGGGTACCGGGTTATTATAAGAACAGCAGAGTATGAAGTTTGTCTGAACAGGGAAGAGAGAAACCGGTCGTGATACGACCGGTTTTTTGTTAAATGGCCGTCAAGGCTTAATTTGCAGGCTAGTCTTGAACAGATCCGTATGAGTATTCATGTACCCACCATGGCCGAAATGGCTGCAAGCGGAGAAAGCCCGGAAGTTCTGTTCTGGGTAGGTTGCGCAGGAAGTTTTGACGAACGGGCCCAAAAGATCACCCGTGCTTTCGTCAAGCTGCTGAATGCCGCCGAAGTGAAGTTTGCCATACTGGGAACGGAGGAATCCTGCACCGGTGACCCGGCAAAACGAGCCGGCAATGAATTCCTTTTCCAGATGCAGGCCATGGCCAATATCGCCACGCTGAATGCTTACGAAGTAAAGAAGATCGTGACGGCTTGTCCGCATTGTTTCAATACCCTCAAAAACGAATACCCGGACCTCGGCGGTTCCTATGAGGTCATCCATCATACCCAGTTCCTCAATGAACTGCTTCAAAGTGGCAGGCTGGCTGTTGAAGGAGGTGCTTTCAAAGGCAGGAAGATCACCTATCACGACTCTTGCTACCTGGGCCGTGCTAATGGAGTATATGAAGCCCCTCGAGAACTTATCCGAAAACTGGATGCCGAACTGGTGGAAATGAAACGCTGCCGGAGTAACGGCCTCTGCTGTGGTGCCGGCGGTGCCCAGATGTTCAAAGAGGCAGAAAAAGGCAATAAGGAAATCAATATTGAACGCACCGAGGAAGCACTGGAAACGCAAGCCGGAGTCATTGCGGCAGCATGCCCTTTCTGCATGACCATGATGCGTGACGGGGTTAAAAACCAGGAAAAAGAAGACGTGCAGGTATTGGATATTGCCGAGCTGATCGCTCAGGCCAAAGACCTCTGATCAGGGAAGTACTGTGAGGGTGCCGGAATACCGGTATACCTTACCGTGAATGCTTTCTATCTCCACGATATACATATATACATCCTGCTGCACCGGCTCTCCTTTGTAGGTGCCGTCCCAGCTCTCATCGGGTTTTTCCGTATAGAATACTTGTTCTCCCCAGCGGTTGAATACGGAGACGCGTATGGATTTGTAGTTCTCCGCCACAATCACAAAGCGGTTATTGGTACCAGGGCCATTCCCATCAGGGGTAAAGGCATTGGGAATAAATACGCTGATCTCCGGGATAATCACCATCCACCTGCCCGTCGTATCCACGCAGCCGTCATCTGTCGTTACCTTTAAAGTTACCCGGTAGTTATTGGTATCGCTTGGATCGCTGAGTTCAAACTCGTAATACGGATTCCGGAGGGTGGAACCGCCATTCTGAGGATCATCAAACTGCCATTCCCATTCCGTGATAAGGCCGGGATTATCAACCACCGAGCGATCGTAGAACTGTACGCCGGGGAAATTACTGCTCCGCATCCAGCTCTCTGCCTCCATCTGTGCGAGGGGTTTCGGGAATACCTCTACCGGTTTCGGACCGGCCTCCACCGTACACCCTCCATTGGCTGCACCGGTGGTCACTTTCAACCGAACCGGGAAAGTGCCGTTTGAGGTATAGGTATGTCCCAGTTGCTTCAGGTCATCACCCTTTCTGTTCTGACCATTGCCCAGGTCCCACTCGTAAAGGGAACCGGCAGGGGCATCGGTTGTTGCTTCCAATTGAATATCCAGCGGCTCGCAACCATCGGGCGGCTGTATGGTAAAATCCAGGGCAGGTAAGGGATGGATCAAAACCTGCTTTTGGACAGTAGCTTCCGGACAGGCAGAGTTTTGCCGGGTAGCGGCATGAAGTGTCACCGCTTCCAGAAGGACGTCTCCCCCACCGGCTTCATAGCTTGTATTCGGTTGTGTGGAAGTGGGGGTTCCTCCCTGGAACAACCCGTCTCCATCACTGGTCCAGAGCATGGCAGTGGTATTGGTCAGGGTTGCCTGCAGATCGATCCTTTCTCCTTCGCAGACCTCATCGGGTATTACCACCGTGATCTCCGGAGCCACTTCAACATACAAACTGGCATCGGTTTCATTCTCACAACCGTTGGGTGCCGTATAATCATAGTGGATCAGGTGCACTCCCTTCCCAGCCGTATTCAGGTCCCACAAATTTCCACTCACACCCGTACCCGTCCAGACACTGCCTGCACCGCCGGGCTGGCTATAGTTGCTCAGGTTCACCGGACTATCATCCATACAGAAAGAATCGTCTGCAAAAGTGAGCTGGGGTAAGGGAAGGACTGCCATAAGAAAGCTGTCGCTTCCGGTGCACCCGTTTTGGGTATACCGGTATACCATCCAGTGGCTATCACCGGAATATCGCTTACTTGCACCTACATCCTCCGGGTCAAAGAACACACCCTGCAAAGGTGCGGTACTGCTCCAGGTGCCTCCGGCCGGGGTCCTTCCGCTGGCCGCATTCAGGTTTACCGGATCAGCATTCCAGCAGAGCGGAGCAATGGTACCCGCATCCACAGCGGGCACGGGCAATACCCGCAGAACGGCAGTATCGCGTGCCCCGCAACCATTTGTTTTGTTCTCCAGGTGCAGCACTACCTTGTAAGTACCCTGCGGTAATTGACCGTTGAGCCGGAGAATTGTGTTACCCGGATTCGTTTTGTCCAGCAGGGACGTGAACTGGGCGTTCTGGTTGGCTTCGTACCAATCGATATTAAGACCCGTATAATTTGCCGGACTGATCTTAAAGGCATTCAGTTCCAAACCCACTTCGTTGCCACAAACCGTCAGGCTATCCTTGAGCAAAACAGAAGGAGAGCTAAGCACCTGAACACTCAGGTTTTTGGAGCCTTTACAGCCTTTGGTATCGGTTACCGTGTAACGCAGGATATGATTACCCGTTCCGGCAAGAGCCGGATTGAACAGGCCATTTTGTACGGACTGCGGATTATTCACCGAAGTCCAGGTACCGTTGAATTGGGTCGGAGGCTGCACGGCCTGGATCAGGTTAACCAGAGCACCATCCGGGCAATATGGGCCCAAGGTGCCTAAATTGACAGCGGGCGCTGCATTCATGGAAACCGTTATGGTATCCAGCCAGGCGCACTGAAGGGTATCGAAGGTCATGATACCCCGAAGCACATACCCTCTTCCCTGGTTGATGATAGCGGTGAGGTCCTGGTTCGTCCCGATCGGAGGAGGAAGGGGATTGACGGAAAAACCACTGAGGTGATACCACTGGTAGCTGCTTGCTCCCGTTCCGGACAAGGTAATGGTATCGCCCTCACAGACCAGCTTATCGGGACCTCCGCTGAGTGGAATGCTTTTGATTTCCTGGTCGAGGGTATCGTAGTTGGTACAACCGAGTGAGTCCGTAACCCGAACCCAGTAGTTGAAATTGTGTTCGGCTTTCAATACCCGGTTGGTATCCCCGGTCACCCAGAAGTACTTAAGCGTCATGGAGTCATTGCCTGCATCCAGCATGGAAAAGTCTCCCTTACAGATCTTAAGGTCCGGACCCAAATCTACGGGCGGAGGGATTGAGGACACCACATGAATGCTATCGAAATTGGTACAACCCGTAGCATCCTCCACCCGTACCAGGTAGTTGAGGGTGGTATCCGGTTTTACCCAGATATCTTCGGCATTCCCACGGTCTGTTTCTCCATCGATACGGTGCTCTTCCCAGTGCATGGTATACGGGGCGGAACCTCCCTGCACCAAGGCATCGAGGAACAGAGAGTCTCCCGGACACAAAGCCGTATCACCGGGAATTTTCACCGTAACATAATCCGTGATCTCAAAAGTATCGCTCTGAAGGTTGTAACAGGGTGTATTCGTATGATAGGAAAGGGTAATCTGGTATTTACCCGGTTGCAGCTGGGTAGTGTCGTAGGTTTGATTGTTACTGCTGTATACTGGCCGTAGGTTCTCGTCGCGGATGACCCAGGTGGCATTAAAACCGGGATAGGTCTTTTCCGGAACATAATGCATGGCAATCCGGCCACAACTGAGCAGGTCGTAGCTCATATCGGCCTCCGGGGTTTCCCGGACAAAGATGCTGAAACTTCGTATGGATTGACCTTTGATCGGACAGGCATTATCCTCGGCTTTGACCGTGAAGGTATAGGGGATATTGCTTACATCCGTTTCCGATGGCGTCCAGCATACCTTACCCTTTGCATGTTTTACCGTACCGTTGTTGTTGGTGAATGTTGCCCCGGGTATGCCCCGGTTCCAGCTAATCTGTACGGTATCATTGGCATTGTCGTCATTCGTAAGAATGTCCACACAAATCTGCTGGCCGGCACAGGCATTAAATACCGTCGGGGGGGAGATTTCGGGCACTGCATTATTCGCGCAGGCTATGATAATAAACTGCATATCACGCCGGGTCTCCCCGATCACCACCCATTGCCCGTTGATCTTTCGCCATTCCTTCACTTTCACCACGATCACTGCAATCTGGTTGGCTTGGTTAGGCCGGAAAGCCAGGTCGCCGGTAAGCGGGTCCAGGTGAAACCCTGCAGGCAATGCAGCGCCTGTATTGGGGAATCCCAGAAAAGTCAAGGGCTTTGTAGGGCCGAAGTTGCCGTAATAGCTGGCTGAGTTATTCTTAGCACGCAGGGCGGGAGCCAGTTCGAAGGTCATGCTGTCGCCATCCAGCGTATCCAGAGCGCCATTGTTGAACACAAAATCCTGCCCGGCACAAAGAATCCCTACCGGATCATTAGTAAAGATGGGACTTGAGTTACAGGGCGTCACGCATTTGTTCATTTCCACATAGGTATAGAACAAGTCGGTATTGCAGCAGGTGGTAGTGGCGGTATTCCGGGTTGAGTTACCGATATAGCCGATATGGAAATCGCAGCAACTCGTATTGCCCAGGTACACTATTGCCCGGAAAGTCAGCTTTTCTATGCCGTATGGAAAGGAACAGGTGCTATTGGACGTTGATGAATTGCAGGTGGAATTGCATTTGGTGCAATACCCATCGCAGATGGGTGTGATGTCCACACAGCTGATCAACTGCGGAGAGACGGTGAACGGGGTCATCGTACAACTGTTTGCCGACACGCTCAGGTTATACACTCCAGCCGGGATCTGCCAGTTGGCGTTGCAGTCCTTGTAAACGATACAGGTAAACTCGAAACTATCGTTGCCCAGGCAGCGATAGCTGATATCTGCCCCCATGATATCGTTGGCTGAGCCCATTCGGCTACTCAGCAGGAATATCATCAGGCAAGCTAGTTTTATCAGGTCCCTTATCCGCACGTTCAGATTATCTGCAATTAATTCAAATTTAGGCATTCGCATATGGAAATAACAGCAGGTATCGACAGAGTCCTGCCTAAGGAGTACGGCATTTGCTTCCGGGCTTAAACCTTATCTTTGCATAACCATGCAGGCACACACTTTTGATCCCGCATCCCGGGTTTGGATCTATACCTCGTCACGTCCTCTGAATGAGGACGAAACCTCTTCCATAGAAACAGAAATCGACCAGTTTTGTTCGGGCTGGACTGCCCATGATCAGCAGCTGCATGCCGGAGGGCTTATCCTTCACCGGCGGCTCCTCATCCTGGTAGTGGATGAAACGCAGGCGGGTGCAAGCGGGTGTTCCATCGATAAGTCTGCACAATTCCTTCGTTACCTCGGCGAAAAATACCAAACCGATTTTTTCACCCGTAACCTGGTTGGCCTCAAACAAAACGGCAACTGGGAATGGATCGATTTCCGGGAAATCCCCGAATTGCTCCGCTCTTCACAGATTAATGCCGAAACCCCCGTGCTGGATGTAACGGCCTCCGATTATGCCGGTCTTAAATCCATAGAAAAAACCCTCGCCGATTCCTGGCTGAAACGCTATCTTTCCTGAACATGTCCGTCAGGAAAATCATACGCTACCTGCCTTGGCTGTTTGCCCTGGTATTTTTCCTGCTTTCGTATCAACTTCCCTTCTGGGGCGATGGCATCGCCAGTGTTTCCAAAGCGGCCGTCAGGATCTGGCAGGAAGGGCTTGCCCATCCCTGGAATTACCCGGACACCGACCCCGGGCACCCTACCCTCTTCCCCTGGCTGATCGCTCTGGGCTGGAAAATCTTCGGGTTCCACCTTTGGGTACCTCATGCCCTGATGGCCATTTGTTTCGGACTGCTGATCCGCCTGCTGCAAGACTGGCTTAGGCTCTTTGATGAGAAACTTCAGCTGATGGGAAGCCTGCTATTGGTGCTGGCACCCCTTACCGTTTCACAGGCCGTAGAGATCTCCCTGCAGCTCCCATTGACGCTGGCCTTTTTTGCCGCGCTCTATGGATTGAAAAAAAACAAGTCCCTGCTATTTGCCCTCTCCATCACCGCTTTACCGCTTTTCCATCTTCAGGGTATTCTGCTCCTGGCTGTGATCGGGTTGTATGATTTATGGCGTTCGCTCCCGCTTCGCCTTTCCTGGTGGAAGCATGCTCTTAGCTACCTCCTGCCCCCACTGGCCTTCGGTATATGGTTATATTTTCATGAAAAGGAATTCGGTTGGGCATTAGTCACCCCGAATTATCCACGGGAATCTCCGGGGCTGAAAACAAGCCTCTACTACCTCGGCCTTGTAGCCTGGCGGCTGCTTGACCTGGGTTACTTTGTATTATGTATCCCTGTTCTGCTTCAGTTAGCCGGGCGCACGTTCAAACGCCGGCTCAGCGATATTGACCGGCTCTTTATCCCGGCTTTTCTGATTCTCTGTGTGGGGATTCCTTTCCTGTTTTCTTATCCCCCGGCCCACCGTTACTTTTTCCCGGTTTATTTGTTGTTTGTTCCCCTGTTCCTTCGTTTTCTTCAGCAGAAGAAAAAAACCGGTCAGGTAGCCTGGCTGGTCGGAGCATTGGCCCTGCTGCTGAGTGGCAACCTCTGGTATTATCCCGGGAAATGCCTGGGCGATCAGAACCTGGTTTTCCTCGGATACCATACGCTGGAGAAGCAGTTTATGGAAGAATACCCCGACGTAAATACGGTACATTCCTTCGCCCCTTTGAACAACAACGGGCTTTATACCTGGCTGGACAGCAACCGGCAACTAAACTACCGCGACCTTTATGACAGGAACCTGGATTCCCTGGACTGGATCGTAGAAAGCAATCTGAATTGCGAGTTCACTGCGGAACTACGGAAAGATATCGAAGGCCGTTTTGTACCGCGCACCTACGAAACCTATGGCGTTTATCTTCAGGTATGGATGAACCGTCGCCTTTCAGACCGTTATCCGGATTTTGAAGGAGAACGGCATCAGCCGGGAAGAATGGAAAAGTTCATCCGCAGCCTCCGCGAGAAACAGCTGCAACAAACTCCTTAAACCGAGTATTTCTGATAGTAACGCCACCAGCGGTCAGGGAGGTCTTCATCGGCAGCCTGCAGATAGTCTTCGTATTCGCAGGGGATGGCAAAGGGTATGGTGTTCTCTTTCCCGCTTCTGGGATGAGGCACTTCCATCCACCAGCGATCGCTGACCGTGCTTTTGTAAAACACGATCTCATGTGTGTTCTTCAGGGCCATGCGGTATTTGAGGAACTGATCGGGATTTTCTCTCGGGTCTTCGTTGCGTTGCTGGGCATAAGCTTCCAGGAAGAACCAGAGCATCTGTGCCACCTGGCGGCTGCTCACCCCGTCGCGGTCGTAATCGGGGTTAAAATTACAGAGGTGCAGGGCCCGCATTCTACCCCCCAGCCCGGCAAAACGTAATAGCTGACAAGCTTCTTCATTGAGCAAACCATTGGGCATGGCTTCAAATACGGCAGGGAATTCCGAGGCCCGCATAACCCCGCAATCCACAATGAGCTGATGCGCATTCCGCAATACAGGTTCGGCCTGAGTCAGGCGTTGACGCAGGCTTCCCAGCCTCACCGGGTCAAAGAACATCCTTTCCAGCGCATCAAGGGATTCCTGCTCGGTAAGGTAAGTCTGGTAGCCCAGGGCAGTCAGGTTAAAAAGGTGGTTGGGTTCATCGAGAATAAGCGCATTGAGCCAGTTTCCCTCCCTCACATTAATCCGCCGGCCCAGATAAACCACTTCCTGGTTCGGGCTGTTTTCTTTTATGGCTCTGTATTGATGGATGGCAAGCTCCTCGGTTCCGCCAAGCAATACGGCTGTAATGCCTTTTTCATTCAGTTCAAGTAGTACGGTACGCAGGGCAAATAGGGTATCCTCCACGGTATCACCGGCTTCGATATTCCCAAGATCGGCCACGGAGTACCACTCCTTGGGCTTCATCAATCGATAAAATTCCTTTCTAACCTCGTCGGCTGCCAGGGAAACACCGCGATTGAGCCCATCCAGGCGCGGATCTTTTATACCCAGCAGGGCCAATTTTACCCCCTCCAGATCGGGAGGAAAACCGAGATTGATCCGCACATGGTGCGACAAAGCCCCGGGTAACTGATCGGAAGAAAATATGGAATCGGCGTCGATAGGTTGCAGAAAGGATTCGAGCATGGCCAAAATTATCCTTTTTCGCTTATTCCTGAATTGCCTAATTTGCCCGCCATGATTCTTCTCAGCGGTGCAAACGGATTTCTAGGAGCACATTTGGCGTTCAGCCTGCTTGAAAAGGGCCATACGGTTAGGGCAATGAAACGGGCGGGTTCCTCTACGGACGAATTCGAATTCATCCGTTCCTGCCGGAACATTGCCCCGGAACTCCTCGACAAACTGCACTGGGTGGAGGCGGATATTCTCGACTATGATACGCTGACAGATGCCATGCAGGGAATCGATACCGTCTTTCATTGCGCAGCTACCGTAAGCTTCTGGCCCAAAAAACGGGATCAGATGTACCGAACCAATGTGGAGGGTACCGCCAATATGGTCAATGCAGCTCTGGCAAGCGGTGTGAACAGGTTCATCCATACAAGCTCCATTGCCGCTGTAGGCCGCGATGAAAAGAACCGGGAGATCACCGAAGAAAGCACCTGGGTGGAGTCTCCGCTCAACAGCCATTACGCCATCAGCAAACGACTGGCCGAGATGGAAGTATGGAGAGGCCGCGAAGAAGGACTGAAAGTCTCCATGGTTAACCCCGGGGTAATTCTGGGAGAAGGCGACTGGAGCAAAGGCAGCTGCCGGCTCCTGAAAAAAATTGCCAGCGGAATGCCCTACTATACTTCTGCCGTAAACGGTTATGTAGATGTGCTGGATGTGGCCGAGGCCATGATACGCCTGTATGAAAAAGAGATAGACGGGGAACGATTCATACTGGTAGGAGAAAACTGTCCGGCAAAGGAGCTGATTACCGATGGCGCAGCACTATTCGGCCACAAGCCTCCCGGAATTCATGTAAAACCCTGGATGCTGCATACGGCAGCGCTGATATCCGGCCTGGCTTCCCGGATTACGGGGAAAGAACCCCTGGTAACCAAAGAAACAGCCCGCACCGCCAGTCATGTCTATTACTACGATTCCGGAAAAGCCAGACGTGTTCTGGGTATGGAGCTGGCAAATCATAACCAGATCCTCAAGCGGGTCAAACCTTTCTTAAAACCATAAAAAAACCCCGGGAGTACCGGGGTCTTTATTATTCTTGTCAACGGTAATTCCGCTGTAATTTATTCGATGGTAATGGTCTTTTTGATGTTACCGGGCAGGGTTACTACCACATCGTTGTCGCAGGTACCGTCGCCAAAGTCCATTTTGATATCGGTTTTGGAACCGTCGTTTTTCAGGGTAATGGCTCCGCTTACGAAAGTATTGGAACATTCGGGATCCGCTTTGCGCAACAGCTTATCGGTAATGGTTACCGTATAGTTTTTTCCTTTTCTGTTCTTTCCGGTACTGGAACCGGTGATTTCAAACTGGTCGTCCAACACACCGGCACTCCCACCGTCTGTGTTCACGATAGTGAAGGAACCCACTGCAACGCCATCCACATGAAGCCAATCGTCTCCGGAGTGATCGTGCTGATAAATTCTCAGACTATAGTCCAGTTTCCAGGTGTTGCTGTTTTCACGGGTAAGGGTAAACGCATATGCCCCGGGGCCCTCGGAAATGTATACCCATTTTTCCTCGGCAATACTTACGTAGACCTTGCCAGTAAAGTTCACAGTGATTTTACAGTTCGGATGGCTGTATGGGTGGTTGGCTTTGATAGTTAGTTTTCCTTTACGTTTTTTCTTGTCTTTGCCGGTTACAAAGTCAGAAATATTAACTTCCTCATCGGCAGAGAGGTCAATTTCACCCAGATTGACAATGATCTGGATACCATCACCGTCGCTGAAGGAAGAGTCCACATAATCGATCCAGGAACCGGAAGGAAGTATGGAGCCGCCGTTTTTCTGCATGAAGCCTTCGGTAGACACGATGTCAATTGCCATATCCGAAAGTGCGGAGATGGCTACCTGCTCGCTGGCCATGTCCTCGGCTGAATCCGTGGTTTCGGTAGCATCGTCCAATACTTTTTCACAGGAGGAAAAAGTAACTACTGCCAGTACCGAGACCGGCAATACGAGTTTCACTAGTTTTTTCATTGGGGGTAAGTTCTTTTAGAAATTGGGTTAAGATTCTTTGTTATTACAAATATGACAATTATTCCGGAAGAACAAATCCCTGATTTCCGGTATTCTACGATTTACCGAACAATCGTCGAAAGAATCCGCGCAGTCCACCCTTGCCCATATTGTCTTTGTGCATGGTGCGGTAGATGGGTTTGTTTTTCAGTTCCTCCAGGTTCTGTTTCTCCCTGGCAGCAAGCTCCTGCTCCATATAGCGGCATTTCTCCTTGTCTCTGCACACCCAGAGGTTAATGCTCTGATCCAGCACAAACTCAAGCCCGGAAACCTTGATCAATGTATCGGTATTGCTTTTACCGAAATCCCAGTCGCCAGTGCCGGTATGAAAGGATCCACCTGTCAGGTAGGCCAGGTTAATGTATTGGGGGTTCACGGTCCAGTCCGCATCCGCCACAATCACCCGCACCGGGTGTTTGATCTGGTCCCAGAGGTCAAAATCCCGGATCAGGGAATTATCGGCCACCAGGATAAGCTCTCCGAATTCCGGATATTTTTCGATGGATTTCAGGATGGCTTCCACATCGTTCTCGGGCATCTCCCCTCCCAAGCCTTTCCGCATGGCCGTATTAAATACACGTACTACCCGGTTCATGTTATCGGAACTACCGAAGTAAATCCCTCCGGTTTCCCCGATTTGTTTTTCATACTCCCACTTGGAATCCCCGTCATTAAAAAAGGCGAAGTACTGGATGCCGGAGGTATCGATATAATCCAGGTGCCAGGCCAGGCACTGGGCGGAATACTGGTACATGCTGCTGGTCCAGTCGATCACCACCAGGGCGTCGCGCCACTGTTTGTTCCGGTCAAAGGCCTTATATACACTGGAGTCCAGCATCCCCCCGGCATTTCGCATGTAGCGATCTACCCGGCGTTTTACTCCGCTGTAATCGGGTTTGCCTCCTGCAGCCAGCTGGGCAGCCCGTAATGCCTCCCTTTCCTTGATCTCTTTTTTGCTGAGCTTTTCGTAGCTGATCAGGAAACCGTGAAACAGCTTTTTGGCCTGTTCTTCCGTTTCACAGGCTGTTTCTAATACCAGCTTGTAGGTAATATTGATATCGTTAAGTTCCGGATCGATATCAAACAAGGTCTTCAGGCGATTGGCGAGGAGATCGTAATAATTGGTTTGCCAGAAATTGAAGTCTTTGGGATATTTACTGAATACCAGGGCTACCTCCTTGGCCCGCACCAAATCACGCTGCTGGTACCAGGGTTCGGCATTGAGAATCTCATACTGAGCATACCCGTTCTCCAATGCCACCGTATTTTTCAGGTAAGAAGGGACGACCTTTTTCGTGAGCTGTATCTGGAACAGCTTTTCGATCTCCCGGGCATGCTGACGCGGATTGGTTAATAGTTCCTGGCTGAAACGCGGAGTGATCTCTCCACGCAACAAGGTTCCGAAAACGAGGAAAACCCCGCATAAAAGCCACCGCGTCATGCTACAAATATCCGATTAATCCTCAGGAAGGGCAAACTGCCTGACCTCATCCAATAACGCAATGGCCTGCCCGATATTTTGTATTCCCGGAAAGGTAACGGTCAGCGACCTTGCCGTTTGCTTCATCCGGCTCCGGTGAGGATTCTGCGTGATGAACTTCAGCAGGTTGCCAAACAGCTCACTGGCAAAGTAGGGACTTTCCTGATCGGAAGGGAACCAGCAGCGGATGAGATCCTTTTCGATCAGTACCTTTTCAAACCCGAGTTCTCTTGCCCGCCATTTCAGTCGCACGGCGTCCAGCAGATCCAGCACCTGCGGAGGAAGGTCACCGAAACGGTCCTTGAGCATCCACCCGAATTTGTTCAGCGCCTCCATATTACCGATCCCGGCCAGCTCATTGTACAGGCTCAGCCTTTCGGAGATACTTCGCACGTAGTCGTCGGGGATCAGCAGTTCGGTATGGCTTTCCACCTGGCATTCCTGCGCACTGTAATCCGGCTTATCCTCTTTGAAAAGGTCGCTGAATTCGTCGTGCTTCAACTCCCGCAGCGCTTCGTCCAGGATTTTCTGATACATATCAAACCCGATCTCGGCAATAAAGCCACTTTGCTCGCCTCCCAGCAGGTTTCCAGCCCCGCGGATATCCAGGTCGCGCATGGCTACGTTGAAGCCGCTGCCCAGGTCGGAGAACTGCTCGATAGCGCTGATCCGCTTCCGTGCATCCTGCGTGAGGGTACTGAGCGGAGGTGAAAGCAGGTAGCAGTATGCCTTTTTATTGGAGCGGCCAACACGGCCCCGCATCTGGTGCAGGTCGCTCAACCCGAACATGTGCGCGTTGTTGATGATGATGGTATTGGCGTTCGGTATGTCCAACCCCGACTCAATGATGGTAGTTGCTACCAGCACATCATACTCCCCTTCCACAAACTTGATCATCACATCCTCCAGCTGCTGGCCTTCCATTTGGCCATGTGCCACCGCCACCCGTGCTCCGGGCACTTCGTCACGCACCACCTGGGCGATATCGTAGATATCCTTCACCCGGTGATGGATAAAAAATACCTGCCCGTTACGCTCCAGCTCATGACTGACCGCTTCTTTGATCAATTCCCTATTGAAGACATGGATCTCGGTTTTCACCGGCTGGCGGTTAGGCGGTGGGGTATTGATGACGGAAAGGTCGCGGGCACCCATCAATGAAAAATGCAGGGTACGTGGAATGGGTGTGGCGGTTAGGGTCAGCGAATCCACGTTGACCTTGAACTGCTTGAGCTTCTCCTTGGTGGCTACCCCGAATTTCTGCTCTTCATCGATGATGAGCAGGCCGAGGTCTTTGAATTTCACCCCTTTCCCTACCAGTTTATGGGTCCCAATGAGGATATCGATCTTGCCCTCTTCCAGCTTTTTCAGGATTTCCCGGGTTTCTTTAGCCGACCGGAACCGGTTGATGTATTCCACCGTACAGGGAAAATCCCTCAGGCGGTTACTGAATGTTTTATAATGTTGCTGAGCCAGGATGGTGGTGGGAACCAGTACGGCCACCTGCTTGCTGTCGCATACCGCCTTAAACGCCGCCCGGATGGCCACTTCGGTCTTCCCGAATCCCACGTCTCCGCATACCAGCCGGTCCATCGGGTGCGGCTGTTCCATATCCGCTTTGACATCTTCGGTGGCCTTCATCTGATCCGGGGTATCTTCATAAATAAAAGACGCCTCCAGCTCCACCTGCAGGTAGTTGTCCGGGGCAAAAGCAAAACCCGGCTGCGCTTTCCGGGCCGCATACAGCTTGATAAGGTCCCGGGCAATATCCTTAACCTTTTTCTTGGTGCTCTTTTTCAGCTTCTCCCAGGAATCGGAACCCAGCCGGTGCAGGGTAGGCTCCGTCCCCTCCTTGCCGATATACTTGGAGATCTTGTGCAGGGAATTGATGTGCACATAGAGCAGGTCATTATTCTTATAAACCAGGCGAACGGCTTCTTGCCGTGTACCGTTTACATCCAGTTTCTCCAGCCCGCCGAATTTCCCGATCCCATGATCGATATGCACCACAAAGTCACCGGGCTTCAGTTCGCTCAGTTCCTTCAGGGTCATGGCTTTCGAACCGGAATGGCGTGCACTGCGGTAACGGAAATAGCGATCGAAGAGCTGGTGATCGGTATAACACTGTAGCCCGAACTCTTCATCGATAAAGCCTTCACTCAAGCCTTTGTAAACCGGCTCGAAGGTCACCGTCTTGTCCAGGTCGGAAAAAATAGCGTAGAGCCTTTCGATCTGTTTGGTGGTATCGGAAAAGATGCAGGTTGTCAGGTTCCGGGCTTTCGCATCGCGGATATCTTGTATGATAAGTTCGAAGTTCTTGTTGAAATAGGGCTGGGGCTTGGTACGAAACACGATCTCCTGGTCGGGGTTCAGTCCGGTTTGTGTCCCGAACTCCACAAAGCCCATCTTTTTCAGTCGCCGCTTCAGTTCGGGGGCTGCCTCGAAAAGGTGTTCCGGTTTCTCCAGTTCCTCCCGGTTGGAAGCATTGGCATAGTGCTGTTCGGCTCTTTCCATACCCAGCTTCACACTTTCCACCGTGTTTTTGGCGTCCTTGATCCAAAGGCGTGTGTTTTTGGGCAAGTATTGAAAGAAGGACACCCGCTCTTCCGCTATCCCCTCATTCTGGATGTTGGGAATAATATTAGCCGACTTCACCTTCTTCACGGAGAGCTGTTCATCCGGGTCGAACTCCCGGATACTCTCCACCTTCTCCCCATCCAACTCGATACGGTAAGGCAGTTCGTTCCCGAAGGAAAAGACGTCGATAATTCCTCCTCGTATGGAAAACTGCCCGGCTTCATACACAAAGTCCACCCTTTCGAAATGGTGTTCTGCCAGCAGTTCCATCAGGAAATCCAGGTCGAAGGCATCTCCTTCCTTCACGCGGAAGCTGTTCTTCTCCAGCGACTTTCTGGCGATAACACGTTCACTCAAGGCTTGCGGATAACTCACGATCACGTGCTTTTCCGTATCGTCGCTGAGGTGGGAAAGCACTTCGGCGCGGAGCAGTACACTGGTATTGTCCAGGCTGTCCTGGCGGAATGCCTTTTTATAGGAAGAGGGAAAGACCAGTACCGTTTTGTTGAGGAGATTTTCCAGGTCGGTACGGAAATAGGAAGCCTCTTCCTCATCATTCAATACCACCAGCACATCCTCATTGAGCTTTTCAAAAGCTACGGCAAGCACCATGGCCACCGATGAGCCGTTGAGTCCACTCACATGCATTCGGGAATCCGGCAGCAATCCGAGTTGTTGCACCAGTTCCGTTATCCTGGGATGTTCTGCGTATTGATCAAGGAACTGCCGGATATTCATGGGCCCGCGAAATTAACGAATTCGGCGACATCTGTAGCTGGCATAAAAAAGCCCCGTTGCGTTTAACAACGGGGCCGTGCTTATGATTGAGAAAACTAATTCCGGATGAATTTAATCTGCTCCCCTTCCTGGCTGCGCAGGATGTAGGTGCCTGGTTTGAGGCTATGGATATCGATCTGCGTGCCTTCACCCTGCAGGAGAGTTTTGCCTTGTATATCGATAATCTCCCAGGAAACGGCACGGTTCAGACTCACGCTGTTGACGCCGGTAGCCGGGTTCGGATAGATGCTCAGGCCCGTTACGCCGTTGATATTCTTCACCGCGTTGGGATCTTCGCTTACCAGGGTTACGTTCACAGTGGTACCGCTTCCCAGTTTCAGCCACTCGCTGGTGGAGGTCAGGGTAAGCGTAATCTGCTCGTCGTTCTCAAACTGGGCATCGTTCAGTGGGGTGAACACGATATTGGCTCCGGTACTTCCCTTGGCAAAATTCAGCACAATGGAATCGGCTACCGGTGCGGGATTCAGACTGTAATCCGATCCATACACAACACCGCTGCCGTTGTTCACTTTTACCACTGCCTGCACATCGGCTTCGGCCGGGTTATTCAGTGTGGCGCTGATGTTTACGGAGTTATCGCTTTCGTTCAGCGTGATGGAGCTGCTGGCAAAACCAACGGCTACCGTCTGCGGCACTTTGGTTACCTCAAAAATGCTCAGCGATCCGCTGATCTCATTGGCCATGATCAGGTAGGCTTTTCCGTCTGGGCTTTTCGAAGGAGCGATAAAGATCAGGCCTTCCGGACCGTTGTCACCTCCGAAGCTGTTGCGGTCGCGCAGGTTTTTGTAGTCTACGAATTCCGGGGCATTGGGATCGGTGATTTTGTACACCATAACCCCGCCGGTTCTTTCCAGCCCGATAAAGGCATAGTAATCGTTTCCGATTTTGGCTACCGTGGTGCCTTCCGGTTCCGGACCTTTGGCACGGCTGCGTCCTTTGAAGTCATTGTCTTCGTTGTCGGCATTAAAAAGGTCTTTGATGTCCGGGTCCTGGGAAGTGAAAAGCTCAATGTCATCCCCGCTATCATATACCAGCGATTTCTGATCGGCATCCCAGATAGAGAAACTACGCGGACCTACCACATAAAGCTGGTCGTATTCGCCTTGGCTATTTCGTCCGTTGATATTGGTGATACGCAGGCGACCCAGGTTGAAGTCTTCCTTCAGCACTTCGGCATTCGGGTAGATGGTAGGGTTCAGGATGGTTCCGTTATTCCCCACGGTAGTCCGCTCATCCAGCGGGCCATATTCTTTTTCGTCGCCTTCGTTGGCGGTAACCAGGTAGTTCTTTCCGTTCACGGAGAAGCTGGCGATACCGTCGGGCATGAAGAAGGCCTTCACGTTCCAGTTGGCCAGCAATACGTCGTCGCTGCGGTCGGAAGCGTCAAATCCGTTCCCGAAGAGGCTGAGGTCTTTTTCGCCGAGTGCCCAGATACCGGTGATGGTCTGGTTTTCCAGATTCAGCTCGGCGATGGCGTTGTTTTCCTGCAGGGCCACCCAGGCTTTTTTGGAATCGGAGGATATGGTGATGTATTCCGGCTCCAGGTCCTGAGACAGGGTGCTGGGGTCATAAGTCTTACGTACTCCGGCTGCAATCAGGGTAGCTTCCTGGGCATTGAAAGCGATGAAGTCAAGGGTATTGACTTCATTTTGGGTCAGGGTAGCGATTCCGCCGCTGATATCGATGATGCTTACGGATCCTTCCGGATCATTGGTATAGTCGTTATTCGGCTGGCCTTCGTTGGCGGTCATCACCAGTTTGCCATCGTGGGAGAAAGTCACCATATCCGGCAGGGCACCTACCGTTACCTGTTTCTGGAAGTCGCCGTTAGTATTAAAGAATACCACGCTTCCGTTCTGTTGCTCATCGGCATTCGGGCTGGCCACGGCCACTATCCCGTTCCATACGGCTACGCTGGTGATGCCTCCGTAAGGGCTCATGTCCACCGACTTGATCAGCTGCGGACTAGCCGGGTTGCTGAAGTCGATGATATCCAGGCGGTCTTCGATGGCGCTGGTGGCAAAGAGCCGTTGGGTGCCTTCGTCATACATCACAATCTCGCAAGAGGAGTTGCTCACAGGAGTATAGCTACCCACAGGGCTCAACTCAATTTCTTTGGTCGCTGTTTTGGCTTTGCGGTCATTGTCTTTGATATAGATGGTCAGGTATTCCGAGCCATCTACCTGCAAGCCATTGGTATTTTCCAGGGCAAGAACAAAGTATTCGTCCTGCTCTTCGGTAGCGTCATCGGCAACTGCAATGTTCACGGTCAGCAGAGCGCTATTGGCAGTGAGGGCCTGAGTGGTGAAGGTGATGTCGTTGGCATCGGTTGTCGACCAGGGAGCGCTTTTCAGCACCAGGTCGACGGTGGCGGAAGAAGGATTGGTCACCTCCAATTCCACGCTAATGGTACCTGCATCTTCGTGCACAATCAGGTAATCTTCCCGGAAAGCGATGGAAGAAGAATAGGTAAAGTTATACGTGTAAGGCGCGAACATGGCTACCAGATCGGCATCCGCCACATTGGCGATCACCAGGGAATAAGCCTGGGAAGTCATAAAATTAGAAGCGTAAGTGAGGGTTACCGAATCCGCGAGGGTTCCGTTGTTTGTCACCACGGCAGAGGTCAGTCCGGCGATACCGGTATAGTTGGCCAGGGTGGCGGCAGAGGTCGCATCCAGGTCGCTGCTGAAAACAATGAGGATACTGTTCTGGCTGATTGTACTCACGGATACCACGCTGGGAGGGCCGGGGAAAGACCAGTTCGGCCAGGTTTGCGGAGCGGTTCCGGCTCCTACCCCGTTCCAGTTGGCCGGGTTAAGTATGGATGTGCGGAGTTGCGCCGGGGTTCCGGACATGGTACCGGTATAATAGGCATTCACTGTGTTGCCGGAAGTGTTGCCGGGGGCAGTGCTCAGGTTGATGGAGCTGGTACCGTCGGTGAGCGAAGCCGGTAATTTGGATTCGCTTCCGCTGCAGGAGCTGTTGTTTGTCAGCCAGGCATTGGATGAGAGGGCCATGATATAGCTGGGGTTAGCCGGGGTACCGGAGTATACGATCACCTGATCGCCACCGGAGGAAAGGCCGAAGCCATTTCCGGTCAGTGTCCCGATATTGGCTACAAGGGCATCGTTCTGAATTTGGATCACCGTACCGGCAGCCACACCTCCGGCGGGAGCTTCCCAGGTGAAACCGCCTGCACACTGAGGCTGGGCATTATCCGTGTATTTTGCATCGGTAAAGTTGATGAAGGTACCGGGCAGGATATTCACCAGGGTAAGGATGGCTATTTCGTCCTCGGTGGAGGAAGCGTTCATGCGATAAGCCACCGGCACGAGGTCGCCGGGGTTGAACTGCGTTTGTTGAGCAATGGTGGTAAACTTCACCGAGCGGGTTACCGTCACGGCATTGTCGGAGAGGTCTTCCACCGTATTGGCTTTGAGCGCCAGGTAGTACTGCTGGTTGTTTTGCAGCGCCGACTGCGGGGTAACAGTAATGGTAGTATTGCTGAAAGTGGCATCGAAGGCCACTGCCTGACCCAGAGAATCGTTGAGGCGCAGCTCCACCAGGGCATCGACATTGTTGTTATCGATGGCGTTGTCGTTGAGGAGGCGCACATCTTCGTCGAATTCAATGGTTGGGAGCACATTGGTAAGGATGTTCACCGATGCATCGGCCGGCGTCAGGGTTACCGTCGGCGCGATGACATCGTTGTTATAGGAAGTAAGGGAAACATCGTCGAGGCCTGCCCAGTCGCCGCCGCCGTTTTGGCGGTAGTAGAACAGCACACGGATGTACTGGCTGTTGGCCGGTGTATTAAAGGATACGGTGGTCCAGGCGCCGGTATTTTTGTCGAGGGCTACGTAGTCGTTGTAGTCCCAGGTTGTTCCGTTGTCATAGGCCACGATATAGCCCAGGGAGTCTGGGCCGTCGAAAGCGTTGGTGGCATATTTGAAGCTGAAGGTATTGACCGCAAAGGAGGCGATGTTTACCGGTGCAAATTCGAGGGTATGGACATGCGGGGAAGTCGTGTAGTTGTTTTCGATGTCCCATACTGTCCAGAACTTGCTTCCCGTGGCGGGGCTGAAGGCGTCGGAGTTGTCGCCCACTTCAGTGGTGTCTCCCCAGTAGTCTTCGGAGGCCGCGTAGATATAGCGGGCTGGGGTGGCGGTAAAGGTCCAGTTGTCGCCGGGTGTTCCTTCAAATCCCTGGTACTTCTGTTGTGCCATTGAGGCGAGGAAGAAGCAGCTGAGAAAAAGGAGGCTGAATATTTTTTTCATGATGGTGGGTAATAAGGGCTGTGAATGATGTTGCGAAATAGCAAAGCCCTTGTTACGGCAGGGTTAATCGCAGGTTAAGCCTTCTTTACAAAAATTTTTTTACGGCTCTATTGTTTAATTCTTCCCGGGTTGTATTTTTGCACCCTCCTAACAGAGATGGCCCGTTCGTCTATCGGTTAGGACGCCAGGTTTTCATCCTGGAAAGAGGGGTTCGATTCCCCTACGGGCTACTCAGGCCAGCATTTCTGCTGGCCTTTTTGTTTAATGACGTTTTCATCCTGGAAAGAGAGGGTTCCCTGCCTGCCGGAGTGCCCCGGCACGCAGGCAGGGATTCCCCTACGGGCTACAAAATGAAAAAGACTCGGCCAAAGGTCGGGTCTTTTTTATTTTATCGTACGGGGAGAGAAGTTTACCCCGCGCTACAGCGGCTCGGCGAATGCAATGAGCCTTAACCGCTGTTATGCGGGGATTCCCCTGCGGGCTACACTGAAGCAGAGAAAAGCCGTGTAAGATTCTGTAAGCAGAATTTTATGCGGCTTCTGCATTTAAAGTTGAAATCAAATATTCCACCGCATCAAGGCTTTTCACGCTTCAGTGTAGACATGAAGCGTCGCTGAGTGAAGCGAGGCGTCTGCTTCATGAGGATTACAATTGCTGCTTTTGTTTTGAGTGAGCAGCAACAGTGCGGAGTGCGACCTTCAACAGGCCCAGATTATTACACTGTTCCCTCGCACTGTTACTCGCACTTCCACGCTGAAAACTCACACCTCGCCTTTTGCCGGCTTTTCCGCTATCTGGGTTGACCAGAAGTTTACCGCGTCCCTGATCCCGTCGGCGTCAGCCGTTACGGGACGATACAGCGGCTCGGAGAATAAAATGGGATCAATACCAAAACCTGTGGGCAGAGAGACACTTCAATCCGGTTGAATGCCTTTCGTTCTTTGTGTTCTTACTTGAATGCCCATTTTTTACTTGTCTAAAAAATGGGCGAAAAAAGGACAGTTTTCCTGAAGGCGCCTTCCAGCCGCACCAGCCTCCCTCCCCAACAAAAGCTTGGCCATCGCTGGAATCTTTTCCATGACCGTATTCCTATGGAGAACTTCGGTTTTCAAGATAACGGGAACAGGCAACCTCCTGTTTCATAAGAAAAGATTAAGGCGATTTGGCGCACAGGCTCCCGCGCGCTTTTGTTGCGGCACGCGCTGCAGGAAAACGGCCTGACGGCGGAGAAAGATATACGCTCAATGTTCCCGAATACCCTATTCCTTATGGCGGTGGGCATTCTTTTGATTCGTTGGATAGGGTTCTCTTCTTTTGAATAGCTAAATGTCCCCACAACTTTTTGACTTGATCCGTTATTGCACTGTTCCCTCGCACTGTTACTCGCACTTCCACGCTGAAAACTCACACCTCGCCTTTTGCCGGCTTTTTCTGTTTACATGGACGACCAGGAGGAGAAGTTTATCCCGACCAAGCGAAGCGATTGGAGGGAAGTCCTGTCGAAGACACCGGTCGAGCGGAGTGAGTATCGGGGGCCCTGCTACCATGAAGCAGTGAAAAGCCAAAGAAGATTTCGGAAACGTTGCCTTTTGAGGCTTCTGCATTTATTGCCGAATCCATGTTGCCAAAACGCGGAGCCCACAACTTTTTGACTTGATCTTTATTAACCGCACAACCTTATCGTATTAGTACATTCGTGACAGCACTTCTTGAAGAAGCCCCTAAATTGTTTGAACAAACAACTAAATATGAGAAACATCGCAAATACCTACCAGCTCAATTTCATTATTAAAAACACGAATGGCAAAAATTACGGTTTGTGTGAAACACACAATCCTACATTCCGGACATTATCCAACTTTATCACATGCATTCCATGGACAATAGTTGCTTCTGATGTTATTGATGGATTAAATGACATCCTTAATCAACAGATTCAATCGGATGAATTTGAAACGCAGAATGTCATTGTCGAAGCGTCGTTCACTCATTGTTTGTTTTTTGATGGCACCAAGCTGCTAGGTATTAATAGTCCCGATCTCACCATTCCCACAGTTGATCTCAGAGACATTATGGTTGAATGGAAAAGCTTTCTACAATTAGTTGGGGTATGAAAATATTGTTCCCCCATTTGTAGGACTGGATTTAAACAAATATTGGGTGTAATAATAGTTGTAAACGAAGAGGAAGGCGGGGGAGACTCATATCTTTCGTTTTTATGCGGATATCGTTGCTATTGGCTTTTTGTTCTCATGCTGCCTGTTTCCTTTATGGAGATTCCAGCTCGCAGCTTAATAAGGTAAATATAAACTCATCTTTGGGGTTTCAGCTAATTACTCATCGCATGTTCCTTGGCTTAAAAAAGTTGAAGTGGACCCTCCCAAGGGTTCGCTATTTCGCAAGTTTGGTCTTTTTTATTTTATCGTACGGGGAGAGAAGTTTACCGCGTCCCCGATCCCGTCGGCGTCAGCCGGTTACGGGACGATACAGCGGCTCGGCGAATGCAATGAGCCTTAGCCGCTGTTATGCGGGGATTCCCCTACGGGCTACGAAAACAATAAAATGCGGCGTTTGTCGCATTTTTTGTTTTGAGTGAGCAGTAACAGTGTGGAGTGCGACCTTCAACAGGCCCAGATTATTACACTGTTCCCTCGCACTGTTACTCGCACTTCCATGCTGAAAACTCACACCTCGCCTTTTGCCGGCTTTTCCGCTATCTGGGTTGACTAGGACGAGAAGTTTACCGCGTCTCTGATCTCCTCAAATAGTCGACCCGATTCAGCCTCCTGTAAGGTCTTGACGATCTGGGTCTCTGTGAATTTTGATTTTTTCATGCTGACTGATTTAAAGTTAGTACTTTCCAACTTCTAACCAGTCCGGATTTTGGGGCTGCTTACAGTCATGTAATTCACCAACATTCTTAGCAGTAAAAAGGGCAAAACGATAACAACCGATCCCCACCTGTTTTCGGGCGTGAATATTTCCGGATACCCTTTTACCACAAAGAACATCAATACACCACCGATAATAATGGAGAGGTGCAATACAATCGCGTTAGGGTTAAAAACACCAAAGTGGATTTTCAGCGGTTGTTGGGTCTTATGTAAATACAAGCGTTCGAGCAATACAAAAACCACATTGCCGTTGAAAAACCAGTTTTGAAAGAACAATACCCGCATATTGGCGGTCGTAATTTCCGGGCTACCCCAACCGGCAATGAACCCGAAAAACACGACAATAAACACCCAATAAATCCCCATCAGGAATAAGCCTCCCCAGAAGTCGACAGACCTGCTTTTTTCATTTTTATCGGCTACGAGAACCGCGTTTATGTTTCGCTTGTAGTAAATCCGATCCATAGCCACGCGGACAAGCTCATTCCACCAAAAGAAATAGATAAGGTAAAAAACGGTGGTCTGTCCGCTCAATACGGCAAGCAGGGTCAATACCGCAAAAGTGAGAAAATCCAATTGTCGGTAATGCCGGGCCTGCTGCCCCATGAGGGAGAAGAATCGTTTCATGCGGTTTCGTAAGTTATTCGGTCCATCCTTAGCTTCTTCTCCTCTCTGTTGGCGAGATTGATGGCAAAATAACGGAAACTACCCTATCATTAGAAAGCGAGATAAGCCTCAAGTCCCCTGCGGAGGAACGATAATCCACTTATTCGGCAACAAAAAAGAACAACCTAAACGACAGGCATTCAAAAATGTTGAAACGCTTTCTCTGTCCCCAGGTTTTCATCCTGATCCCCGAAACCTGCGCTTACCGCCCTATCATACCCTGGATCCATATAACTCTGCGTTCACAGGCAGCAATATCACATGGATTGCGCTAACTTGCTTAATACAAGAGGCTTGGTGAAGCCCCTGAAAAACCGGTAAAAAGCGTGACATGAAAAACGGCCTTCTCACAATCGTTCTGATCGTAATAACCGGCACGGTCAAATCCCAAACGACAAGGTACTTTGAATTCAGGCAACCGCTTGACAGCACGTTTACCTCTTTCATCGCAGCGACCTCAGATACCGCAGTAATTAATGATGTCCTTCATGAACTTTCTCAACCTATTGACCAACGAAAATTCATCAGTGGAAAGGTAACCAAAGGTGATGGAGGCTTTAATTATGATGGGGCAAATTGGCATACCTGGCATTTTGTTACGAACGAATGGCAATTGACCCGTTTTAACGTAGAACACTGCGATGGCATCTCTTCCCTGATTGGTAACCACCCATCGGTAATCAATGGAGACACCATCTACTTTTGTCCCTGGAACTCCTACCCTTACCAGGAAGTACGCAACCCCGGACTTTCGCTGAAGAAACTGTCTCCTCATACGCATCTCATAATTTACCCCAACCCTGCATCAAACGAAGTGCACTTTCTATGGAAGGGCCCTTCGGATACTCTTTCCATAAACGTCTATAATACTTTAGGAGCACTCCTATGGACAACCACGCTATCGAGACAACAGAATACCTTGGATATTAGCAACTTAAGCAATGGCTTATACTTCGTGTACTTTTCGGATGGAAGTACGTTTGGAATGGAAAAACTGATGCTGGAGAGATAAAAACACTTCTCCTGTTTCTCAGGGTCGCGGTTTTTTCCAGAACGTGCATACACGAACTACCAAGCCATTGGGATTTATTCCGGCAAATCCAAGTTAACCGGTGACGAGGCATCTCCCTCCACCCAGTTCACGGGTTGGCAAATTGTGCTAAAAGTAAAAAATGAGGATTCCGCTAAACCCAGGTACTGTTCCACACTGAAAACTCAACCTTCGTTTCCTGCCGACACCCATATTTACTGCCAAGTGTTGTAAACATGATGCAGTTGGGCACTTATGATTCACCACTCTGCATTATTTATTCTGTAATAATGCGTATTTTTCGCATCAAACCTCAGCTCTCATTCAATGAACCCATTTTGTTTTCTGTCCATTATGCTTAGAAACACCCTGTCCAGCTGTGTTAGTCTGGTAATATTATTCGGCTTAACCCCTACCAAGGCTCAAGAACCCTCATACTCGCCACTTACCCATTACATTCAAGAGAATCTTGGTCAGGTTAAGGATCAACACGGTAACCCGCGTCCGGATGTTTTCGTCATCGGAACAGCTGGCCAATTGGGCTTTCATTTGCGGAAATGTGGCATGAGCTATCAGCTTTATCATCAGGGGACTGGCTCAAACGACAAGCCTGAGCAAATAGACAACGCTTCAAATAATTTGACCATATATCGGTTGGATATGAATTGGCTGAACTGCCAGGGCATGAACCAATTCAAACTGTCAGATGAAAACCCAGGGTATTCCAACTACTACAATGTAGCTCGGGGCATGGAGCCGGCTTTATTTGTTAGAGACTACCGAAAACTGATAGCAAAAAACATTTGGCCTGGTGTGGATCTTCACCTCAGTGTTCAAGATGAGCAAGTGGAAACCGATTGGTACTTGGAAAAAGCGGCAGATCTCTATCACATTCAAATTGAGATTAAGGGAGCTGAAATCAGCATAGAAGACGGATGCCTGATCATGAAAACTCCATTTGGAGAAATCAGGGAAGGAAAGCTCAAAGTGCTGCAGGGAAACAAACAACTTAAAGCGCATTGGATGCTCAACAATAACATTATTAGTTTTGAGGTAGAAGGCGCTAATCCGGAGCTTCCTCTCATTATTGACCCTCCCACTAGAATATGGAGCAGCTATTATGGTGGGACAGGAGAAGAAAAAATAAGCGGCTCCGTAGTCGATAAGAACGAAAACCTGATTGTCGGCGGAAATGCAAATTCGCTGAACCTCACCACGTACGGAATCCACCAACGCAACTTCGGAGGTGGAGCAAGCGGTTTATTTGTTGGGGATGGATTGGTTGCCAAGTTCAATGATAAAGGCATTCGGATCTGGGCGACTTATTACGGTGGTAATCAGCCGGATAATGTTTTTTCCGTCACCACAGATTCTTCCGATAACATCTATTTTGTTGGCCGAACCAGATCAGATACGGGAATCGCTTCCCATGGCGGTCACCAAACCACTTATGGCGGTTGGCTATATGATGGATTCATAGTGAAACTAAATACGAATGGAATTCGGCAGTGGAGCAGCTACATCGGCGGTTCCAGTAGTGATCAATCCTATTCTTGCGCAATTGATCCGGATCAAAATGTATATATCACAGGCTATTCATATTCCAATACTCAAATTGCAACACCCGGGGCCTGGCAATATGATGTTGGAGCTATTGGAAGTGATGCATTCCTGATGAAATTCACCCCCGGAGGCACCAAAATCTGGGGAACTTATTTGGGTGGATCAGGAATGGATCAGGCATACGGATGTACCACAGACGATTCCGGTCACGTATATCTTTGCGGATATGCAGATTGTATCTCGACAATGGGATACAATAGCTCACATCAGGACACGAATGCCGGTGGATTTGATGCCTTTCTTTCCAAGTTTGATAGCAGTGGAGCTTTATTATGGAGTACTTATTACGGCGGCGAAGCAGAAGACATCGCTTATTCTTGTAAAATCGGCAAGGAGGGTAATATTTACTTTGTAGGCACTACCCTGAGTGACTCAAATATTGCTTCTTCCGGGGCTTTTCAAAACAGGCGGGCAGGAGACCAGGACTTGTTTATTGCTAAATTCGATCCGGGTGGACAATGGTTATGGGGAAGCTACTTCGGTGGCAACGCAGACGAAATAACCGACTTCAACAGTCTCACTTTGGACCGGCAGGGGAATATATACTTCACAGGAGGTTCTTTATCAATTACTGGCATTGCCTCCTCCGGAGCGTATCAAATGAACAACTCAGGAATAAATGATGCATTTCTGGTAAAATTCACCCGCCAGGGTACACGCGTGTGGTCAACCTATTACGGTGGCAACGGTAATGACCTCGGTGGAGCCCTCTGTACAACCAGTGAAGATGAATTGTACATGACCGGAAGTTCATCGACCCAGTCTGGACTCGCAACACCTGGCACCCTGCAATATTTAAATGGAGGAGGAACGGATGGATTACTCACAAAATTCCGTGTGATTGAATCCAATACAATTTCCCAAGATCAATTTGTATGTTCCGGAAATGAAGCCCATAACTTATTCGGGCCTTCATACTCCAATGCCGGTTTTACCTATCGGTGGCTAAAATCTGTTACCGATTCTCTCTCTGGTTTTTATGCAGCTGGAGGGAACGACTCATCTTCAACATATAGCCCCGGAGTAATTATCCAAAAAACCTGGTACAAAAGGGTGCTGTCGCAGCATAGCATCCACGATACCTCGAATGTAGTGCTGCTCCAACCTGCAACGTTTCCAACTGCACATGCTTTGTTATTGGACGACAGCCTTTGTTTTGGCGACTCTTTAAGAATCTTTGATCTTAGCAATTTTAACGGAGATAGTGCCTTAAGCTTAAATTGGTTTTGGCATGATACCCTGCTTGGCTCTGGTGACACATTTTCCTTCCTCCCTGCGACCGTTGGCATTGATAGTATTCAACTCATCGTAACCAGTAATAAAGGGTGTGCCGATACGACCTCATTCTCGTATCACCTTTTTAGGATTGACCATCGCAAGGTCCTACAGTCAGATTCAGGCGCACTATGCCCCGGAGATTATCGACTGTTATATTCAACCATAGACCCCGGCTTAACTTTTGACTGGATTCACAATGGACAAAGCATTAAGCAAGGTATCGATAGCTCCATTCTCGTAAATGATACCGGATCCTATTGGATTAACATTTCCTCACAGGAAGGGTGTTATGCACTCAGTGACACCTTGAATCTGGTTTATGCGGAACTGCCTGAATTGACACTGCACTCAGATGAGAGTTCTCTTTGTCAAAACACCTGGATTTATGTCACTGACACCACACAGAGTAGCCCTGCCTATCAAAGAAAATGGTGGCTGGACGGACAATTACATGGTTCCACAAAATCCATTCATCTCCAACTTACGGACACGGGTGAGCACTGGTTCGTGTTAAGAGCAGAAACAGCAACTGGGTGTTCGGTGTCTGACTCTCTGTCTGTTATGGTGATATCAAACCCGCAGATCATGGGTCTTAATGGCGTCGTTACGAATACCAGAATCGATTCATCCTACTTATATACTTCCCTGGCCCAAACTGCGCAAACCTATATCTGGACGCTTAACGAAGGACACTTGATTTCCGGACAAGGAACGAATCAGGCAACTATCAATTGGAACGACACAACCAAAGGAGGAATCTCTCTTTTGGTAACTTCCCAAGAAGGTTGTATGGATAGTACACACTATGCTGTGACTATGGATTTGGCACCGGCAATCTATCAATTCAGCCCGCAAAACGGAAAACAGGGGGATACGATCAGCGTAGAGGGAGTGAATTTTACCCGCACCACTTTTGTTTCTGTTGGCGGCGTCATGACTCAATCCTATCAGATTCAAGACCATCGCCATCTTACCGCTATTTTGGGAACCGGAGATGATGGAAAGGTTCGTGTAGAAACCCCATATGGAAATGCTGAATTAGGCACCTTTAACTTCCAGGGAGTTTCAGCACGCCCCATCCGGAAAGAGCAATTCCGTATTTATCCAAACCCCGTATACAATCACCTATACATTGAAAGGATAGGAAGTCAACAAAGCATATTCTTTGAGTTGTATGATGCAAATGGACGGCTAATTAAATCAGGGGAACACTCAGAGGGCATGGTTGCTTTAGACACAGAAGAATTATCTGCGGGGTTATATTTCTTATATATTGAAGGGCAAAGGTTTACGGTTGAGAAATATTAGTTTTCTTTCCTCACCCCTCTATACCCCCATTCCCTCACCCGCTTTCACCAAACACACTACCTGATGGAAACAGCGACATTGCCAACCTTGTGTCCCAGTTCCACATATTTATGGGCTTCCCTGATGTTTTCCAGCGGATAGGTCCTGTCAATGACAGGCTTGAAATCACCCTTTTCCGCAATCCCTTTCAAAAAATCCAGGTCTTCCTTCTTCCAATGGAAATTGGAGGAGGCTACAATAACTTTTCGATCTTTAAAAAGAGACGAAAAAACCGCAGCCAGAATATGGGAAAACCCGAAATCCGTGCGCAGGTATTTCCCTTTTGGTTTAAGCAAATGCATACAGACTTTCATGGACGTTTTGCCAACCGTGTCAAAAATCAGGTCGTACTTTTTATCCTCCCGGGTAAAATCCTGTCGGGTGTAATCCATCACTCTGTCTGCTCCTATCAACTTGATCCTTTCCATATTCCGCGTACTGCAAACTCCTGTGACTCTAGCCCCGAAATATTTCGCCAATTGAACCGCTGCAGAACCTACCGAACCAGATGCCCCGTATATCAATACCTCGTGCCCGTTTTTGATTTTACCCTTTTTCTTCAGGTAAACCAATGCAGAAAGGGACCCGTTGACCATACAAGCGGATTCTTCAAAAGATAGGTTTTCCGGTTTAACGTGAATCAACCCATTCTCCGGAATACACTTGTACTCGGCATAGGCACCAAAACTTAGTCCCGTATATCCGAATACCTGATCACCGGCTTTGTACCGTTTAACCGTCGGTCCAACCGCTTCAATGGTCCCGGAGAACTCCATGCCCAATACCTGATTTTTCGGTTTCTTGAATCCAAACATCAACCCCACCGGCAGTTTTAATAGGGGTGGATGATTGAATCCCCGCATCCTGGGATCCTCTGCGGTTACTGAAGTGGCTTGTATTCTAACCAGCACCTCATTGCTTTTGGGAGCCGGTTTTTCAATTTTGGCTATCTGCAGTACTTCTGGGTTGCCATACCGACTGAATACCGCGGCTTTCATAAGTGTATTCACTATCAATAATCCTTTTCAGGCAAAGTAATAGCACTACCCAAAGCGGAAATTTGATGCAGGTCAAATAATCACCCCGATGCTAGTTTAGACCTGATCCGGGAAAGCGTTTCCAGAGAGACATTCAGATATGAGGCTATGAGGGTTACAGGCAACTGCTGCACTATTCTGGGATCTTTTTTAAGCAGACTCAAATACCGCTGGGAAGCATCCATGGTCTGAAACTCTCTCAGCCTTTGCTCAAACCAGGTAGCATAGTATTCGATAAACATTTTGTCCAGCATCATTACCTCGGGATACTTCTCTTTCACTTTATGAAAGCGACTGTAGTCAATGATCGTTACTTCCAGGTCAGTCAGGGCTTCGATGTAAACATCTGCCGGTTTTCTCATGATATAGCTATCCAGTGACACCGCCACATCATCGTGGAAGTACACTTCGGTGGTTATTTCTTTCTCATTATGTTCATAGAACTTTCTGGCAACACCGTCTTTAATCA
Organism: Bacteroidia bacterium; assembly: GCA_964215915.1. Taxonomy (GTDB): domain Bacteria; phylum Bacteroidota; class Bacteroidia; order UBA8524; family UBA8524; genus UBA8524. Next base: position 35,571 of record CAXPEB010000047.1, read on the forward strand.
ACAGATGCGCCATACAGACTTGTCCGGGCCGAAGCAGATACACCCCCTTGGCAAATTGCTTATTGACAAACCCTCCTTCTAATTCAGCATGGATATCAGGATTTAGGTTATTGGATAAGTCTTTGATTCTCTTTATGTATGGATTCATGATTTACTCAACCCGTTTCGGTCAGAAGTGAATATAGGCTTATCGCTCCTAACGGAGCGAACGAATAAGCAGTTTGTAAGGGCCTGGCAAAGAATGAACGTGGAAGACGCATCGCCTATGAGTCTTGATATTTGGCATATTGGGTCTGCGAAAAACAATTAGCCATATACGCCTGAAGATTATTTATAGAATTCATAAAAGCGGTTATTGAAAATCTCTTCCGGATCATATTTCCTTTTAAACATAAAAAACGAATCTGCCTGGGGGTAGGCCAGCCGCATCTTTTCCGACGAAACATGCAACCGGTAGGGAAGGTAGAAACTGCCCTCCAGGGATAGAGCCACATCAGTCAGAGCCATGGCAAGTTTCTTCATATCTTCCTCGGCCTCCGCGGTCTTTTTCTGATTGAATAAATATACAAAGGCAAATACGGGCTCCCGGGCATAATTGAGATAGCTATCATGATCGGCCTGAACACCCCGGATGGTAATATTCAACAAGTCAATCGGGGAATCTTTCAGAATCGGTTTGACCGCATCCAGATAGGCATTGAAGTTTTTCAGGGGAATAAAATACTCCTGCAAGATATCGGTGCTGTTACTATCTCTGTTCTCAATCATTTCAACCGGATCATTGAGCAATTCATTTCTTGAGAACACCTTGCCACTCGTAACCTTGTTCATGCCCCGTTCCAGATCCCAGCGTAACCGTTTCCCATATTCGCTGTCCACGCTGCCGCGAAACACCAGTCGCGTCGATTCCAAACTCCTTTTTTCCCTGTCAGTCATTGGTGTCAGTTGTGAGGCACTGCGAACAAAATAGTTAAGGGTCGCTTCTTCCAAAAAGTGCTTTTCTGAAATTCGGAGCCGACCAAAGACCAGTTCCACATCGGGATTGTCTGCAATTAGTGCTGCATAGGTCTCTACGTACTTAGAAGGAGAAAGTGAAGTACTTTTGTATTCCAGAGCAGCATTGTCTACTACCTGGAGTTCCACATCGAGTATGACGCCAAAAAGGCCATAGCCACCTAAAACCAACCGGAAGAGTTCGGTATTTTCCTCTCTGCTACAATGCACAATGCGGCCATCTGCCTGCATTAAGCTAAAACCCATAATGCTTGAGGCAAGTGGTGGCAGGTCCTTTTGCCAACCATGTCCGTTCACGCTAACTGAACCACCGACAGAAAATGAGCTGAAAGCCTGCATGATCGCAATTGACTTTCCATACCCATCAAGAAAATACAAAGCATCTTCCCACAGAGCCCCGGAACCGATGACCAAGATATTCTTTGAAGTATCCAGATGCATTTCCTTGTATGGAAGCATGTCCACTACGATCCCTCCCGGGTATACGGTATGACCGCCCATACTGTGCCTTGCCCCTGAAAGGGATACCTTCAAGCCCTTTTCCCGGGCATAGTGCAAAATCGATCTAAGTTGAAAAATCAGTGCCTCCTTTCCCTGAGCGGCAGGGATCAAGGTATCGATAGGTGTCAGGTCTAAACCGCTGGCATCACTTATATACCCTCTGGGCGAATCATGTCCCGGTCCTGTTTCTTTCCATTTGGTAAATAGCAAATGTCTGAATGGTATGGCAACGGCGATGAACATCAAAAAGATCAGGAGAAGCCAAAAATGTTTTCGTTTCATACAGAACTAATGGCAAGAAAACACAATAATTAGCAAAGCTACCCCTACGGATAAAAGAATACTCCTTTGCATGATCAACCAGTGAACGATTCAATGCCTATACCCGAAAACCAGACGATCCCCAAACACCACCCGCCTCAATTCCAGATTCCGTTGGCTTCCGTTAAAATGACCGGAACATCGTCCGTTACCAGGATGGTATGCTCGTGCTGCGTAACGTAGCCTCCCCTGTTTCCCACCAGGGTCCAGCCGTCAGGCTGTTCCACGGCTATCGTCGAGTTTGTGGAGATGAAGGTTTCAATCGCAACAGTAGTATTCTTCCTAAACCGCTCCCTGTTGGTTCTGACTCCGTAGTTCAGGATATTCTCAGGTCCTTCATGCAGGCTTCTGCCCACTCCATGACCTGCCAGGTTCTTAATCACCCGGAATCCGGATTTTTTCGCCTCACTCTCTATCAACTGGCCGATCTCCGAAATCCTGACTCCTCCTTTTATCCGGTGAATCGCCTTGTGCAGAATTTGCCTAGATGCTTCAACCAGCGGCTGATGATTGTGAATGTCTTTGCCCAGGACAAAAGAACCTCCGTTGTCCGCCCAAAAACCGTCCAACTCGGCAGAAACATCAATATTCACCAGATCGCCTTCTTTCAATATTTTTTTCACGGAGGGAATTCCATGAGCCGCCTCCTCATTCACACTTATACACGAATAACCCGGGAATCCATAAGTCATATATGGCGCTGACCGCGCTCCATACTTTTTCAGAATACTTCCTCCGTACTCATCCAGCTCCTTGGTGGACATCCCTACCTCCGCATATTCTCTCATCAGCCGAAGCGTCATGCCCACTACTTCGCTGATCCTTTTCATCCCGATTAGCTCGGATTCATTTGTTATTGACATCTCTCTTAATCTATCAGGTATACTTTGAAAAATTGCAGAAGGCTGCAAATGTTTTTTTGTTGGGGCCAATTTGAGCATTTCCAAGTAAAGGACAAAGCCCTCTTATTCTACCAGATTTGGCAATAATAACCAGAAACAACTAGGCTTGATCCTACATTGTCATTACTTTGATCACTGGTTTCCGCAGCTATCATCATCCCCCGAATAGGGTATGCTTGCCTTCCGCCCCGATTCTTCTCACCCGGGTTTTATTCCGGTCGGAAAATTCCATAATCCACAATGCCCCATCCGGAGTAACCAACCCACCGCAAGGAGACCACCCCTTCTCAGATTCATAGACTGTCGATACTGCACCACCCGGACTTATCTTTTTAACCTTTCCAGCCCCGTAAACCGCTACATACAGGTTCTTTCTTCCATCCATCCATAACCCAAAGAGATAATGACGGTCAGCGACTCCCTCAAAGGGAGGTTTATCTTCTTTCAGGTTATCTGCCAACACACTTACCTCTCCCGAAGGGGTGATTTTTTTAATTTTCAGATGATCGACGGCATACAGGTTTCCATCCGTGTTTGAAAAATACATCCAGCGGATATCCTTGAAGCGGTGCCTCGAAAACACGCTTACCGTACCATTCGGTGTTGTCTTTTTCAGCACTTCCTCCCCTCCCGATTTTGCCGTCCAGTATGAGTTGTTCGCCCCATCTCTGACCAGGGTGGTATTGTCCAGAAAGCCCTCGACATCGGGGATGGTCTTTTCGAACATGCCGGTATTACTCAGGCACCAAACATAGTTTCCCCATTTATCGGTTGCTTCGCCTTCATACCACTCATGCTCCCCGTACAGATTATCCTCCTCATCCAGGTATAGTTCGTGGGTATGGACATCTTTTACCGCAATGGAACGCTGGCCATCCGGAGAAATCTTCCATACATGGGTTAAGTCCGTGTAGTATATATTCCCTTTGCTGTCCCTGACTATTCCAATCCCGGGATGTGCATCGGCGAAAGCAAAGCTTAAAAGGCTGCAAAAGCAGAGTACGATTATCCTGTTCATCTTCTCAAAGATTATTGACCGACAGTTCGTTGCCAGTGATTTGGCTTAAGAAAGCTAGCCAATAGCCCTGAACTCCTCCGGAATGTTCGTCTAAGGAGCCTTTTCTTCCGAATAGAGACCCTTCCGGACAGTTTCAGACACAAAAACCGAGGGCACAGTACACAGGAGTATTTCTCCCGGGAAAATCGTTCCCGGCACCAGCAAAACCCCAGAGGAGTTTGGCAAAATTCGAGGCGCGTTTAACAATATCCGGACGGTGGTTACCGGGAAGAAGCTTTACTTTGAGCCCTCGTAAAAACACTTGCTTAGCAACGGAATGAAAAACTTACTGATCCTCTTATTACTCTCCTTCCATACCCTGTGTGCCCTGGCCCAACCCGGCACCAACGACAGCACGTTTAACCTTATTGATCCTGGCTATTCGAATGGACTCGGACCGGATGATCAGATAAGGTCAGTGGCCCTTCAAAACGACGGAAAAGTACTGATAGGCGGCTATTTCACGCAATTCAATGAAAAAACCATCAAGCGGATCGCAAGAATCCATGACGGGGTTCCGGATACTTCCTTCAAAACAGGAAACGGCTTCAATGATTACGTGCAATGTATTGTTCTGCAAAGCGACGGCAAAATACTGGTAGGAGGCGACTTCACCTCCTACAACGGCGTGACCCGGAACCGGATCGCCAGACTGAATACCGATGGCAGCCTGGACATGTCCTTTAACCCCGGTAACGGCCCCAACAGCCTGGTAAGAAGTATCGCCATACAAAGCGACGGAAAAATTGTGATTGCCGGAAATTTCACCACGTATAGCGGGACGGGTAGAAGCCGGATAGCACGACTGAACAGCAATGGCTCACTGGACAATTCCTATGACCCCGGTTCAGGCTTCAATAGTGCCGTTTACAGCATCGGCATTCAGGCCAATGATAAAATCGTGGCCGTGGGTGCCTTTACGCTTTTTGATGGCACCACACGCGAGCGGGTTGCCCGACTTGAAACCGATGGGACGCTTGATTTGTCTTTCTTGCCTGGCTTTGGATTTGATAAGACGGCCTATTCCCTGGCACTCGCTCCCAACGGCAATATTGTGGTCGGCGGAGACTTCGATTATTTCAACGGAACGGCCCGCAACCGCATAGCCGTGATTGATTCCGGCGGAACCCTGGCAGGTTCGTTTAACCCCGGTAGTGGCTTTAACTCGAGCGTTTATTCGCTAAGGGTACAGGCCGATGGAAAAATTCTGGCTGGAGGATCTTTTAGCTCGTATGATGGAAATACCGCCAATAAAATCATTCGGCTGGAGGCTACGGGCAATGAAGACTCCGGCTTTCATGCCGGATCGGGTTTTGGTGGCAGCGGAGGCAATGTCGTTTACTCCATTCAAGTCCACCCGGATGGAAGAATCGTGGCAGGAGGAATTTTCCCGAGCTACAATGGCCAGTCGAGAAATAATGTGGTAAGGTTGTTTTCCGACGGCACTCCCGACTATTCGCTCAACAGGTATACGGGTTTCAGCGGAAAGGTAAGAAGTATCGTCGTGCAAAAAGACGGTAAAATACTGGCCGGTGGCGACTTCCGGTTTTATAACGGGGTGGAACGCTCGGGCATCGCCCGCCTGAACAGCGACGGCACGCTGGATACCGGTTTTGCCGTTGGCACCGGCATTAACTACAATATTGCCTATACCGGTGTTCATTCCCTGTTGTTGCAGGATGACGGAAAGATACTGGTAGGGGGTGACTTCTTTGACTACAACGGAAGCACGGTAAGCGGTTTGATCCGCTTGCATCCGGACGGAACGCTGGATACCACTTTCAAGACCGGAACCGGCGTGGGCGCGGGGTCCATTTATCATATGGCACTTCAAAGTGATGGCAAAATCATTATCGGCGGTAGTTTTAACTCTTATGGTGGCTCTATCAGCTACAAAATCGCACGGATCCATACGGACGGAAGCAGGGACACCTCCTTCAATACCGGGGTATTTCCATATTCCGGGTTTGATCAGGATGTTAAGGCGCTTGTTATACAACCCGACGGGAAGATCCTGGTGGGTGGTGGTTTCAGCAGATACCGGAATACCTTTGTCAGCAACCGTATCCTCAGACTAAACCCGGATGGAAGCCTGGACCCCAACTTTTTGCAAACCAATGGCTTCAGCGGAGGAGGGGTTGAGACAATCGGCCTGCAGGCTGATGGCAGGATCGTGGTGGGTGGAACATTCACTTCCTTCAACGGCACAGCCAGAAACAAAATGGCAAGGGTGGAATCTGACGGAACACTGGATGCCTCCTTCTATCCCGGAAGCAATGGCTTTAACGGGACGGTAAGTGAGCTGATCGTGCAGGGCGACGGGAAGATTCTGGCCGCCGGAACATTTACCCAATACAACCTGGTCGATTATAAACGTATTATACGACTCAACTCAAACGGAACGGTCGATAACGGGATCGACTTCCATACGGGGTTCCCCGATGATGTAGAGACCATTGCCTTACAGCCCGATGGGAAAATCCTGGCCGGAGGAGTCTTTACTTCGTTTGATGGCTATGGAAGAAACCGGATTGCCCGTATTAACAACACCTGTGTTCCCAACCTGATCGTGATTGGCGCTTCTGCCTGCGACAGCTTTGTGTTCAACAACCAAACGTACAAGGCCTCTGGGATTTACCAACAGCAGTTCACCAATGCCTATGGCTGCGATTCCACCATTCAGCTTAACCTGACAGTACACGCTTCTAGCGGCAGCAACCTCATAATCACCGCCTGTGATACGTTTGCTTTCCTGGGTCAGCAATACACCAGCTCCGGTATTTATACCCATGTGATACCCAACAGCGTCGGTTGCGATTCCACCATTACCCTGGACCTCACCATTAACAACAGCACGTCGCAAAGTATTACCACCAGCGCATGCAGCAGCTATATACTGAATGGACAGACGTATACCGCTTCGGGCACTTATGTTCAGATGATGACGAACATGGCGGGTTGTGATTCCATTATCACGCTGAATCTGACTATTAACGACGCGGATACGGGTGTAAGCCGCACAGGCCCCAACACTTTGCAGGCTAATGCCATCGGGGCCGTGTATCAGTGGATTGATTGTGACAATACCACCACCCCAGAAATACCCGGTGCTACCGGCAGGACTTTTACGGCTACCCAGAATGGGCGCTATGCGGTACGCGTGACCGAGAATAGCTGCACTGGCACTTCTGCCTGTCATACCATTAATAGTGTAGGTATCGAAGACCCGCTGATCCCGAAGGTGGCTCTTTACCCCAATCCGGCAGGTTCCACAGTAACTCTGGTGTCCGAGGCCCCGCTGAATGGTGCAGACATCCGGCTGAGAACCATGGACGGCAGGCTGATCGGGGAAGAAACTGCCGTGGAGGGTTCGGTACATACCCTTGACCTGACTCGCCTGGCTCCCGGCATCTACCTGGTTGAAATAACCCAACAACACAGCGTGCTGCGAATCAAACTTGTGAAGGAGTAGGATGAACGGATGAGGTTTTTATGAGGTTTGAGAAAACCTCATCACCTCTCAGTAAGTAATCCTCTAAGACCCGAAACTCAATTGAAGGGTATGACCCGGCGAATGTGGCCCGGTGAGATATCCCTTAAACGGCAATCTGGAATGCATCACCAGAATTCCGCCCTTGGGTATCCGTACCGGAATTTCGGCCCCTTGCTGAATGAGCAACTCAATCTCGTACGGAGTCAACTCTCTGTGGTGCAAACCCTTTATGATACGCAGGGAGGTTTGTTCATTACGGTTTTCTCTAAGCTGTATCCGTATGACCAAAGAATTACGGTCATTCGACAGCTGTTGCCAACCCTTCCTAACTTCCGGAGCACTATAGTAAGGGTTAAACTCAGCCCAAACATGTTCCGGACTAAGATTAGAACTCTTTAGGATTTGATCGATAGATTCTTTGTGCCACAGGGATTTGGTCAGTTCTGCCAGCTTCTCCGGCGGTATACCCGGGTTTTCGGCACAAAGCCTATGGGCCTGACTCCTTAAATGACGGCATTCGCGCTCTGTGTAAACCTGTTCCAACACATGATACCCCTTCTTTGCCAGGATGGAAGGAAGTTTTTGAATAACCTCTCCATTCATTTCCATCCGGTAATGATTCAGGCCCGCTTCAATCCGATCAAACAAGCGCTTGCGAAGCCTGGAGGGTTCCAAAACCCGAATAGTCTCTCCCAATCCCAGTAACACCTTCTCCAGTTCAAAGTTGTGCTGCACCTGCATTTCGAAGATCATCCCAAAATGATTTCGTTCCACCAACTTCTGACTGGCATGCAGAGGCTTGGTAAGCAGATAGGGCGCTGATTCCATTGTGGCAAAGAAGCGAACCGTTTCAGGAATAGCCTGCGGGCTTACCGTTACACCGATGACATTTTTAAAATAGTTCCGGAAAAAGTCCTCTTCCTCTAACTGCGACTCCTCATCCATAATTTTAACACCCTCCATCCTATCCAGGGCCAGTAACTGATAGCTTCGGCTAGTTTCTCTGTGACCCAATACAAACCAACGGTTCTGGTACTCCTTCAATAGCCCGGGATGAAACAAGATATTTTGAGCTGCTCTGGCTTTGAAAGACTGGTAGGTAATCAGAGTCTGTTTCTTGTTCATTATTGCGTTATACAATACTTCCATCCAGTGCAGGCCCTTCAGATTTTCGTTTGACTCAAGATCTATAATGGGTCTACCCTTGGTGCGGGAAACCTGTACTTTGTCTTCGAGTCGCTGTACGATTCCTCCCAGATCTTCAAAATGAGAAAACCCTTTAAACTGCTTGAGCAAATTGACGGCCTCGGTCAGTTTGTTCAAGTCCTGATCAGTTAGCGGGATATTGGTGATGGAATATTCAGGGTCTTCGTAGCTGTAGTATTTCTTGTCTGTGATGATGATCGGCGCGTTATATCCCAGTTTTTCACTTCGCATCATCTGGATGTCCATCTGTACGGTGCGCCGGCTTACTCCTTTATCAATTCCTTCGAATTCGTATAGCGCCTCGGAACAAGCATCGATAAGATCCTCAAGAGTCCATTTTCGGTACCTGTTTTTCAGGCAGTTATCGATGGTGGTATAGCGCAGGAGAGCATTGCGATTAACGGGCATGGTGAAAATTTTCAAAAAAATCCGAAAAAGAATTTAACTGCGCAAAAAGACTGCGCAGTTGCTCCTAACCTTTGAATTGTGAAACACGAACAAAAAGGAATTCGGCCCCGCTCTTCAAATTGAAGAGTGGGTTGCGAAAAAGGAGGTTTCACTTGTTCATTGACATATCCGCATAGTGATATAAAGATCTTTCCGAAAGGAAAGCGCAGATGTTTTCAGGTACGGACCTGCTTCCGGTTTCTGTATAGCCGGAAAGTGCTCTAAGGAGTATGCTACTTGTCCTGAAATTGATTTGTGTCCAACGCGTGTCGGGGGTTCGATTCCCTCTCCTATAGTTTAGGGTAGCTCAGTTGGTAGAGCAGCGATGTAACGCAGGTTCGAATCCTGCACTCAGTTTTGGTCTGAGTTTGATTAATGGTTGAATCAACATCCCATGGACTCCAAATCCATCACCGGGACCGCCTGTCCCCAAATAAGGCAATTGTATCCGGGCGGGAAAAGAGAAACAGAGCGGTGCTTCGGCACCAATCACGGAGTTCCGGGCCGGAAACGGCAGATACCGCAGGACGACGCGTTTTTCAGGTGATCGCATCCATTCCAGAATGCATTCGGTTGCAGTAAAAATGCCGGTGACTGCTCAAGCAGGTTCCCGCCCCGAAAACCGGTTTCTCTTTCCCCCGCCCTATTAAATGAAAATGTAAAAGTAGATTGATATGAAAAAAGTAATCGTAACACCGGGTCTGGTAGGCTTGGTTTACAAAAACGGAAAAACAGAACGTGTATTGACTGAAGGAACCTACTGGATATCCTTGTGGTCTGAAGTGCGCATGTTTGCGATGAACCTGGCATTTCAACCGAAAGAGAGTCTGGAAGTAGCCTTGCAATCGGAAGTTTTGCAACCCTACCTTGAAATAGTAGAGGTGAAAGAAGGAGAAATCGCTCTGCGTTATGAAAACAACCGTTTTGTCGGGGTTCTTTTTGCCGGTAAGCATGCTTACTGGAAAGGACTGATCGATTACCGTTTCATCATCGACAATATGGAAAACTGCCGTATTCGTCCGGAAATCGAAAGAAACATTTTGCGCTACCCGGCCTTTGGGTCATTAACCCGGACATTCCGTGTTGACTCATACTGCAAGGCAGTGTTAAGTATAGAAGGAGAGGAAGACAAGATTCTTGAACCGGGAGAATACCTGTTCTGGAACAACCGTAAGGTTATCTCCGTTATTCCGGTGGATATGCGTTCTCAGATGATGGAAGTTTCCGGACAGGAACTGCTTACCCGCGATAAAGCAAGCCTTCGGTTAAGTTTATTTGCTTCCATCCGGGTAAATGATATCCGCAAAGCGGTATTGGAAAATACAGCCTACTCCAAACAGGTATACACCATCCTGCAATTGGCCATTCGTGAATTTGTCGGGACCAAAAGCCTGGATGAAATCCTGGAGAACAAGGAGATGATTTCCGACTACGTGATGAAAAACAGCAAAGCTGCCATTGCGGAAACCGGAGTAGAGTTAAGCAGCTGCGGGGTTCGTGACATCATCCTTCCGGGAGAAATGCGCGAGATCTTTAATAAGGTGCTGATTGCGGAGAAACAAGCCGCAGCCAACGTAATCATGCGCCGGGAAGAAACCGCATCCACCCGTTCCCTGTTGAACACCGCCAAACTGATGGAAGAAAACGAAGTGCTCTTCCGTCTGAAGGAAATGGAATACGTGGAACGTATCGCCGAAAAAATCGGGAACCTGAGCGTTACCGGTAACGGAACCCTGATCTCACAGTTAAAAGAGATTTTTGTAAATAAGTAGCGGCTGGGGACCACACTTGGTGGTCCCCATTATGATTGAATTCATGACTATTACAAGCGAAGAACTGATAAAATGGAATATTCCAAAAGGCCCGGAATTCGGAATCTGCCTTGATATTTTGAATGCTCTGGATGAAAAATCCTGGAGCAAGAAGTCTGCGAAACAGGAAATCGATAAAATCTTATCAAACCCGGAAACAAAAAGTCATCCGGCATTTAATGCCCTGAAACAAGTGGTAATACAACGCGAGGCCAATAAAACCATTGCCGTGGCTGAAAAGGCAAGCAGTTATACGATTTATGGAGAAGAAGGAATAGAAGCGGGAGCTCTGAAGCAAATGGATACTGTGATGCGTCTTCCCATTTCCCGTGCCGGAGCATTGATGCCAGACGCACACCAGGGTTACGGTTTACCCATTGGCGGAGTATTGGCTACGGAAAACACCATTATCCCTTACGGAGTGGGTGTGGATATAGGATGCCGTATGTGCCTGAGCATCTTCGATATCCCGGCAATCCATATAGAACAAAACCGGGAACGTCTGAAAACAGTTCTAAACCGGAGCTCCAAATTCGGCAAAGCTGTATTCCAAAAACCGCAGGATCATGAAGTACTGGCCAGCCCCTTGTTTAATGAGATTCCATTATTAAGGGCCCTTCAGGAAAAAGCAGCCAGGCAGATAGGCAGCTCCGGAGGAGGAAACCATTTTGTGGAATTTGGGATATGTGAAATAGTGGATCAAGACAACGAATTGGGAATTCAGCCAGGCCAATACTTGTCATTACTCAGCCATTCCGGATCACGCGGACTCGGAGCCAGCATTGCCGGGCATTATACCCGGCTTGCCAAAACACAGACCAGGTTGCCGGATGAGCTAAAACACCTGGCATGGCTTAATCTTGATAGTGAGGCGGGACAGGAATACTGGCTGGCAATGAACCTGGCAGGAGACTATGCCAGCGCCTGTCATCATCAGATACACGCCAAAGTTGCCCGTGACTTTCAGCTGGAACCTTTGGCCATGGTTGAAAACCACCACAATTTTGCCTGGAAAGAAACCCTTGAAGATGGAAAGGAATACATTATTCACCGAAAGGGAGCTACACCGGCCGGAAAAGGGGTCTTAGGAATAATTCCTGGCTCCATGACTGCGCCTGGCTTTATTGTACGTGGGAAAGGGCTCTCAGACTCGTTGAATTCCGCCTCCCACGGAGCAGGCCGGGCCATGTCACGTACCCAAGCAAAGAACTCATTGAATGCAAAGGATATGGTTAAACATCTCCAGGACCAGGGAGTTGATTTAATTGGTTCAGGCTTGGATGAGGCACCAATGGCGTATAAAAACATCCATGACGTAATGGAAGCACAGAAAGACCTGATAGAAGTGCTGGGAACCTTCCTTCCCAAAGTGGTTCGAATGTGCGGCGACGAAGGTTTCCGGGAAGTGGATTGATCATCTGTCAACTCCGGTCCCTCACCTTTCTTCCAGCCATTCTTCCATAGCTGAAAAGAAGTCTCCCTCGTTTTCAATCCATGGGAAATGCCCCGCTTTGTCAATCAGCACCAAGCCGGAGTTGGGCAAAAGCGCCCTTAGTTTCTCTGCAAATTCGGGAGGGTTATTGGTGTCATACTTTCCATTGAGGATCAAAACGGGTGCATTGATTTCCGGAAAACGCTTTTGAAGGTCCAGGTAATGTTGCCTTTCCTCCGGCGTTTCAAACGGATGCTTCCCATCGATGGGTTTTCGGCGCCCGGCCTTCGAGATCTCTTTGGTAACGGGAATGACTTTTTGTGCACTTTCTTCATCATAACACCACCATTTCAGAGGAGCGTCGGAGAGGTCTCTCCCCGCTGAGTCAGTATCCGTATGGTGCTTGATGAGGTAATCCCAATCCCGCACGACCTGGGCAAACCACGGAGATTCTTTAATCCTGCTGCTTTCCGATTCTTTTCTTCTCGCGATCATCTGCTCCTGCGTTCCGGCAATACCGGTTCCTGATAAAATCAGGCCTTCCGAACTTTCCGGATACGTCAGGGCATATTGAAGTGCAATGGCGCTTTGGTCAGAGTGTCCGAAAATCCAGATTTTCTCTGCCTTCAGATGCTCCCGTAATGCCTCAATTTCCGCGACAAGATGATCCTGACCGTATTCTTCGAGGGATTCCGGCACTTCCGATTTGCCCGTACCGCGAGGTTCATAATAAACCACCGTAAAGTGCTTTTCCAGGGGCTTCAGGGTCAGTTGATACCCGATTTTTCCCGACCTCGGATGGCCAATCAGCATTACCGGTCCATTCCCCCGAACGGAGTAATTGAGTTTCAAATCGCCTACTTGTTCGAAGTAATCGCCATTCTTTACATCGTTGCAGCCTGACGACGAGAAAAGCACGAGTAAACAAATGAACTGAAAGATCGTGGCACTCAAGGTCGGTCCTGTTTAGGCATCGGTCAAGTATACGCTTTCTGAGATCAAGGTCAAAACCGATGGGCAGGGATCATAATGCTATTCGATCGTTGTATTCTTGCATGGATGCCCATTTTTTACTTGTCTAAAAAATGGGCGAAAAAAGGACAGTTTTCCTGAAGGCGCCTTCCAGCCGCACTAACCTCCCTCCGCAACAAAAGCCTGACCATCGCTGGAATCTTTTCCATGACTGCATTCTTTTGGAGAACATCCGTTTTCAAGATAATGGAATAGGCAACTCGCTGTTTCGTGAGAAAAGATTAAGGCGATTTGGCGCACAGGCTCCTGCACGCTTTTGTTGCGGCTCGCGCTGCAGGAAAACGGCCTGACGGCAGAAAAGGGCCGGACCGGGAACCGGATAGATTAATCATAGATTAGCTTAACAGGATTGAAAACCCTATTCAGGCAACCGACATTCATTTGATTCGCTAGATAGTAAGAAAGGTTTCTCCTCTTCTGAATAGCAACATGTCCCCACAACTTTTTGACTTGATCGGCTTTCTGTCCCGGAAAGGTCAGCGGAGTTCTTTTATCTTTTCTTTTGTGGTCCAGACCAAACGGCCACATTCCGTCACGATTATTTCCGAATCCGTTTCCGCAAAAGACTCGGCAAAGTCCTGCCTGAATTTTACCCATTTTTCATCAACCTGTTCGCAGGCGATCCGCGCCAGGTAAATGGTCCTGCCGGTTAGCACCCAAATGGACGGAGTTACTTTGATACCAGCAGCCTTCTGCCTTTGGACCTTAGCACAATCGTTCGGAAAACACTTCAAAAGTGAGTCGACTGCCTGATCGCCTGTTTCTTTTGACGGAAAGTCGAATTGCCACATCTGAATTTTGGCATAAACGCTCCGGTTGTAGCTGTTTTGGTTCGAGTGAGGGGCTTTGGCCCTGATCGCCACTTCTCGCTTTTTACTATGGAGTTGCAGCTTGTCTATAGAATGGACAAAGTAGTCCGCCTCAGTGGAAACGATTATTTCAAAGCCCTCTTGCCTGCGTGCAAAATCTTCGACGGTTTTATCCTGCGGGTATTGAATAGCAGTCAGCAGGCTGAAAGTCACAATGGTCAGCAAAACGTTCATGAGTCCTCAGGTAGAAACGTCCGTAGAGCCTTTTAGGTATGCCCCTTCAATTTGAAAATTAACAAAAAGCCCGGAAACAACCTCCCTTATTCTCCGCCGGATACTTTCCCGTTTAGGGGTTCATAAATCAATTGTACCACTCCGGACCTGAACGTGTTCGTTCCGGTCAGCTTCAGTTCCAGCGGAGTTTTCACCTCTTCAAAGAGGGGTTTGCCACTTCCCAAAACGATGGGGTGCACGGAAATCCGGTACCGATCTATTAATCCGGACCGGATAAATGTTTGGATCAGTCCGGCCCCGCCATATAACCAGATGTCCTTTCCCTCCATGGACTTCAATTTGGCGACCTCTCTTTCCACATCAGAACGGATAAAATGAACACGGTCGTCGTTGCCCGCTTGCCTGGTAAAAACATACTTCTTTTTATTATGGATGGCCTGCCAGAATTTGTGCTCTTCTTCCGCTGCATTTTCATCCGGATAAAAATTACCCCAGGCTTCGTAGCTTACTCTGCCGTAGAAGATGGCATCGATGGTTTCCAGGAATCCATAAAAATCCATATCCTCATCCAGGATACACCAATCTGTTTCGCCATTCGGGCCTTCGATGTAGCCGTCTAAGGACACGGCCAGGTCCAATATTATGTTTCTACTCATTGCTTAATCCTCCACCGCTTCAATTCCCTGTTGTTTCAGATGCTCAAGGTGTTGCCTCATGGCAGTCAATTGTTCCGGAGAATGTCCTTCCCAATATTCAACTTCGCCCACAACCCGTATCGGATGGGCGGTACGATAGGATTTTGTTGGGTTCCCCGGGAATTTTTTGTCGGTCAGGTTGGGATCATCTTCATAGTGGCCTGTGGGTTCCACTTGGTAAATTCTTCCCGGACCTTCTCCAACCGCCAATTCCGCTCCCCAGATTGCGGCATCCAGTGTAGCCGTAAGATATACATACCGCGCGTGTTTCCTTCTGCCATAATTGGAACGGAAACCCGGTTTGATCAGGTCCCCGGGTTGCATCTCTGCCTTTGTACCGTGATAGAAAGTCAGGGTTGTTTCTTTTTTCTTATCGATCTCTTTCATCCTTTATTACCGGTGAATTTGTCTTTCGTTTCATTCATCAGGGCTATGGCATTGATAAAGTAGCGCTCCATGATGGTCAGTTCATCGTCGGAAAAGGACCCCATTAATGTGTCGGTACCTGCCTGGAAATCTTTGTAATACGGTTCCAACAGGGCCATGATCTTTTCGGTATCCGGAACAATGTACACCCTGCGTCGGTCGCTTTTGTCCGGCTGTCTTTTTACCAGTTTCTTTTTCTCAAACCGATCGATTAAGCCGGTAACCGCTCCGGTAGTCAATCCCGTTAAACCCGCTAGCTCCCCTGCCGTCAGCTTTCCTTTTTGAAGGAAAAAACCCAGGTATTTGTGATCCGTGCCTGAGAAACCACTTTTCCGGGCTATGGTTTCGTGTAGCTGTATGGATGTATAGGCATACCGTTGACTCAAACTCCTTAATGCCACGATTCTATCCTTACTCATTTTACCTCACTCGCTATTTATCTTAGCAACAAAGATATTAAAATCAAAGGAACTCTTCTGAAAAGAAAGGACCTGGGCTTAAACAATCGGGGTATTCAGAAAAAGCCTATCCTGTCCAAATAACCGCATTCAATAAATGCTTGTCACCGGGAAAACCCAACAATGACAAACATCATTTTTTTTCCTGCGCCCGGTCATTTATGAACCCTTGTTTTCTAGGTAATTTTGATCAATCCTTAAAAAGGAAAAGAACAGGCAAAACGAAAAAAGATGTGGTGGCTTATTATCCTGCTGACCTTATTGCTGGTATTGCTCCTCTGGTTGTTGTGGGCACCACTCACCCTGGTGATTGACAGCAGTCAGGGCCTATACCGCATCAGCTGGTGGGGTATTGCCAGCGCCCGGATCTTTGCCCACGAAGAACAGGTATTGATGATCCGGTTCAACATCTTCTTCCTGAGGAAAAACCTGGGCCTTGTGGATATGCTCAACAAGGAAAAAAAGGCAAAAACCGAAAAGAGCAAAGCGAAGAAAAAGAAATACAAGGGACCCGGATGGAGAAAGATAAAAAGCGGGATTGCCTCATTCCGGGTAAAAGAATTCCACGTAGAACTGGATACGGGAGATTACGTCTGGAATGCCTGGCTATTTCCTATCGCTTATTTCGTCAGCAGGGGGAACGTACGGCTTCAAATCAATTTCAACCGGCACAACAGCGCAAGAATTGTCATCGAAAACCGCATGATACGTCTCCTGTACGCATTTCTAAAATAACCTTTAAAACTATACTGCAATGGAAATCAACTTCAACGAATTATTAACCAAAATCACTGACTTCATGAAGTCGGAGGCAAAAACGGAAACCGTAATCGGCGAGCAGTTTACGCTTGGCGAATTCACCTGTGTACCGGTAATTAAAGTAGGAATGGGTTTCGGCTCGGGCGGAGGTGAAGGCGAAGACCCCAAAAAAGGCAAAGGTACCGGTGCCGGAGCAGGTGCAGGCGTGGGAATCGAACCCATCGGGTTCCTGGTGACCCGTGAAGACAGCATCAGCTTCCTTAGCGCCGGTAAATCAAAGGGATTGGCAGCCATGTTTGAGCAGGTTCCGGAATTGATTGAAAAGCTGGCCAAGAAAAAAGATCAGCAGGAGGCTTAAGCAGCCGTTCGATTTATTACGAAAACCACCGATGGTACCGAAAACAGAAAGCCGCGGGTTTCGCGGCTTTTTCTTACTCCATGACTCATAGGAAATGATCGGGTTATTTCCGGTTGAGCAGACAAGCAGGATCGTCTAACGTCTGCATGCCTTGCTCCTATTTCGTACCTTAGCACAACCTTGCGCGTAACAGGAATCATTCTCCCTCTTTTTTTCGCAGGTATCCTGCAGGTTCAGGCTCAGGACGCCCCCCAAATACGGGTTTTGGGTTTTGTTGATGTGTTTTATGCCTACGACTTCAACAAGCCCGTGGGCAATGTGCGACAACCTTTCCTTTATAACCACAACCGCCATAATGAGATTAACCTGAACCTGGGATTAATCAAGCTGTCGGTTTCCGATAATAGCTACCGGGCTAACCTGGCCCTTCAAACGGGGACTTACCCTCTTGATAACTACGCTGCCGAACCCGGGGTACTGAAGAGCGTGTTCGAAGCCAATGCCGGAATCTCCCTGGACAAAAAACACCGGCTCTGGTTGGATGCCGGTGTCTTTGCATCGCATCTGGGCTTTGAATCGGCAATTTCGATGGATAACTGGACGCTTACCCGTTCCTTATCGGCCGAAAACTCTCCATATTACCTGGCAGGTGCCAAGCTCAGCTATTCCCCGGATAAACGCTGGAATTTTGCCGCCCTCATTTGTAACGGTTGGCAGCGGATACAGCGGCTCCCCGGAAACTCACTGCCTTCTTTTGGTACGCAGATCGGGTATAAACCTGCCGATAAATTCAGCCTGAACTGGAGCACTTTTGCAGGAACCGATTCCCCGGACAGCAACCGCGTAATGCGGTACTTCAGCAACTTCTACGGCAAACTTCTGATAACGGAACGTATAGGACTGATCGCAGGTTTTGATTTTGGGTTGCAACAAACAAAACCCGGCGGAAACAACTTTGATTTCTGGTATTGTCCCGTATTGATCGCCCGCTACCGTCTGGGGAATACCTGGGCCATGGCTTTGAGGGCGGAATACTACCAGGACCTGACGGGAGTAATCATTGAAACCAACCTGCCCTATGGTTTCAGTACCTTCGGCTA
The DNA here is from genome assembly GCA_964215915.1 of Bacteroidia bacterium. GTDB lineage: Bacteria > Bacteroidota > Bacteroidia > UBA8524 > UBA8524 > UBA8524. The sequence continues at coordinate 53,626 of CAXPEB010000047.1, forward strand.
CTCACTGAATCTTGATTACCTGCCCAATTCCAGGGTAGCCTGTCGGATGGAAGGACGTTGGCTGAATTCACCTGACCCCCTATTCCAAAAGGGTGGGACCCTGACTCAAAACAACCTGACTCTGGTAACGTCTATCGCCATAAAATTCGACTCCGCAATAAGGTCCCGGTAACCCCAAAGCATAGCAAACAAACCGGAACGGCGCTTCTTGATAATTCCGTATCTCTATGCCTCCCGTCATTCAAATGAGCCGAATAAAATGTGTAATCGGCTCATGTTTTGGGTATATTTGAGCCGAATAGCGTACCTAATCGGCTCATGCGTTATAACTGGCAACAAACAGACTGGCCCCATTTTCAGTATGATTCGGCGATACTGGAAGGTCTACTCTTCAAGCTGACCGAACAAATGGGTAAGCTCAGGGGTGTAATGAAAGCGCTGCCTGAAGATACCCGCATGGAAGCTATTATCGATACCATGGTATCCGAAGCGATTAAAACTTCAGAGATCGAAGGAGAATACCTCAGTCGCGAGGATGTAAAATCTTCCATACGGAATAAACTGGGATTGAATAGTCCTCCTGAAAAAGTTTCTGATAAAAAGGCCCGGGGAGCCGGGGAACTGATGGTAGCCGTCCGGAATACCTTTTCCGAACCGCTGACAGAACAAATGCTTTTTGACTGGCACCGGCTTTTATTACAAAGTGATCCGGACATCCATACCGGAGCCTGGCGTACTCATGAAGAACCCATGCAGGTAGTGTCCGGTACTCTTGACAAACAACGCATCCATTTCGAAGCCCCTCCATCCGCAAAAGTTCCCGGAGAAATGAAACGGTTTATTGATTGGTTCAATGACTCGTCCTCCATTGAAGGTCCGGAAATCAAAAATGCTCCGATCAGAGCAGCTTTGGCTCACCTGTATTTTGAGAGTATACACCCCTTTGAAGATGGCAACGGACGCATCGGGCGGGCCATTGCCGAGAAAGCCCTTTTACAGGGTTATGGTCATCCTTTACTACTAAGCTTATCGGCAACCATTGAGGCAAATAAGAAGGAGTATTACCATTCGCTGGAAAAAGCGCAACAAAGCAATGACGTGACTGCCTGGACGGAATATTTCCTTAATACCGTCTTGTCCGCAGAAAAGTCGGCAGAAGAGCAGATTGATTTCATCCTCGGTAAGGCTCGTTTTTTTGATCGTTACAAGGGAATACTCAATCAAAGACAACTCACCGTGTTAAGGCGTATGCTGCAGGAAGGCCCCCAAGGTTTCAAAGGAGGTATGTCAGCCAGGAAATACAGGGCCATTGCCCAGATCTCAAAGGCAACGGCAACGAGAGACATGCAACACTTGGCGGAAATAGGGGCCTTTAGACCGGTTGGTGCCGGTCGCAGTGCCCGGTATGAAATCGTACTACCCGACTCCGGTTCCGGCGAAATTCTTTAGTCGGATACTACACCCCTTAAGCTTCTATCACTGTAATTCCGCTCAAATCCGCATGCTCCTTCTTCAGGAAAGCATACGTCAACTTATCCGCTTTGCAGTCAACAAACCGGATCTTCTTCATTTTCTTGTTGTGTTTGAAGAAGGTATTGATAAGCGTTGCATTCCGGAAGATAACCCCGCTAAACCCACAGTTTTCAAAAAGGCACTCTTCTATGGTGCCTTCAAAAACGACGTCGGCAATATGCATGGAACGAAAAGAGGTACGATTCCATACGGCACCTGTTACCGTATTGTTTCCGAAACCACCGGATTTAAGTTCCACTCCCGTAAAATCAGAGTCAGAGAAATCGCAACCCTCAACATAGCTCCGCAAAAATTCCGTTTCTATCAGCGAGCACCCATTAAAGGTGTTATTGGACAGGTTTGAACTCTGAATCTTGCTTCTGCTGATATCAGAACCGGAGAAGTCACAGCTCTCCACATTATTGCTTTTCAATAGAAGCCCCGACAAATCCGAGCCAACGAACAGGCACCGCTGCATATTGGAAGAAGCGAATTTTTCATGCAGGTTTTTCAACCCGGAGAAGTCCGTATCCACCAGGTTCTCACGCGACATGTCCCAACTACGCCTTTTCCCCTGTCCATTCCCCGACTCAGGCTGTGTACCGGATGAGACTTCCTCGTTCGCTTCCTCAGGCACCGTGTGTTGAAGGTCTTTGGAAAAGTAGTTGAGGTCGACACCCAGAATTTCTGCGAGTCGGTTGAAGGTAATGATATCCGGCATGGATTCTCCGCGTTCCCATTTCCCAACCGCCTGCGCACTGATAAACAAGCGCTCGGCAAGCTGGGCCTGTGAAATACCGAATTTTTTACGGGCCTCCGTAATGCGTTCACCGATCCTTTTTGTACTTAGCATAGCTGTTTCTTTTTTGACCCTACAAAGGTATTGGCAGCTTTTCCCGGATTCCTGAAAACAAGCAACACTTCTGGTTGTAATTCCGCTACTTATAGTGGTAATCTGACAACTGTTGGTGGTATTTGACAAAATTCAGAAAATCCTCTGTTATCCGCTCGTGATCAGGCACCGGCCGCATCCAGCAATTCTGCCAGCCAGTGAAGGTTCACAATATCGGGCTCATTACAAGGAGCCAGCTCCTTCTTATTTCCCGCAGAATACGCAGAGATGCTGTAGTGTTTGCTCAGAAACCGCTTCTTCCGAACTGATATCAGCGAGATCTGCGAAGCTCTCTTTTGCGCAGAATACGCAGACCTACAATGGAAAGAAGCCACTTAGTTGACCGTGGCTCTTGACTCCGCGAGTTCTGCGGGAAACAAAATAAATCGATATACAAAAGTACCGAACAACTAGAACCCGGCACCCAAAACCGAGTACCTTATGAAAACTTGCAAGTGTCACAGAAATCAATGTGATGAGGTTGTCCCTCCGTATCTATAGATGTCACCGCTCCGGTGTCCACGATTATATCTTCACCGATATGCCTTTTATAGTTGGGGTCTGCAAGCATTTCCTTAGCATAGAAATGGCTTCTGCCTTCTGTGGTTCTGGACAACGCAGGGGGATTAATTCCGTATGGATATTCCACATCAAGTAGTTCGGGGAATAAAGCTCCTTTCTTAACCAGAGCGTCAAATTCCACCCAGAGTTCATTTTGCAACGTATACAGTTTATCCTGATAGCTCATAAATTATCTAAAAGCAGTTTGCTTCGGAAGCGTGCCGATGCATCGTCGGAAATCCCCAAAACAAGTTACATAAGTATAGGTTGAGTTATCGGCTTAGCAGTTAATTCACCTCCTTTATCCATTCAGCTGCTCAAAGGCATAGAGGAAGGACAAAAAAAGCCGCCTAACCTTCCTCCTGGAGGAAAGTCAAGCAGCTTCTTGTTGGGTAATGTTTCGGTGAGGTTATTCCGGATGTATCCTCTTTCCGCTTTTATGGAGAAAGTACGATACGCCGGTTATGATAAAGCCCATTGCTGTGTACATGCACCAGGTAAACACCGGGACTCAGGTCGGATACTTTCACACGTACCTTTCTATCACTGAGGGACTCCGTACGAATAGCCACGGCTTTGCCGGTCATGTCGGTCAGCTCCAAGGAGAAGTCACTTGCGAAAGGCTCGTCCATTTCCACCGTAAAGGTGTTTACTGCCGGATTCGGGTACATCCGAAAGCCATTCATTTCTCCGACTACCGATACGGATGTGGTACTGTCATCCGGTGCACGCTTCAGCTGGGGTCCGGGCCATCCATCAATAAAGGCAGGAACTCCGTTTGTCTCTTCATAGAAACAGGTGCTGGTAAAAGAAGGATGAACGGAACCCGACAACTGGCTCTGGGTCCAATGCGGAAAGGTAGAGACCCACAAGTCGCTGGAAATTCCGGGATCCCAATAGTTACCCGAGGCTTTTACGGCATAAGGTGTGGGAGCAACACCGGTATAGAAGGAGCACATGCCCCCGCCACAGTTATCCGGCATTACACCGGTCATAAACAGGTTGGATGCATAGATCCCCGTATTCCGGAACACATTGTCGCCATCCTCCAGGTAAGGCTGTGTTTCATAGAGGTTGATTGCCGTACCGTTATTGAAAAAGGCACAGTTACCTCCGTAATTCCCATTGGGGGCATAAGCCGTGCTCAGGTTCAGGCGGCCGGATCCATGGAAATCCAAACCTGTCAATTCATTGTAGGAAAAGAGGCAACAGGCCGCCGTAAGGTCAATGCTGTTTGCAGTCTGCTCGGATAAGATGCCGGTCTCGTTATTGGTAAAGCTTACTTCCTCCAGGTAGGTCTCCACCGGGGATGCATTGGAAATAATGATCCCGAAATCGTTGTTGGAGAAACCGGCCTGGCGAATTTCCGAATTCTGATTTTGCAGGGTGCTCCACCACCCGACGCTATTACCGGTAAAGGTGCAGTTGTAAAGTCCGAGCCCGCCATAATCGCTGGACAAGCCGATGTAGTTATTTTTAAAGGAGCAATAAGAGAGGGAAGGCTTCGACACAAAGGTGCTCATGTCCATATCGATGCCTTTGTCCAGATCTCTGAAAGAGCACTGGAAAATATTAGCCAGGTGGGGTTTGGGCAACCACAGCCCGGTATTCGTCGAGCGGCTTACCAGTCCGACAAAATAGGTATACTGGAAGTCTGATGTCACAGATACCCTGAGCCTGGAACCGGATCCCACTGCTACCATACCGCCCACGATGTTGAATTCAGCCAGGTAGTCGGTAGCCGAAAGGGTATTATCGGGTGTACTGAGTGTTCCATTAATAACTTCCAGCACCTTATCCATAAGTAAGCCGGGAATATTGTTCCCGCTCAGGCTGATCTTTCCGTTAGTGCCCTGGGAGAAAATTCCGGCATTGGGGTCACTCATATCAAAACGGATGAACCCGCCGGTAAACCCGGGGCTCTTGGTAAAGGTGAAGGTAGCTCCGTTCATGATCTGCAACTCTCCGTGTATCTCCAGCACGGCATTCTCGCCATCCAGGTAGATGCTTGCTCCCGGATGGAAAACCAACCTGGAACTGGCATCTATAACCACCTTGCTGTTGTCAGCAATGCGCAGCACGCCTCCATTGCGGATCTCCAGTTTCGCATTGTCGGTGATCAGCAGTTCTCCGGTATTCTGGCTGGAATTATCTCCTACCTGTAGCAGGCCATCCGACTGTATTTCCACCCCAATGACCGGATAACAGGTAGAGCCACTGGTATAAACTTCGAAATGCGATCCCGGAACGGGTGCCGGATTATTTCCGTTGGGCGTATTTCCCAGGCTCATGTTGGCATTGATCCCCAGCACTCCTCCTGTCCGGATTTTTATGAAATTGATCCTTTTCGGAGTACCCTGCCCCATGTTATAGGTATGATTGATTAACTCCACGGAGCCACTGGTATAGGTGAGCAAAGCATCCGGGAGGTCTGCAAAGGATTCTTTAAAAAACACCTGGTTCAGCGGGGTCCAGTCGGTATGGTAGGTATTGACCGGCACGATATTCCCCGAGCCGTCGTCTTCTTCCTGCCACTGGAAATCATCCATATAACTTTCACCGTTCGACCAGGTCTTGGTCAGGTCATCCCAGTTGGAAAGGATCGGGTAGTTCAGGTTGTTTCGGTAGGGAGATTTCAGCGCACAGGAACTCACACTTGGAATAAAGCAGATAGCATCCTGGTGGAGCGTAACATTGACAGAAACAAAGGGAAGGCTTGGGATATAGTCGTTCGGGTCCGGGAAGACAATATCACCCCCGGGAGCGTTATCCAGGGAGGCGGTTCCGTTCACGCGGTTTCGCTTGTAACTTAAAATGGCCGTTCCAACCCCGGCTGCTCCCGGAACTCCCACGAAGGAAAAATTCACTACCGTTCCCTGGTAGATAAGCCGGGTACCCTGTGATGGATCCGGAACGGTATTCAATTCAAGGTTGGAGTACAACCCGGCAAATAAAATGGCATTGGCTCCCGGAATAAACAGATAGTCGCCCACAAAACCCCAGGCCTCGATATCGGCCAAATTAGAATTAGGGGCATAGGGTTGTCCGGTTCCCCCGTCACAGGCCCCGTTGCTCAGCGCATAATTCCGGATTTGTATCCCCCTGGAACTGACTTGCGACGGAAATTCTCCCATAGCACTCAACTCATTATTCAGGGTAATCCGCTCTGCCGACTCTCCAATACCCGAACCCGACTGCAACGAAGAAAGTATCAATTGCTGCGTAGCCGGCGCCAAAGCAGCATCTTCCACCACCCCGATCTTTGAGCTGAGATTCTTCATTGGAATATTCTGAATGATAACATAGGGCCCTACATAGAGGTAGAAATACACATTGATATTGGCTATATGGTCAACTGCCGACTGTGCCGCCAGCGGCAGATTGGCTCCGTAATGCGGGGCATCCAGGCTGTAGAATTTTTCGACATCATGCATATGGCCTCCCGACTCCATCTCCAGCAGGGCATACCGCCCTACAACACCACCCATGCTGATTCCCAGCATCACATTGGGCTCGTCACTGCCGTTTTGTGCTTTCATGTCATTGACCATTTTAATGACCGTTTCAACCACACGGGCATTACGTTGAATAAAGTCTGATCCATCCTCGTATTCCACATAAACCAAATCATAGCCATGATTCTCCAGTGCATAATAGAAGGAGGGATGATCGGCAAGCAAATCGGAACGGAAGCTCTCAAAGTCATTTTCAGGGTCTTCATCAAAAGCTTCCGCGAGTATCGGAAAGGATATGCCCGGAACAATGATCAGCGGCTTTCTCAGTTTACCATCCCCACAGCCAAAACGGAAGGTTACCAAAGCCTTGCCTTTCACCCCCTGGTAAGGGGTCTCGGCTTCTACCTCCTGGCTAAAACCGTCTGTGGGACTTGACCAGGTGTATTTGTTCCTTTTGTTTTTGAAAGTGGTGTTGCCATGAACCTGGTTACCGGAAGAGGTGGTTACCCGGATCCGGATATTTTTCCATCCATATACGGTATAAACAACCGGTACCGGAATGTCGAAGACGATATTGCGCCAACCTTGCCCATCGTCAAAATCGATCTCTACCTGATCTATCCCATCGATATGACTTTCATGAAACAAGTCGCTGGCCAGGACAAAGTTCACGGTTCCCGACCAGGAAGATTTCCTCAGCGGGGCAGCAAAGAAGCAGGACTGTTTGATGAACGGGCTGGCCATACCGGTCTGAACCAGGTACTGTCCCGACTGATCCGTGGTTAACAGCCCTTGTGTAAAAGCGTTGGGGTTTATGCGGTCATATTCCCAATGGATGATGCCGATAGGAATATTTCCTGCGGCAAGGTGCGCTGCTACCCGGGTTTCCACACTGTCCCAGGGGTCCAGCAGTCCGGTATCCCGGGTCTGACAGGTAAGGAAGGTGTGGTAGATGTCCTGCCAATCATAACGGTCTGCCGCAGGGCTGCCTGAGGTTGGCCCGTAAACGGAAGGGTCAACACGGTTCAGCGTCCGTTCCAACAAATAATTGGTCTCCATCTGATTGAGGTTGACCTGTTCAAGTAGTGAATCGTTTCGTTGCCACCAGGGAGTCAGGGAATCCGACTCCACAAAAAGCTGGGCAACTCCGGCCTTGCCGATCAACAGTACCGTACTGCAGATAATAAGGCGTAGCATGTAGTGTTTTAATGATACCATAATTTTCAGGTTGTTAAATGAAACCAGCGGTGTCTGCGGTGAATGCGCTCTTTGGCAGCAGTTCCCTCAGGACAACGGAGGCGAATACGTATTGAAAGTTATCCGCTTAAGTGAGGGGCGGAACATCCCATTTCGCAAGTGTGCGGAACAATGGGATTACCGTGTCAATTGATCGAAGAACCGTGCTATGGGTTCCAAATGCAGGGTTTATTGAGGTCAGGAAAGAAGGTTCCGTATCGAAGAAGCAAGCCGTTAACGACCCGATTTTTTATGTATGGAAGACTTCCCAAAACGCATCAGGCGTTAAACCCATACTCCCCTGCCCAACCTATTATGTCTGTATGCCGTATATCGGAATACTTCCCCTACATCGGAGTGCGGCATATAATTTGACTTCACCCTACCGCATCCGCTTTAGCGGATTTTACCTATACCCGAACAACCTGAACCCCCAGGCTTTTGAGTGCCCGGACTCCATACCAACCCTTACTTCGTACCGCCCTTTTCTGGGCATTCCTTCTTTCTATGCTCGGTGCGGTAAATGCACAAAAGGAAAATAACATCTGGTATTTCGGAGAAGGAGTAGGACTGAATTTCAATCATACTCCTCCGCTCCCACTTACTTCCGGTGTTCAAAAGGCCTATGAAGGCTGTGCTTCCGTGAGTGATGCCGATGGGAGGCCCCTCTTTTATACCGATGGGCTGAAGGTATACGACCGGTATAATGGCCTGATGATTAACGGCGACAGCCTTAAAAGCGGCTTCTCGTCCACCCAATCGGCACTTATCCTGAAAAAGCCGGGAAGCTCACATCTCTATTATCTTTTTTCTTCCGGATGCAATTCTTCCGGGTCTCCCTCACAGGATATTTATGGGTTCCATTATAGTGTGGTAGATATTTCAAAAAATGGAGGAAGAGGTGAAGTCATCCAAAAAAACATCCCCTTGCTGCAGGACACCTCTTTCGAGAAACTGGTGGCGGTAAAGGATGCATTCGGTTGCGGTTTCTGGGTAATTACCCACGACACCCGTATCGGTACTTTTTTCTCTTTCCACGTTACGGAAGCAGGGGTAGATCCGGTACCGGTACGTTCCAAAACCGGTTACGTCAGTACCGTACTTAGCGGAGGCAGCACCGGGTACATGAAAGCCTCCCCCGATGGCACCCGAATCGCTACGGCCTATTATTTTTACCACCGCCTGGAGCTTTTCGACTTCAACCGGGAAACGGGGCAAGTCTCCAACTGTCTGTTACTGGACAGCACCTTCGACTATATTTACTATGGTCTCAGCTTTTCCCCAAACAGTCGTTACCTGTACGCTACCGCACCCCTGATCAACCGACCTGATCTCTATTCCGAGTTATTCCAGTATGAGGTAGCGCTCGCCGATCCTTCCGCCATCATTGCTTCCAGGATGCTCATCCATAAAAAAGATTCTACATCCTCTTTTTCTTATTGTGCTCTGCAGCTGGGACCGGATGGGAAGATCTACCTCTGCCAGCTATCGTACGGGTCACCGAGTTATTCCCTGTTGGGGGTCATAGAAAATCCGGACCGGAAAGGATTGGACTGCGGGTTTGTGGACTCCGGTGTAGTCATTAACAAGGTATCAAGAAAAAGAACTTCCTACGGCTTGCCGAACATGGTGGATAACCCCGCTCCCTTTAGCCTGGAGTTTGACCTGGAAGATGTTTCCCTTTGCGGATCGGAACCGGCTGTACTGGATGCCAGTCACCTGAAAGGCCATTTTCTTTGGAGTACCGGTGATACGTCCAAAATTATTAAAGTCAGCAATCCCGGCACCTACACACTCTCCCTTTCCAACCATTGCGGTACTTATACGGATACGGTAAAGGTTATCGACGGAGGCAGCCATGCTCCTCCCCTGCTGTCCCTGGGGCCGGATACAACACTATGCGGACCTTTTTCCCTCCTTCTGGACGGAGGCAGTAACAGAAAGCGATACCGATGGAGTACCGGTGATGTATCGGAAACGCTTCACGTCAGTGAGCCCGGACTCTACACGCTGACGGTAACCGACACCAACAACTGCACGGCCCATGACACCCTAAAAATCCGGCAGCTGAAGACTCCCGTAGTCCAGGCCACAATTGATACCACCGTATGCCCCTTCGTCAGGCTGAGCATCACAAACCCTGACCCGGATGCAGGTTACATGTGGAACTCAGGGGATACCGGACTCATTCTGAATGTAACCGAAACCGGTCGCTATACGGCTACCCTGAAAAGTCCCTGGTGTACAGACTCCGGCTTTGTGAATGTGGATACCATCCCCCCACCCTCCGAACTGGTTTTTGACCTGGGAAAAGACACCCTGCTATGCAGCGGCTGGAGCTATACCCTAATGGGCGCAAGGGATATACAGGAAAAACTGCTGTGGAATACCGGAGACACCTCCACTACGCTGACCGTGAATACCGCCGGACTATATATTCTTACGGCCAGCTCCTCCTGTGGCTCTTACAGCGATTCGGTGAGGATCTCCTACGGCACTCCCTTCAAGGTGTATTTGGGTAATGACACGGCTTTCTGCGGCCCATTCCGTCACCTGCTGGACGCAGGAAAGGGGGCCTCACAATACCTCTGGAATACGGGAGATACTACCGTTTCTATTCTGGCTGATTACCCGGACCTGTATGCCGTTGCCGTTATTGACAGCAACTCCTGTAAAACCGGAGACACCATTAACATCGGACAACTCAACACCCCTCTGGTTGCAATAGAAATGGACGAACTTACCTGTCACTATGTACTGTTGAGCATTCCCGGGCAGGACAGTACCGTGAGTTGCACCTGGAGCACCGGCGACACAACCCTGAATATCCGGGTTACCGAAACCGGCACCTATTCCGTGACCCTGCGTAACCGGTTCTGCAGCCTCACCACCTCTTTCGAGGTCCCGAAACTTCCTATGCCTATTGTGGACCTTGGACCGGATACCAGCATTTGCGAAGGAGAACCAATCACCCTGGATGCCGGAGACGATGGTGAAGATTATCTCTGGAATACCGGAGACACTACACAGGAAATTTCCGTGTTTCGCGAAGGCTGGTACAGCGTGATCATTACCCGAAATAACTGCAGCAACGCCGACAGTGTATGGGTTGGCCCCATTTGCGATATGTGGTACTTCATCCCGAATGCCTTCACCCCTGGCGACGATGTTCACAACGACGTCTTTTCGGTAAACGGGCAATACCTGAAGCAGGTGGATATGCAGATCTATAACCGATGGGGACAACTCATCTATTCGGACTCAGGGCGCAACCCCTCCTGGAACGGCACACACAATGCCGCCCCCTGTCCGGATGGTGTATACCTCTACCGGATTTCAGTAAAAGGATACAAAAACGGAAGACTTCTTAAAGAATACCGGCACGGCACGGTAACGTTGCTGAGATAACCCGAAACAAGATTCGCTTGCATTCGGGGATCAAGCCTGCCGAAAACCGGTTATTGACACTTGATTCCTTCGCTGGTCGGGCGGGTTAGCCCTTCTCCCTCTTTGTATTGATCCGGGAAAGTACAGCTGCTGCAATTGGTAATAACCACATCGCCACTCAAGAGGCTGGCCTTTCCTGAAAAGGGGAAAGTATCCTGGGAACTGGGATCGGGTACGATGGTAACGGCAAAGCCGTCAAAGTCAAATTCCCCTGAAGAAGCTTTGGTGCTATCTGTACCCAAACCATCCCACTGTGGGTTTAGCTCATCGCTTTCCCAAACAAGGTTACCGTTTCGCAGGATGCGGAGGTTACGGACTTCCAGTTTTTCTCCGATCACCAGGAAGCGATCATTCAACCCATCGCCATCCGGGGTAAAAGCGGTTGGATTATACAACTTCAGGGAATCTCCCATCAGCGACTCATTTGTTATGGTAAAAGGGGCCGATGCACAGGACTGCGTCACCGTATTATCTTCTTCTCCCTTTTTGCAGGCTGCCGCCAGCAGCAGGCAAACGGATATTCCAATCAGGTTCAGGCTTATTTTCATGGTTTCAGTATTGCTGTATAAATGTATAGACCATTTCGTAAGTAATTCGTTGCCTGTGAATATAAGTAATCGCTTGCCGGTTTCCGTATTACGGGGTTAACTCCGGGTACCTACAAGGCATTGCAGGGCATAAAAAAAACCGGCAGGAAATCCTGCCGGCACTAAATCGGAACCCCTGTTGGACAAGGGTTCCGTTATCCGAATCTTAGGATCCGTTATTTCACAAACAACACGATACTCCGGTTTTCGCCGGCACCGCTTAGTTTGATCAGGTAAACCCCGGCGGGCAGATGTGTACCCGAAAGATCGAGTGACAGGCGGTTATCCCCTTCTTTCATCCGGAACTGACCACGGTAATATTCTCTGCCCAGCAGGTCATACACCCCAACATCCAGTCCGGCATCCGTCTCTGCAGTTACCTCCAGCACCACTTCCTTATCGGCATCCATCCGCATGGGATTAGGCATTAGCACGGCACTGCTGTACACTTCTTTCTTCACGGGGACCATGGACGAATTGTCGCCGTCACGGTCGGAAGGCTGGTAGCATACTTCGCTTTCCTGCAGACTCTGCGGATCATACATCTGGAAAGCAAAATCGTAGTAATCGTAGGGGTAAAACTCGCCCCCGGTTTCTTCATGCATGGCCTGTCCGGGGAGCTGCTCAGGATCCTGCAGGTCGGTATTGCAGGCTGTTACCCCATTGAAATAGGCCTTTACGAGGAAATGATCGCGGGCGCCAATGGTGTAAGGCGGTATATGCCACGAATACCCGTACACCGCGATCCCATCGGTATTTCGTCCGTAACCGTTAAGCTGGTCAATGCGGATACCCACGTCGATATCCGTTTCACCATAGGTAAACTGTCCGTTGGACACCGCATTTCCGCTATTATCGGTTTTGATCACCACCACATCTCCACCACCGAAAAAGCCCTGGTCCGTATAACCCGCCAGGTAATACTCGTATTGTCCGGAGGTATTCTCCCGTTCGATGAGGTGGTTACAGTAGTCGTTATAATTTGTGGGACCACCGTTGAAGTAGTTGAACAAATGGTCCCAAACGATGTTCCTGCTGTAATCGATCGCCACAAACCAAAAGTCGTAACTGTTCATCATGTCGGAATAACCTCCGATAACAAAACCCTCCGCATTGGCATCAATACCGGTATTAGCCGATTGCTGAATGCAGGTAAACACATCCCTTGAGTTAGGAGTTCCGTACATTTCCGGATAACCCAGGGTCACCCCGTACACACTGTTCACCTTCAGTAAAAAGGCATCGGTTTGGGGAGCGCCGGCGGAGTTGTCGGTATGTTCACCTACCACATACACTTCGTAGTAGTTGAACTGGCTGTTGTATACCGTTGACTCGATAATGTCATAAGGAATATCCGAGTCCGTCAGGTAAGTGGTGCCGGTCAGGTCGTAGGTAGACCCCCAAAGCAGAGTACCTGCCTGATTTATTTTGAGGATAAAAACCCGGTTGAACCCGGTAGTGGCATCGGTAAAATAACCGCAGATATATAAATCGCCCGGATTGGAAACCGATTCCGTGATCGCCTGAACGTGTACATCCGTATAGCTACCGAAAGAGGTAAAATACCCGCTGGAACTCATCACGTTTCCGCTTTGATCCATATACGTATAATACACGCCCATGGGGTTGATGGATCCGTTGACATACCCACCTGCAATGGCAAAGCCACTGCCGTCGCTAAATTCCAGCGAACGCACTTCGTGGGAAGTGAGGTTAACCGGGTTACCGGGATTATCCGTCAGAAAGTAGGTGTTATTGAAATATGGAGCTCCGCTTACATTCCCATCGATATCCGTGCGTTGCACATTGATTTTGTTAGGGTTGGCATTACCGGCGGGACCAATCAGAAAATGGCCGGTATTGGAGCCGGAATAAGCATTGTGCCCACAGCTCAGAAAATCATCGTCTGAGGTACCGTAAAGGTGTTGAAAGTATTGCGCCTTGGCACTTAGCCCCGCTATGACCAAAGCAATGGTGAGAATATTTTTCATGGTTGTTTTATTGGTTTTTTAGGTTGTTAAGTATGGAAACCCTGCCGGAACAATACCGGCAGGGTTGGGAGAACAGGAGCTATTTTTCTACTATCAGTTTTTCTTTCAGGACAAGGTCTCCGGCCAGGTAGACCTGCACGAAATAGAGACCGGGAGCAATCCCGGGCAGGTGCATGGAAATGGTAGGATCTGCCTTACCCTGATAAAGCACTGTCACCTGCTGACCCAGCGCATTTTTCAGTTCCACGCGAACTTCCGTACCAGGGAGGATATCGCCTGCCAGTTCCAGGGTGACCTTGTCGCTGGCCGGGTTCGGATAAATACGGAAGTCCGTGTTTTTTTCCAGGCTGCTGTAATCCGGGTTTCCAGGGGTATTGTGGCAGGTAAGGGGAGCCGGAATAACAAAAGGTTGGCCGGTACTGGTGCCCGGATGGTCCGTAATGCTGAAACTTACATCGACCCTTGGATTGCCCCAGTCATAGACGTCTCTTTCAATGAAGACATTCTCACAGGTCCAGAAACCGCAGGGCACCCCGAACGACTGAGCGCCGGGGCTCATGTATTTCAGGTTGAGTTTGCCATTGATGTATTTGGGTGCATTCACCACAAACCTTCCCTGTCCGAGTGCCGCAAAGGTGGGTGGGTAATCGATAAGGGTTTGAGCACCACCCAGGTCGAAGAATGAATTCGAGACAAACAGCGGATCTCCCGTACCGGAACTGGTCATAAAAATACCGTTGGCTCCGGTGGGGGTCGGCGGGTAGGTATTAAAGTCGACCCCGACGAGGTTAACCACCACATTATTATAAGCCGGCGTATAGGGCAAGGGAATGCAGGTACGGTAAGTACCATTCAGCAGGGTAACGATCGCCATTTCGCCGCCTCCCATATCAATAGCCTGAGCACCCCAGTGTTCCCAATTGTTCCAGTATTCGAAGCGGGTACCGTTGTTATCAAAGTTGGCATCCAGCGGTTGCAGGAAGAACATTTTCCATTCCCGCGGGAACATATCCGCCTGGCTGCCCGGGTTCCATGCCGTTACATCCACATTGGCCATATTCCCCAGGATATAATTCTGCCCGTTTATCTGGATCAGATCGATACCGTATTCATGCGGTCCGCCGAAATTATCGCTCATCGTATTCAGGATGAACGGGTTGTCGAAGATCGGGGTCAGGGTGTTGGGATCCAGCACCAGGTTCATGGTCGCACTGCGTTCGGGTGGAGGAGGACCGAATTGTCCGCTCGGCACAATTCCGTTGACGCTTCCGGTCACCCAGATATCCATAGAACCCTCTGTAATAGCAATGCGGGTGGCTATATCAAAATCCATCCCTGATCCCCAGAGCCAGTCAAAAGTTCTGCTGGTCATGGAAGAGAGGTAGCTGGGCGTGCCGTCATCCAGATCAATCCAGGTCACAAATGCCGATTTGGGCAAGTCATACCGCAAAGCACCCTTAAAGCCACATACATATAACCGCCGGTCATCGGTAACATAGCGAATGGCAGAGTGCATGGGATACAAGTCGCCCCCACCCTGGTATTCGCGCTCATCGATCAGGTTTCCGTTGTCATCCACCACCAGTATCTTCATTTTACCGGCAGCCTGACAGATCATGTACCAGCGGTTCTTGGCCTTTCCATCGATCAACACCTGCAAATCCACCACCCGCACATCCGGGTCGTTGGAGTTATACTCCACCGAGGTGATGATGCTGCCCTGGTCGTTGAGGTACATGAAATGCGGGATAGCCATACCGCTCCGGAAAATGGTACCGGCCATAACACTGTAGTTCGTGGTATTGGGGACCATCTTGGTGGTGTAGTGCTTCACATCCTCAGGCATCTGGTAGTTTTTCGACGGACCGGGGCCGCTGGCGCAAGGCTCAACCAACACGGAGATTTCTGCTTCGTTACGGCATCCGTTGGCATCGGTACCGGTAACGGTAAACACATAGCCAGGCACCGGCGGGGTCACCACAATGGTCTTGCAGTCGCCGCTGCAATAGAGGGTAGCATTGGGCCAGTACTTGCTGTACCAGGAATACGACTCTGCGCCATCCGCGATGAGGGTTACTGCAGTGCCGGCGCAAACCGGAGGAGGAGTAACCGGGTTAGAAGTAACCGTTACGTTCGGTTTATTGGCATTGGTCACATTCACCTGGGCAGGCAGATTTTCCGTGCATCCAAGATGGTTGGTATAGGAGTAAATCAGGGTATACCTGCCGGTGGCCGGTGCGCTAAATGAATATACCCCTGCTGTGTAATTCACTCCGGGACCGGAAAAACTGCCCCCGGAATTCATGGGCGGAAAGACGTATTCGGAAAGATCGTCAATGGTGGTCAGCCCTTCGCAAAGAGCGGGCGGCAGATCAAAACGAGTGGTTAGTGTGGTGGGATTGAGTGTCACATCATCCATAAACACATATCCATTATTAGCCAGCCCGAAACCCAGATTGCCAATCATCAGGTTGTTCAGAGGAGTAGTGCCATTGTAGGTGAACTCCACGGAAAAGAAGTGCCATTCCTGGTCATCGGGCACCACGGCTTCCGTAAGGTATTGTCCCGTAGTGTTGTATGTATAGGGTGCTATGGGCGCCAGTGTGGAAGCTTCGCCACGGAACACGATCCGGTTGGTTTGGCTAAACCCGAATGGACCCGTATAAGCGGATTTGGCCCAGAAAGTCAGGGTATAGGAGACCCCTGGCTGTATGGGTGTGGAAAGTATGGATTGAATGGCTTCTTCGGTTACTGTTCCGGGTCCCTGCGGATACCAGCCCAATCCCAGCACACCGTCGTTACCCGTTCCGTTCCAGCTGTCGGAAGCCGGGCTACAAATGGAAGGGCCAGTGGGAAGGGTGAGGTCCGGATTGGATGGAGGAAAACAGTTCCTAACCAGCAAATCGGGCGTTTCCAAAAGGGGTTCCCAGCAGTGAATACTGGCATTATCCGGCGGAATCGGCTCTCCACAGGCTACCCCGCTTTCAAAATCCCCGTTCATGATCATGTTGCAGGCCGAGGGAATGCAATTGGTGCTGTTGATATAAGCAAGAACATAGGTGATATTGCCCCGGTTACCCGAAGTGGTGTTCACCGGCACATAGCGCAATAAAGCCACGCCGGTATTACCCGCCGGTGTGAAGGTAATGGTGGTGGCTCCGTTGCCGCTGCTTACGTTAACGGAACCCATGCCGTTGATGACCTCCAGGCATTCGAACTCATCGGCATTGTAATCATTGCCCAACAACCCCGATCCCGAAATATTCACCGGCGTGGCAGTTGGGGTGATCCAGGTAAAGGTGCCGTTGGAATTAATACCGTCATTCACTCCGGCAATCTCCAGCCCGCTGCACTGGCTGCCTCCGTAACTGTAATTGTTGGCGGTATACAGGAGATTCCCGTAGGTGGTGTTCACCTTGTATCCCAGCTCGCACAACACCGTCCGTTCTTCGGGTTTCAGGTAGCGTTTCATATACAAGCTTCCAGTACCACTGGCATTGGACATGGTGTAATACTGGTTATTCGGATGAGGTGTGGGCGACGCGCACTGGTCTTCGAAATGGCTTAAGCTGGAGCCAGACTCATAACAATTCGGGGTATAGACGGCCTGGTTCACCGCACCCGCAAAATTTACGGCAGTAGAACAAACCGTATTGTCAGGAATACAGCTACCCAGGTTGGGTGAAAGCGTATTGATGGGGTTCAGCGCCGGATTAAAGGTATAATCGTACATGCTGCAACCGGAATTGGTAATGAGGTTTTGACCGGCCGGGGTCTCCAGGAACAAATCGTACCGTGAATAAAAGGGGAAGCCGCTGCCCAGCCTGGAGCTTCCGTCTTCATGGATCAGGGAAGCAAAGCCCAGCGCATGTGTGATCTCGTGCAGGGCTACCGTATACAAGTCGATCTCTCCGGAAGCCGTGGCTGCGGTCAGGTCGGTATGCCAGATAACGGAAGGGTGATGAAAATTGAACGCAATCATCCCGTGGTAAAAAGCACCACTGCCACCGGGAGAACTTCCGCTGGTGATCAACGGAGAGCTTACGCCGGTATATCCGTCCACCCCGGAATTGATGGTTTTCCATATCTCACCATCCAGGATGCCGGAAGCCGGAGGCGAAACCACCGGAAGCGTGTAAAAGGCAGAAGCCAGGCCAAGGATATTGGAGGTCAGCGGATAGGTGTACACATTCCCGATATCCCTCACCCAGATATTGACCCGTACATTGGGGTTGGCCGGAACGATAAACGCCGACAAGTCGGTAAATAACTGGCACAGCACCGCCCGGCGGTCGATATCGGCGGCAGCCTGTGTTTCGCAGCCGCTTCCATATTCGAAATACAGGTTGAAATACCCGGCCGTACAGAGCAGGTACGAGGGTACAACGGGGTTGGTAGCCAGGTTATCTCCGGTTTTTGGAGGGGCTTCCGTTTTTTGGACCCTCACATCTTCCAGCGAATAGGCATTGCCGAAGCGGTCGAACACCTTATCGAAAATCCCGTCGGGCGACAAGGTAGGTGGAGGATCTGCAGATTGTCCGGACAGCAAGGTGGTTCGGACACAGAGTAAAAGAAACAGAAGTGCAAGCGTTTTTTTCATGACGAAGGGTTTTAGTTGCAGTTTCGAATGGATAGAAGCTTCTTTCCCCTGCTAACAGGGGATACGAGGTATTACTCAAAGCTATACCCCAACGCAGGCACCCTTCAAGCGCCAATACACCCATGATGATATTTCGGGATAAGTGCCGTTTTATTGGCAATAAGTGTTTGTGTGCCGGATCAAAGGCTCAATACTCGCCCTGGTAAAGGGTTTTGAGCAGTTCGGATTTTTTACGGGTAGCTACTTCCAGCTCGGTGCCATCGGTCATGGTAACATAACCTCCCCCTTTGCCTTTGGAATAGGCGGTGATAAAATTAAGGTTGACCAGGTGTTTGTGGTGAATCCGGAAAAACCCGAAGCGCCCCAGTTCCTGTTCGTAATGCGAAAGTATCCTCGACACATAGGCCCGGGTCCCGTCGGTAAAATAGATGCTGGTATAGTGCCCGTCTGCTTCGCAGCGAACAATGGAATTGGCATCCACAAACCGGTAACCGGTGAGGTTGGGAATACCCACCTTTTTCACCTCGGTTGCGGTGTGGTGAGCCGACAGTTGTGCTGCCTCATGCTGTTTGCGTTCTGCCCTGCCCAGGGCCTTGTTTACAGCCTCCCGGAAATCTGTCTTGCTGACCGGTTTAAGAATATAATCACAGGCAGAAGCCCGCACGGCCTGAATGCCGTAGCTGTCGTATGCAGTCACAAAGATCACCTCTGCAGGAAAGGAAGGAAAGCGCTTCAGCAGGTCGAAACCGGAACCATCCGGAAGCTGAATGTCCAGGAAAACAATGTCCGGTTGGCAACGGGTTACCTCCCGGCTTGCTTCGGCCACACTTCCAGCAATGGCCAGCACCTCAAGCCGGGGAAACATCTCCTCCAGCAAAAGGGCGATCATCCTTTGCGCATCCGCTTCATCATCTACTATTAATGCACTAAAACCGGGTATTTTCATGCCTGATCGGGGGAATTAACAATTGAACCTTTACACCGCCATGTGGCCCATTGGCGCGCAAGCTAACCCGTATTCCCAGCCCGAAGAGCTGGTTATACGTTTTGGCGCGGTTACCGGCCAGGCGCATACCGAGGTGACTTTTTCCTTTGACGGATCCATCCCGTATACCGGGACCATTATCTTCTACCGTCACCTCCAGCCATCCATTCTCCATCAACCTAACTTTCACCCATACCTCGCCTTTGCTGTCCAGTTGAGAAATACCATGTTTCAATGCATTTTCCACATAGGGCTGTACCAGCATGGATGGCACCAGCGTGGTAAGTGGAATTTGTTCTTCTATGTCCAGGTGATACGCCAGCTTTTCCTTAAAGCGCAGTTTTTCCAGCTTCAGGTAAGTCAGCAGGTAATCCTTTTCCTCTTCGAGGGTGATGAAGGTTTCCTGCGAATACTGCATGGTGAACCGGATCAGTTTGGCAAAAATATCCAGGTAATCGTTTACCGGTTGGTAATCCTTTTTGTAGCTGAAATACTGGATGGAGTTCAGGCAGTTATAGATGAAGTGCGGGTTGATCTGCGCCTTGATCGCTTCCAGCTCCAGTTCAGCGAGTCGCCTCTTCTGCTGGATTTTTCGGTATTGCCGGTTCTTTTCAGTGACCACCACCCGGAATATCAGCAGGAAGACAAACCCCGCTGCCAGAATACCCATCGTCCAGCGGAACCAGGCGGTTTGCCAGAATGCCGGGTGAATATGGATGGGCAATAGTGCCGTGTCGCTGACTACCCCTCTGAAGTTGACGGCCCTGACCAGTAGCCGGTATTCTCCGGGGAGCAGACCACTGAAACCGATATCGGGGCTTTCCGTTTCTATCCAGTTGTCGCTAAGGCCTTCCAGCTTATAGCGGTATTTGACATTTCCCAGGCTTTCGTAGGCAATGGCACTGAGTGATACCTGCACATCATTCTGCTTGTGGCTTAGCGACAGGTTGCCGGGAAAATGCCAAAGGCTGTCGCCCACCCGCACGGTGGTGATCCAGGCAAGAGGTCTCGGATAATCGGGGAAAGATTCCGATCGTACCGGCAACACCCCGACACCGGCTGCCGTCGACACAAACACCGTATCCGACCTCACAAATAAGCCCAGCGTATTGGCCGAAGGGAGGCCATCAAAAAAGGTATAACTCTCCACGCTTTTCTCCTGCAAATCCGCGTCAAACACCACCCTGAACACTCCCCGATCCGTAGCCAGCCAGCATAAGGTGTCGTTTTGAAAAAAGATCTGCCGGATATAGCTCGTCCCGGGCATCCCATCCCTTCCCACATGCCGGACTTCCCCGGTTGCAGTATTATACCGGAACAGGCCCTTTACGCTGGTGCCAACAAGTACATAATCGTTTTGTGCCTGGGCAAAGCTGGTGATATGGGCCTGACTGAGAAGCGAATCCCGGATTTTCCGGGCAGGGGTCCGGTGGCTTTTCTGAAGAAACAGCCCGTTGGGCGTCCCAATCAGTGCCCTCTGATCATCCAATGGACAAATGGCCGTTGCCCTGCCGGGAAACAGGGGAGGCAAAAAAGGGTCCATGCTATCCTGACGTGGATCTACAATAAAAACCCCGGAATGCGTAGCCAGCATCCATCGGTTATCCTCAACCCGCGCAAAATCCTTGATGCTGTATCCGGCCACAAAATAGCGGTAATCCAGGGATAACCCCTTCTCCCCCATCTTCATAAAGTTCAGGATACTGTTCCCCCCGACGCAGATATGCCTGTCCACACTTTTAACAATCCTCACTCCCAATCCGTAATCTACGGGAGACAAAGGAAGGGTATGCGTTTTTCCTCCGTCCATTACGGAAAGAAACGGCTTGTGGTACCCGATATACACCCGACCGGAGGAATCCCCGCAAATGCCGAGGGGCATATTGGAAGGCAGCTGTCTTCTTTTTACCAGCAGCACATTCTCCCAATGCTTCTCAGAGATAAACAACAGCCCCTTGTCTTTTGTGGTGAACCATTTGTTGTTGTCGCGGTCTGTGAACACATAGTTGATGATAACATCTTCCAGGAATAGCAAGGGCTCATTTTTCTCAGCACTATTTATGTTGCCCCGGTATTCCACACCTCCCCTCTGGTACGTGAGCCACAGGTCGTGGTTTCGGTCTATCACCACATGCTTGATCTCACTGCTCAGTTTCTGCTCCCATAACTTCACGGCTTTTTTTCCTTCTTTGATCTCAAAAGCTATTATCCGGTTGTCTGAGGGCAGGTATACGACCATATGTCCGGCATCTTCGCTAAGATATCCAAGAGGGAAGATTCCGGATTCCGTAAATAACGTGTCGAATTTTTTGCTTCTCAGATCATAGGTTCCGAAAACCGTAACCTTCTCCTCATCGGACTGCAGGTATATCCGGTTATTCATCACCCCGTGTACATAACTGGGTCGACTAAAGCTGATTTGTTCGGCAACGATGGAATCACCATAAAAATGTAAAAGCCCTTCCGTGATCCGGTCGTCGGCAACCCAAACCTCTCCGGTAACCCTATCCCGGAAAACATGGTTCAGGGTCTTCCCATTGAGCAGCTTCAGCTTTTGGTCCTCCCAGGCCGTAATCACCTTGCCGTTTTCGTAGTAAGACAGGTTATTGAGCAGGGGGACCAACACCACCCTGCCCCCTTTTACAGGCGCGGCCACCAGGATCTCCTTATCCACCAGGTTCATACGTTCATCAATGACCTTAAACCGTTTGCCATCAAATAGAACAGCGCCGTTGTCTGTCCCTATCCAGATAAACCCGCGTTCATCCTGTTGGACGACATAGCCCACGGTACCCGGGTATCCGTCGAGTTGCGAATAGGCTTTCATCCCGGGAATCTGCGCTTGCACGGAGATCCATAAGGAAGCAAGCCAGGTCAAACACAAAATGTGCAGGCGGTTTGGTTTCATCAGGTTCATGCGACAACTCTATTCTGAAAAGTTGCGAAGACGTCTCCATATCCCGAAATACCGATTCTCAAAAGCGATTCTTTAACGGGAGCAAACAGGGACGCTCCGGATAAATATAACTGCGGAGGACGGTATTTCATTTTACCCCCTGTTTTTTTAGGTGGTCATCCCCCAACGGAAATCCTTAAGAAAAACGAGAGCGCCACTTCGCAAAACCAGCCTGTTTCTCTGCAAAATCTGAGGGCCGTTCGCTTCCGATCCCTGCTATCTTCAGGGAAAAAGAAGAGCCATGCAACTGACAAAACACAACTTCAAATTGTCAGGAGGGATCTTCCTCCTGGCTTTACTTTTCCTATTGAGCCTGCCCGTATCGCTCAAGGCCCAGCTTCAGTTCGAACAACAGTTGGAACTGACTTCCTGGTTCGAGGGCTGGAGCAGCCTGGAGTATTATGACGCGGTGGAACTGCCCGATAAGTCCTTCGCCGTATATATTGGCGGGTATAAGGTCCATCCCAATAACCCCAACCAGATCGACCAGGTTTTTTCCGGCCTGATCTTCCTGGATAAATACGGGGAGATCATCCTGGATCCGCAAACGGGCTTACCCAAACATTATTTTTTTGAGATTGGCCTTGTCAATGACGGGTTTGTCACAAACCCGGAAACCGCCGGTAAGAACCTGCTCTACCTAAGCGACGGCACCTTTGTTATCTATGGGATGGATATGGATAGACGTTTTACGGTGATCCGCCTGGATATTAACGGCAATATCCTATTCAATAAAAAAATGGTACCGGTTACCGGGCTGCTATGCAACAACCAGCCGGGGCAAACTCCCGGCGACTTCACCCTTACCGAAGTGTATGATGCCGTGGTCCTCAACCGGAACAAGATACTCTTCCTCTGCGGTTCCACCTACGCTACCGTCGACCCGAACAACGTACAGTGCAACCATTATCTCAGCCTGTTGCGTATCGATAAATTCGGAAACTTCGACAACTTCTACTACGAATACCGAAGCCTCCCTGACCATTATGATGACCAGGTGGAAGGATGCCGCCTGAAGCCCTCCAAATACGGAGGCTATATCTTCAGCTTTGCTACCCGTTCCATGAGCCAGATTGATGTCTTGTCCAGCCGTGGACTAGTGGAAGTGAAACCGGATGGAAGCATCAACTGGGTGGCGTGGAACGTGCCTTTCAAAGACTGGATTGAGCTGGAAGATGATCACTTCGTAAGTGTAGGTTTCCGAAACAGCCATAACCAATTCAACGGAACATTTACCCCCTACGGACAGATCTGTGAATGGAAAGTGATTCCCGCCTGGCAATATGTCGATGAAATTGCCGGAGCCGAAGTGGAAAATGCGAAGTTCTCCTCTCTGGTAAAAAAAGACGATAAGTATGTCTGCGTCGGGTCCTATAACTGGGCTCCCCTGCTTACGGCATTCCCTGACGACCTCAGCACCTACCTCACGCAGTATACCTATACGTTTGAAGATGAAAATGCCATGCTGCTGGACATCAGAGAGCAGAATGACAACGCCTACCTGATCGGAGGGTTCGGTACGCGGTTCACAAGCAGTCCGCCTTCACACGGAAAACTGGCCTACGCCTGCAATGACCCTTACCTGATCCGGCTTCCTGCCGATCTGGAAGGCTGGTGCGCCGAAGGAAGGGAGATTCCCTTCGAAGAGAAATACTTTAACAGCTACTACTCCGAAGGCGGTGAGAAACTCAGTGCGGATATTGATTTTGAAAATATGGAAACGGCAACCTTGCTGGAATCCATGGAGAAAGACCCGCTTTGCTGTACCGAGTCGGTTTCCGTAACGGGCGACGCCTATATCTGCATGCAGGGCGGACTGAGCGTCCTCTCTGCCAACTACACTCCGAACGGAACCGAGAGGATTTACTGGACCCATGACGGGAAAGTGGTTGCCGGTAGCGATAACGAGGTTAGTATTGAAGTTTCCGAGGCAGGCGATTATTTCTTTTTCGTAGAACTGGCCAACGGTTGCCTCGGTCAGGGTCACTTTACGGTACACTACTATTCCAGTCCGGCCTGGGGTGTCCCTTCCTTATTCAGCACACGATGCCTGAATGATCCGGCCTTTAACCTCTACCTGGTCAACGAACCGGTTCCGGGTACCTGGACCGGCACAGGGGTAACCGGCAGCTTCCCCAATTACCAGTTCGATCCGGAACTGGCCGGACCCGGCCTGCATACCCTCCACGTACATTATCAAGACCAGTATGGCTGCGAATGGGATTTTGATATCGATATTCCGGTAGTGGGCCAACCCGTTCAGGCTCCTGCAATCCCCACCAGCTTCTGTGTTTACAGTGGCCCTTATGCGCTTCCGGCCGGTGGCGACTGGGTGAATTTCAATAACCAGACAAGTATGATACAGATCATTCCGTCCCAGTACTGCGTAGGCTGTACGCTTGAATTGGTTTACTGCGAGTTCTTCAACAGCGGAAGTACCTATTGTACCATTTGCGACCCGGATACGATCGTGATCACATTCCATGACTGTACTCCCGGCAAAAGAGCCCTGGGACTGGAAGAGGCACAACCCGGCACTCAGCTGAGTGCCAGCGTATATCCCAATCCCGCTTCCGACGGAGCAGAGGTGATCCTGTCACAGAGTTCGGATTACACCCTGATCCTGCGTAACATGCTGGGCGAAGAGGTACAATCGGCACGCTTCAGCGGCAGCAGGTACAAGATTGAAACGGAAGGTTTGGCCAGCGGACTCTATTTGCTGGAACTGCGAAATGCCCGTAACGAAAGCCTGGTACTTAAACTAACGATTGAGGGGAAACCGTAAAGAGCTTATCCATACCATTCGCGTGAAGAGAACCCTGTTCCCGTTCGGGGGCAGGGTTTTTCATTCGGCTTCGGAACAGTCAACAGTCTTAGCGAAACTGCCAGAAACAACCGAGTTGTAGGGCTTGCATAGATGGGAATGCTTCATCCGTAACACGGTTCCTCAGCGGATACCTATATCCCGCCTGAACTCCCGGCATTCCTTCCTCTTTTCCGTTTATGTTTGCCGCATACGAACCTCCACCATGAATGCCAACTTCCTGTTCCGTGAAGCACAGATCCGCGACATCGGGCAAATACAGCGCGTAAGAAATTCAGTAACGGAAAACACGTTATCAGATCCGGCCCTGGTAACAGATGCCCTGTGCGAAGATTTCCTGACAAACAGGGGGAAAGGATGGGTATGTGAAATCGATAAACGCATCGTGGGATTTTCCATTGCCGACCTCAGGGATGACAATGTATGGGCGCTGTTTGTAGAGCCGGGCTATGAAAAGCAGGGAATCGGGAAAGCCTTGCACCGGCTTATGCTTGACTGGTACTTTGGCCAGGGGAAAAGCCATATCTGGCTGGGAACTTCTCCGGCAACCCGTGCGGAAACTTTTTACAGAAAGCAGGGATGGATAGAAAACGGCATCCATGGCAAGGGGGAAATCCGGTTTGAAATGACCCGGGAAGACTGGGAAAAGTCTTCCGGGAAATAATACAGGCCCTTCTTTCTTTTGTGAAGTAGCAGCCGTTTCACCAATGGGTTATTTATCTTGCTGTCTGTATGGATTTCGGCCATGTCATAGATCCGGGAAACGCCTCCTTTCAGCTTCCGGAAGACCCAACTACCAATAACGCCGTATTGTCTTCCGGAAATGGAAAACTACGCGTACACGTGGGTTGCGCCAAATGGGATATCCCCGAATGGAAAGGGGTCATTTATCCGCCAAACCTGGCCAGAAAACACTTTTTGACGTATTACGGCAAAGCCTTTAATGCCGTGGAGCTGAATGCCACCTTCTATTCGGTGTTCCGTCCGGAGACCCTGATGAGGTGGATTGACAACACGCCGGAAGGTTTCCTTTTCTGCCCGAAATTCCATTCCGGTATCAGCCACCGTAACTGGTCCCGGCCATGTCCGGAAGAAACCTTCAATTTCCTGGAATCCGTCAGTCACCTGGGGGAAAAGCTGGGACCCTGTTTCCTGCAACTACACGAACGAACAGGCCTTGCACATGCGTCCTCCATCCTGAATTTCCTGGGAAACCTGCCTCCCGGCCAGAATGTATTTGTGGAGCTCAGGCACCCTGCGTGGTTCCTTCCTTCCGATGATACCACGACGTTTTTCGATACCTTGGAGGAACTGAGATGCGGGGTAGTCATTACGGATACTCTGGGCAGGCGGGATGCGGCGCACATGCGGTTGACAACGCCATCGGCTTTTGTGCGATTCAACGGATATGGACTGCACCCGACTGATTACCTGCGCATCGATGCCTGGGTGGAACGGATACGGCGCTGGGAGCAACAAGGCCTGGAGCAGCTTTATTTCTTCATGCACCAAAAAGACGAAACCCACTCTCCGGTATTGGCTGCTTATTTTATCCGGAAATTGAACGAAGGCCGGGAGGAAAGCCTCCCCGAACCGGCATTCTATTCAACATCGTTGCTCTAAAGGAGAGCATGCGGCTCCGTTACTTTCCATACCAATGTTTCAGCTTCGCGGAAGCTTCTTGCGGATGGGCACTGATATATTCCGGCAACCCCATGGGATAGCCGAAATCACAGGGCAGATCAAACACATCCCATTGAACTTCAAATACCTGGAAGTAAGGAATATCAAGGATTTCGTCCAGAAGCATAAAGGCAACCGCTCCCTGGGTCAGAACGCTGTCTCGGCAAGGGATGCGAATGGTGGTTTTTGTATTATCGCTTACTTTATTGATCAGGTATGGAACAGCGGCTTCACCCAGTTTCACGATTTCCCGGTAGAGGGAATCTCCCCGGTTCAAAGAAGCTGAATCCGACTTAACGGGGTTGGCCACCTGCCTGATCTCCCCGATCCTTTCCACAAGAACCGCGGCAGATGGAGGCCTCACTGTGTCCGTTTCTCTTTCACCCTCTATATCCTCTGTTTTCCGGGAAGTATGCGTGTCTCCGGAACAGGCCCAGAGAAACACCACAAGCAGCGGAATGAGTATCCCCATCCCGTTGTTTCCATATCCATCCATACGCATAATACCTTGCAAACCGTTGTGTTTCCGTATTGTATTCATAGTACCGTCAGGAATTGGATGAGTTCGCCGAGTCCGGCACAGGCAAGGCCTAAAAGCAGGCCTGTTAGCAAACGTATACTCTTTCTCAAAATACGAATACCGATCCATACACCGGCAAGATTGATCAAGCCACTGAGCAGGAGCGCCCAATCCGGAACTTTGGCCAGGTACAGGATTTCCTCGTTTCCATAACTCCTGAATAAAAGCAGTGTGCGTACGAAGGCGTACCCGTTCAGGAATATCAGTAAGCCACCGGCGATGATTTCATTCGCGGAAGTCAGTATTCGTTTTTTCATATCGGTTGCCTTAAAGGGCGGGCCTCATTTATTTGGGTTCCAGCGAAAGCACATACGCATGACTTTCGTTCAAAAGGGCCACAAGCAAGTCCGGTTTATTCCACAAGTCCTCCGGAATAAGCACATATCCGCGCATCACCGCCCCGTGTGAATGGTACAAGGTGGTATTCAGTTCCTGCAGGTATTTTTTCTGGACTTCCGCCGAAAACCGGATACCCAGTTCCCCGTCTTTGTTCAACATAGAGAACATGTGACCATTGGCCGAAGTATAAGGGACCGTTTTGCCTTTCCGCTCAAAACGCGGGCATTGTGCCACCAATTCATCGTACTGTTTGATTCTGTTCGGATCCATCTCTTTTAGTGTTTTTCTATTTCAAGGACTCTTTCGAATTTCCGCTTCTCTTTTCACAGACACCTAAACCCTTCATTTTCCATAATTTGAAAAATCAATATACCCAAAAACCGGTATCCGGAGAACCTTAATTCTATCAAACAAAACGGAGCTTATCTTATTTCAACGGACCGGATCAGTTTCAGCGCCATCGAATCAAACTCCGGGTCCTCCATGGAGGCCTTGCTGTTGATCACTTCCAGGCGAACAAGGTTATTTATGGCCGTACATACCTGCACCGTGCCTGTACTATCTGCAAGCGTCTCGCAGTAGAGGATAAAATCCGTATTCCGGCTCTTGATCCATTGCTCGTTGCGGTAGGTTTTTTCGCCGTGCAGCCGCCTATCCCGATCGGCCAGGTTGTCCAGCATTTCGTGCACCTGTGATGGGGCAATCTGATGCGTTTTGTTGTTCAGGCATTCCGGGCGGTAATGGCTAATGATTATTCCCAGGTAATGGTTCGGGTATTGGCGGAAGAACCCCGTCTCTAGCGGACTAAAAACATGGATGCTGTCACTCAGGGAAACAGTGATCCGGTCGTCGCAGGTATAGTCGGAAAGGAGAACCAGTTCCTTTTTGTATGGAAGGGCAAAAGGTGTCCGGAGACGAATTTCCGTATCCAGTTCAGGAAGCAAAACCACGGTCGGGCTTCCCGGGTCGCAGGACAAAAACAGCAACAGGAAAAGTAGCGGAAGTATTCTCAAGGGTTCTCTTTGAGGTAAAGATAAGGATTCCGGGAAGCACCGTTTTAACCGATGGAAGGTGAACTTCTTTACGACGGGATAAGACGATGAACCTTGTTGACGTTAACTTGCAGTATGCTCTCCCGAATTTTCAGGTTCCTTGTTGTCGCATTTCTGGTCTGTGCTTTCCAGGTGGCGAGGGGACAAACTTTCGAAAGGTCCTTTCGTGGCCACTGGGCTTCCACCCTTTGGGAGTTTGCCTTCCATATAGATAGCACTTATGAAAGGGCTTCCTTCGGACACTACGGGCACACCCTGGTTGAAGGGCGTTACGAACGTACGGGAGACACGATACATTTGTTAAGCGGGTACGAAAATACAAGCCAGACCGTGAATGAATATTACCTGCTGGATTCCAACGGTTACCTGATTGACCTTTCCCTGAGGTATGATTATGCTCCGGTAACCGCCACCGCAACCAAGCCTGATTCCGAGCTAACACGCTGGTCTTACCCGAGCAGGGTACGGCGTGTCAAATACCCCCAAACCGATGATCCTGACCCACGGAAACGGGCAGAACTGGAAACCGTACTGCAGATGGCCCTTAACTCTCCTTCCATTCGTAAATATTACCATTTCGATCAATTCCCGAAAAGACGACTGGTGATCGCGAGTTATTATCATCTCAAAGCGGATACGCTGAGTGTCGATTCGCATACGGTGATCTTCCTGCCCAAAGAACAGATCCGGGATGCCTTTTTTATTGAGATAGAGGACCTCAACCAAAACCGCGATAAGATAGAGATTGACCTTATACTCCACGGAGAAGGAGTCAGTCTCTGGTTTTATTTTGTAAAAAGAGAGGGGGTATGGATAGAAGGGGATGTTTATGAAACGGAAAACTGAGGTCCTTTCCGTTTTAAGGTTTCGTTACTATTCGATCAATGTACGGAAAGAACACTTTGCGGGGAATAATTCTTGAAAACCCTCTCTTGCCTGGAACAGGAATCATTTGTCGAAAAACAGCAAACGCAAGTAACTCTTCAGACGTATACCTCGTTCCTCAAGCGGATTACCATGAACCGAGTCATGAACCGAATCCTTTTACTCTTTTCTTTCTCCTTATTTTCTCTGCTCCGATTGTCTGCACAGGCTCCGCAGATCAACTGGCAGCGTTGTCTGGGCGGAAGCGACGGTGATTTTGGACAGGCAGTGCTTCTGACTTCAGACGACCATTACCTGGTAGTGAGCTCCACCAACTCTATGGATGGGGATGTTGACGATAAACCTGCACAAACCGATATCTGGATACTGAAACTGGATGCCAATGGAAACACGCTCTGGCAATTGGTAGTAGGTGGGCTCTATCCGGATTTCGGCATTGATGCCACCGAGTGTAGCGACGGAGGTTTTGCCATACTGGGGAGAAGCTACATGGATGCCAGTGGTAATGATAACGATCTCCGGATCACCCGGCTGAGTCGCGACGGGGCACTGCTTTGGGACAAAACCTACGGAGGCAGCTATTCGGATCAGGGGAATGCCATCCTGGAGACTCCGGATCAGGGTTTCCTCGTAGCCGGTGTAACCCACTCCTCTGACGGGGATATTGTTTCCCAACACCACGGTAATGCCGATGCCTGGCTCCTGAAGCTGGATGCCGGTGGAAAAATTGAATGGGAACATTGCTATGGCGGCTCGGATAATGACTGGGCAAACAGCATAATTGCCTGCAGGGAAGGCGGGTACTTGTTCGCCGGGTTCACTGCCTCTGACGACGGTGATCTCAGTCCCACCAATATGGATGGAAACGCTTTCTGGGCCGTGAAGCTTAATGAGCAGGGAAGTATAGAATGGCAATGGCGTCACTCGCGATCCCCGTACGATCATCTGAATGCAGTGATCCAGGCTCGGGATGGAAGTTATGTCGCTTGCGGCCAAACTTACCACAACGCACAGGGCCTCTGGGATTCCTATCTGGTTAAATTCAACCCTGCTGGTCAGATGGTAGCAGAATGGTCTTCCGAAACCCTGTATCCCGATTACTTTTTTGACCTCTGTGAAACGGCTGAAGGAAACATCGTCGCTTGCGGAATAGGGAGCCAGGATCCTCATATGATTCCTTTTGACGCCTCCCTTTATAAATTCAACCTGAATGACCTTAGTCTGCAATGGGTAGATTTTTACGGGGGAAATGAAAGAGACGCTGCTTATTCCATAGCGCTTTGCCCGGACAGCGGATTTGTACTCTGCGGCATTACCAAATCCAATGACGGGGATGTTAGCGGCAACCACGGCGATTACGACAACTGGATACTGAAACTTGATCCGGAACCGCTAAAGATTTTCGGCGCTCCTATCCTGTGCCCCGGAGAAGAAAACTGGTACCGGCAGAACCGGCCATATGCCTGCGACTGGTACCTGGATGATTTGTTTCAAACCTATGCCGACAGTTTCCGGACATCCTTTGTTTCTGCCGGAACATACCGGCTGAAGGCGTGTTACGAAGTACCGGGAAGAGTTTACTGCGATTCGGTACTCCTTGAAGTCAAAGCTCGCCCGCAACTCAATCTGCCGGAAAGTACAGCAGCCTGTGCGCCCCTGGAAATGACCGTTTGTCCCGGAGCCCTGCAACCCGGATTGCAATTTCGGTGGAGCAACGGCTCCACGGATTCCTGCATTGTCGTAAAAACTCCCGGCTGGCACACCACAACCGCCTCCTCAGAGTATTGCAGCACAACGGACAGCATCCGGGTGGTAGAATATCCTTTGCCGGATTTCCGCATCCTGCAGCCGGATACCCTTTGTATGGATGACCAACATCCGCTCACACTCCTGGCCGAACCCGATTCTTTTCCGCTATATAGCTGGAACGGAGGGCTTTCCATAGATACGTGGATGGAAGTGTATACGGATGATCCGGTAAGCCTGGAAGTCACCAACAGCCAGGGTTGTTCCCGGGAAATCCGTTTCAAACCGCTCAACGGGTGCCCGATGACCTGGTATATCCCGGATGCGTTCAGTCCAAACGGCGACAACCTGAACGACAGCTTCCGTGTGGAAGGCTTTGGGATCGCTTCGTATGAAATCTCCGTCACCGACCGGTGGGGGGAGGTTCTCTATACTGGGAAGGACGGAGTCTGGGACGGAAGGTTCCGGGGGAAGCCTGTACCCAATGGGCTGTACCTCGTACTAATCCGCCTGGAACCCGAAAACCCAACCCTCTCCAAACCCCAAAATCTGAAAATGATGCTGAAAGTCATAAGGTAAATCAGATTGCTATCACCCGCTTCCTATGCCCGGGCTCCCAGATAAGCCTTACAAAAGCGCTGAACCTTTCATTTTGCCTCACTAATGGAACACCGGTAACAATACCCACCAGAAGATTTTCTGTCACACCCACTCTCATTTGGGGTCTCATAGTCATCCACAAGCTCCTTCCCGATAGCGTTTTGTTGAATTCGGTGCCAATGAAGTTCCGGGTACCCGGTATCATGTAATGTACACTTGTATTGATCTGGTAATGGATATGAATTTTCCGTGCTCCCAGATGATGGTTAATCACGGGTCCGGTGTACAATAGAGAATGGAAGTTGTTACCCCAACGTTTGGCGAGAATAACAAAAGGGTTGTAACTATTTCCGCGTATAAAAGGATTACCGAAACTTCGAAAATCCGATAACTCCAACTCGTGGATATAGCCCAGGGCCATAGAAGTTGCCATCCCTTCATTTACGAGAAATGACCATTGGGTTGCCACTTTAATACTATTCAATCGGTTTGCAGGTATGGAATCTTTGTGGGTTCCGCTGAGTGGAGAATATAAGGTGAAGGGTAGCTCTACTTCCAAACCCAACCGATTTATAGGTGCCCATTCATATTCGATAAGGGCTTCATATGAATCAAACCTTAGATTATCGGTAAGTCCCAGCCCGATATTCCACTCCCTCTCCCCTTTGCGGGCTCCCAAATCCCGGATAAGGTCAATGTATAAGGGTTCTGCATGGAGAACCTTGTCCGGTTCCCGCAGGTCTTCCACCTCACTGATATAGAGGCTGTCCTGAAGCTTGTTATTATTTTGCGCACAAACAAGTGCAGAGGAAACCAGTGCGATGAACAATGGTCCCATTGTTTTGGTAATTTTCATGAAGATTGTTTTGAATGATAGAAACAGCGGTTGTTACCGCCGGTTAAAAAAGATCAGAAAACAATCTTATCTCAGGTGGAGGTGTATGAAGTTGACTATGTCCTTTTATCAGTTGTTCCGCGCCGAAACCGTGAATATTTGCGTTTTGGTGTATGTTTGGTGTTATAGCCGAACTTATATCTCCGCACACCTTCATCACAAAGGTTCCGGACTTCTTTTTCTCCCAAGACTCACTCGAGTCATGGTCATCATATTCCGTAAATGCCTGCTCAAATCCCAGAATCTGTTCTATCAAAAGTTCAACGATACTTTCCTGGTCGTTTACAGAAAGGTTCTCAGGAATACCTTCATGATAAATATCTGCAGTATCCACACTGATATTGAGTAGGTATACCGCCATCACGCCCCAAAAAAGACGGATCGTCCTGCTGTTGCGAATATACCTGAGTATTTGCCCGTTCATTGTCAAAAGAAACCCGTATCGGTGCTAGTCAGTAAAATTCGGATTTGATTCACAGACACAACATACTACCAAACGTTGCGTCGCCTTTGCCAATAACCGCCGCGTGGACTTTTTAGTAAACTGAACCGGGTTGACTGTGGGGTGCATGAAGTCGCCTCGCCGCTACCCGACATGTTTAGCCACAATTTTTCGAGACTAATACTCAAGGATAGCAAAATACAGCCGGCAGTTCATAGGGTGATCAGGATCACGACATAACCTGGGGTATTGCGTCCCAATATCCCCTATTACTATCCTTTCGGGTTCCACCCCTTTGGAGATGAGATAATTCCTTGCTTTTTCCGCTCTCTTTATGGAATATTCTTCCTCACCTGGAATTGCATGAGACTCTATTTCTATCCTCATTGTTTTGTACCTGAGCATGAAGTAGATTATTGAATTATCGAGCAGGCAATACTGTACAGGGTGAATTGAATCTGATCCGGGTTTCATAAGTAACACATTGCTCCCGCCGATTCCATAATCCGAATATTTCTCGACACTATCCCGGTTGCAGGTTGATCGCTCACATACCGAAATTTCCTCCAGCATTTTTTTCAACCACCCTGTGTCCAAACGAGTTGAATAATACTGCTCAGCATGCTTGTTATGTTTTTCAAGGCTGTCCTCGGAATACCGGTGATCTATAACACAAGTAACCGGTGCCATAAAAACCTCAACCTCGTACTGCCCGGCTATCTCAATCATACATTTTCCGCTGAAGACATTGTGCCAATTGACAATAATAGCGGTATCGGGCACATTAACTTGCCCACGAACGAAACATAAACTCAGTAGCAGACCTGTCAAAATAAGCGTCGGTTTCATAATCCCTCTTTATAGATTAATCGGTTAGCCCGGACGGTTATTGCATGCTTTACTTACTATTCTGAAATAAGGAGCCTTGTTCTACAGACTGATTTCATACAGATAGCAGACGTTATTGACCGTATCTCTGAAATACCTGGAATCATCTGCGCTTCCCCCCTTACTTCCATAAACCACACAATTTTCATCCGGCTCAAACCAAGCGGGACAAGCCTTCGGTTTTTCCCAGGCTTCTGCGGATAAAATCAGGTCATTGTCTGCAACAAACCGCTCCCACCAGTCTGCAGTTGTTTGCAACTGCAGGTATACCTCATACTCCCGGGTGAAATGTGCCGATTGCCAGTAGGTGCCTTTCAAGACTTTCACGTCATGGGGAACCTCGCTTCGAGACCATTGTGAAAAAGCTTCTTCCGGGTCTGAAGTATGGATTCCTGAACAGGATAAAAAGAGCACGACAAGTATCCAAACTGATTTCCTCATACAATCTCCCCGTCAATCTAACCTATTTTTTAGTTCTGTCTGTTTACGGCCTCATCCTAATCCGCTTCAGAGGGGCCGAGCGGTTAATCATAAAATTCTTCCTCACATGCAACATTCTGCGCCTTCAGGGTTTCTGTCTGGTATGCGTCCTTTGCTCTGTATCCTTCTCTGCATCGGTAGCCTGATGTTGAAGGCACAACCTAACGACTGGCAAACCTGGTATTTCGGGCTGCGCCTGGGGATGACCTATACCAGCGGTTCCAGAGTGCTTCTCAGTGATTCCAAACTGGGCGCCAACTACGGAGCGGCCTGCATCTCTTACCCCTCCGACGGACGCTACATGATGGTTACCAACGGTACGGTTATCTATTCCAAGGGCTTTCAGCTAATGAACAAGCAGTTGTCCGTTCCCCAGCCTATCTTCTCCTTTTTTGTCCCCGACCCGGCTGCCGAACTGAACTACTACCTTTTTGTGGTTGATAACCAGGGTACCATCCATTATATCCATATCGATCATTCCGACCCTTCCGGGATCGGCACCGTAGACGGGACCCAACAGACTCTTAGAAGCAACGCCGATCATCATTTCACCGCAGTAAAACGGATCTATGGCGACGGTTATTGGCTAATCACCCATACCAAAGGCAGCGATGAGTTTCAGGCATTCGCCATTACCAAGAACGGGGTATCCACACAGCCGGTTATCTCGAATACCGGGTCCTCCACCTCTTCCTTAAAAAACTGGGTTTATGGCAATATGGTAAGCGACAAAAGCGGGAAAAGGCTGTTGCACTGTTTCTCCCGCGGAGGTAGCGGAAATGTTGCAGAACTCCTGAATATCGACAAGCAATGTGGCACCCTCAGCCATTCGCAAAACCTGGAGATCTCCGGTTCCGACAGGGGTTGCCAGGGGGCTTTTTCCCTCAATGACAGGTTTGTCTATGTTAGCTCAGGCGGGGTCTATCAATACGACCTCAACGAAACCACACCCATCATCAAAGGCAATTACCTATTGGCTTCAGGGGGTGCCTCCCCGAAAATTGCCCTTACCCCCGACGGGATCATCATGATGAGCAGGGCCGACGGTTCCAGCGTCACCTCCAAAGTCTGCACCATCGAACAGGCTAACACCGCCAACCCGCAGTACTTTTACGACAAGGTAAACCTGAACGATCAGGGCGATTACCGCTACGTGGAAAATTTCCCTGCCTTTATCATGGATTGGTCGGACCCGCTGCAAGACCCCAACTACCCGCTACCGGAAGTATCCATCGAACAGTTATGTACCGGAAACCCCACCCGTTTCGATGTAAAGGGGACTTTTCAATACGATTCCCTGCTCTGGGAATTTGGCGACGGCATCACCGCAGACACACGACAAAGCAATCACGAGTATCTTCTTGCTGCTTCCTATACGGTCACTTTCAACTGGTACCTCTGCGGACAACGTTACTCCATAGCCAAAACCATTACGGTGAATGAGTACCCGCAGTTTTCGCTGGGGCCGGATACGCTCTTGTGTTTCGGAACGGTATGGAACCTGGAGGGACCGGCCAATGCAGATGCCTATACCTGGAACACCGGGGAAAGTACCCGGAACCTGGAGGTTGAAGAACAGGGGCTGTACTGGCTGGACGTGTTTAACGGCACCTGTTCCTCTCGCGACAGCATTCTTATCAATTACCGCCCCGATGTCCTGGTAGAACTGGGAACCGGTCACCATTTGTGCCCGGACGATTCCGGACTGGTACGACTGGATGCCGGAAAAGGGTTTGAAACATACCGTTGGACCCCTACCGGTGACACCACACAATGGATTGATGTGCGCAAGACCGGTGAGTATTTTGTAGTGGTCAATGACTTTCATGGCTGCCCGGGAAAGGATGGCACTTATGTAGAACGGCGCTGTCCGGTATTCCTGGAATTACCCAATGCCTTTAGTCCCAATGGAGACGGGATCAATGACCTGCTGATCATCCCCTCCAGCGACGCGCTGGAATACAGGCTTCGCATATACAACCGCTGGGGTCAGCTGGTATTTCAGAGCGACAAACCGGAACAATCCTGGGACGGCAAATACAAGGGGAAACCCGTTCAGGAAGACGTGTATGTGATGGTGTTAAATTACAAAGGCTACGTAGACGGTATTCTCCGGAACTTTTCACGCCGGGAAACACTGCATCTGATCCGCTGAAACAGAACCTGACTCAGATTACCGCCAGGATTACCCAAAATAACGAGACAGCCAGCCCTGATGCAAGAGCCAGCAGGGCAAGCATACAACCACTCGCTCCGGAATTTTTGGATGCCCCTTTTGCGGTATGCGGATCGGGACTTATCCTATCCAGCAGTTCGAGCTCTTCCAGGTTCAAAGGCAGTTCGACAAAGTTTCGTTCGCTTTCCGGGAGCTTACTGACTCCCCCGCCAAAATCACATAAATAGGCATACCCCTTTTCGGAGACGGCCATAACAGTATCGTACGCCGTATCTTCTTTCGAAACAAAGAACATCATCCGGGTACCCGGGACTTCGGGAATGTGGTAGGTATCCGAACCAAGCGTAACATAGCCGGTGGCATCCTGCCGGAGCTCAACCCCTTCCGGATAACGCAGATAGTTGACGAAGTATTCGAATATTTCCAGTTCGGGTACGTGGGAGAAGGTGACCACAAACGTGGTGTCATTCAAGACGCGTATCTCAATACCCTGGGCGGCCTTCTCAGCAGCATACAGATTGGCGAGGTTCCGAACTGCCGTACGTATTTGTTCTTTTCCGGAACCGGTTACCAAAATATACTCTTCCATACCCTGTGCTCTATTTTGTAAGGCAAAATACGGAATTGCACCGGTTATTTCGGGAGGGTATAGCGGAAAGTGAACTGGTTGGTAAACCGGGAGGTATTCGCTTTGAAATCCTTGATAAGGCCGGCGTTAAAGTCTATCCATATGCCATTATACACATTGAGTTCGGCACCCAGGCTCATCCAGAAACTGGCAGATTCTGTAAGGGAAACATACTGCCCCTGTGCCTCGGCAAAACCTTTAAAGCGGTTGGATCCAATATAGAGTCTGCTACTCAGGCTGGCGCTGTGCAGGCTTTTGCCCTCCGACAGGTAATTGCGGTAATACCCACCCAGGAGGAACTGGCCTTTTTCTTTGAACGCGGGCAGCGACCAGGTAAGCCAGGTATTGAAAGCCGAATACCGTACGTTTTTCAGCAGTGAATCCGCCGACTGTCCGACCCAGGCCACGGCAAAATCCAGCTTCTCCGCATTCCAATTCTTCTCCAGGTATTCATCGCGCATTTCCTGCACCTGCTGGTCAAGTTCCACCTTTCTGCGAGCCAGGTTTTCAGAAATATAGCGGGCGATGGCTTTTTTGTCCTCGTCACTCAGCTGTGTTGCTTTGAGATTATTCTCACGGATGTATTCCTCGGTAAGCTCACGCTTGAGTTTTTCACGCCTGGCCATTACTTCGAATATGCGGGTAAGGTACTTCTGGTCTGTCCGCAAATCCCCTTTGTCGATCAGCGATACCCGATAACCGAGGGCAAGGTTGCTGAGCATGCCCGAGTCGGTATAGGTGCCGATGGAAACGCGGGAAGTACGGAGAAAGGACTTGTCCTGATAATCCCGGAGACTCAACTGGTTTCGGTTGAACACCAGTATGGGGTTGAGTTCGAGGGCAAAAGAGCTTGGAACAATCAAACCGGTTCCATTAAAAAACTGCGAGGCAGCCACCCCGAAATCCTCTACGTTGGAAGGCCGGAGGAGGTTTCCCGGGTTCGTCCCCAGAGCCTTGAACGCCGGAAAGTCGGGAATGGCAAAATTCAACTTGTACTTTTTCACCAGGCTATCCGCCCCGGTCTGAGCCACAGCAGTCAGGCAGAAAGAAAGCAGCACAAAAAGAGTAAAGGACAAACGTTTCATGTCATTTCAGTTTCACGTCCGTCAATAAGTCCTGTGCTTCCTTTTCCACCTCATAGGGTTCTTCCATTTTCCCTACCGCCTCGTTTTCCTGAAGGATTTCCAGGACAAAGGTTCCATTGGTCTTTTCTCCGTCGGGTGAAACAAAGGTGGCATTGATGATAAGCGCACGGTCGCGGTTCTCCTCTACCTCACCGGGAAGATCGAACACGGTGTCTCCTGAGCGGTTGTCTCCGCTGAAATGATCCAGCACGGTTTGTCCGTCGGAATCATACAGGGATATTTCATAGGTACAGAGAACAATTCCGGTGACCCTAACGCGGCATTGCACCGGCAGCTTGTCGGGTTGCAGTAAAATG
Organism: Bacteroidia bacterium; assembly: GCA_964215915.1. Taxonomy (GTDB): domain Bacteria; phylum Bacteroidota; class Bacteroidia; order UBA8524; family UBA8524; genus UBA8524. Next base: position 92,507 of record CAXPEB010000047.1, read on the forward strand.
GCAAAAGGCATGATAAATAGGGATTGGTTCGATTCAAAATTACGCATCGCAACTCCGGCATGTCTCCCGATTTTCCGTGATATTGTTCGGTAATTCTTCGTTCCAAAAGCCGCCACACCCGCTTATGCTTTGACGGCTTTTCGCTTATTTCGCAGTGCATGAAAGTCTGTGGCTTCACCTTTATCCGCAACGCCCTGATCTACGATTATCCTGTCGTGGAGGCAATTCGCTCCATTCTCCCCCTTTGCAGCGAAGTGGTGGTGGCTGTGGGAAAATCGGAAGACAACACTCTGGAATTGGTCAGGGATATTGACCCGGACAAGATCCGTATTGTCGAAACCGAATGGAATGACTCGCTAAGGGAAGGAGGGCAAGTGCTGGCGCTGGAAACAGACAAGGCCTATGCAGCCTTACCGGAAGATTGCGACTGGGCCATCTATATCCAGGGAGATGAAGTACTTCATGAAGACGGTTATGCGGCTCTGAAGAAAGCGATGGAACAGTACCTCGAAGATCGGGAGGTGGATGGATTGCTTCTTCCTTACCGGCATTTTTACGGTTCGTATGACTATATCGGGGATGCGGCAGACTGGTACCCGTACGAAATTCGCGTGGTAAGAAAGCGGAAGGATATTTATTCTTACAAAGATGCGCAGGGGTTCCGCAAAGGCCAAAACGAGAAATTACAGGTGGTTAAGGTAAATGCATACATGCATCATTACGGTTGGGTGAAACAACCGGAAGCGATGAAAAAGAAAGAGCTGAACTTCCATAAGTACTGGCATGACGACCGGTGGATTGCGGAAAATGTGGTGCCTGCCGTGGAGTTTGACTACAACAGCCGGGTTAAAGCCCTTCATCGGTTTACGGGGGAACATCCGCAGGTAATGGAGAAACGTATCGCCTCCAGAAACTGGAAATTCGAATTCGATATTGCCTACAACCGGTTGAGCTTTAAGGATAAAGCGAAGAACTGGTTGAGGGACAAGCTGGGTATTGACCTGGGTTACCGAAACTACAGGCTGCTTCGTAAATAAGCCTTAATGCTAAGCTGACAGTACTCAGACCACCTTTTTCATTGGTGTATTGCTGAAATATTCACTCGGGGTAAGCCCGAAATACTCTTTGAAGTCGCGGCAGAAATGTGCGGAATCGGTATAACCTAAGTCCAGGGCAAGAACTCCCAGGGTGCCCCTATTCAGTAAGCCCAGGTTGTGGGCCCGATAAAGGCGGATAAGCCGGCTGTAGTTTTTCGGTCCGATCCCAAGCTGGTTCCGGAACATCCGCTGTAGCTGTCTCTCCCCGATAGAAAGGCGGTCACTGATTTCTTTTATAGATATCCGGCTTTCACTGCGAAGCAGATTTAATGCAGCTCCCAGAGGTTCTTCTGCAGGCCTTCGGTTGGTCAGGTATTCATGAAAAAGATTTTCGGTGATGAATAACCTGCGGGAAACCGTTTCCGCTTCACGAATCTGCCGGATAAGGTGTTTGATAAAGGGAGACTCGGCACAATCGGTATCCAGACAGGTATTCCGGAAACCGGTGAGCGGAACCGGAAACAATTTCATCGCAGCCTCCGGGTACAGACGTATCCCAAACAACTCCGAATCTCCGGGAATGCTCCACAGGGCGGCTCTTTCGAAAATACCCGTAAAAATACTTTCCGGATACCGGAATGCTCTTGCAGAATCATACCCCATCATTCTTTCTCCCCTTACCTGGATGATCAGTTCGATAAACCCTGCCGGGAAACAGTGCTGAATTGGCGACTGTTCTCTGCTGTTGCCTTCGCTGGTCATACTCCAACATCCATAAACCACCCCTTTGAGGAAGGGGGACACGCTATATTCTCTGTATAGAAGATTCATATTCCGATCTGGTATCAAGACTCCTGAAACGAGCGCATCCCCCTATATGAAGGGAGAGATAATTTACGGGGCCAATGGTGCGGGCACCCGGTTTTCAACAGGATTGATGGTTTTCAGGTAAGCGAAGACGGCACGCAGGTCTTCATCGGTCATGCCAGCATAGTTCTGCCAGGGCATAGGCGGAAGCAGCTTTCTGCCACCTGGTAGTCCTTTGTAGTCGCCATGGCGCATGGCGCGGATAAACTGGTCTTCCGTCCAGTTGCCCAAACCGGTGGACGATGGGGTAAGGTTGGCAGCGAAGGAGGTACCCCAGGGGCCTCGCATGGCAGTACCGGCCGGATGGAAAAGCACATAGGACGAGGCCGTCATAGAATCCGCCGGGGGAAGAGGGGTCTGCTCCGGGTGACCGGCAAGGAAAAAGTCAGTATCCTTTACCGGACCTTGTTCGGTCATTTTGAATGGCGTATGGCAATCGGTGCACCCGGCCATATTTACCAGGTAAGCTCCCCGATCCACCCTGATTTTGGTTGAATCCATGGTGCCTGAACCGGCACCGGATTCCGTTTGCGGCTGACAGGCAGCAAAAAATCCCGCCGCCAGCAAGGTCAATAAAATGTATTTCATAATTAGCTGTAGTGTGCGGCAAAATTATGGCGAGGGAGAAGCGGTGCGTTGTAAAAAAGCGACATAGAAACGTCATTCCCTGTGGAGTGTTTACAAATGGATAACCCTTACACGTTCAAATAATTATACCGGATTCCAGCCGGATATGCCCCACAATTTTGTTTCCTGCTCTGGGCGTATAACTCATTTCATGTGTATGTTTGAGGTATTACCGGTCCATGAGAATTACCTTAATCCTTCTATTCAGTATCCTTTGCTCTGTTCAGGGCATACGGGCACAAAACGACAGCCTGCTTGCCGTAGCCGAATACCGGCATACGCCTGACACGCTGAAAGCCAAAATATATGGCGACCTGAGTTTTGCCTCTCGTTTTGCTGACCCCGAAAAAGCCCATCGTTATGCCCAGCTGTCATTGATGTACGCACGATCCGGTGCACATCTTCCCTCTATTGCCCAAGCCTACAATGACCTGGGGATTGTTTATTACGACCGGGCCGATTACGACAGCGCCCTGTTCTGTTACCGGGAATCTCTGAAGATCCGGACAGAACTGGATGACCTTAAAGGGATTGGTGCGCTTTACAACAAAATCGGCATTGTGTATCAAAGCCGCGGACAGTTTGAAGAAGCGCTGAAGGCGCAACTATCTTCATTGAATTGTTATGACTCCCTGGGGTTTGATTTCGGGATTTCCTACGCTTACAACAATATCGCGATCCTGCATTACAACATGGGAAACCTGGAGAAGGCCCTGGAATATTACGAACAAAGCCGGGATATCAAGATACAGATCGGCGACCGCGACGGACTGGGCGGTACGCTTTCCAATATGGGCAATATCTTCCTGCAGCAACAACGCTTCCGGGAAGCCCTTGACCACTACCACCTGGCTCTCCAGTATATCGATACGGTAAAAAATAGCTATTACACTGCCAGTACCTTCAATAACCTGGGAACGGTATACCAGAGTGCAGGCAAAACCGATAGTGCTCTGTACTACATACGCCTCGGGCTATCCTTGCGCGAAAAAACAGGGGACAAAAAAGGAATTGTTTCCAGCTTGTCTGCCCTGGGTAACCTGTATGTCAATGCCCTCCATCAACCGATAAAGGGACTTAGCTACCTGCGTGAGGCACTCAGCCTTGCAAGGGAGATCAATGTGCTCAAAGACCATAAAGATGTGCTGCTTAATATCGCGGAAGCGCACAAATCGCTCGGGAATTACCGGGATGCCTATCAGGCACTGGTAGAAGGAAAGAATCTCTCCGATTCTATCTTCAACGAAACGATGGCCAAAAGCATCAGCGAACTCCAGATCAAATACGAAACGGAGAAGAAAGAAAAGGAAAACCTGCAACTCCTGCGCGACCAGCAGCTGAAGGATGAGGAAATTGCGAACAAAGCCGCTCTGCTGCGAGGTTTGCTGGCTATCCTAATCATCCTTACCCTGCTCACTATCCTGATCCTGGTCATCAATAAAAGCCGACAAAACAGGAAACTCCGGCTACTGGAACAACAGCGTTTCCGGGAGATACTGGAGGCGGAAGAGAAGGAACGCTCCCGGGTGGCCCGTGAGCTTCACGACGGAGTCAGCCAGCTCATCGTCTCGGCCAAAATGAATGTTGACGCCATAAAGCAAGACAGCGATCACCCGAACCTCGACCCCGCTATCGAACTACTGACCGAATCCCTGGAAGAGGTAAGAAGCGTCTCCCATAACCTTATGCCAGGCGCCCTCATACGCCTCGGACTGGTTGCAGCCATCCGGGAAAATGCCAAAAGAATTGCGCATGCCGGAAACGTAAGTATCCATACTGACCTGGACGAAAGCCTCCGTATACCGGAAGAAATTGCCCGTGCCATGTACCGCATTTACCAAGAATGCCTGAACAACATGCTGCGCTACTCGGAAGCCACCGAGATCCATATTTCCCTCAGCAAAGAGGAAGACACGCAGCTTTGCCTGCAAATGGAGGACAACGGTAAGGGCTTTGATGTGCGGCAACTGGATAAATCTTCGGGGATAGGGTGGAACAATATCCGCTTCCGAACCTCTATCCTGGGCGGGCATTTTGAGATCAGCAGCTCTGGAGAAACAGGCACCTTTGTTAAGGTAAATATCCCGCTCGCCTGATCCGCAACTACTTCCTTATACTTGTACATGCGATTTTCCATCTTGCTTCTGACTGTTGTGATCCTGACCTCCTGTACGGAACGGCAAACTCCGATCAAAGACGGTGATTTCCTCTTTCTCAGCCCGGAAGCCTCGGACCTTTCACAGGCTATCGATGCCGTTACTGCCGATAGCAGCGGCCACCATTATACCCATATGGGACTGGCCCGGGTAGGAGAAAGCGGGAAGGTGGAAGTCTGGCATGCCGCACCTGACAAGGGGGTTACCCTTGAGCCACTGGAAGATTTCCGTTTGGGCAATGACGGGCAGGCTCGCGAGATGCATGTTTACCGGATGCCGGATTCCATGGCCCAATACCAGCATGTGATCTGGAAACGGGCAGGGATCCTGAAAGGGCAACCTTATAATCGCACCTATGTAATGGAAGATACGGGCTATTACTGCTCAGAGTTTATCTATGCCCTCTATTCCAATTTTCGGGTATTCGAACTCAGTCCGATGACCTTCCGGGATCCAGGAACAGGCGACATCTCCGAAACCTGGAAGCAGTACTATGCCGGACTGGGGATACAGGTTCCCGAAGGTAAACCCGGATGTAATCCCAACAGGATGTCAAAAAACCCCTATCTCAGGCAGGTAGCGGTATTTACTGCAGGAGAGGGGTATAAAATACCCGATTGATTTTCCCAGCATGGAAATGAATTGCACTATTGTGCTGATTATCATCTTAATGTAAACTTTTCCAGAATTCTGTTTATACCTTGTAGGTATGAACCTACTAATCCTTGCAGGCACATTTGTGTCCTGCCTAATCCTTGCGTCTTGTACGGTCAGGGACCGGGAGCAAGACCTCATCCTCGAAACAGAGCCTATGCCGGATAGCGGAAGAAGCATCTTCAAGTACCGGCTCCCCGAGACCAGCCTGGTCAGGAAACAAGTAGAGGTTTCTCTTCACAAAGTTTCCGTTTCAGGCAATTGGGTGAAGGTGGAGGTAAAGAACAGAACCTCGGCGACACTCAGTTCGGTTAAGGGAGAGATTGTATTCCTCGACAAAGACGGGGAGATCCTCCAGGACACCTTCCTGAAAAGAAGCTACCATCCTTTTTCCATCTATAAGATGCAGGGACTGGTTGGGTCTGACTCTGCGGCTGTGTTCACCATTGAAATGGAGGTGCCGCACGCTACCAAAACGGCGAGGGTACTGTTGAAACAGGCCACTCATGCCGATGGCACCGTGATGCAGTTCAAGCCTTCAGTCAGGTGATTCTTCCGTATCCTTTTTCCTGAGCTGCGGGTAGAGATCCAGAACATGGATATTCTGTTCGGAAGCTTCCGTGGAACGGTACAGCCTCTCAACCAGATCAGCGGCAGCATTCAGCTCCTCGGGCAGCTGAAGTTTTCTGCCGTGGCTGCTGAAACTGTCAAGTTTCTGGATGACAAATGCCAGGTTAAGCTTATCGATACTTACCCCTGGCTGGTACGCCGTGGCCGCATCTTCGCTATCCAGCACCACCTCACTCAGAAGGCCGGCGCGGCACATCTCATTGCAGAACTCCTTCACCACTTTGAATGGAAGGTCCAGATGTATGCTGAGTTCTTCCGCCGTATAAGGGGGTTCCTCGTCTTCAAAGCGCCGGGCAACCATGCCCAGCGTACTCATGGCCAGGATGAGTTTTTCTTTGGTGCTGGGGGTGAAATGCAGGCGTTCATCCACATGCAATTCAATATTCTGCAGGGAATAGGAGATCTCTGCACCAATCAATACAATGATCCAGCTCACCTGCAGGAAGGTGATGAACAACGGGAAAAAGGCAAAGCTGCCGTAGATCGCGTTGAAGCGGCTCACCCCCACCTGGAACTCCACATAGCCCCATTGAAATAACTGAAAGCTGATACCCGCAACCAGTCCCGCAACCAGGGCGGATTTGAACTTCACCCGGGTATTGGGCATAACCATGTACAGCAGGGTGAAGAGGAGGGCACTCAACAGGTAGGGGATCAGATTGATGGAAAATACGATGAGCTGCTTAAGGAAGCCGAGTGAGATCCATTCTTCGGCGAATTGGGTGATAAAGGCCGAGATAAAGATCGTAGCGCTGCCCATGGCAATGATCAGCAGGGGCGCGATCAGCAGAATACTGAAATAATCCGTGAACTTTCGTATCCAGGTACGGGCACTATTCACTTGCCAGATGCTATTGAAGCTAGCTTCAACACTACTCAGCACCTGCAATACCGACCAGATCAGCAGCACCAACCCGAACCCGGCCATCAGGCCACCCTGTGTATTGGCCAGCAGGCGGTTGACAAATCCAAGCAGGTATTCCAGCAGTTGAGGCTGTTCACTGAAGGCCCGGTAGAGTTCTTCGCGTAGGCGCTCCTCCAGTCCGAAGCCTTTGGCCACCCCGAAGATCATCGCCACCACAGGCACTACGGAAAGCAGGGTATAGAAGGTCAGTGCGGAAGCCTGCAGAATGAGTTGTTTCTCATTGAAATCTTTAAAGGCCAGGATGATGATACGTACAAGCTTCACCAGGTAACGGTTGGTGCGGTTCAGCTTGGTCTCATCTACCGTCCATACGCCATGACTCAAAAAACGGAATAATCGCTTTAGCAGCTTCTTCACGTCCCGAATATACGAAGATGCAGGGATTGGAGGTTGCTATAGGCTATTGACCCTTGGCCATTCGCATTTGGTACTTTTCCAAGAGCAGCAGCAATACAAACACCCAAGGGCAGAAAACAGATCATGAAACTCGTGGGGAGGACAGCCAGAATGCACATCTCCCCCTCTGGAGGGGGCGGGGGGAGGACAGCCTGAATGCACAACTCCCCCTTTGGAGGGGGCAGGGGGAGGACAGCCTGAATGTACAACTCCCCCCTTTGGAGGGGGCGGGGGGAGGACAGCCTGAATGTACAACTCCCCCCTTTGGAGGGGGCGGGGGGAGGAAAATGACAATACTTCCTCAATAATTACCTAACCACGGTAAAATAACCGTCTCCTCCAGGTCAAAGTGCACTCATTCCTGCTCAACCCGGTCAAAACATCCGGAACTTCGGGATATGAACCATTATTACAACAAAAGGCTTAGGAATAATGCACGAGAAAACCGAAAGAACATGACTTTGGGAGAGATCATTGTCTGGGACAAAATCCTGAAAAGGTCCGGGCTTGGTGTTAAGTTCAAACGTCAGCGACCTATGGGTCCCTATATTCTTGATTTTTACTCCGCCGAACTCAATGTAGCGCTGGAAATAGACGGCTATACCCATCGATTTGATGAGACCAGAGCAAATGATAAAAGGAAGTCCGAGTGGCTTCTCCGGCACGGGATTATCCTTATCCGAATACCGGATGAACAGGTGTTTCATGATTTGAGTAATCTGAAAATTAGGCTGTTTGAAGTGATTCGGGAGTTAAAGGGACAAAGGGCAAATCCTCCCCCCGCCCCCTCCAAAGGGGGAGGCATAATATCCTTCCAAGGGGAAGGCGTAATCCATCTCTAATCTCAGACTTCCCCCGCTTCGCTTTTTTCAGAATACGGGAAGCCCATACACAAATAGATATGAACCAGTAAGTTAAAGAAACAAAAAGGCTAATCCGGCCCCTGCCTTTGAAGGAGTCGCGCCTCGACGGAGCTCGGCGTGACAGGACGAGAGACGGACAAGGAGAGAAAGGCAAGAGGCAAAAAGCGAACAGCAAACTGCCAAAACCCAATACCAAAAACCGTGTACCTCAAAAGTCCTCCCCCCGCCCCGGCCTTTTAAGGAGTCGCGCCTCGACGGAGCTCGGCGTGACAGGACGAGAGACGGACAAAGAGGGAAAGGCAAACTGCCAAAACCCAATACCAAAAACCGAGAACCTCAAAAGCCCGTTACCGAATTAAAACCGAAGCAACTCTTCCAGGCTGATTTCAAACTGCTTAACCGGGAGGAAAGCTTGTTCCAGCGGGATAGCAAAAGGAACCGGAGTATCCAGGCTCCCTACCCGTTTTACGGGAGCGTCCAGCAGCTGGAAGCAATGCTCGGAAATCCAGGCGGCAATCTCGGCACCGATCCCTCCGGTGAGGGTATCTTCATGCAACACCAGCGCCCTTCCTGTTTTTGCAACCGTAGCCTTTACGGCTTCCTTATCCCAGGGAAGAAGACTGCGCAGATCGATAATGTCCGCATCAATCCCCTTTTTCTCACACAGGCTCAGGGCCCAGTGTACTCCCATCCCATAGGTGATGATACTCACCTCCTCCCCTTCGCGGGCAGTACGGGCCTTTCCTATAGGCAGGGTATAATAACTATCCGGAACCGACCCTTCCAACGACCGGTATAAGGCTTTGTGTTCAAAGAACAGCACCGGGTTCGGGTCGGCAAAAGCCGCACAAAGCAAGCCCTTTGCATCCTCCGGGGTCGCGGGATACAGAATCTTCAGTCCCGGCACATGGAAGAACCAGGCCTCATTGCTCTGGCTATGAAACGGACCGGCTCCCACCCCGGCTCCCGTGGGCATCCGGATAACCACATCGGCATGCTGACCCCAGCGGTAATGCGATTTGGCCAGATTGTTTACGATCTGGTTAAAGCCACAGCTCACGAAGTCGGCAAACTGCATCTCCACCATGGCCTTATGCCCTTTGATGGACAAGCCATAGGCTGCGCCGATAATCGCCGACTCACACAGCGGGGTATTCCGCACCCGGTCATGGCCGAAAGCCTCGGTAAATCCCTGGGTGATCTTAAACACACCGCCGTAATCACCGATATCCTGGCCCATAAGGACCAACTCCGGGAAACGTTCCATACTCTGACGAAGGCCGTCGCTGATTGCATCCACCAGGCGTTTTTCAGTCCTGGCATCGGAAGGTTCAATCGGTTCCTGTTCATACGCTTCATACACATCTCCCAACTCCTCTTCCAAATCCGGAACCACCTCGGCTTCCGCAAAAACCTGCTCCAGCCCTTCTTCTATCTCTTTTTTGATCGCCGAACGGATTTCTGCCTCCTTCTCTTCGGGCAGCACGCCTTCCGCTTTCAGCCATCGTGTATAGTTTTCGACAGGGTCTTTTTTACCCCATTCTTCGATCAATTCCTGCGGCACATACTTGGTGCCGGAAGCTTCTTCATGCCCACGCATCCGGAAGGTCATACATTCCAGGATCACCGGCCGGGGGTTTTCTCTTATGGATGAGGCCAGCTCTTCCAACAGGTGTACCACTTCCAGGATATTGTTCCCGTCAACCTGAAAGGCTTCCATGCCATACCCTACTCCCTTGTCAATAAACTGCTTACAACGGAACTGTTGGTCGGAAGGGGTACTCAATCCATAGCCATTATTCTCAATGAGAAAGATTACCGGCAAATCCCAAACAGCAGCCGTGTTGAGGGCCTCGTGAAAATCTCCTTCGCTGGCTCCACCGTCGCCACTGAATGCCAAGGCCAGCTTTTTTTCTCCTTTCAGCTTGTGTGCCAGCGCAATTCCGTCTGCCACCCCAAGCATTGCACCCAGGTGGGAGATCATACCGACAATACGGTATTCATTGGTGCCGAAATGGAATGAGCGCTCCCGTCCCTTGCTGAAACCCGATTTTTTCCCCTGCCATTGGGCAAAGAGTTTGGCAAACGGGATGTTCCTGCCGGTAAATACGCCCAGGTTCCGGTGCAGAGGCATGATGTACTCGTCTTCCTCCAGTACAGCCGCAACCCCGCTGGCTATGGCTTCCTGCCCGATCCCCGAAAACCACTTGGAAATTTTACCCTGACGCAAGAGTATGAGCATGCGCTCTTCTATCATGCGGGGCTTAAGAATTCGGACATAGAGATCAAGCAGCTCTTCGTCGCTCAGGTTCCGGCGATTGAATTCCATCATAAGATGGCGCCAAATTTAGGGGAATTCCACATTGGAAAAGAGGGTCGCTTCACTAAAAATTAATACCAAGACCGAGTCGAGTTTCTGTCTGAAAGAATGGGGTTCGGTAATACTTGGGAATTCCCGATAAATATTGCCCTCCCTCAAAATCATTGTATACACTCTGTACGGCAGAAAAGGCCTGTGAGGCCTGCAGTGACCAGTGACGGGACAGCCTTACTCTAAAATTAACAGCCAGACGGGCTCCTATCGAGACATCTCTTACGGTATACGCAATGCAGGAACCACGGACAAATCCTCCATTGGCAAATCGGGTATACCCATTTCTGAGTACCAACCCGTAAGCCAATCTCAGACTCATTCCTCTATACTGACTGAGCCTGGTCAGACGGTTGAACTCGCCCTGATACCAATGAACAAAATGGGGTTTGTAGTATCCGGTATACGCTCCATCAAACGAGGAAAACCCTGTATTCAACGCTATTTGCCAGGCAGTCTTTTCCCGGTAACGGGTATAGCTTAACCCGGTAGGGAATACGGAACTCAGATCCGGATTCTCTATAGTCCCTCCAAAAGCATATACGTAGGACCAATGCAGGTTAAGCTCATTTCTTATCTCTTGCTTATCCTGAGCGTAAGCAGTCAGCCCAACACCCCAAAAGACGAGTAAGAGCCAGGGTTTCATACTGAAAAGATACAGAAACCGATAGAAACGGAAACAAGTCCGGATAGGTTTAGGGCATGATCTGTACTCTGACGGTGCGGCTAACCCCATTCTCACGAACCAGCAGGAGGTAAGTCCCCGGACTAAGCATACAGCGCAGTACACCCTGCTCCAGCTGCCCTTCTTGCATCTTTTTGCCACTCAGATCGAACAGCACATAATTGGCATCCGCGTGTGTTCCCCAGACGGTAAACACTCCTCCGGAAGGGTTGGGGTATACCCGAAGTTCCGGGAGTTGATCCGGTTTCCGGCTGCTTAGCGCCTCCTGGGTATGGAATACTGCTGCGTAGGCATTGATCTTTCCATATCCCCATTCGTTGTTGGGGACTTCGCCTGTCTCTTCATCCGTGATGGCTGTCTGTTGCAGAATGCTACGCACCTGCACTACATCCAGGGTAGGGTCAGCTTGTAACATCAGAGCCACTACACCCGTGGTGTTCGGGGCGGCCATGGAAGTGCCGGAAGCTTCTCCCCAGTATTCGGTGCGGTTATTCCAGCGGAAGGTATCGATGATTTCATCCATCAGGCCCGGGTTCCAGGCATGGCGGTTATAGGCAGAGATCACATTCTCCCCGGGGGCGGAGATATCCGGTTTGGTGCGCCCATCGACGGTAGGTCCGCGGGAACTGAACTGCGAGCGGTTGCCCCATCCTCCGTAAAAGGTTATCCCTCCCAGGCTTTCCCGGGTTTCGCTGGCATTGTACGCCCCTGCGGTGAGCGTGGCCTTTCCCGTACCTCCGTTCTCTCCTACCACAAACAAAGGATCTCCGGAAGTATACCCCGGCAAACCGCTATGTCCCCAAAATGCTGCAGAGAAGCCACCGTCGCCCCAGGTATTGATTTGTCCGGAGTTCCAGGCATGTATGGAACCGGAAGCGCTGGTCACTTCCAGGGTTACCCTGCGGGTCTGGGGATGCAGGTTGTACAACTCCATGATCACATAGGGTTTGTTGTTCCCGGCATAGCGGTGGATCATACTGAGATGGAAGGCCAATGTATCCATCCCTCCTCCATCTGCAGGAACAAAAAGACTGTCGGCATATACTGCGTCATTGTCACTGTCATACCAGGACGTATAACCCATAACCTGCCCGTTGGTATCAGCCAACCCGAATCGTAAACTGAAGTCGGTTGCGGCGGCTCCCCACAAGTTGATGAACATGTCTTCCACTTCACCACGCACGTTTTCATTGTTGTAGGGCATTGTTTTCAGGGTATCGCCACCGGTGAATATTTTGGCTATATGATTCCTTCCCCATCCGTTGTTACCTCCTGCCCCAACGAATATTTTACCGTCGCCGCTGAGTTGCTCAATAACTTTGTCGAAGAGGCTGGTGCCGTCGTGGGGACCGGTTTGCATGCCCCAGCTAAGATTGACCACCGCAGGCTTACCTACCGAGTCGGCATATTGGAAGATATACTTCACCCCGTCGAGTATGGAGGGGTTGGCCACCACCAGGTCTCCTTTGGCGCTGGGTGCCAGGCTATCGTTGTAATAGCGTATGTTCACGAATACCAATTCTGCCTCATAAGCCACTCCGGCAAACTCCCGGTTTTTACTACCGAAGCCCGATCCACCGGCAATACCGGCCACATGGGTACCATGCAGTTCATCGGTGTATACGGTCTGCACCATGTCGTTAGGTGTGCTGTGAAGACTGCCATAGGTATAACCGGAAGGAGGATTCCCGGTCTCATCCAACTGATCCCAGTACCGTACTACACGATGCTGGTTGCCGAGGGTATCGAAAAATGTGGGGTGGTCGGGCTGAAACCCGATATCGATGATCCCGATGACCACATCTTTACCTGTGTAAGGCATTGTGATCCCGTTTCCGAAAGGGTTACGCTGCAGGGCATGAACCTGGCTTGCTGTATTAGAAGCTTCGTCAAGGACAGATGAAGGTTTCACGGAAACCCCGCCTTCCATACGCAGGATACACGCATTGTCCTTCAACCACAGCATTTGTTCGCGGGTGGCTTTCAGGCTGATGATGTTTCCGCTAAGGGAAGTGCATCGGATTCCACGGCTCAGGAAACTTTCCATACAAGCCGCATCCTTTAACTCGGCAAGGGCTTCAAAAGAAGTGGCTCCGGAAGCCAGACCGGATTGCAGCCCTGCGTCCAGCTTGGACTGGCCGTGTGCAGCAACGAAGAATAACAGGGCCAGTATGCCCGCCGGAATTCGTCTATCCATATACTATACAGACAGCAGGAACTCAGTGTTCCGCTGTTTTACTCTTGGTGAATTTGCTTTTTAAACGCACCATAGGCACCCAGAGTTTGGATACGAAGAATTTCATGGGCGATTTTTTTGCCTCTATCTTCCATTCGGTAGTACGGGCTGCTTCCATGGGTTTTTCATGGAGAGTATACGCGTAAGCAGCTATGGAAGTACGGTGAGTGCCTTCCGGAAAATTGATGGGATCATACCCGTGCAGGGTATACCCGCGGCAAAGCATGATGGCCAGACGGTTAAAGGGTACCTCCACTTCCGTGGCCTCCCCGGTGTCTTTATGTTCCAGCCGCAGGTGGCCTTTGTATTCCGGCTTCCAGTCTTTGTTGAGGTAAAGCAGCAGGTTGAGGTTACGGAACCAGGTTTCATTCAACGGATGGTAATTGAAATCGGCATGCATGTCGAGGAAGCTGCCTTTTTTACCCTGATGGATGCCGCCCCCGTAAAATTTGGGGTCGACAAACACATCCTGATCGGTTACGTAGCAAAGCCAGTTCCGGAAGCGCTCGGAGGTAAAATCATCGTACAACTCCTGGAACTCTTCTCCCAACTCCGTGAAACGGGATTTTTCGAACTTGTTCTTGGCAAAGATGTAATCGGCACTCTCGGTCTGAATGTCCGGTATTTTAGCATACAGCGCTTCGATCTTATCCTTCTCGCAGAACTCATCGACGCCGATATAGGGAAATGGTTTTTTATTCAGAAACTCGTCGCGGAAGCGGTCTTTGTTGGCTTCCAGATAATCAAAACGGATCATATTTCAGTATTAGTGAAGCGAAGTTAATACTTCGTTCAGGCATGCAAACTGATTAAGATCATTCTTTTCGCTCGAATGCTCCGATATCCGGTTGTGCATCCCGCAATTCACCCAAAAGATCGATCAGCACGGGGGGATTAAGCACCGGAGCAGCATCTTTTGCCACTGATAAAGTATCGAGCTGAAAATTCAGTTCGCGGTAGTCTTTGAAGTAGGGATCTTTATTGAGAATATTATCATTGACATTGAGATCATTGACAAATTCCGTCTTCAGGATGCTGTTACGGATGGTAGTCTTTTCCAGGCTTCCTCCCCCGGTCAGGAAGAAGGTCAGTTCTTCTTTGAGAGAGCCCCAGATTATGCAGTTGGCTACATCAAAATAAAGCGGGTTTTTGGTGACTACCCCATTGGTATCGGTATAATCGGCGTTGCTCAGTCCGAATGCCGGCTTGGAGCGCAGAAAGGTGGTGTTGTAATTGGCGAAGGTACAATGCGTGAGTTCGTAGTGTCCGCCCAATTCTCCCAGGAAAGTATACTGGCCGCAATTGGCAGAGAGTACGTTGGTGGCTTTGATCCAGGTGGTATACCCAATCAGTCCGCCCGCACTCATGTTCAGTATCTTGGTATTCTGTATATCCAGCTTGAAGCCGCCACCGTTCTGCAGGTAATCTACCCGCACCCCGATCACTCCGTTTTTTATCTCGGCATAGCGGATGCTGTTGTCGCGACTTTCGGTAAGGAGCCAGATGCCGTACCACTGCGACGGTGTATTGCGGTAATCCTGCTCGAGCCGGGCTCCCTGCAGCACCACCGGATTATCTTTAACCCCTTCGATCCGCAAAGTTCCGTTGACGTAGAGCTTGCTATTCACCGAAGAATAAACCTTCACCCCTTCCTTGATGGTAAGGCTGGCATTTTCATCGACCAGCACCGAGTTGAAGATCACATAAGGTTTTGTCTGATCTGCCCAGGTCACATTCCCCGTTAACACGGAATCGACGAGGTAATGGGCATCCTGTCCCCAGGCCACCAGTTTTACGTCCTGTACGTTTCCGTTGGTTTGGAAGACCACGGAATCCTGCACAATGAGTGGATTGGTCTGGTTGTTCTGATCGATACTCAGTTCTACAAAAACATAGATGCTGTCATTGGGACGGATCTCATAATCTTCGATATGAGAAACCGGCAGCCCGTCGACATTGATACGGAACGGTGAAATATTGCCCATACCCAGATGGATACTGGTTTTGATGGTCTTGGCATGCGGGTTATGTACGGTGAAACGTTTGTTGACCGAACGCGGGTTCGGTCCTCCGCCCAGCTGGGTGAACAGCGTATCGAACATCAGGGTATCCGTAGAAAAAGTAAGCCTGGAGGACGGATCGGACTCAAATTGTTCCTTCCGGCAGGAGCTGCCGTAGACCAACAGCGCCATCAGCGTAATTGAGAGTATCCAGATTCCTGTTTTCTTCATGAGCGCGACAAAGGTACAGCATTACAACTGAGCAGACCCTTTCCTTATTGTCATTGAAAGGCACAGGCTACGGTAATAATCGATACACGGCAGCCCAGCCTTTCTATCAGGACGCTTGCACAGGCCTCCAACGTTGCACCGGTGGTGATCACATCGTCTACAAGAAGAATATGCCTATTCCGATAATCCGCTCCTTCCCGCACCTCAAAAGCCTGTTTGACATTTTCCCATCGCCTGATCCTGGAGCCACCGGTTTGCGACGGACTGTAGGTGCTCCGGACCAATAACGCCTCTTCCAGAGGTATGGATGATCCGGCTGCAATGCCCCTGGCAATCATCGCTGCCTGGTTATAGCCCCGTTTTTTATGCTTTTTCGGATGAAGCGGTACCGGCACCAGCAGATCAATATCATCCATCCAACCCGCCGCATGCAGATCGGCAAACATCCAGCGCCCCAACAAAACCCCGATATCCGGGCGATTCCGGTATTTCAATCCATGCAAAAGGTGCTGTATCCGGGCTCCCTTATTGAAAAAGTAAACGGCAGCCGCCTTTTCCAGCTGTACCCGACCCCAGAAAAGCCTGGCCACCTTGTTATCCGGGTGATTGCCATACCCTGTCACGGGTAGTTTGCCGATACAGCGCAGACATACCAGCTCTTCACCCTGATACAGCGCCGAAGAACAGGCCTCACAGAGCCGTGGAAAGAAGAGGTGAAAAAAGTCCTGGATTACTCCCACAATCGATACCTTTGCTGTTCTGTTACAAAGATGTTCGAAGACGTCCAAAGAAAAGAAATTCAGGAGCTTGGAGAATTCGGTTTATTGAAAAATTTGACCGAATCTTTACAATACACACAACCGGGAACCATTTGCGGGGTAGGCGACGACGCCGCTGTGCTGGGAGAAGGAGAGATTAAAACCCTGGTCAGTACGGATATGCTGATCGAGGGTGTCCACTTCGATCTCAGCTTCCATCCGCTCAAACACCTGGGTTACAAAGCTGTGGCCGTAAATATTTCCGACATAGCGGCTATGAATGGAACAGCCACCCATATCCTGGTAAGCATGGCGTTAAGCAGCCGCTTTTCGCTGCAAGCGGTACAAGAACTGTATGAGGGCATTCGGCTTGCCTGCCGGCATTACGGGGTGGACCTTGTTGGCGGAGATACTTCCAGCAGCCGCAGCGGACTGGTTCTATCTGTTACGGCAATCGGGCAGGCTCGCGAGGAGGACATTGTTTACCGCAAGGGTGCCAGTGTGGACGAGCTGCTTTGTGTAAGTGGAGACCTGGGAGCTGCCTATATGGGACTGCAATTGCTGGAGCGTGAAAAGCAGGTATTCCTGGCAAATCCGGAGATGCAGCCCGACCTGGAAGGGCATGACTACATTCTACAGCGCCAGCTAAAGCCCGAAGCACGTATCGATATCATAAAAAAACTGAAAGAGGCAGGCATTCGACCTACCTCCATGATTGATGTCTCCGACGGACTGGCCTCGGAAATCTTCCACCTGTGTGAACACTCCAAGACAGGGATGGCCGTGTATGAAAACAAGCTTCCCATCGATCCGTTGACCGTGAGCACTGCGGAAAAATTCAATATGGAGCCGCTTACCTGTGCCCTCAACGGAGGGGAAGATTATGAGTTATTGTTTACCATCAAACAAAACGATTTTGAAAAGATCAGGGAGATTCCCGAGGTTTCAGTAATCGGCCATGTAACGCCCGCCTCCGCCGGGAAAGTAGTGGTGACAGCCAACGACAACCAGTTTGAGCTAAAAGCCCAGGGCTGGCAGCATTTTGAAGAATAGGCGGGAATAGTACCCGAAATACCTGTAGGTTTGGACGGTGCCCCTTATTCCATGTCCCAGGCGTCGTACAGCAGGTTGATGTAGCGGTTCTCTTCGGGTTTCATTTCATTATCCGCCATAACCACCTTCATCGCAAAATCAAGCACCTTATTACGGTCTTCCTTGCTGCTAATGGTATAAAAACGACCGGCCACCTCGCTGAAATGGTTTTCCATCTCTTCCACGGGAAGGGCTTTCATAAAAGCCTGTTCTTTGATCAGATCGATCTTCCCGGAAAAAGCGGTTTCAATGAATTCACGGATGACACTCAGTTCTTCTTGTGAACTTCCTCCATCAGACAATGACAGGATTACCAGAAGGTGGAAGCCTGATTCAGTCCGGTTCATGGAAGAGATGAATTGTGTTGCCATACGTGGTCAAATATAACGCTATTTGCAGACAGCGCAAGTCAGACAGGCAGTTGCCAGCCATCCAAACCGTCGGAATACAACCAACCGTTCCGGATATTGAGCGGGGAAGGAAAGTTGTTTGTGTACAACTGTCCGGTTCCCAGACCTTGCGGCAAAGGGTTCTTTTTGGATGCGGTATACTGGGCGATTGCCGCCAGGCCCAGGTTCGACTCCAGGGCAGAGGTAATCCACCAGCCCGCATCCTGACGGGTAGCCAGGTCAATCCAGGCATCGCTAACCCGGAAACCACCCAGTAAGCCCGGTTTGAGAATGAGGTATTGCGGGTGGATCACCTGCAACAGGCCGGCTCCTTCTGCCCAGGGATCAATACCCAGCAGCTCTTCATCCAGGGCCACGGGTAACGGTGTTTCCCGGCAAAGCCGCGCCATGGCGTCAGGGTTTCCCTGACGGATGGGTTGTTCGATGCTGTGCAGTTCAAAGCGGCTAAGATCCCGCAAAGCTGCTGCGGCATCATCGGGATGAAAGGCACCGTTGGCGTCTACCCGCAATTCAATACGGAAAGCAGAATAGCGTTCCCGGATGCTTTCGAGCATGCGGCATTCCTCGTCAAAATCCAGCGCTCCGATCTTCAGTTTGATACAGGTAAAACCCTGAGCTACTTTTTGCTCTACCTGCTTCAGCATGTCTTCCCGGGAAGCCATCCAGATGAGGCCGTTGATGGGAATTCCGGATTCTCCCCGGCTGAAAGGGCCGTTAAACCAGGTAAACGGATTGTCGTGTTTCAATTGAAGCAGCGCCGATTCCAAGCCGAAACGGATAGAGGGCCAGTCTTTCAGTTCCGGTTCCGAAGGGTTAAGTCCACCGTTCAGCTGATCGATCAACTCGGTCAGATAAGTATGGAAATTATCCCTGTCATCCATACTCAAACCCGGAAAAGGGCTTATTTCCCCATATCCGGTCTTTTCGCCCGACACGACTTTCAATACAAAACCCTTCTTATGATTCAGCGTGTTGCGCGACGTCTTTGCCGGCACTTTAAATTCAAGTTCAAACGGATGGAGTTGAAAGATCATCGTCAATTGAGTACCGCATTCAAAACCAATACGAAGATCAATACCTGGAAGAAGGTGCTGAGCGACAGTCCTTTGAGAAAGGGGTTATAACCTGCAGGGTTCTCTTTGACCCTCAATACTTTCACGGTGTTGATCACCACTGGGACAAAACCGAGTAAGGCCAGGTAACGCAGGTTTTCCGATGGGGCATCGTAACAGAAAGTCTCCATCAGAAACAGGTAAAACGACTGGCATAGCAGGGCTGCCAGAATCAGCAGAAAGTGGTAGATCCTTGCCCGGTTGGCGCCAAGTAACACCACGAGTGTTCTTTTATTGGAGTTACGGTCGTTTTCAATATCCCGCATATTGTTGATGTTCAACACGCCGGCAGAAAGGAACCCGTAGCTCAGTGCCGGAAACAGAATTACCTCGTCGAGCTTGCCCAGGTAGAGGTAGGATACGCCCCAGACAGAGACCAGACCGAAAAAGATCACCACGAAGATGTCTCCGAGGCCGGCGTAACCGTATGGCCTTTTGCCCACGGTATACCTTACCGCCGCCCAGATGGCTGCCAGGCCTACGCCGAGCATAACCATGGCCTGAAGGAACTGCTCCTGTCCGAATGCCAGAAGCAGCAAGACAATGCCAGAGACAAGCGTAAGCAAGGTGCAAATGATCAGGGCCTTTTTCATCTCTGCCCGGCTGATCTGTCCGCTTTGAAGGGCTCGTAATGGGCCGATCCGTTTTTCGTTATCGGTCCCTTTGATAAAATCCCCGTAATCATTGGCCAGGTTGGAAAGGATCTGCAACCCGAAAGCCGTCAGCAGCGCCAGTCCGAAAAGCTCCCAGCGAAACCCGATACGCACTTCGGGCAGGAAACTTCCCAGGATAATGCCTCCCGCAGCAAGGGGCAGGGTTTTGAGGCGAAGCGCTCCGATCCAGGCTTTTCTTTTGTTTGTCATAAGGATCCGGTTCTTCCGCCATCTACCGCGAGGCTGATCCCCGTAATATAGGCCGCCTGAGGAGAAGCCAGAAAAACGGCAGCATTGGCCACCTCTTCCGGGGTCCCGAAACGCTGCATGGGGATTTCCGCCAGCATACCTGCTTCCACATCTGCCTTACTATGGCCGGTTTTGGCCGATTTGTTCTCAATGATGGATGATAAGCGTCCTGTGCCGGTAGCTCCGGGCAACACATTATTCACGGTGATGCCGTCTTTGGCTACCTCATTGCTCAGGGTTTTGGACCAGGAAGCTACTGCCCCGCGAATGGTATTGGAAACCCCAAGTCCTTTCAGGGGAATCTTTACAGAGGTACTGATGATATTGATGATACGGCCATAACCTTCCGAACGCATTCCGGGCAATACGAGCTGGCTGAGGTTGTGGTTATTGATGAGATGGTTATGGAACGCCGATTCGAAGGCTTCCACGGTGGCCGTCTCCACCGGACCTGCAGGAGGTCCGCCGGTATTATTGACCAGGATATGATAGGGGTTACGGAGCAACGCATCCTCCACGGTTCTTTTCACTGCTTCGTTGTCATTGAAATCCGCAACCAGGATGCTATGCTGTTGCCCGGCACGGTTGGGTAATTCGCCGAACACGTTCCCGAGTTTTTCGGCATTGCGGGCGAAGAGCGTTACATGGGCACCAGCCGCAGCAAGTCCTATGGCAATGGCTTTTCCTATCCCGTCGGAGCTGCCGCATACCAGAGCATGTTTTCCATTGAGGTCAATCTGCATGCCTGCAAAAATGCGGATTTTCTGTCAGAGAATTACCGGAAAGCCAAACGATGCGATTGGGGATTAGCTGTTTGCTATTGGCAAAAAAGGGCTAACCACCATGTTCCGAATTCGTTTCCCGTAGAATGAGCGGAGATGCCGGAGCGTTCGCTGGCAAAACCGTTTCTTCCGAACTGCCAAAACCCAATACCTAATACCAAGAACCACCATAAATCCTCACCCTGTCACCCTTCGACAGGCTGACAGGAGATAAACGGCTAAAATCAAATTCCTCAAAGATCCTCCCCCCGTCCCCTCCAGAGGGGGGGCTTGTCTGCCCTATGCCTTCGAAATGTTCCGGCAGGCAGGTTTATACTGACAGGAAGGTCTAAGGCAAAACGGCCAAAACCCAATACCTAATACCAAGAACCACCATAAATCCTCACCCTGTCACCTTCGACAGGCTCAGGCTGACAGGAGATAAACGGCTAAAATCTAATACCTCAAAGATCCTCCCCCCTCCCCCTCCAGAGGGGGAGGCTTGTCCGCCCTATGCCTTCGAAATGTTCCGGTAGGCAGGCCTCCAACTTTGACAAGCCAATGTCCAAGAGCTGAATTTGTTTCCCGCAGAATACGCAGAGAGACGCCAGCGTTTGCCCGGAGCTCGCTTCTTCCGAACCAACTTCCGCGAGGTCTGCGAAGCTCTCTTTGCGCTGAACACGCAGAGCCGCAGTTGGAGAAAAAAGAGGGAGGCTAACCAAAACTTGATTCTGCGAGGTCTGCGGGCAATATTTCGTCCTGAGCAGCCAAAACCCAATACCTAATACCGAGAACCACCATAAATCCTCCCCCCGCCCCCTCCAGAGGGGGAGGCTTGTCTGTCGCATGCCTTCGAAATGTTCCGGCAGGCAGGTTTATGCTGACAGGAAGGTCTAAGGCAAAGCAGCCAAAACCCAATACCCAATACCAAGAACCACCATAAATCCTCGCCCTGTCACCCTTCGACAAGCTCAGGCTGACAGGGCTTACGAACCCGGCATAACCAGAGACCCAGTGAGATGCAGAGCAAAATGAACCCCGTACCCAAAACCGGGAACCCTGAAAAGTCCTTAAAAACCCTTTCGGCGAACTCATGAAAGTGCGTTTATGATCCGTAGTAATCAGCGCTATCTTTGTACCATGCACGACCTCGAACCGTACTACCGATGGCGCGACCTTTACATAGCAAGCGAAGATGAATATTCCCCTTTCTTCGAGCGGGAGTACAGTGAATTCGAGTTTACACACCGTATCTACGACCATCTTATCCATCCGCAATGGGATTATTTCGGCTCAAACACCATGTACATGAAGGTACTTTTTGCCGATTATGAAGAAGGGTATGTAATTATAGAATTGATTGGCGAGTGGAACGACGCCGTTGACAACGATATCATGTTCCTGAAACGGGATATCCTGGAGCACATGATGGATTACGGCATTTACAAATTCATCTTCATCGGTGAAAATGTGCTGAACTTCCACGGGTCGGACGACAGCTATTACGAAGAATTATACCAGGAAGTAGAAGACGAGGGCTGGCTGGTCTTTGTGAATTTCCGGGAGCATGTGCTGCGTGAATTCCGCGACATGAACCTGGATTATTACATCAATTTCGGCGGACAACTCGATGACCTGCACTGGCGGAAACTGCAGCCGCCGCAGTTATACGAACTCATACGTACCATACTCAGCCGGAGGCTTAACTGAGCAGGCGCTTCACAATTTCGCTGATCCTTTTTCCGTCTGCCTTACCGGCAAATTTCTGAGAGGCTTTGCCCATCACCATTCCCATTTGGGCCATGCTGTTAACCCCCAACTCTTCCATCAGAGCCTTAATCCCAACTTCCAACTCTTCATCGCTCATTTGGGCAGGCAGGTAACGTTCGATCACTTTCAGTTCAGAAACTTCCTTATCCACCAGGTCCTGGCGATTCTCTTTGGCAAACACCTCAATGGAATCGCGTCTCTGTTTGGCCATCTTCATCAATACCTTCATCTCCTCGTCTGAGGTCACTGGAGTTCCGCTGCCCTTTTCTGCTCTGAGTAAAAGCATTTGGGCCTTAATGCCCTGCAAAGCGCGAATCTCATCCTGATCCCTGGATTTGATCGCGGTGATCAGGTCTTTGCTGATGGTATCGAAAAATGTCATGGTCTATTAAATATCGGTATGGATGAACAGCCGGCCGGCCGTTATAAAAAGAAATTGAAACTATCGCCGCGTAACCCAAGCCGCAGCGTTTCCAGAGGGATTACCTCGTTCGGTGCAATATTCCCGAGGCTGACATTGGCGCCATAAAGTTTAATGAACCATACCTGCTGCGATTTCTGCGGAGCCTCCCAGAGTATTTTCTCCTGGGGGATCTGGGTGAGGATCTCCTCTACAAGACCCGAACGTACTTCGCCGGTTCCCCGGAAGATCCCAACGTTTCCGCTTTCACGGGCTTCGGCGATCACCTTCCAGACCCCAGCCTGTATTTCGCTTTCCATCATCTTGATCCATTTATAAGGTGGGATGATCTTTTCGGCATCTTTGCTCCCTACTTCACTCAGTACCGTAAAATTAGCTGCGGTACGGCGTATGTAGTCGCACTTCTCATCCTCGGAAATCTCAATGGATCCATCAGAGATCTCGGCATGGGTGATTTTGTATTTATCCAACAGTCTCAGGTAGTCTTCAAACTGGTTACGGATAACAAATGCTTCAAACAAGGTTCCTCCGAAATACACGGGAATTCCGGCATCCTGGTACAATTTCACTTTTTCTTCCAGGCGCGGAGTCAGCATGGAGGTGCCGAAACCCAGTTTGACAATATCGGTATAGCTGCTGGCCACATCCAGGAAGGATTCCACATCGCGGAGACTCATTCCTTTATCCATAACCATGGTCAGGCCGTATTCGCGCGGCTTGGCAGCCCGCTCGGGGAGTTTGGAAAGTTCAAAATTCATGATGGGCAAAGGTATATTTTTAGACGAAATCAGCGGCGGTATTCGTCTATGAGATCAAGCACCAATTCATCGGCAGAGGCAATGGGTGCCACTTCCAGAAAAAGATGGTGGTCGGCAAAGTTCAGCTCAAGAGCACGCTTCAGAAGCTCATAGGCTTTGGAACGTGAACCGAACATATAGTTATAGGAGGCCAGGCGGTAGTATATCTGATGCACTTCCGGATTCATGGTAAGGCTCTCTTCCAGAATCTCTATGGCTTCCCGGTGGTCATTTTGGTTCAGCTTGCTCACTGTCCAGTCGAGCCAGGCTTCCCAGAGCATCGGGTCAAAATGTACCGCCTTTTGATAGGCGCGGTCAGCTTCCAGGAAATCCTCCTTTTTAGAATAAACATCGGCCAGGCTGAACCAATAATCCGCATCTTCCTCTTCCAGCTTAATGGCCTTTTTGATGAAGGCTATAGCCTCATTCAGTCGCCCCTCATGTTCAAAGGTGATACCCAGTCCGAACCAGGCTTCCGCAAGGTTGGCATTGAGTTTTGTTGCCTTTTTATAGAACGTTCGGGCTTCGGTCATCATCCCCAGCTTCTCGTAGCAATTACCCAGGTTGCAGAATATAATCGCATCCTGACCTTCCAGTTCCAGGGTCTTTTTAAAGCACTCTACCGCTCCGGAATAGTCTTCTTTTTCAATGAGGGTATTGCCTTTATTGAACCAGGCGGAGGAAAAGTTCTCATTGATCAGGATGGCATAATCATAAGCCCAGATAGCTTTGTCAAAATCACCCAGGCGGTTATACATCACACCCAGGTTGTACCAGGCTGCAAAGGAATAGGGTTGCTGGTCGATATACTGGTGGTAAAAGTGAATGCTTTCCGCCGGCTTGTCCATGACATCGTAGCAGTAAGCGATCTCATAAAGCACCTGTTCGTTTTCCGGCTCCTCATCTAGGAGACGCATAAGGTATCGAAGGGCTTCGTCAAACTGACCGGAGTTCTGGTATACGTAGGCAATATTCAGGTATACCTCCGATTTTTCGTCGGTCATTTCCAGTGCCCGTTCGTAACAGGCAATGGCTTCGTCAAAACGTTCCAGCTGATCGAGAACCTCTCCTTTCACCATTACGATATCCGGGTTGAAGGGCTCCAGGGCTTCTGCCAGTTCAATGGCTCCCAGGGCCTCCTGGTTATTCCCCATCATCAGAATGATCTGGGCTTTCCGGATAAGGAATTCGGTATTGGCGGGGTAAGTTTCCAGGGCATAGGATAAAGCATCCATGGCCTTTTTCAGCTTGCTTTCTCCCACATAATAGTCGACGATGTCTTCCAGCTCATTCGAATCGAAATAGAGGCGGTCGTTTTGCTGCAACATGCGCTCATATTTCTCAACAGCGGCGGTCATGTCAGCATCTAGGAAATCATCAGGCTCCATAAGCTCCCTTTCTGTCTAAACCAAAACTACTCATTGTGTCCTGAAGAAGAAACGACAGACTCGCATGAGTTATTTACTTTCTGTTGACAACTTTCATGCCCTCAGGCTGCATGGGGCAATTCGTCAGCGGCATAAAAAAAAGCCGACACATTGGCCGGCTTTCGTTATGAATTTGTTACCGGGCTTAGCGGAAGACAACGCGCAGGGTATGCGCCAACCCGTTTTCTTCCACACGCAGCAGGTAAACTCCGGCTTTGCGGTTACCTCTTTCAATCACCAGATCGTGGTTACCGGGCCCGGGGTTAGCATCGTACAGAACTTGTACTTCTTTTCCTGTAACATCCAGAAGGCGAACAACGGTATTGCCGGTGCCTTTGTTCTCAAAGCGCAGGGAAACCATTTCGTCGGCCGGGTTCGGATAAGCACTCAACATCAAGGTTGGTTGTGCACCGCGAAGACCGCTCACCAGGGTGGTGAAGTTCCAGAAATTCGACCACTCGCCAAGACCGTTCTGGTTCTCGGCAGCAACTCTCCAGTAGTATACGGTATATGATTCCAGGCGGACATTCACCGTTACCGAGGTCGTGGGAGCATTCACAAATGCGTGGAACGCGGTATCGCTGAAGTTATTGAACGTGGCTACGTGCACACGGTAATTGTCTGCATCGGCCACTGCATTCCAGGTAAGAGTAGGCATCAGGGATTGATCCAGAGAGGATGAAGTGGGCGACATGTTGGTAGGTTGTCCGGGAGGAATGCCTATCGCAGTGAAGGAAAACACATCGCTGGACTCCATGGAATCAGTGGACCAGTAGCTGATTACGCGCCAATAGTACATGCTATCGTATTCGAGCACGCCGGAAGGTATGCTGTATTCCACGGCAGTATCGGGAAGCACCGCACGGTGGAGTGTATCGTCAAAGGTCATGGATTTGGAAAGCTCCACGGCCAGGCTGTCAACGGTTAGCCCGGTAGTATCCCACATCAGGGTGACAGTCAATGGCACAAGGTTCTGTCCGTCTGTCGGTGATGTCAGAGTCACCTTATTGTTTTGCCCGAAGGCAAGCCCGGCGATGGCTACGCAGAGCATTGAAAAAGTAAATTTTCTCAATATCATAGCATGTATATATAGTGTGCAAGTTTAATAAATCCATAACAATTCCGCTTCCTTTTATAGCCAGCCTTCATCGTTAAAGCTCAGGTAGCCGTTTTGGGTAACGATCAGATGATCCAACACCTGAAGGTCCAGTTGCTGCCCTCCTTCCCTGATCTTACGGGTGATCTCCAGGTCGGCCTGACTCGGTTTCAGGTTTTCACTGGGATGATTGTGCACCAATATCAAGGCACTGGCGCCCAGCTCAATCGCATGGCGGAAAATGATTCTGGGATCCACCACGGTGGCACTCAAGCCTCCCTGACTGACCTGTTTTTCGCCGATGATCCGGTTTTTCCGGTTCAGGTAAAGGGTCCAGAATTCCTCATGACGAAGATCACCGAGAATGGGTTGCATATGCTTGAAGGCATCGCTGCTTTTCGATATACAGACCACCTCCGCTTCCTGCCTTTTTCTTCGGTTACCCAGTTCAATTGCCGCGCTGATCGTTACCGCGCGGGCTAATCCGATTCCGGGCACTTTGACCAGGTCATTGATACTGCTTCGTGCCAGTTCGTTGAGGTCGCCGCGGTGCGCTTCCAGCAGCCTGCGTGCCAGGTCCAGCGCTGAAAACCGCTTTGTCCCCGACCCGATGAGTATGGCCAGCAGCTCGGAATCACTCAGATTCCTTTTCCCAAGCCGGATCAGCTTTTCTCGTGGGCGGTCATCCTCTGCCCAGCACTTTATAGACCCGCTCTGTTCCTCGTTCATCCACCAAAAATAAAAAAGGCCACCCGCTACCGGATGGCCTTTCCCCTGATCGGGTTAAATTTTACAGTCCGTTGACAAAACGGGTCAACTTGCTTTTCTGATTGGCCGCTTTGTTCTTATGGATAATATTTTTCTTAGCGAGCTTGTCAAGCATGCTCGATACTTTAGGCAACATCGCTACAGCGGATTCCTTGGATTCAGCCTTTCTCAGGTTTTTGATAGCCGTACGTGTACTTTTCGCCTGGTACCGGTTTCTGAGTCTCTTGGCCGCATTGCTGCGAATTCTTTTGATTGCCGACTTATGATTTGCCATGTTGTATGCTTCTTCTTAAAAATTAAGGACGGCAAAGGTACGATGGGTATTTTGAAAATACAAGCATCTGATTTCTCTATATATGGAATGCACGGAAATCCTGTCTGGAAACAGGTGCTCCGGGCCCCGGTGAAATCGTTTAATGCGCTATCTTCGCGCCATTGTATGTCAAAACAGGAAGAAAGCCTTAAAAAGATCATCGCGCATTGTAAGGAATACGGGTTTGTATTTCCCAGCAGTGAAATCTACGACGGATTATCAGCCGTGTACGATTATGGCCACAACGGTACCGAACTGCGTAAAAACATTCGTGAATACTGGTGGAAAGCCATGGTACAGATGCATGAAAACATCGTGGGTATCGATGCCGCCATCTTCATGCACCCCAAAGTATGGAAGGCCTCTGGCCACGTTGACGGTTTCAACGACCCGATGATCGACAACAAGGATTCGAAAAAGCGCTATCGCGCCGATCAACTCCTGGAAGACCGCATTGCCAAATACGAAAAAGACGGAAAAACGGACAAGGCCGCCGACCTGCAAAGAGCCATGGATGAGGCTCTGGAAGCCAATGATCTTGCCGGGCTCAAACAATTGATCGAAGAGCATGAGATCGCCTGCCCTGTTTCCGGAACCCGCAACTGGACCGACGTACGCCAGTTCAACCTGATGTTCTCCACCCGGATGGGCTCGGTTTCCGACGACTCCGATGAAGTTTACCTTCGCCCGGAAACGGCACAAGGGATCTTTGTCAATTTCCTCAATGTGCAGAAGTCCGGTCGCCTCAAGGTACCCTTCGGTATCGCTCAGGTAGGAAAAGCTTTCCGCAACGAGATCATCGCCCGCCAGTTTATCATGCGCATGCGCGAATTCGAGCAGATGGAAATGCAGTTCTTCGTACGCCCGGGTACTGAAATGGAATGGTTCGAATACTGGAAGAACTACCGCATGGCCTGGCATAAAGCCCTTGGCATCCCGGAAGAAAAATACCGCATCCATACCCATAGCAAACTGGCTCACTACGCCAACGCTGCCGTGGACATTGAGTACGAATTCCCCTTCGGCTTCAAAGAGGTGGAAGGAATCCATTCACGCACCGATTTCGACCTCAAGCAACACCAGGAATATTCCGGCAAAAAACTGCAGTACTTTGACCCGGAAATCAACCAGAACTATGTGCCCTATGTGGTGGAAACTTCCATCGGGCTGGACCGTATGTTCCTGTTGATCCTTTTCAGCTGCCTGGAGGAAGAATCCATACAGAACGGTGACAAAACGGAAACGCGCACTGTGCTGAAACTGCCTCCCATCCTGGCTCCCGTTAAGCTGGCTGTTTTCCCGCTGGTGAAAAAAGACGGGCTGCCTGAAAAAGCCCGGGAGATCATCAACGAGCTTAAATTCGATTTCCAGTGCCTCTATGAAGAAAAGGATGCCATCGGAAAACGTTACCGCAGGCAGGATGCCATCGGAACTCCTTTCTGTGTTACGGTAGATTATGAAAGTATGGAAGACAATACGGTTACCCTGCGTTACCGCGATACCATGGAACAGAAAAGGGTAGCCATTTCCGAACTGAGAAGCATCCTCCAAGAAGAAATTTCCTGGAAAAAAGTGCTAAATTTTCAGTCATGAAGCAGTCTCTCCTCTTCCTTGGCCTGATCTTCCTAGTATCCGGATCACTTAAGGCCCAAACGAACTTTAATACCTGGGCCGAATTTCAGTCGCCGGAACACGGACTTTCGCTGAAACACCCGGAAAGCTGGGAGGTCAATGAAGTGGAAAGTGGCCTCTTTATTTTCAAAAACCCCTATGAACGGCTCGGCCAGTTCCAGATCAAGGTGGAAGTTTGTGCGGATAGTACCGATGCCCTCCTGCGACTGGACAAACTGGAAGAGCGACAAGGCGGGGCCAAACGCAGTGTGCTGGAGGACCGTGTTATGCTTACCTATAAAGTAATGGGAATCCGTAACGGCGACGACATTGAAACGCATTACTGGGTCATTGCTTACGGGAACAAATTGTTTTATTGCTCGTATGAATTCCGGGTATCCCTGCGCAACAACCCCAATATCAACGAAGAAATCAAGCAGGCTTACTCCCTGATAGAAAGCATGCATTTTAAAAAGACATGAAGGTACTGAAGAACTATATCGGTGGCGAATGGAAGGATGCCCTTAGCGGAGCCGTACTGAATAATCCCGAACCGGCCACCGGCCAGTTTTATTCCACCATCCCCGATTCTTCTTCCGAAGACATAGAATTAGCGGTCAAAGCCGCTGAAACCGCCTTTCCGGCCTGGTCTGCCCTTCCGGCAGCAGAACGCGGCCATTACCTGATCGCTATTGCACAACGCATCCAGGAAAGGTATGACGAGCTGGCCGAAGCGGAAAGCCGTGATAACGGGAAACCACTCTGGCTTGCCAAAAAGGTGGACATCCGCCGGGCTTATGAAAATTTCGAGTTTTTCGGTACGGGCATTATGCATTTTGCTTCCGAGGCTCACCCCATGCACGACGGAATCAACTACACCCTCCGCAAACCGCTGGGTGTGGTAGGCTGCATCTCTCCCTGGAACCTACCCCTGTACCTCTTCACCTGGAAGATTGCGCCTGCCCTGGCTGCCGGAAATACCGTGGTAGCCAAACCTTCGGAAGTGACCCCCTATACGGCCTATCTCCTTTCCGAAATATGTATGGAAGCCGGATTGCCCGCCGGCGTTTTGAACATCGTACACGGCACCGGACCCCGGGCCGGCTCAGCTATTGTTTCGCATCCGCGCACCAAAGCCATTTCCTTCACCGGAAGTACCCGTGCCGGAAAAGAGATCGCCTCCATCGCCGCCCCCATGTTCAAGAAGCTTTCGCTGGAACTGGGAGGGAAAAACCCCAATATCATTTTTGCGGACTGTGACTTCGATAAGGCCTTGCATACCTCGGTGAGTAGTTCCTTCGCCAATCAGGGCCAGATCTGTCTATGCGGCAGCCGTATCTTCATACAAAGACCGGTGTATGAAAAGTTCCGGGATGCTTTTGTGGAGAAGGTAAAACGTATGAAAGTGGGAGATCCTATGGCGCCCGAAAGCAAACAAGGGGCTGTGGTATCGCAGATGCACTACGACAAGGTGTTATCCTACATTGCTCTGGCACAGGAAGAAGGCGGTCGCATACTCTGTGGCGGAGAAGCCCTTCACCCGGAAGGCCGTTGCGAAAAGGGCTGGTTTATCGCACCCACGGTTATTGAAAACCTGGCCTACGATGCCCGTTGTAATATGGAAGAGATCTTCGGACCCGTGGTGACCCTCACCCCTTTCGATACGGAAGAAGAGGTACTAAAAATGGCTAATGCTACGGAATACGGCCTTTCCAGCACCATCTGGACCACCAACCTGAATACTGCCAACCGTATGGCGGAAGAGATCCGAGCCGGGATCGTATGGATCAACTGCTGGTTGAAACGCGACCTGCGCACCCCCTTCGGCGGGGTGAAAAGTTCGGGTGTTGGCCGGGAAGGTGGATGGGAAGCCTTGCGCTTTTTTACGGAGCCTAAAAACGTGTGTATCGAATACGGTTCCTGATATCCTGACGGGCTAACCTACCTGTTATTCCTTCGTATTCAAAGAATTAATTTGGCGCTTCCGATTCCGCTACCGAATTTTATCGACGTATGAAAGCCTTCATCCCTGTGGCCGGCATCGGCAGCCGCCTGCGCCCTCATACCCACACACAACCCAAAGCATTGATTCCCGTTGCGGGCAAACCCATATTGGGGCATATTGTCGATGGGCTTATCCAGGAAGGTATTGATGAGATTGTCTTCATCATAGGCTACCTGGGCGATAAAATTGAAAGCTATGTCACCGGCGCTTATCCCAAACTGAAGTCACATTTTGTGATACAGACTACGGGGAAGGGCATCGCCCACGCTCTGTGGCTGGCAAGAGAATACCTGCCTGAAAAGGACGATATCCTGATTGTACTGGGGGATACTATCTGGGACGCAGAACTCCGCAAGGTGCTGCAGTCAGAACACTCCTCCCTGGGCGTGATGAAGGTAAGCGACCCACGCGATTTCGGGGTGGCTCAAACCGATCCTGACGGGTTCATCATAAACCTGGTTGAAAAGCCGCGTATCCCCAAAAGCAACCTGGCCCTTATCGGAGTCTACTTCATCAAACATGCGGAGAAACTGCGGGAAGCCCTGGAATACAATATTGCCAACGAGGTAAAGACCAACAATGAGTTCCACCTCACCGATGTACTGATGCGTATGATCGAGCAGGGAGAACGCATAAATACCTTTTCGGTCGAGGCCTGGTTCGATTGCGGAAAAAAGGAAATCCTGCTGGATACCAACTCCACCTTGCTCAAGCGTCAGAAGCCGGAAATCATTGCCCCGAAAAAACTGAAAGACACCATCCTGATTCCCCCGGTGCATATCGCTCCGGATGCACGGATCAGCAATTCGATCATCGGACCGGATGTATCCATCGGGGAAGGAGCCATCATCCATAACAGCATCATCCGAAAAAGCATTATCGGGCCGCATGCCCACCTGGAAAACACCTTGCTGAATGAGTCGCTGATAGGAAATGACGCCGTGCTTCGTGGCCTGGTTCAAAGCCTGAACCTGGGAGACAGCACAGAGATCGATTATACCCGATAAGGATCTATTGAGGTTTGTTAGGGGTTTTCCCGGGAGATCTTTTTGTGTACCTCATTGAGTCCCATCAGGGCTGCTGACCCATACCAGGGTTTCAGCTCCATCACCAGTCTTCCGGCCTGAATGGCCGGGTCTGTCTCCGTCAGCTTGCGGGCCTCGTCTACGCTTTCCACGGCAAAGACATATATGCCCCGAACTTCCCCGGTATCCATAAAGGGACCTGCCAAAACCAGTTTGCCTTCTTCTGCAAGGCGGTTTATGTTATTCAAATGGGCCCGCTGAATTTCCGCGGCTTCCTCCGGCGACTGGCTCCGGTTCGGACCTGCTTTGAGAAAGGCCATCACATAACTGTGCATGCCGTATTGATCGGCTTCATATGCGGCGGCCATTGCCGAGTCATATCCGTTTGCAGTACTTTCTTCCTGAGGCGTTTCATTGGTTTCAGGAGCAGGGTTGCTGCAGGAGAGGATACCCACTAGCAGGAAGCCGGCTAAAAAAGGATTGATCTTACCGTTGTACATGTTCGTGTGAGAAATGATTGAACGGGGAATTTACAAAAGCCCCGTTATGCCGGAAGCGGAATTTGACAATCGGCCTTAAATTGCGGACCATGGAAAACCGAGTCACTTCCCTGTTTGGTATTCAATACCCCATCATTCAAGCCGGTATGATCTGGTGCTCCGGCTGGAGGCTGGCTTCCGCCGCTGCCAATGCCGGTTGCCTGGGTCTTATCGGAGCCGGATCCATGTATCCGGAGGTCCTCCGGGAACATATCCGCAAGTGCAAGGCTGCTACCGACAAAGCTTTTGGGGTGAATGTGCCACTGCTTTACCCGGATATCGATAAGGTTATGGAGATCATTGTGGAAGAAGGCGTGAAGGTGGTGTTCACTTCCGCTGGAAACCCCAAGACCTGGACAGGCTTCCTCAAAGAAAAGGGCATTATCGTAGTACATGTGGTCTCCAACACCAAATTTGCCCGTAAGGCAGAAGAAGCCGGAGTGGATGCCGTGGTAGCCGAAGGGTTCGAAGCGGGCGGACATAACGGACGGGAAGAAACCACAACGCTCTGCCTGATCCCGATGGTCAAAGAGGCCGTTACGGTCCCTGTGATCGCAGCCGGAGGCATCGGTTCCGGAAGAAGCATGCTAGCCGTAAGTGCGCTTGGCGCCGATGGCGTGCAGATTGGAAGCCGCTTTGCTGCCAGCACGGAATCTTCTGCCCACGACAATTTCAAAAATGCCATTGTGGAAGCCGGTGACGGCGGAACCCAGCTTACGCTGAAAGCATTGACCCCGGTGCGGCTCATCAAGAACAAATTTTTCCAGGAGGTTCAGGAAGCGGAAATGCGCGGTGCCGCGCCAGAAGAACTGAAACAGTTACTGGGGCGGGCCAGGGCTAAAAAAGGCATGTTCGAAGGCGATCTGGATGAAGGAGAGTTGGAAATAGGGCAGGTTTCGGGCAGCATCCACTCAATCAAAAACGTAGCGGAAATTGTAGAAGAACTGGTTCTTGAATACAACCAGGCGCTAACAGAACTGAGGCCCCTTAACGGAGTCTGGCGGAGTAAATAACTCCGTAGAATTTCACTATGTTTCCATACTAAATATCCCCGGATACCCGATAAGAATTATGTGCAGTCTGCTTCTATCGATTTGCTATTTATGAACAGGTGGGTTAACAGGTACCGTAGTTTCTTCAGCTTATTGCTGCTGTTGCTGCTTTTTCCGGGGAAACCGGCTCTTGCTCAGAAAGAAAACCTGACTTTCGTTGACCGCACGGGTATCAAAGGGCTGCAACTGAGTTTCGGAACCCGGCAGTTGGCAAACTACCCGGAATGGAATCATGTTTTCCGGAAATTCGTTTCTGTCACTGAAATCCCCGACAGTGTAAGCTTCCAGCCCGCCCACAAAGATTTGCAAAAGACCCGGGCGGTGGTGCAGGTTCAAGTGGTCTACGCACCTTTCCGGTTCAGCCACCACACCCTGCTAAGAAACTTCGAACTTAGTATGGGCCTCAATTACCGGCGTATGCACCACAAATACCTGGAAGAGAGACATAGCCCGGGAAACCCCAGCTACTACTACCAGGAACGGAACATTTACGACATGAACCTCAGCAATACCACCCTGTTCACCAAAGGGATTGTCAACTATCCCATAGCGGGTAGTCTTATGGGGTATGGAAGCATCGGTTTCGGGATGAACATAGCCGGGGCACTGGACATTGACCGCACTGAATACTCGTACAGGGTACTGGAAAGTCAGACTTCCCAGCATGGTACCTACTACCAACTGAGCCAGGAATACTCCGATTCCCGGAAGGAGAACCTGTACAGTGCCCAGAGGGTCACGTATCAGACGGCAAGTCTGGGACTAAAGGTATACCTGACCTGCAGGCTGAACCTGAATTTGGAATACCAACTCGATTACTTCCGGTTCCGAAGCAACCATGCCGTTAAACTTTACCAGTTGCAGCATGGACTTCAGTTCGGACTGCGGTTCAAATTCAATCCTCCCGAACCGCTAAGCGAGGAGGAAAAAAAGAAAGATGCGGATCGTCCCTTCTGGTAGGCCTTCTGAAAATAGCCTATTTTCGCGGACTTAAACACACGTGGAAGACCACACGATCCATACTTTCGCTAACGGACTCCGTTTGTACCACAAGCAGTTTGCTTCCCGGATCACCCATTGCGGTTTTGTGATGGATGCCGGATCGCGGGATGAAAGTCCGGAAGAAGTGGGCATGGCTCATTTTATCGAACACCTCTTCTTCAAAGGAACCACGCACCGCAAATCCATCCATATCCTAAACCGCCTGGAAGACGTGGGAGGTGAGCTAAATGCCTACACGACCAAAGACAAGACCTGTGTTTATGCCTCCGTCAACTCCGATTATTTCCCCCGGGCTGCGGAATTGCTGACGGATATCGTATTCTACTCGAACTTCCCGCCGAAGGAGATCGAAAAGGAACGCAATGTCATCCATGAAGAGATTGACATGTACCTGGATTCACCGGAAGAGAATATCCTGGATCTGTTCCAGGAAAAGGCTTTCCGCGACCACCCGCTGGGATACAATATCCTGGGCAGCCACGAAAGCCTGAACCGTTTTGATCAGCCCAGGATTCTTCAATTCTACCGTCGCTGGTACGTTCCGGAACATATGGTTTTTGTGTATAGCGGGCCAAAAAGCCTGAAGCAGGTAGTACGGATTCTGGAAAGACTACTGCAGCCCATACCTTCCGGTAACGGACATGCCGGAAAAAGGGTGCAGTTTGATGCACAGGCTTATTCCCGCTTCCAAGAAGAACTCAGCATGCCGCATATTCAGTCCTACCTGACCCTTGGCGGACTGGCTCCGAACCTGCACGACGAAGACCGCACGGCAATGGCCATGCTTACCAATATTCTGGGAGGGCCGGGACTCAACAGCCGGCTAAACCTGGCCATACGCGAACGTCATGGCTTTGCTTACGATGTGGAAGCCAGCTACCAAAGCATGCAGGATATCGGGTTGTTTAACATCTATGTGGGAACCGATCGCAGGTACCTGCAAAAAAC
This sequence comes from Bacteroidia bacterium, assembly GCA_964215915.1. Classification (GTDB taxonomy): domain Bacteria; phylum Bacteroidota; class Bacteroidia; order UBA8524; family UBA8524; genus UBA8524. The sequence goes on from CAXPEB010000047.1 coordinate 127,994, forward strand.
AATGGACCTGATTTACCGGGAGCTAAAGAATATCCGCGAAAAACGCATTTCCCCCGCCCAGCTCAAGCGCTACAAGAATCAGCTGAAGGGGCAGATCCTGATGAGCGAAGAAAACCGAAGCGGCCTGGCCCTTTCTGCAGGAAAGATGCTGCTGGACCAACGCCCCATCGAAAGCCTGGAGGAAATATTCCGGCGTATCGATTCGATGGACGCCAACGGACTGCTCGCTGTTGCTAACCGGTATTTACAGCCTACCGACCTGAGTTTGCTGGTATTCCGGGGCCAGGCTTCCTGATCGGTTTGCATGAAGGCACCTGATTCACCGGTCGGATATCAGGCTTCTATCCCCCTACATTCCCTATCTTGCAAGCATGGAATTTATTGATGAGAAAATCGAGGCTTATGCTGAGAACCATACCAGCCCGGAATCCGAAACCCTGCAGGAACTGAACCGGGAAACCTGGGCCAAGGTGATGATGCCGCGAATGCTTTCCGGGCATTTGCAGGGCCGCGTGCTGAGTATGATCTCCAAAATGATCCAACCCCGCGACATCCTGGAAATCGGAACCTATACCGGGTACAGCGCGCTTTGCCTGGCCGAGGGACTGGCAGACGGTGGTGTGCTCAACACCATCGATATCAACGAAGAGCTGGAAGACATGGTGAAAGCCTATGTGCAGAAAGCCGGGTTGGAAGAAAGCATCAAGTTCCATATAGGCAATGCCATGGAGATTATTCCGCAGCTGAGTTCCTGGTTTGACCTGGTATTTATCGATGCCGACAAAGAAAATTACAGCAACTATTACGACCTGGTGATTGAACGGATGAAACCCGGAGCCTATATCATTGCAGACAATGTGCTGTGGAGCGGGAAAGTTCTTGAGGGAAAACAGCTGGCGAATGACGCCGAAACCAGGGCCTTACACGAATTCAATGAAAAAGTCCATGCCGACCACCGGGTAGAGAATGTACTTCTCCCGATTCGGGATGGACTTATGATCATCAGAAAAAAGTAGACTTAGTCTTCTTTCTTCTTATTCTTATACATTTTGTAACCGAGTGCGCCTCCGGCAGCCAGCAATACGCTGAGTCCACCATCAAGCGGAACAGGGTTGGTCGGGTTATTCGGTTGAGCGAGAGCCAGGGTTACGAATGCAAGAAAAAATACAAGTGTCAACAGACCTTTCATAGATCAAACATAGAAAGGCCATTTCCCCTCTCACGGTGATTTTATTTGAGCAGCGGTATTCTTATTTCAATGCACCGCGCAGCAGTTCCAAATATTCTCTTTGACTAATTTCAATCCCACCCATACTGGCCAAATGGGGGGTCAGAAACTGCATATCCAGAAGAGTGAAGTTGTGGTTTTTTAACCACTGAACCAGATAATAGAGCGCCACTTTGCTGGCATCTGTTTTCTTATGGAACATCGACTCCCCGAAAAAGGCCCGTCCGATGGCTACTCCATACAGTCCCCCTACCAATTCCTCTCCCTGACGGCATTCCACGCTATGGGCCCAGCCCAGTTCATGCAGCTCAATATAAACCTGTTGTATTTCCTCGCTGATCCAGGTTTCTTCTCTTTCCGCGCATGCCCTGATCACGGCAGGGAAGTCTGTGTCCATACTAACCTGGAACTCCCTTCTGTCGATCCGTTTTTTCAGACTCTTACTCAGCTTGAATCCATCGAGAGGCAGGATACCCCGCTGGGTGGGCTCGTACCAGTAGATGGCATTGTCTTCTTCCGGATGAGCCATAGGAAAAACACCGCTGCGATATGCCTCCAGAACCATGGAGGGAGTAAGGAACCCCATACAGCCGCAAATTAATTCAAAGGAAACTGCACCTTCAAGTCGATGTGCTGATTCCATCCTTTCTGGATCAGCAGAAAACGGCTTTCCACCTCTTCACTGTCGAGCGTGGCAGGAACGGCTTTCACCCGGTAATTGACGGTCCAGGTATCGCGAATGAACAACTGATACTGGAGGGCAAGACACCAATTTCCGGGCATGGTAACGCGCAAACCGGCGGAGCCGCTGAATGAGGCGTTGATCCTACCCCAGCCTCCCGGGTTGTAGTAAACTTCTTTGTAGAAATTGTCCTGGGGATTGAAACCCAGGTCAAACTTGGCGCCCCGAACCGCCAGCAGATGCGCCCCGATACCGATAAACGGAGCGACACGGGTATTGGTGGTGTATTCAAGCCTGATCCAGGGACCATGCAACAGCTGATTCCGCTTCTGATACTTGAGTGTCGAAGGAGTCGGCTCCATGGTTTTCAGGTATTTCGGGTCGAGTTGATTGAGGTAAAAAAGGTACCCGAACTGTACCCCGACTACCCCTTTTTTGAACAGGGCACCGGTGGAGCCGTATTTACTGAAGCCGAATTGGGCTCCGCCAAGACCATTATAGATCAGGGTTCCCTTGTTCGAGTCAGTCATATTCCCGAACGTTTGCGCCGGCCCGGCCTGCACATCAAAATACCAATGATCCGCCACTTCCTGCGCAGAAACGGACAAGCTTCCTAAAATTCCTATCAGCAGCAGTTTAATCTTCATAGTTCAGGTAAACCCGGAAACGGAGTTTGTCCAATTCAAAGTCCATACTTCTCGGGTAATAATTGTTCTTGATATAAGGGCCGTCGATCACGGCATTCAGGAGCTGTATATCCTGGTTATCATTCTCATCCCAGAGCTCCACCCGGTAGGTGTCAAAGCTGTAGAATAACAAGCGGTAGTCACCGTTCCAGTCGTCCGGGCATTCCCAGTACACCGGAGTTTTAGACCGGTTGGTATACACATCGCTGGTTCCGTATTTGAAGTTATCGCGGTACAGTTCCACGTAAAAATCTCCCCCGGAGGTGTTGTCGTCTGCATTCTCAGGGAAATAGTTTTTCGGGAATTCGAGAATTTCAAAACGGTCGAAGCGGATGATCTTAGGTTCCGCTTTGATCTCCACCAGGGCGGTTTCCGTTGCCGTATCCGAATCGCACATGGCGGTAAGCGTAATGGTATAGGTTCCGGGAACAGCATAAGTATGTTCCGGGTTTCTCAGACTCGATTGGTAGCCGTCGCCAAAGTCCCATTTGACTGTGGTAGCCCGCTGCGACAGATCGGTAAACTGGATCTTGGCCGGACTTCTGAAATTGTTGTTAGCCGCGCCGTAATTGAATATGGGTACCACGGGGAGGGAGCTGGACGTGTAATTGTATTGATACTGATACTCATCTGAACCTATCTCATTGGTAACCACCAGCAGCACATCAAGCGGGCCGGTTTGATCGACTATTACCAGCGGAGATTTGCCGGAATAATTTTGTCCGCCAATTTGCCAGGCATAAGTTTCAGTACCCAGCTCATTGTTCACGAATGCGGTGAACCTGACGTTAAAAGGCATGGAACAATTCAGTTCCTGCTTAACTACCTGCATGATTTTGGGCGGCTGCGGAGGCTCATTGGGCACATAGAGCTCGCTTTCATCCACCTGACAGGCTTGTATCAAGAAGAGGATCAGCAGGTACGGTAATCGTTTAATCATCAATCCATGCTTTTGAGTTCATTCACCAGCTCGGTGAGCATTTTCTTCGCATCCCCAAAAAGCATGCTTGTTTTGTCCCGATAGAACAACTCGTTTTCTATTCCTGCATAACCGCTGCTCATAGACCGCTTCATTACAATCACCTGGCGGGCATCCTCTACTTCCAGAATAGGCATGCCGTATATGGGACTTGCCGGATCGGTTTTGGCAGCCGGGTTCACGACATCATTCGCCCCGATCACCACCACTACATCACAAGTGGGGAACTCAGGGTTGATGTCTTCCATTTCCACCAGTTTGTCGTAGTCAACATTCGACTCGGCCAGCAGTACATTCATGTGGCCGGGCATACGACCTGCAACGGGATGGATGGCGTACTTCACTTCCACTCCTTCCGCTTCCAGCAATTCCTCCAGTTCATGAACCACGTGTTGTGCCTGAGCTACGGCCAATCCGTAACCCGGTACTATGATCACCTTTTTGGCGTATTTCATCAGGATGGCGGCATCCGAAGCATTGATGGATTTGACCGTTCCCTGGGGACCTTCACCACTTCCGGAGCCTGTAGCAGCACCTCCGAAATTCCCGATCAACACATTAAGCAGCGAACGGTTCATGGCCTGACACATCACAATGGTCAGCAAGGTTCCGGCCGAGCCCACCAGAATACCGCCAATGAGCATGACCTTGTTATCATACAAAAAGCCTCCGAAAGCGGCGGCAATACCCGTAAAGGAGTTAAGCAGGGAAATCACCACCGGCATATCGGCACCCCCGATAGGCATTACAAATAGTACCCCGTACAGGAGGGCGAGTCCGGCAACTGCATAAAGCAGGCTTTCCGAAGTAAGTATCCCCGCCACATTAAGTACGGCCAGCAGAACAATCCCCAGGAACAAGCCAATGTTAATGACCTGCTGACCGGGAAGCATCTTGTCTTTGATCTTGCCTTCCAGCTTCCCGTAGGCGATGATACTTCCGGAAAAGGAAATCGACCCGATGATCAGGCCCGCATACATAATCGCCAGCCGGGTGAGCATTTCGCTATCCGCTGAGTTCAGGATTCCTGAAAGTCCGCCATGGGTGTGTTGCGTAAGGTGGCGGTACTCGATGAGGGAGATCAGCGCAGCACAGGCTCCACCCATACCGTTGAAGAAAGAAACCATTTGCGGCATTGCCGTCATCTTTACCCGTTTGGCCATCAGCCAACCGATACCGGTACCAAGCACCAGTCCGCCGAAAATCAGCGGCAGGTTACCGAGATGGGCTCCATGCTCATCTTCATACAAAAAGATAGTCCCGAAAATGGCCAGGGCCATTCCGAAGGCTGCTATCAGGTTACCTCTTCGCGCCGTTTTGGGTGAACCCAGCATCTTCAACCCGAGGATGAAGGTGAGGGAAGCAATGAGGTATAAGACGTATAATATGTTCATCTCTAATATTTTGGAGTAGGGATTATCTGATTCTTGAATTCCGTATCCGGCTGGTAATACGGGTTACTTCCTCTTTTTAAACATCTCCAGCATCCTGTCTGTCACCACGAATCCACCGACGACATTCAGCGTGCCCAGCACTACAGCAATAAAGCCGAGCACCAAACTGACGGTATCCTCGGCCTGTCCCATGACAATGATGGAACCGATGATCACCACCCCGTGAATGGCATTGGCACCGCTCATCAGGGGAGTGTGCAGAACGGAGGGCACATGGGAAATAAGCTCCACCCCAACAAAGATCATCAGGATAAGGAGGTAGATGAATTCCTGGTTTTCTGCGATAAAATCTATCATAGCTTATTGAACCGTTTCTTTGTTTAAAATGCGAATAGCAAGCGTTAACCTTCGGTACTTCCGGTTTGTGCAGAACCTGCATGGCCCCGGTGAATCAGACTTCCTGCCGTAATTTCATCCTCCATATCCCAGCGGAATCCGTTTTCATCACAGAGGTGTTGGAAGAGGTTCTGAATGTTTTTGGCATACAACTCACTGGCATTGGTGGCCAGTGTCGACGGAAGATTTAAGGCTCCGATGATGGTCACCCCATTCTTTTCCACCGTTTTGCCTGCTTCGCTCAATGCACAATTTCCTCCCTATTCCACGGCCATATCCACGATCACCGAGCCATATTTCATTTTGGCGACCTGCTCGGAAGTCACCAGGCAAGGGGCTTTGCCTCCCCGCACCAAGGCTGTGGTGATAACCAGATCGGCCTGGAAAAGCGACTTCTCCACCGCTTCTTTTTGTTTCTGAAGGAACTCTGCCGATACGTCTTTGGCGTATCCGCCTTCCACCTGAACTGCGTTATCTGCCTTCACCTCGATGAACTTCCCTCCCAGGGATTCCACCTGCTCTTTGGTTTCAGGGCGAACATCGCTTACCTCCACCACTGCGCCCAGGCGTTTGGCAGTAGCTATGGCCTGCAGGCCGGCCACTCCTGCTCCGAATATCAGCACCTTTGAAGGGGTTACGGTACCGGCGGCGGTCATCATCAACGGGAAGATCCGGGTAAGGTGATTGGCTCCCAACAGTACGGCTTTGTAGCCGGCCAGGTTGGCCTGCGAACTCAGGGCATCCATACTTTGTGCCCTCGATATCCGGGGCACCTCTTCCATTGCAAACACATTCAGCTTACCGGCCTTCATGGCTTCGAAACTTCCGGCATTGAGGGCAGGATAGATGAAAGACATGATGCTGGAATTGGCAGGCATTTTCCGCACACGGTCCTCGCCGGGAGCGTTCACCGTGATGAACAATTCGGCATCAAAAAGGGTGTCGCCTTCTGCCAGCTCCGCTCCAGCCTGCTGGTATGCTTCATTGGTGAAGGCCGAGCCCAGTCCTGCATCGCGTTCAACGAGCACCGTATGTCCGGATTTGCATAAGGCTTGTACCACGGCAGGAGAAAGACCAACTCGCTGCTCTCCTTCCCGGGTTTCTTTCAGTACACAAAGTTTCAAAATGCGTGGGTTTATGGATGATAAATCAGTCCCAAGATAGGTTTTTTATCGGTTCTTTTTCAAGATGATCCAAATTGCGGAAGCCCCTCCGAAGATCAGGTAAAACAGGGTCTGGTAACCGTGGTTGAGCAGGGCAAAGGTTGCCGAACTGACGGAGGCCATTCCGTAAAAATTCAACAAGCCGCCGATGACATAATGGTACGCTCCCATGCCGCCTCCCTGTATGGGTATGCTCTTGACGATACTTCCCACCGCCATCAGGGTAAATGCCAGCGACAGGCTCGCGCCATTGGCAGAAGGCAATGCGAAAAACCAGAACCAGGTGGTAAAAAAATAGCAGGACCAGATTGCTGCCGACAATATCCCGAAAAGGACCAGCCGGGAAGCCGGAAGCCGAAACAGGCTGCGCAGGCCTTCCACCCAGTCCAGGAACAACCGGGCAAGCCTGGAAGTGCCAGAAGCCATGGCCCGTTTGAAAAGAAAAATCAATCCCACGACACCCAGAACCCCGGCAACCACAATCCACCAGAACCATTTTTCTACCAGGGATAACAGGGGAGCAAACATCCCCGAGCGGAGGAATTCACGAAGCTCTTCCTGCTGGATACCGAAGGCCAGTGCCACCACCAAGGCCAGGAAGACGAGGTCTGTTGCCCGTTCCATCACCACGGTTCCCAGGGTTTTTGCGAAGCGAACTCCCCCCAGCGACTGAAGGGCGGCACAGCGCGACACCTCCCCGACACGGGGAAGCCCGAGGTTGACGAAGTAACCGAATAACAGCGCATGGTATACGTCCCGGTATTTGGCCTCTTTTCCCAGAAGCAGGTGCCAGCGCCAGGCCCGCAGGAATTGCCCGCCCCAGGAAGGAAGGAGCAAGGCCAGAAGCCAGGGGGTGCGTACCGTGGCAATCTCCTCACGAAGCTCGGCAACAGGGATTTTACGAAAGGCCAGGTAAAACAGCAGAATGCCCCCCAGGAGGAGGGCCAGGTAGAGAAGGACTCTTATGCTCTTCCTGCTGTTCACTCCTGACAAAAAAATTACTTTTGCAGCTGTAATGCAATTGTTCCATAAAGAGTACCCGGGCCCGGGAACACCCCTGATCATCCTGCATGGACTCTTTGGCATGCTGGACAACTGGCACAACCTGGCCCGCAGATTTTCCGAGAAGTATCACGTATTCCTGCTCGACCTGAGAAACCACGGGCAGTCTCCTCACAGCGACTCCATAAATTACCCGGTGATGGCTGACGACCTCTGGGAGTTTATGAACAGCCAGGGACTCTCTTCGGCCTACATCCTCGGACATAGCATGGGTGGCAAGGTAGCCATGGAGTTTGCCCTGAAGTACCCGGACAAATGCCGAAAGCTGGTTGTGGTTGACATTGCTCCGGTTGCTTACAAGCCGGGGCATGATGAAATCTTCAAAGCACTCTTCGGTTTGGAGATCGATAACCCGGAAAAAACCCGTAAGGAGTTGGATGAAGACATGACCCGCTGGGTTCCGGAATTCGGGGTGCGGCAATTCCTTCTAAAAAGCCTGGAACGCAAAGAAGAAGGCGGCTACCGCTGGAAATTCAATCTGGAAGCCATTCACCGGCATTACGACCGGATCATAGAAGGGATAAAAATAGGCAGGCAGTACCCGGGAGAAGCCTTGTTCATCCGGGGAAGCGAGTCGCCCTATATCCGGGACAGGAACCTTCCCGATATCGAAGCCCTGTTTCCCCGGTACCGTTTGATCACCGTGGCGGGCTCCGGACACTGGGTGCATGCCGAAAAGCCGGAAGAACTGATACATGCGGTAGACGAGTTTCTGGCTTAACTCCGGGAATGAAACCAGGGCAGCGTCTCTCCAAAAACCGAAACGGGGAGACTTATACCGCCCTTTCGACAAAATTCCGGCAGCCACTACTCCCCCTGTTGTCTGTCATTTCAAAAGAATTATATTTGCTCCACTTATCCAGAAAGACGGAGGGATTAGGCCCGATGATGTCTTGGCAACCCTCAGGTAAAGCCTCCCCGGCCCCACCTGAAAGGTGCTAATTCCTACCCCCCGGTAACACCGAGCGGAAAGATAAGTTGGTACTACAGTCCTGCTTTCTGGTAAGTAACACTTAATAGAAAGGAGAATACCGTGAAAAAGCCAGATATCCGGGAACTGCTACCCCAACGTATCCTTATCCTCGACGGTGCCATGGGCACCATGATCCAGAAGTACCAGCTTACTGAGGAGGATTTCCGCAATGAAACGCTGAAAGATCATCCGAAACCTCTGAAGGGCAATAATGACTTGTTGTCCCTGACACGGCCCGACGTGATCAAAGCCATCCATTTGGAATATCTCAATGCCGGTGCCGACATCCTCGAAACCAACACCTTCAGCGGCACGACTATCGCCCAGGAAGATTACGGCTGCGAGCACCTGGTGCATGAAATCAATTATGAGTCGGCACGCATTGCCGTAGAGGCCGCCAACGAAGTGACAGCCCGTACTCCGGACAAGCCCCGTTATGTGGCTGGCTCTATGGGACCAACCAACAAAACGGCTTCTATCTCTCCGGACATCAACGACCCCGGAAAACGCACCATCACCTTCGACGAACTCAAAACGGCTTTTAAAGATCAGGCCAGGTCGCTTATCGAAGGCGGGGTGGACCTGCTTCTGCTGGAAACCATCATCGACACCCTGAATGCCAAAGCCGCCCTTTTCGGTATTCAGGAGCTTTTTGACGAAGGCGTAAGAGAGGTGCCCGTTATGGTGTCGGCCACGATCACCGACGCGTCGGGAAGAACCCTTTCCGGACAAACCACTGAAGCCTTCCTGATATCGGTATCGCATATCCCACTGCTAAGTGTGGGACTGAACTGTGCCCTGGGCGCGGCTGCCATGCGGCCTTATCTGCAGGTACTCGATCAGAAATCGCCGTTCTATACCCACGTATACCCCAATGCGGGCCTTCCCAATGAATTTGGGCAATACGATGAAAGCCCGGAATTTATGGGCCAGCAGGTAGAAGAATTCCTCAAAGAGGGACTGGTCAATATCCTGGGAGGCTGCTGCGGCACCACCCCGGATCATATCCGGGAGATGGCGAGGTTAGCGGAAAAATACCCCGTTCGTGAGAAAGAAAGGGAGACAGTTTAAAGGGGATGATGGACCATGGACGATAGACGATGGACCATGGACGATGGACGATGGACCATGGACGATGGACAATAGACCATGGACGATGGACAATAGACCATGGACGATGGACCATGGACGATGGACGATGGACAATGGACAATGGACGATGGACAATGGACGATGGACAATGGACGATGGACAATAGACCATGGACGATGGACAATAGACCATGGACGATGGACAATAGACCATGGACGATGGACAATAGACCATGGACGATGGACAATGGACAATGGACCATGGACCATCAACCAAATTCAAATTTTGACAAAACCCTGACACACTAATTGGCAGACGGCTTCTACTTTTGAACAACCAATTATTACTAAAAATGGCTTTCAAATTCGAAAATCTTGAGGTCTGGAATGAAGCGCTGAATATCAGTGATCAGGTAAACAAGCTGGCTGGTACGTTTCCCAAGCATGAACTTTTCCTTTTGTCCTCCCAAATCAGGCGAGCAGCAGACTCTGCAGTTCTGAATATAGCGGAAGGTTCACAGGGACAAACAGATCGGGAGTTCGCTCGTTTTTTATCCATGTCAATCCGGTCCAGCATTGAGGTTGTCTCCTGTCTGCATATTGCCAGTAGAAGGGGCTACATTACTAATGTCAAAGAGTGTGAAATCTATAAAAGCTCCGAGACACTGATCAAAAGAACACAAACTCTTAAAAATAAACTTCGACTTAAATCAGCCGTAACCTTGTGGGCCATATTGCCATGGTCCATGGGCTATGGACTATGGTCACATTTCATATGAGCAACGAGAATCAATCCTATATTCTTCGCCTTTCCGGCCTCGAACCCTTAGTCATTTATCCGGGAGCCAACTTCACCAACGTGGGGGAAAGGACCAACGTCACCGGTAGCCGCAAATTCCTGCGTTGTATCCAGGAGGGTCGCTTTGACGATGCCGTAGAGATTGCCAGGGAACAGGTGAACGGAGGTGCCCAGATCATCGACATCAACATGGACGAAGGCATGATAGAAGGTAAGGAAGTTATGGTACGCTTTCTCAACCTCATCGCCGCCGAACCGGATATAGCCCGGGTTCCGGTAATGATCGACTCCTCCAAATGGGAGATCATCGAAGCCGGACTCCAATGTATACAAGGCAAAGGGGTGGTCAATTCCATCTCCCTCAAAGGAGGGGAAGCCGAATTTACCGCACAGGCAAAAAAGGTCCAACGCTACGGAGCCGCCGTGATTGTCATGGCCTTTGACGAAGCCGGGCAGGCCGACACCTACGAAAGACGTATCGCGATCTGTGAAAGGGCCTACCGTATCCTCGTGGATCAGGTAAAATTCAATCCGGCCGACATCATCTTCGATCCGAATATTTTCCCTGTAGCCACTGGAATGGAGGAGCACCGGAAAAATGCCCTCGACTTTTTCAGAGCCACCAAATGGATCAAAGAAAACCTGCCCGGAGCCAAAGTCAGCGGTGGCGTTTCCAACGTCTCCTTTTCTTTCCGGGGTAATGACCCTGTGCGGGAAGCCATGCATTCGGCTTTCCTGTACCATGGGATTCAGCACGGTATGGATATGGGGATCGTTAACCCTTCGCAGTTGGAGGTTTATGATGAGATCAACAAGGAATTGCTCGAGAGAGTAGAAGACGTGCTGCTGGACCGCCGTGACGACGCTACCGAACGCCTCCTGGAATTTGCCGAATCCTTCAAAGGAAAAGCCAAAGAAAAGAAGGAAGACCTGAGCTGGCGGGAAGAAGCGGTGGAAGAACGACTCAGTCATGCACTGGTGAAAGGGATTGTGGAGTATATCGAGTCAGATGTGGAAGAAGCCCGGCAGAAATACCCGCGCCCCCTTCATGTGATTGAAGGTCCGCTGATGGATGGAATGAATGTGGTAGGCGACCTTTTCGGAGCCGGAAAAATGTTCCTTCCCCAGGTGGTAAAGTCAGCAAGGGTGATGAAAAAGGCGGTGGCCTACCTGCTTCCTTTTATGGAAGAAGAAAAGAGACAAAACCCCGGATCCAGCCATAACAACGGAAAAATACTCCTGGCCACGGTGAAGGGCGATGTGCATGACATCGGAAAGAACATCGTAGGGGTAGTGCTCTCCTGCAATAACTTTGAGATCATCGACCTTGGGGTGATGGTCCCGGCAGAAAAAATCCTGGAAACCGCCAGGAAAGAAGCTGTCGATGTGATCGGGTTGAGCGGACTCATCACGCCCTCCCTCGACGAGATGGTGCATGTGGCGCGTGAAATGGAACACCTCGGCATGAATATTCCTTTGCTCATCGGCGGTGCAACCACTTCCCGCATCCATACCGCAGTAAAAATCGACCCGGAATACCGGGGAGCCGTAGTCCATGTGCTCGATGCCTCCAAATCGGTACCGGTGGCCAGCTCGCTGATCAGCCAGGAACTAAGGACTTCCTACACCGAAAAGATGAAATCGGAATACCGGCAGTTCCGCGACGACTACCATGCGCGAAAAAGGGAAAAGGACCTGATCAGCCTGGAAGATGCCCGTGCCAACCGGCAGCCTATCGACTGGCAGGCTTACCAGCCGGTTAAACCTTCCTTTACCGGGGTAAAGGCTTTTCGCAATTTTCCCCTGGAAGAGTTGCGGGAATATATCGACTGGACTCCCTTCTTCCAGAGCTGGGAGCTTGCCGGAAGGTATCCCTCCATCCTGGAAGATGACGTGGTGGGTGAAGAAGCCAGCAGGCTCTTCCGGGATGCCAACACCATGCTGGATGAGATCGTAAACCGCAGATTGTTCACGGCAAACGGGGTGATCGGGATATTCCCGGCCTCGGCAGAAGGAGACGATGTGGTGCTGTATACCAATGAAGAGCGGAATGAAGAAAAGGAACGCTTCCTCTTCCTCAGACAGCAAAATAAAAAGGGTGCCGGATTACCCAACCATTGCCTTGGGGATTACGTGGCACCGCAGGATTCCGGTGTTGCGGACTACTTCGGGGCTTTTGCCGTTACGGCAGGACTCCATGTAGAAAACCTGGTGAAGAAATACGAAGCGGATCACGACGACTACCACGCTATCATGGCCAAAGCCCTCGCCGACCGGCTGGCAGAAGCTTTCGCGGAGTGTATGCACGCAAAGGTACGCACGGAGTTATGGGGCTATGCCACAGACGAAACACTGGACAATGAAGCCCTCATCAAAGAAAAATACCAGGGAATCAGACCGGCGCCGGGCTACCCGGCCTGTCCGGACCACAGTGAGAAAAGGAAGCTCTTTGACCTCCTTAATGCAGAAGAAAATGCCGACATCCACCTAACGGAAAGTATGGCGATGCTGCCTGCTTCCTCGGTAAGCGGGTTCTATATCGCGCACCCTGAAAGCAAGTACTTCGGACTGGGCAAGATCAATAAAGACCAGGTTGAGGATTATGCAAAACGAAAAGGGGAAACAGTGGAATGGGTAGAGAAGTGGCTGAGTCCGGTATTGAACTACTGAGCATAGAAATACGGGAAGGTTTTCTCATCTATCAGACAGAATTATAATGCATTCTGTTCAGGCAGGAACACAAGGTGCTTTTCGATAAGAAAGAATAACCACGGGCTGCTTTAAGACACTTATGCATATTTTTTATGCAAAATTGCATAAAGATGCCATTTTTAACCTGGGAAAAACACAGTACAGAGATCGGAAGAGCACACGTCTGA
>CAXPEB010000048.1:0-16150 GCA_964215915.1 Bacteroidia bacterium
CTACCTACGGTAACTACGATCTAAGTGACAAACGCTTCAATTTCAAAAACAACTCAACCCGGGTTCGGGTGACCCAAGGCAGCTATAAGATCACCAATATTTTTGACAATGGTGCCGTGGTTTTCCGGGTCCGGGCTATAGGTCGGAACCCATCCGACTGGACAAAACAGGTTTTCGGGTTATGGAGCCTTCCGGATGAAGGGGATATGAGCGCCATCATCAATCAGAACCTGGGTGGCTTGTATAACGACGGCAAAAACTATGTGGAAGTAACCGCCCACGAATCGCCGATGAATTGGCAATTTTCTGCGACCTATGCGGAAGGGGGCAAGAAAAAGGAAGTGGTGACCTATTTTGACGGATCACTGCGCTCCAGGCAGATGGTAACCCGAAACAATTCCTCTTACGATGTGTTGGTTGCCGAAACTTTTTACGACCACCAGGGCAGGAAAGCGCTGGAATCGTTACCGGCACCCTCCAACGGGAATAAGATCGAGTACTACGAAAACTTCAATAAAAACACCTCAAATGTAAAATACTCCAGGGACGATTTTGACTTGGATGCGGTTGGCAATTCCTGCGAGGCAGAAACCGAACCTTTTAATGAGAACTCCGGTGCTGCCAACTACTATTCGCAGTACAACCCCATACAAACAGGTTTTAATGCCTACCTGCCTGAAGCGCATGGTTTCCCATTCATCCGTACCGAATATACCCCTGATAATACCGGTAGGGTACGCAGAGAGGGGGGGGTAGGTCCGGACCATCAGCTTTCCAGTGGTCATGAATCGAAATACTATTATGGAAAACCCCTGCAGTTTGAGTTAGATCGCCTGTTTGGGAGTGAGGCCGGTTATGCCCGCTTCTATAAAAAGGACATGGTGGTTGACCCCAATGGTCAGGTGAGTATTTCCTATGCGGATATTGGAGGAAAAGTGGTTGCCACTGCACTTTCCGGAGACAATCCGGATAATGTGGATGCCCTGGATTCCAAGAACCCGGCAGCAGTGAATGTGAGTGTCGACCTTTTTGAGGAAGACGCCCTGGGCAAGAGTCAGATGAACCGAAGGAGCCAGGACGGGAACTCCCTTGTTTTCAATACCACTCTGTTGGTATCCGAAGACGGCACCTATGACTTCGAGTATTCCGTGACTGCTCCTGCCTATACCGACGGCTGTCTGGATGAGGCCATTTGTTTCGATTGCAGCTACGACCTCACCATTACCATTACGGATGATTGCGGCAATATTGTGGACCAGCGCACGGCAACGGTTAATCAAACCCTAGACCTGACCTGCGAAAACCCACTCATTACCTATTCGAGCGATGACCCATCACCGCTTTCGGTGAACCTGTCCGTGGGTAATTACAATATCTATAAGGAGTTAAGCGTCAACGAAGATGCCTTTAAGTTCTATCTGGAGACCATGATGGATTCCACCAAAAGTTGTTTCAGGACCGAGGCCATGTTTATTGCCGAAGAATTGGCCAACGTGGATTCCAGTGGTTGTGAAGTGACTTGCGAGGAATGCGTGGCGGCACTCGGAACACGTGATGCTTTTGTGCTGGCCGAACTGGGTAGCGAAGAAGACTGGCAACTGGCTTATGATAACTGTATGGAGCCCTGCCTGAACGAGTCGAAGTGTGAAGTTCTGTGGCGCCATATGCTGGCAGATGTGAGCCCCGGAGGGCAATACGGCGAATGGTACGATACCAGTACCCGCCGCATGAATACCGGCATCTATCCGCTTTCCGTATTCAATAGCTTTAATTATCTGCCGCTTACCCTGGGTAATAAGGCACATTGGACCAACCCGATCCATCCGGATCACGGGGCTGGTTATTATGAACCCAACGGTACCCGGGCCGTGATCCTGCTTACCCTGGATGAGGATGATGTTTATCAACCGGATGCTTACAACACCTTTACCGGTGCAGATGGTTTTGAGTATGCCTATCCGGAAGATTTGGTGCGGGTACAGGACTTTATCTTCTACTGGCAACCCAGCTGGGCCATTTCCTTGGTGCAGTACCATCCCGAATACTGCTACCACGAATGGTGCAGGGTAAACGATGACCCCAACCTCAATGAGATGAGCAGTGAAGATTTCGATAACCAACTTACGGTTACCGAAACCTATTCCGAGGCACAGGCATACAGCCTGGTTCCATACGCAGATTATCATGACCTGCTCGATCAGGACCCTTATTTTGCAACCGGTGGCAGAGGTAGTGGGCAGTACAGCGATATGGAGGGTTTCCTCACCAGCAGCAATTATCGTGGAACCGGTTATTCCCTGTTTGAGATGGCGGCTTTCAGCGCCCGTTGCCCAACTCATTTTGCCACCAACCCGCCTTCGTCCACTTGCTTTGATTTTGGAACCGGGGTGGATGTTTCCATCCTGGATAAGGAATGGACCGTGGTGAAGAGTGCCTATATGGCCGAGAAACTGCGACTGCAACAGCAGGCCGCTCATTCCTACGTAACCCAGAATTGTTCTAAGGGCATAAACGGATGTATCGGGGAAAAATCCTACAACCCGAACCTCGACGGCATCACCGGTCATGAAGTTCCATCTCCCCTGGATGATTCCACGAAAATATGTTCGAGAGACCGGGCATTCCTCTACGCCACCAAGATTAGGAGATTCCGTATTGACAGAGATTTTGAGGCTCTGACCAAGAATCAGGCGAGCTTTGACATGTATTTCAATACCGGTAAATGTCCGGAAGCTTTCTACCTGGAAAACATGCTGAACAGCGTTGCTGTCAGCGGCGACTTGCTGAATTCCTTCAGCCTGGAGAACAAGCCCTATTTCGTGGAAGATATGTACAAACGTATCAACGGAAGTATCGGGTCATTCTATGTAGATTATACGTATACCCCGTCTCAGGTATACAACCCCAATACCACCCGACTGGATATCCAGTTTATCGACCCTGCACTAAACCCTTCAAGTTGCGAGATCAGGCTGGTAATTAACAACACTTACACCTGGGCGATGGTTCGCGGATTCAAACAGCTGTCAGCCCACCCCAGCAGTGGCGACCCGTACCAGTTCCAGATCATTGCCCTTGTAGACGATGACCTGAATCCGGCTACCGAAGATATCGAAGTGACCGTAATGGGAACTTCCTGCTTTGTGGTCAATGGCTGCCAGTTTGAAAAAGTCTGTGACCCGAACGAGTTTGCCACCGACCTGCTGGCGCTGATGAATTTCCTGCAGAATGCCCCGGGTAATGACCTCCTTTCCACCACCAATGTGGATATGGAATCAACTCCTTATAACGACTACTTTACCGATAACATCCATTACTATACTTCCGCGCTATATAGCGATAGGGTATGGGTATATAACAATACCACGCACAAATTCTACATCAAGAGTACCGATGCCGGTCAGCCTGATGTGATTGAGATCGACTTCCTCGCTTATGATCCCATAAGCTTTACCGATGCGGATTTGGCGGATATCGACTATTTCGCGTCGATCAAACCCAACCCGAATGACCCGCACGGATTCTATATCGTAGCTTATTACGACGACGATGCCAATCCATCCACCCCCTCCGTTCCGCTCACTATCAAAGGGGAGATCAACTTCTCTTACGGGTCCTGGTATCAGATCCCCGTATTCGGTAACTGCCATGCCCCGGTTCCCACTTATTGTCAGCAACCGGAACAACTCACCAAACTGGACCTGGAACCCTTCCTGAACGATATTGTGACCAACCCTCCGGGTAGCACTACAGATCTGAGTTCGATGCTATTCTGGACCGATTACCTTCAGGGCCAGTTAGGTATGGGCTCTTACAAACTTGGAGCACCGGATGAGTATTTTGATTCCGTGGTATTCGACATCATTAGCGACGAGTTCTCCCCGGGTAATTATTCCACGATTTGTCACCTGAAGATTTTCCGTATCGATCCCTATTTCAACGATCGTTATGATTTTGCCGATATCGTCCGTTTGAGTGATATCCGCGTGAACCGTGATATGCTTATTGATGGAAAAGCATACAGTTTTACTGTTCTTGCCGAGCACAGTAACGGTGTGTTTGAGCGTATTGGCGGATATACATCCTGCCTGCCGATCAAAGACTGTGGCTGTGCCGGAGGTGCCAGTGGCGGCGGTGGAGAAGGCGGCGGTGGAATAGAAGATTGTGACGCCCTGTATGCAACCTATTCGGAAGTAGTGGACCTCTTCAATGCCAACTATTACGGCAATAACGGTGGAGGAGCTATGGCCGTGAAGAAAAGCCGTGAAGAGTTTGACTGTGACTGTTACATCACCTATATCAATTACCTGATGAACTGGGGTGGAGGCACTCTGGAAACCTTCGACGATATCTGTGACAACGATGCCGAATGTAGCGACCTGTATGCCGAATACATCGATGCCATAAGTGATTTCAATACACAATATCCGGCCTATGCCGTGGAGATGGATTATGTTTTCGGAGAAGCGTGCGCCTGTTTGGAACGTTATATCGACTATATCCGGAACTTTAATCCGGTACTCAACGGGTCTACCCCACTGAATTTTATAGCATTTGATGCCACCGGACAGTGCAGTGATCCGGATAATAACGAGTGCCTGGCCAAACTGGAGCAATACAAAACGGCCATCAATGCCTTTAATAATGATCCTACACGTAACCCTAACGGGTACACCCTCTTCATGCCGGCCAATCCGCTGGATCCTGCTGAATGTGATTGTATGGATGCATATACCAGCTACCTGAATGGACTAACCCAGTTGATTGGCGATCCTGCCCCGATGACCCTTTCACAGTTTATGGCCGCCGGCGGTTGCTCCGGAGGAGTTCCACTCTTGTTCAGCCCGGATGGAAATGATACGAAGGACGGAAAAGAGGCTTTGGGTAACGGGACAACCCGCACCAAATCAGGCGGAGATAAGTCGTTCGGTAACGAAATTCAGTCCCTGGGAACCGTTGAAGATGTAGTGTTGGAAAACAGCAGTATCTGGGAACCGGTATATACTTCCGGTTGGTCCTGTGGCAATTTTGCCTACCTGGTATCTCCCAAAATGCCTTATTACAGTCGTTGTGGTGATCACCTGATAGAAGTGGCTGTGAATAACGGAAAGATCCGTTACCAACGGTACCTGGATAGCTTCAAGGCTGCCTTCCGCAATGCGTATACCGACCATTGTCTTACTGCCTTGGAAGAAAGCTTCCAGGCTGACTTCCAGGACAGGTCGTACCATTATACCCTGTATTATTATGATCAGGCCGGAAACCTCATCCGCACGGTTCCGCCTACCGGGGTGAACCTGGTAACTTCGGGTTCCGATTTTGACCTTATCAATGCCGACCGCACCTTCGGAACCAAAAAATTCTTTACAACCCATACACTGGTTACCAAATATGTGTACAACAGCCTGAACCAACTGGTGAAACAAACCGTACCCGATCATGACCTGATGAACCGCTGGTACGTGAATACCTCAGCGGGTCCGCTTCCAACCAACTTCGTGGCAATCAGTTCCCGTGCGATCAACAGTGCGAGCACGCTTGTCGCCGGAACACTTAACGGAGAAGGGTACCTGTATCGCAGCGACGATGCCGGTAAGAACTGGTACCGTCTGACGGATATCCGTGCCTCCGAACTGAGTGAGGTACAGATGGCTACGGCAACCGTGGGCTATGCCATCGGTCTTGACGGAATTCTTTTCAAAACTACCGACGGGGGAGCTTCATGGCGTATCCATCCGCACGCTCTGGACCTTTCCGAACAGTTGAATGACCTTTATTTCAAAGACGCCAATAATGGAGTGGTAGTCGGGGAGAACGGCCTGGTGATGATCACCACGGATGGCGGAAGCACCTGGACACCGTCCTCCACTTCTTTGGGCGGTAGCATTACTTCTATCGATGCCTTAAGTACCAGCACGCTGATACTTACCACCAATACCGGAAGTTCGGCCCGGATTTATGTCAGCGGTACCTTCGGTACCTTCTGGACCGCCTCTACCAAGTTCAGGGCCAATGACCTGGCCGATATCTGCATGGTAAATAGCAACGAAGGTTTTGCCGCCGGTAAAGACGGGACCCTCTTGCGTACCACCGACGGTGGAAACAACTGGTTCCTGGTATCAACACGTATGGCCCTGGATTTCCGGGCGGTGTATTTCCGGGATATGAATAAAGGCTTTGCAATCCTGGAGACTTCCGGCGACGGAGGAAATATTTATAAAACCGATGATGGTGGTTTCTCCTGGGTACAAGCAAGTACCATTGGGCAGTACCGCGCATTCTCCTTCTATTCTACGGATGAAGGTTATGCAGTAGGCGTGAAAAACGGAAACGGTATCCTGGCCCATCTTAATGCCAACACCCTTACCGTTGCCAAACAAGCCGATCACGCTACTTTGGCCGGAGCAAACCTGTATGCGCTGCATTTCAACAGTGTGGATGAAGGATACCTGGCCGGTGACGGAGGTAAACTGTTCATGAGCAGCAATGCCTCTTCGCTACTTTCCGTATGGACGGACGTGGCAACCGGTTATGGTAGCGAGGATTTCCGGGAAATGTACTTCTACAGCAGCAGCAAAGGCGTAATGCTGGGCGAAAGTGGCACCATGGTAGTGAAGAACGGAGGTTCCTTTACCGCTACCTGGAACGGTTCCTCCCAGGATTATGTGGATATCAAAATATCCAGCGGCTATGTATTTGTGGTAGATCGTAACAGTTACGGTACCGTGTGGCGTTCGGCTACCAGCGATCTGCTTTCCTACAATAACCAGATTGTCTATACCTCTGGCGAAAACCCATCAAGTGATCCCATCACGGCCGTTAGTCCGACCGGAGGAACCGGTGGTTTTGTAGTGGGCAGCAACGGGTTGCTCTTTAAAAATACCCTGGTACAAAGCGATAACCTGAGACCGCTTAACCTAAATGATGTTTCGGCTGTATACGGCAGTAATTCCGCCTATGCCGCCGGTACAAGCGGTAAGGTGTGGAGCAGCAGCAATTCCGGTACGAACTGGCAGCTGATAAATACCGGTACCGGTAACGAATTACGTACGGTTGCCTTTAGCAGTGCCGGCAACGGACTGGCAGGGGGCGAATACGGTACCCTGATCCGTTACCAGTCGGGTACGCCTTCTCCCGTAAGTTTGGGTACGAATACCATTATCCAGGATATCGATTACCTGGACGCAAGTAATGTAGCTCTTTGTGGGTTCGACGGTCTCCTGAAAATTTCTTCCGACGCAGGTGCTACCTGGTCGGATGCGGGAAAAGATTACCTCAGTCAGTACAGCGCCCACAATGGCGTAAGTTATTTGGGAGCCGGAGACCTGATCGTGGTTTCCAGTGACGGAATGGTGTGGAACTCTGACGGGTCTTCCCTGCAGCGCAATACGGACATCCTGCTTCCCGAACCTACCGATATCCATACCAATGAATTCGGACTGGGTGTAATGACCGGTAAGGAAGGGGCACTGTATGTGAGCGATAACAGCACAAGCTGGAGGCTGATTCCTTCGCCTCTGCAGAATACCGACAACCTGAACTCGGGTTGGAGGATTTCCGCCGACGAGCTTTTTGTCTCTGACGAGAACGGGGCCATACTCCGCTCTACGGATGGTGGTTATGGATGGAATACCCAGCATACGGCAGCTCAGCAGTTAAACGATCTCGCATTCAATTATGATGGAGAAGGCGTTGCAGTTGGGGATAACGGAACAATCACTTATTCCACGGATGGCGGTCTGAGCTGGTCTTCGGCAACCATCAGCGGTCCAACCAGCGCCAAGTTGCGTTCGGTACAACTGATCAATCACAAAGGATTTATTGCAGGCAATGGCGGAGCCATGCTTACCAGCAGCGATGCCGGTGCTAACTGGGATATTGAAACCAGCGGAACGAGCAACGACCTGTATACCGTTTACTTCCACGATTACCTCACTGGGTACATACTTGGAGCCGGAGGAGTACTGAAAAAGACCATTGACGGAGGTACCCTTTGGGTGGATAAAGACAATTACGTGGAGGGTGGAAGCCCCACTACCCAGGATCTGCGAACCCTGGCCTTCAATACCCGCTTCGACGGGTATTTTGCAGGGGATAATTACGGTCGTAGGCTAGAAGACGAAGCGGACTTGTTCTCCTCCTTCTTCTATTACGACAAACTTGGCCGCTTAACGGTAAGTGAAAATACCCGGCAGTTTAATGAGGCAGATCATGTGTATACGTATACACTGTTTGATTACAAGGGCAGAGTTAATGAGGTAGGCGAAATCACACATATAAATGATGTAAGAACACTTTATGAAGACCGGCAAATGGATGATGCTGCCTACAATTCCTGGGTTTCATCTGCTTCCGGAAGAGATGAGGTCACAATCACTCATTATGACAAAGTGATTTCTGGATTGAGTATTTCAGGTTTCACTCAGGATAATCTTAGAAATAGAGTGGCTAGCATTACATATATGGAAGTATATAGTGCTAACCCATTAATTTATTCCAATGCTATCCATTACAGTT
Organism: Bacteroidia bacterium; assembly: GCA_964215915.1. Lineage (GTDB taxonomy): Bacteria > Bacteroidota > Bacteroidia > UBA8524 > UBA8524 > UBA8524. The sequence goes on from CAXPEB010000048.1 coordinate 8,518, forward strand.
ATGATATACATGGAAGCATTAAGTCTTTAGTTCAGGATGTTCCGCAGTTATCTAGTTATAACCGTCAGTATTTACGAATGGACTATGAATACGACCTGATTAGTGGAAATTTAAATGCATTTCATTATCAGGACGGTAAACGAGACCAATGGCATCACAAATATTTCTATGATGCAGACAATCGGATTATAGAGGTGCAAACCAGCCTGGATCAGGTGATATGGGACATAGATGCACGCTACGAATATTACCGTCATGGTCCTGTTGCAAGAACGGAAATTGGAGACGAACAAGTGCAGGGGATGGATTACGCCTACACTTTACAAGAATGGATCAAAGGTGTAAATAGTGTTACGTTGGACCCCAATGAAGACATGGGGCAGGATGGAAGCAGTGCCCCCGGTTTTGCCAAAGATGCCTTTGGTTATGTGTTGGGTTACTATGAACCTAATGTGGGCTTGAGCCAGGAAGGAGATTATTCCCCCATCAATACCATGAGCCCGGGACCAGGACATTTTGTACCCTATACCACGGGCAGTGATCTGGTCAGCTACCGCTCGGATTTTTTCAACGGGAACATCAGCATGATGGTGACTAGCATCAAAAACCCGACTACGGGCACGGTATTGCCACAGGGATATGCTTACCAGTACGACCAGTTAAGCCGTCTGGCGCAGATGCGAGCCTTCCGTAACTTCAACCAGGCGGCCAATTCTTTCCAAAGCGGTGGGGGTACACCCGATGCGTATGCGGAAAACTTCACCTACGATGCGAATGGTAATATCCTAACTCTGAGTCGTAACGGAGCACCGGGGAATCTGAACATGGATGACTTCACTTACCGGTATGACTATTACAACAACAACCCGGCAGAAGGCCTGCGTAGTAATCGCCTGTACCACGTAAACGATGCCATCTCATCCGGGTATTCGGACGACATCGACGATCAGGGAACCTTTACCCCGGCCAGTTCGGTGAATAATATTAACATTCTCAATAATTATGGATACGATGAATTGGGAAATCTAATCCGTGATGAAAGTGAAGAAGTCGAAGAGATTGAGTGGACGGTCAGCGGAAAGGTTAAAGCAATAATAAGAACAGCTTCGTCATCCAAACCCGACTTGGAATTTATATATGACCCAATTGGGAACAGAATAGCTAAGATCGAAAAACCCAAACCGCTTAGTCCTTCCACAGAGAAAGTTACCTGGTATGCCCGGGATGCCCAAGGGAATCACCTGGTCACCTATGATCACCATTGGAACCAGGATAACGGATATGAGCATTTTATTCTGGATGAAAGAATTATTTATGGTACCAAGCGTTTGGGGATGCAGACCTACAATGACAGCATTTGGGGATATGAAGAGGTGCCACCGGTGTTGAATTATTATGAGCGAAACATAGGAAAAAAACGATTTGAAGGCACAAATCACTTGGGCAATGTGCTTGTTGTGTTCAGCGATAAAAAATTACCCAGGGACGATATAAGTCCGGGTGGTGCCGTGGATTATTTTGAAGCGGATATACGGGGTAGTTATGACTACTACAGTTTTGGATCACCGATGCCCGACCGGACCTTCGTTCCCCAGGCCTGCAGCACACAAACCATTAACCTGCAAGTGTTCAGCATCGTTGAAGATTTTGACTTTGGCGCAGTCTGGCCACCCTACAATTCGGCGATAACGATGCCTGATCCGGGAAATAGCCGGATGATGGTGAACACCAATGCCTGGAACGATGGTATGCAGATTACCGTACCCTGCACACCCGGAGTTACAAACACACTCGACATGACGGTTACAACCGGTCAGAATGACCTGCTGGTGGAAGTTCTGGATCCCTTTACGTTGACTCCGATTGGTCCGAGCTGGACCGTACCCGCAATCCCGGGAGCCCAGCATACCATAATGCTTAACTTTACCGGCCATCCGAGCGGCAGTGTGGTCATCCGGGTGAGCAGTATCGGAACGGCTTTCCCCTATCCGGATTTCTTCTTTATCGACTATGCGGCCATCTATGCCTACCAAGCCCATCAGCAACAAGTATGCTGGGATGAGGATTACCGGTTTGGGTTTAACGGAAAGGAAAAGGTTAACGAGGTTAGTGGTCAAGGTAACCTATATGATTATGGATTTAGAATATACAACCCGCGATTAGGCCGCTTCTTATCAGTTGATCCCTTATTCCGAGGATTCCCATGGTACACACCATATCAATTCGCAGGAAACAAACCTATAATAGCAAAAGATCTTGATGGTTTGGAAGAAGAGCCGATTAATCCAAATGTTGACACTGATGGACCCAATGGTCCGATTTACGAAATTGGACCAGTTATAATAAGTGCAGAGCGAAAGAAACCGTCGTTCTGGGAACGATGGGGAGGAGTAATAAAGCAGGGAATATCTACGACACTTGACATGATTCCCGTTGTAGGTACGGTAAAAGGAGTTGTCGAGGGTATTATAGGAACGGATTTAATAACAGGAGATAAACTGGAACCTTGGGAACGTGCTCTAGGTGTACTCGGTCCAATTGGGAAAGTCGGTAAAATGGTAAAAGTTGCCGATCAACTTGCTGAGGGATTAGATGCTCTTAACGACACCAGGAAATTTGCCGAGGGGGTAAGTAATGCCAAGAGAGGCAGCCGAGGAGTAAAAGCCGTGGCTGAATCGATGGGACTTTCAGGAAAAGGCAAGAAATTTGGATCCAAGCTCGCAGATGGGACTCCTCAGGATAGAGTAGTTGACATTTGGGATGAGGCAACCAAAGCTGCAACGGAGGTAAAGGTCGGTAGTGTTTCTGCAACAAAGTTTGTTAAAAATCAGGTTGATAAAGATTTGGATTTGCTTTTATCCGGCAAAGTGAGTAAAGTTGATTGGGTCTTTACAACAAGTGGTAAAACTAAAAAAGGAGGACCTACGCAAGGATTGGTTGACTATATTGAAGAGACCAATCAAAAGATTCGTGATTATAACAAAGCGAATAATGCTAAAATCTCTGAAATCAGTATTGTAGATAAGACAAAAGAAATTACAATCGAATAATGGATTATACCTCGAATGAGAACTTTGACAATATTTTTGATTTATCCAATCAACCTAAAAAGGTCGCGAAACAGTTCTTTGAGACCTATGTTCAAAACCTGGATTCACGAGTTTCATTCCTGCAAAAGTGGTTAGAATACGATGGAAGTCAATTTCGACAGGAAGATTTTGTCAGCCTAGCGGAAAAAGCATCATTTCAGCTATTAAATAATCCCGTTTTCACCACTGGTGAGATTCAAATAACCAAAGCATTTCCACTAACGCAGGAAATATTCGCTGAAAGGAGTCTGAGCCCTCTTGGGGTCTCTCTCTCTCATGATTTGGCAAGATATGCAGTACTTGTCTTTCAAAAGAAGCTCCCGTTCGTTTCTTTCGAAGTGGGAACCGGTAAGTATGCATCCTATACCAAAAACCTGCCTGTCTTATACGGTAAACAGGATGTGTGGTGTGTTACGGAAATAATGGCTGACTTTAACTGGATATTAAGGGACCCGGATCAGATTAATTATTGGAATAGTAGATTTAATCAAACATGTGGAAGGTTGGAAAGAATATAACTTTAGGTTCAGTAATATGGGTGGTTATCCTTACTACTATGAATAGCTGTGAGTCACCAAATAAAGGTGATAGAATCGAGGGTGAAGTGACTATGGATAAATATGTTTTTGGAGACTTTTTAATTGAGCTTCCATTTTCCCTTAAGGAAAAAGAAGCTGGCAAGATATTGAATGGGGAAACAAATACCTTACAGGAGAAGCTTATTTATTATAACCAAGGTGCTGGCATTACAGTATCCTGCATGAACATTGCATCTCTTCAGGAAGCAGAAGTTGACCAGTTGAAATTGATGCTTAGTAAAGAGGCTCAGTCCAGAGAAATGAGTTTATCGAGATACGAGAAAATCAATTGTTCTAAAGATGGTTGGTTTGTCCTTGTTGAATTCAACGGCAATGAAGGAGTCGCTTTGTACCAGCTTTATTATAGTATTGATGATCATGGCATGCTGGTCAATCTGAATATTGATACGAATGATAGTTCCATCGAACAGGTATTACCCTATTTGAAAGGAGTTGTAATTAACTAAAAGCATCCCTTGTGAAAGTTTGGTTCAAAAAAAATCCCCGGTAGCACGATGCCACCGGGGAGCCAAGCCAGAGATTAAGAAGTATTTTTATTCCTGCCAGATTACACGGGCATCCAGCTTTTTGCCCACCTGGTCCATATTGCCCAGGTTGCAGTTGATCTCAATTACTTTGTCGGTTCCGCTGGTTTTGATAGTAAGCGTACCGCCGAAATTATCCTGGGGATAGTATTGCTGACTCGGAATACTGTAATCTTCCGCAAAGATCACCTTGGCGTCTGAACTGCCCGCAGCATTGAACTTAACCGCATAAGTGCCTACAGCTACCTGGTCCAGCTGGATCTGCATGAATTTCGTTTTGGCCTGGTTCAGGTAAACCGTCATAAAAGGCTGCCCGTTACCGGCCTGGCCGGCATTGGTGGATGCAAAATCAGTTTCCATCCAGGTCTGCCCATCAAATTTGATGAAGTTCCCGCTAGGCAGGTCATTGCCGGAGCTGCCACCTCCGTTGTCATCGTCTTTTTTACAGGAACTTAGTCCCAGGCCAATCAGGCCCACAAGGCTGAAGAGTACTATTTTTTTCATGATTTGGTTAGTTCATCTATAAACCGGTCTATGAAAAAACTGCCGTTCGGCTTGTTAATTTCTTACCGGAACTTTCCTTCGGAACCGGTAGCCGGAAGGCAAAATATTTCGTCATAGTTTCCGGCAAATTAGCCATTGCCCACTTAGAAGTCAAACTACCCGTATTTATACGGGGTCTGTTTTTTAGCTGATGCGGATTGATTTTTTAAAATTGATCCCGGACGACCAATATAAACACTACGGCAATCAACTATGGACAATTCGCTATGTCCCCTCCATCTGCAAGCCTCGTCTTCCTTATCTTTGCGCCCCATGAAGCATTGGAAAAAACTCAGCCGACCGGAGATTCGGGAACGTGTATTCGGGGCTCTGAAGGAAAATGTAAACTTTTATGAGGAGGCCATTGTGGGCGTACCCGCAAGCCATCTCGACAGCCAGGTGTTTTTTTCCGATGCGGGATTTCTTAAGGATGCTCCCTTTCTGTCGGCCCTGGTTCATAACCCCAACCATATCGGGTGCCATACATTGGGCAAGTCGGAAAGCTTCTTTTCCGGAACCCAGAAACTGGAGCAGGAACTTATAGCCATCTGTGCACACGATATTCTCAAAGGGGAAGGCGAGTTCGACGGGTATGTAGCCTCCGGAGGTACCGAAGCCAATATGCAGGCAGTATGGATCTACCGCAACTACTTCATGCAAGAGCATAAGCTATCCGCTTCTGAAATTGCTTTGCTGGTTTCTTCCGATGGCCATTACTCCATGGCAAAGGCCGCCAATGTACTTGGGGTTAAATTGTATACGGTGGAAACGGATGATGCTACAAGACAAGTAGTACCTGCTTCCCTGGATCAGCGCATAGCGGCTTTACGCAATGATGGCTGCAAGGCGGTTATTGTGGTGGCCAATATGATGACGACGATGTTCGGTTCCGTGGACGACCCCCAGGTATATGCAGCTGCTCTCAACACTGCCGGGCTGCCTTTCAAAATGCATGTCGACGGGGCATACGGGGGCTTTTTCTATCCGTTCAGCGGGGAGAAGAATGTGCCCGACTTTTCTAACCCTGACATCACATCCGTTACCCTCGATGCGCATAAAATGGTGCAGGCTCCTTACGGAACCGGCATGTTTATCATTCGTAAGGGATGGATGCGGTATGCCGCTACCAAAGAGGCTTCTTACGTGGAAGGGGAGGATTCCACACTGATCGGTTCCCGGTCGGGGGCCAATGCCGTGGCCATTTGGATGATTCTGATGACTTATGGTCCTTATGCCTGGCGCGAAAAAATATTCGTGCTGCAAAAACGAAGCGATTGGCTGGAAGAACAGTTGAAAGAAAAAGGGATTGTCTATTTCCGACAAAAGGGTTCCAATATTCTCACCATCCGGGCTGCTCACGTTCCCGAAGAACTGGCTGAAAAATATGTGTTAGTGCCCGATAACCACCATAACCCGTCCTGGTACAAAATTGTTGTGATGGAACACGTAACGATTGAAAGGTTGTTGCCTGTGGTTCAGGGGCTGATATTCTAAAAATTACCGGAATTCAATGAGTGAAATCCGGATGGGCTTTCTGAAATTTGAGAAAACCCCCGGCAAACATGACAAAACGTATCCTGTCTCTCGATGGAGGAGGGACCTGGGCGCTGTTGCAATCCATGGCACTGCGCGACACCTACCTGTACATGGGTAAAGAACCGAAGTGCAGGACCATTCTCAACGATTTCGATCTTGTAGTAGCCAATTCCGGCGGGAGCCTGATGCTTGCTGCTATGCTTGAGTACCTGGACGACGATATCCGGAAAGTCACCGACTTGTTTCTCAATGAGAAAATCCGTACCGGCGTATTCTACCGCTATAAGTGGTGGGAATACGTTTCGGTGAAAGGCCTGCTGAGCATTGCCGGACTGGCCTCCCGGTATAAGGCGGAACGTAAGGAGGCCGGTTTACTGCAAGCCCTTCCCGGCGTGGGCAATATCCCCATGTGCGAAGTGGCTAATATTTTTCATATCCGGCCTGACCTGGTAATCTGTGGGTACGATTTCGACCGCGACCGGGCAAAGTTCTTCAGGAGTAACCAGGACAGCGCGGCACGTGGGGCAACCAACCGCGAACATTACCGTATCGTAGATGCAATCAATGCCTCCAGCAATGCGCCTATCCTGTATTTTGACCGTACGGTGAAAGTTGCCTTTGTCAAAGACGGAGAAGGGAAAAAGGTTTACCGCTATTGGGATGGAGCCATGGGAGCCAATAATAACCCGGTGTTGGTGGGTATCACTGAACTGAAGAGTCGCTTCCCGGAAGAAGAAATAGAGGTGTTGAGCATCGGGACAGGGAACAATTTTCTTCCTATGGATGGGGCTGCGGAAAACAACCGCCTGATCAAAGAGCGTCCCAAAGACAACCTGACCGAGTCAGTGAAGAAGTCGGCACAACTGGTGCTTTCCGAACCTCCCGATGCCGCTACCTATATGGCGCATATCTTCCTCGGCGGTAGTGCTTCTTCCGGCGATAGTAGCCGGGTGATACGCATGAATGCCCAGATGCGGCCGGAGAAAGAGAACGGTACCTGGGTGGTGCCGAAGGCGCTAGATACCCATCAGGCCAAACAATTCCTTCGGGTATTGGAGTTGGATATGGACGCAGTGGATCAGGAAGATGCCGAGTTAGTGCACGAGTTGGGAGATTGGTGGCTTAGCGACAGGGTACCGAATCAACCCATCCGTATGGACGGCGGAACCCTGGAATGCGAGATCGGTCATGAGCGGTACACGCAGGCTCGTGAGGCATGGGTTAATCTGGTGTCTGAATAATTCTTGGAATCCGATTGTTTACTCTGGCTAAATAATTAGGTAATGACTGGTGTTGAAAATAAATAGTTGAGTAGGTTTTATACGCCTTTTCTTGTTTTCAT
>CAXPEB010000049.1:0-7485 GCA_964215915.1 Bacteroidia bacterium
CTAAACTGTAAACAAAAAAAGCTGCCTAATAGTTTAGACAGCTTTTGGCATAAAATCGTTGTTTGACTAGCGCAATACGGAAACTTTTTCCGTCATCACGACGCCATTCCTGCTAATCTGGCAGAGATAGAGTCCGGGCTTAACGGCAGATAGTCCCACCTGCTGATTCAGTCCGCTTCCGTCGGATTCAGCCTTTTGAACAAGTACCGTTTTTCCCTGCATGTCAACAAGCCGGATATTCCAGGTACCTGCTTCGGCACCATCGACACGAATGTTCAGGCTGTTGGAGGCCGGAACCGGATACAGAACCAGCTTCAGATCGTCAGGACCTTTTGCTGAAGATCCCTGGGTTACGACCACATAACGGTTCAGTTCTTCTGCTTCATTGCCGGAAGGGTCTTCGGCATTATAGAATATTTCATAGGTTCCCAGGGTGTTGATATCTACTCCGCTGGAATCTATATCCACAGTAATCGCCGAACCTAATTCATCATCACAGACCTCAGCTCCCGGATCGTTAATGTTTTCTCCGCGGAGGATGAACAGGGTATCCGCGCCGATCAGGGTCAGATACGGAGGAATCACGTTTCCGGCTTTACTCATATCCGTACGGTTACGCGGCAGGAATTTCCAGTTACCGAAGGTATTCACCAGTACTCCCCGGAACACGGGAAGGAAGTCAAGTCCGTTTTGGTTAAGGGAATCGCTGACGCGGTTTACATACAAGTCATTGGCATAATCGTCTGCACGGAAACCGGTGGGCGCATTTACGTCCGGGTTCACGGCAAACTCTCCGAAATTGCTTCCGATCACGGAATCGGCATTCTTTTGTACCACCCATACATCATTGAGTTCCAAAAGCAGGTTCTCATAAGGCTCTTTGTCAAAAGTGGTTGACATCAGAGAATCAAAAGGCAGCATATAGGGAGTGGCATCCGGGTTACAGCGGGAAATAAAGCTCCAGCCGTTTTCCCCGATCTCTTCCAGGTAGGTTACCCCGGTGTTGCTGGTACGTCCGAATGGATTGCTGCTAAGCGGAATACGTTCGGTAACAATACCCTTATTGATCATTACCGAGTCTCCCCTTCTCCAGCTGATGATGCCGTCGCCGGTGGTGAAACGCACGAAGATGGTTCCCCACGGACCTGCCTCACTTTGAACAGCTATTACACCCAGATCATGGTCCTGAATACCCGAAACCACAAGTCCTTTGATGGCTATATTACTCAAGGTATCATAGGCAAAGGGAGAAGCCCCGTTAGGGAATGGTGTCTCCTGCAGTTGCTTGATGCTGGTGATCTGATCCACCACCCGGTATGCGGAGTTATCGGCAATGGAATCCGGTGCGTATGCAGTGAAGCCGTCATCATCTACCGCACCGATATAGTACTTCACAAAGCTGTTATTCGGGAATGCGGGTATAGTCCCTTCGTACCAGTCGCCACCGATATTGTTCATGGTGACCTGGGTGAAGGTACTGCTGTTGTAATCGGCGTAGTACAGTGTTGTAGAAGTAACCGTGCCTTTATCGGTGATCTCGGCGCGAATCTTCACCTGATCGGAAGAAGTAGCCTGTGCCGGAGTACGGTATACATTGGCGATGGAAGGAGGTTCCACCGGAGTCGCCACGTCTGACGGCAACAGGGGTGCGATATAATAGGTCTTAAACCCGCCGTTACCTGCCTCGGTAATTATTCCACGGATAGAGGGAATGATGGCACCATTGGCCGGAGGGGCATAAGGAACAGGGGTATTGGGATCATCGTCCAGATCATCGTTACGGAAATATCCCGAAACATCGCGTATCGGAAGACGGTTACCGTTGGCATCCTGAACCGACCACTGGTAACGCGGTCCGGAACCGGGGGCAGGATTGTAACAAATCACATTCTGGATCTCTACATACATTCCTTCCAATGGTTCGCCGGTTACAAACTGGGGTGTCTGGGTACCGCTGATATTCTGCATCAGGTCTTCCACCTTCACCACTTTGGGTGTAATGGCAGTTGGCCCGAGAGACACTACCTGAACGGGAACATTGATCACGGTAAGCTGGGTTTCTCCCTGAAAATGGCGGATCACGCCGGTAACGCGTACCGTACGCCCCTTTTTCATGTTCTGCTTGAACTGCACCACGTTCTGGTTTACCGGCACTGCACCGGAGTCATACATAATCTGTATTCCTGCCCAGTCTCCCGTTCCGGGACGCTGAATCCAGGCGGCTTCCCTGCTGGTACTCAAGCCATAGGAGATCGGGTCATACACCACTACTCCCTCCACTATAACGGTATCGCCGAAAGTGGGGTTCTTGAAAGTCGGCTCGATGTAATCCGGCAGGGTATTGTCCTGTCCGGCCACTCCGAACTGCACCTGGCTGAGTCTCGTCGGACTCATAAACTGGATTGAATCAATGGGTACCAAGGGGTACTGAGCGCTGACCGACCCGGCGATCAGCAGAGAAAATACGAGTTGTATTATTCTTTTTTTCATAATCATTTAAGGATGACGAAGGTTCCGGTTTGAACCTTACCGGTTTCTTTATCGTATACGGTGAAAAAATAGGTTCCTTGTGCTACGGATGTTTTGGTGGAGGAAAGCAGGTCCCAGGCATGTTCGCCCCCGCTGAAGCGGGTTCTTTCCGGGTTGCTGAGGTCGTCGAACCAACCGATATCCTCACCGGTATAGGTAGAAGCATCGTGTTCGATACGGGTTATCAGGTCGCCGGAAACCGTGTAAACCTGAATGGTACAACGTTCCGGTAAGTGGGTAAAATAAAGCTTCCTATTGCGCGACCCGGTTCCATCCCAGGCTGCACCGGTCCGGTATGGATTGGGGTATACCCCCACTTTATTCTCCTGATCACGGCTTTCTATGGCCTGCGTTTCCGATCCGCTGAAAACGCGTAGCGAGTTCTGAGTAAAGGAAGATTCCAGGGGAGGCAGGTTCAGTTCCGCATCGCCTTCGTCAAAAGCCGTAACGATAAATAAATACTGCCATCCGTTGAGTAATCCGTTCATTTCGTAACGGTACCAATACGGAGTGGAATCCCCGTCAAAGTAAACCGGCTGACTAAGCCGTATGGCAGTGAACCCATTATTGAATCCGATGGAATTCCCGGCGGAATCCCATTGAGCCAGCAAGTTGGCGGAATTGACCAGATCAAGTTCCAGGTCATCACCAGGATTACTCCTGTAAAGACGAAATCCTTCAAAATCGGCTTTTTTGGAAATAGGGTCTATGGAATATAGGGCCGATTCATCCCAGTATATGGATACTTTTTTATCGCCTGGAACCACACGCACCTTCGGCGTTGCCGGAGGTTCGGGTAATACATAGCGGTCGGGCTGGCCGTTGCCGTTCAGGTCTTCCCCGGCATCCAGCCGGCCGTTGCCGTTTACGTCTTCACCCAGATAGGTACGGTAGGCCCATCCCAGGTTTTTATACAATTCTTCACGGGCTTCCTGGTTATCCACGGCCTGTCCGCCCTGTGGCGTACTGTTCATCTTCGAAGCCACATACGCCACGGTGTAATGAAAGGTCTCACCCGGTTCGATGCTTACAAAAGGACCGATCGCCGCCAGCTGAATAAGGTTACTTCCTATACCCAACTGGGTGCGCACACTGGCAGAACCAAAATTCATACTTTTCGACAGGCGCTCATACCGGGTGAGGTCATCGGAGGGCGGCACAAAATCATTGGAAGACGAGGATCCGAACAGCCAGAAATTGCCAGTCACGGTCGGTGCAGGATAGCCACTGTCTATGAACTGCTGCGCGTTATCCGGATGGAAAAACATATTTCGCCATTCGGCACCCAGAACGCGCATAGAGGCATAATTCCCGGTAAAGTCAATATCGTCTCCGTATTTCTGGTATACCGAGATCGTTTGCAGACTGTCTGTAAAAAAACCGGCTCCTTTGTTATAGAAAGCAGAACCACCGTCTTGTGTCACATTCAGATTCCTGACAACCAGATCGTTCCAGTTTCCAACCCATACCGAATCCCAACGGTCGTTTGAGTTGTTGGTGATGGTATAGTCAACAATTACAAAGTAATCGGCAAAGCTGAAGTTCCAGGCATAGGCATTGACTTCCACATCCGCTTTAAGCGGAAAATCATGGCCGCTGATAGGGGTGCCCGTTCCGGGGATCACCACGTTTCTATCGGTGATCCGGGTGGTAAAATCCTGGTGGGAAATGGCGCTGTTGCTAAATACCGGACTAGAGGTCAGCGAAGACCTTTCGGTGATCAGGCTTACCGGTGTGAATTCAAATCCTGCCAATCCTGCACGATATCCCGAAGGGGCATCCACGGCTGAAGACGAAACACGGGTTTGTCCGTTTACCCGGACTCCTATCCATATACCTGCTTCAAACAAATGATTGATCCCTGATCCCAACGGGTATTCCATGGAGGGAAGTCCACTATTGGTGGTAACCACCTGGGGTCTTCCCAGGGTTCCTACATTGGAAAGGGATAACCCGATTTGCCCGGTATTCGTGGCCTTCTGATCAAAGGGTACCTGAGCCCGTACACCCAGAGCCAGTATGGTAAAAACGACTAGTGCTATTTTCCGCATGAAAAGGTTTTTGTCAATGCGATTCGGTCGCGAAGTTACGTCTGCGAATTGGGATTCATTATTAAGCCCGTCTTAACTTAAGTCCGTTGGTAGAATTTTGCTTTGTAAGAAATACCCGGAATCCGTTAACAAAATTCGATTCCTTTGGTTTTTTTGCTTTTGCCCAGTCTGCGTATTTACAGGCTTTCCACCGGAGTCTGGAAAAAGGCCTTTTCCCGATTGTGGATAATACCCGCTTTATTTTCAACGGGTTTGGCGGGTGTGCTTCCGTTACCCACATTTAATTCACAAATTCCGATTACCTGTGGGTAACTATTTTCAGACCGGTTGCCATTCAGAAAGTCGTACGCTTCCCGTTTTTATCTGCACCCTACGTCACGTATTTTCGAAGCGGGAAAGATGAACGAGCCGGAAAAAAGAAGCAGAAAAAGAACCTCCACCACCCTGCCGGGAGAGTCTGTCATACAAGGAAAACTACCTCCGCAGGCCCCTGATCTGGAAGAAGCGGTTCTGGGTGCAGTGATGCTGGAAAAGGATTCTCTCACGGAAGTGTTGCAGATTCTCAGGCCGCATCATTTTTATACGGATGCTCATCAGGAGGTATGGACCGTGATCCGTTCTCTTTTTGAAGCAGGAAAGCCCGTCGATATCCTCACCGTAACCCAGCAGTTGCGCCAGGAAGGCAAGCTGGAAGCCGTCGGTGGAGCCTTCTATATCACACAACTTACCAACCGTGTTTCTTCTGCAGCCAACGTGGAATACTATGCGAGGGTCATCACGGAGAAATACATTCAGCGTCAGCTTATTCGTATCGGCTCAGAAATGGCCACCGAGGCATTCAGCGAAACCGCCGATGTATTGAAGATGTTGGACAAAGCCCAAAGTGATGTCTTTGCCATTGCCGAGGAAAACATCAAACGAAACGCGGAAAGTATTCGGGATATCTTGTCCAAAGCCCTCAAAACCATTGAGAATGCCAAGCAACACGAGAGCAGCCTCACCGGGGTTCCTTCCGGATTGTTTGACCTCGACTCCCTCACCAGTGGCTGGCAGCGCTCCGACCTGGTTATCCTGGCCGCCAGGCCGGGTATGGGTAAAACGGCCCTTACCCTCACCATGGCACGCAATGCCGCTGCCGATCATAACAAAGGAGTGGCTGTATTCTCCCTGGAGATGTCGGCCGTTCAGCTGGCCCTGCGACTTATATCCGCAGAAGCCGAGATCAACCAGGAGAACCTGCGTAGCGGAAAACTTTCTAACCAGGACTGGGAGCAGCTGGCTACCCGGTTATCGAAACTGGGGGAAGCCCGCCTGTTTATCGATGATACTCCTGCCATTTCCATATTCGAGCTCAGAGCCAAATGCCGCCGCCTCAAAGCACAGCATGATATTGACCTGATCATCATCGACTACCTGCAGCTGATGCGTGGCGACGAAAAGAGCAATGGCAATCGGGAACAGGAGATCTCCCTCATCTCCCGCTCACTCAAGGCCATGGCCAAAGAGCTGGATGTACCGGTAATTGCCCTGTCGCAGCTCAGCCGGGCTGTGGAAACCCGTGGCGGTAACAAAAGGCCCCAGCTTTCTGACCTCCGGGAATCCGGTTCTATCGAACAGGATGCGGATATGGTACTTTTTATCTTCCGCCCGGAATATTACAAGCTCACCGAATTTGAGGACGGAACCCCCACGCAGGGAAAGGCCGATATTATTGTGGCCAAGAACCGCCATGGCCAAACTACTGACATCCGCACCCGATTCATCGGGCAGTACGGAAAGTTTGCCGACGACGACATGACCGCTTCCATGGGAGGAGATTTCGGATTGAATGAAGACTTCAATATTCCCGGCATCATTACGGTGCCTTCCCGGATGAACGATATGGACAGCGATGTGGACTTCGAGCCGGAAGGGCCGGAGGATCAACCGCCGTTTTAATGCGGTTCATTGAGAGTTTTCAATTAATTTGAGGCCTGTGAAGTGGCCGTCATTCCTTAACACAAAGCATTCTTCAGAGCAAGACTTCCAAGTTCCGGGAATTACCGATAAAGACCTCAACTGGGTATTAACCTGCATTAACTGGCTTATCGAGGCTTATGGGCACACAGGGTTATCCCTGCTGGAATTCAATGCCGGTAACTTTCCTAAAAGCTTTGGAACCCGGGATAGTCAGGCAGAACATTTTCTTGCTGATTTATGTAGCCTGCACCATTTACCCGAGAGCTTATTTCGGATAGAATGGGAGCAGGATATTCGAAGCAGTGAAATCGTTCCGCATGCTTATGCCAATGCAAATGACGAATGCAGGCTCCTTCGCGAAGAAACAGGGAACTACCTTCTAATAATCCAAAATGGAATCAGGAACGACTCTCTGAATTTATACACGGAAATCGCTGATAAATTCAGTCTTGCCCTGCTTAATTATTCCGGAATTTTTGAACTGGAGGAAAATGACGACTATCTCATTCAACACCTTGCCTCCTGTTTTTTCGGGCTCGGACTCTTCCATAATCCAAGTCGTGTTACCTCTGTTCGCAGTACAGATGTTCTCCTGACAGAACTAAAAAATTACACACCTAAAATCCCACTGGAAGTCTATGCCTTTATCATGGCCTCACTTTGTTTTGTTCAACAAAAAACGGGTGAAGAATGGAAAACCTTCTTCTCAAAGGAAATGACCGAAGAATTCGAAAAGGGTCTTGAATGGTTGAAGGCAAATGGACATGACTATTTGGATATGGATTCAATCTTCAGACTTAACACGGTGAATCAATTGCAGAATGAAGGATTTGAACTTGAGAAAAAGGGGAAATACGAAGAAGTCATAGAAAAATTCAGGCAGGCATTGAACTATTCAGAAAGTCCCTATGAGAAAGGCCTTATCCTGAATAATATTGGCTACTAC
>CAXPEB010000050.1:0-49410 GCA_964215915.1 Bacteroidia bacterium
ATTTAGGTTTTTTTATGATTATTTATCTGTTCTGAGCAATCGGGTTTTCTGTGAGAAAATTCACTAACTGCTCTTTCAGCTCCTTTTCGCTTGAGCAGGTGATATTTACCGTATAAAAAGGAGGTCCCCACTTCCACCTCCATTCCAGATCATCGGCGGTCTGGTAGGTACCGTTATCATGCCACCAGGCCGTATACTGAACTGTGTCGCCTTTTTTCAGCACTCCGAAGGCGATCCTTTTACCAAGAATTTTTCCGTAGTAAAAGTGACTGAGTTTGAACCCATTTGCCGTCCAGCAGATTTGTGGCGGATGGCCACTGCGTAAAGGCCCTTCAATGGCCTTCACATATAAGAGGGCATTCGGGTTCCTACCGCATAAGACCCCGGGAAACTCCTCCCTGAGTTCAAAACCGGGCACAGATAAACCAGGAAGTGTCCCTTGTCCGCTTTGTTGATCCGAACGCGGGAAAAAGACCAACGGAACCAGAATAACCAGGGTCAGTAATGGAAAACTCCAGGTCGGCATCCCCGTTTTCTTTTTTTCAGTGTTCTCCTGTGCTGCCGTATGACCGTATTCCCTGACCATCAGTTTACAGGTACCGTATATGGGCACTACCACATAGAGGAGCAAGGCCAGCAAACCCGCACCATCATGCCAAACCGAACCCGGAGGTATCCGGAAATATACCAGCGCCATGATACGAAACAGGTTACTCAGCAGCACCAGTCCAAGTGTGATCCAGAGCACCAGTAGCGTAAACCCGGCACTCAACCGCTTATTGCTATTGCGTTCGGCAAATGCCAGAGAAAGAAGTCCCAGGCACAGTCCTGTGTTCAGCATACGGATACCGATACAGGCAGTATCCACCTGAAACTCCGTTCCATCGGCAAGGATAAAAAGAGAGCCTTTGCTGGAGATGGGTATCTGCATTTGGGAAAAAAGCCAACCGGCTGTTTCGCTCAACTGAACCCGAATGGGATACGTAAAAACTTCCGAGGCATATCCCAGCAAAGGTGAAAGGGATAACAGTACCAGGAAGGATGCAAAATTGACCCGTCCCCATCCGGTATCTACCACAAACAAAAACAAGGCACCCAGAGAAAAATACAGGGCACTGCTAATGCCGGCAACCCTGTAGATCATTACAAATAGCAAGGACACAAAGAAATACCTGAGCCCCCCTCTTTGTTTCCGTTCCGGTTGAAGCACCACCGGAAGAGCAAGCAATAGAAGGAGAGCATTCATTCCCGCCAGTTGATCCTTAAGTAGCCATATACTGCTGACAAGGACCAACCCGAGAGTAAGAAGTACAACTGCCCGATGTTTAATTAATTCAGGCATGGAAAAGCTGTTTGACGTAATGCGGGAGCCCAAGTTTCCATGCTATAAATGCGGCAACCAGAATGATCAAAACCCACTCATGCGGTTCAGGTACAGCCCCACCTCCCAGAATACCGGCATTCCCCAATGTATTGTGGTTCTCCCCGATACCCTGTCTTTCGTAATCGGAATCCGTTTCCAGTACTACCAGGCTGGTCATAGGAGTAAGCACATAGGCTTCTTCTGCCTCGCGGAAGAAGCTATCTTCATAGCTCTCCGCAAAGAAATAATCGGAGCCCAGTTCTTTCATGATATGATTGTAAGCGAACAGACGAAGCAGATGATCCGGAGCCTTGGGACCATTCCAGGTCTCGGAAGGTTCTCTGACCAGGGTAAGGTGTGACTCGGGCAGTACTACCCGTGTTTCCGATTCTTCCCAGTAACGGAATTGTCCGGACTGCACGGCATTCAGTGCCTCTTCCAGCTCCATTTTATCATAATGAATAAGCCCGAGTTCCCGGAGGCTGCGCAGGAAGGCAGACATACCGTCACCAAAATTGATGACCCGGATATCCGGAGCCCCCTTTTTGAACCACTCTCGGGTGCGGTCGGCAAAACGGCTGTCCTTCAGGTCTTCCAACAACGGACTTTGCTGTCCGGATTTGGTCAGGATCAGTGCATGTTCCGGATCATAGATTTCATACAAAAGCGGAAGAGAGAAGGGTCTGTTTTTCAACTTGTCCCAAACTTCCTCCCGATTGGCGTTAGTAACCTGCATGGGCATCGGGTCAAAAATGTAAACACGCCTTTCGTCCTGCATATCCAGAATGCGGTCGTATTCCTCTTTTTCCCAGTCTCTCATCACATCCAGGTACAAATCTGTCACAGGAGTTTGCCGGACCTCCGATTTAGCTTCCCGGACGCCAACGCGTGTTCCGTTGAAATAAAAGCCGTTACCGGAGAGCTTCCTAACCGGAGCGGAAAACGACCAGTTTTTTAATGCATCCCCTTCATACGTATAGAACCGGTCTCCTTCCTTCCGGAAACCTTCAGGCAAACCGGTGAGTTCTTCTCCTTCCGCACGAATACGAATGGCCTCACGGCAATCCCGGAGATCCGGACCGCGGAACCAGGGATTTGAAAAAGTTACTTTGTCACCATCATGTATAAGTGGTGTGGTAAACCCAATCCGGAACTGTCTCTTTTCACTGGTCGTGCAGGGAAACACATTTACGCTCACTCGGTTTCCTTCCTGCCAGTGGACCAGAGCCGGGTCTCTTTGCTGCACCCCGACAATCTGCCTGTAGGCGTCGGTAGCTTTCTGTCGGGTACTCAATCGCGATTTTCTCTCTTTGCCATCTACCCATAGTGAAAGAGATGTAACGATACTGCCTTCGGGCAAGTAGAACGAATACACCGCTTCCTGGGTGTTTCTGGGAAACCAAACCTCCCTGCTCCTGTTTTTCCCATCGTTGTATATGGATAAGGTTTTTTGCACATAAGCCAACCGGTACTCCGGCATCAGCTCGATTTCTGTGGTCATGGCATCGGTTCGGAGATTCTGACCTGTCCAGTAGCGGGTATTGGTTTCATGGCGGTAATCGGCGCGGATCTGCACCAGTTTTTCCAGTTCACTGCCGTCCAGATTCAACTCACCGAAAAGCCCGGAAGCAAGTGTGGCCAGCGGATCATGAAACTTGCGGTCGTTATTCCCTCCGGAAAGAGTGCTCCACCCGATAGCCCTCTGCCCCTGATAAGGACTGAGTAGGATTTCCTCCACCAAAGGACTTGAGGGTAAGGACTGGGCCAGGTCTACGTAGAAAGGCAGTTCATCATTGCCAATGAGGTGATAATGCGCCATGGCATCGCGGATATCGGCTTGTATGACATTCCAGCGATTCAGGTAATAAACCAGAAAGGTTAACGGGAGCAACAAACCGAGGATAAAGGGTACGATAAAAATGCGCTTGGCTCCGTCTTCCAGCAATTTACGGGCATAGTGCCACAGCCACCCGAATGGAACGAATGCATGCAGCGATACCCCGAAAAAAATTGCTCCCACCAAGCCTATCGGCATAAGCGGGATTAAAACAATGCTGAAATAGAAGGCATGAAGAATCCCGGCTCCACTGAGGAAATACAGAACCACCCTTACCCAGCGAGGCAGAAACCCGTCAAAAGGCAGGAGGAGCAGGGTAAATGCCGATACCAGGGTATATACATCCAGCCAGGCTGGGAATCGGGCAAAAACCAGCATACTCCGGTTCAGGGCAAAAGCACTCACCGTAAACAACAGAACGCAGAACATCCATTCCACCCGGGAAACCGGTTTGGATTTCCGGAAGAAAAAATCAAAGAGCAGAATAACCCCATAAACAAGGCTGAAAATGTAGTTGAGCATAAATGCTCCGGTGAAAGGATCGCCGGTTTCCTGCAACTGCGACGGCAGCATCAGGTAAATCAGGAAGGAGATGAGCAGCATACCCCAACCGGCATGGAACCTCAGGGACAATTTCTCTTGCAGCAGGTTTGTTTTCATGATCTGAATATTCAAAGAGCAATTTTATTAAAAGCACTTTGCTTTACAAAGTTTATTCGATATACCGAATATTCAGTATGTCTTAAACCATTGATTTCCTGAACATTTGAAACAAAAACCTATGAAAGCATCCATCTCCCTGCTTGGCTGCCTCCTCCTGGCTGCCTTTCAATCCCTGCAAGCCCAATACAAAGTAGGCTTCGGGCAATTTGAGTATTACGATACCCTTGGGTCGGAAAGCGATATTTCCATACGTATCCCACTGAAAGTAACAGTTATGGAATACCGGCCTTCTATAGCCCCTGTTATCACACTAAGCACTCGGTGTGCCGCTGAAGAAAAAGTAAAAACCCTTGCAGGAATGTCGGTTAGCCTTGCCGAAAAAGAACAATCGAGTTTTCGGGTTGCCCTGGAAACCGATCTCAAAGAAGGGGAATCCACCCTTGTTCTGCTCAGCCTGGAAAAGACTGAAGGCGACACTACTGTTGAACTTGGAACCTCCAGTGCTGTCCTGCATCTGATCCGACCGAAAAAGGCCGTTTCTGAAAAACCCGAACCGGACACCCCGGAGTTCGAACTGATGATTGCAGCCGGTGGAAACCTGGATATGCTGAAAGCACCTGCCCTTAATGGCTTGTTCTTTAATATCAATTACTTCGATTACAAACCCAACAATGGTTCATGGGGTGTATACACCGGGGCAGTCAGTTCCCGCAGCTTCAGTCGCGACAGTAGCGGGTTTGATCTGACCACTACCGCCCAGCTTCCCTATTCCCCAGATACCCTGATCCGTGAAACCAGGCGATTCAACCAGAACCGTTTCAGTACGTTTGAAAACATCCACCTGTTCATCAGTCCGCATTTTACGCTCAGCCATAAAGGAAAAAAGAACAAACTGGCGCTGCTCATGCACTTCAATGCACAGTACCTGTACCGTAAATCCACCGTGGATATCACCTATAATGTAACGGCCTCCGACAGTGTTCGGGTTGCCGGACAGCCGGAGCAGGTTACCCCAAGAAGAAACCTGGAAGGCCGTCGTTTCATATACGAATTGCATGAAGGGTATTTCGGTCCGGGGTTTACCTACTACCGCGATAACCCTAAGTTTATGCTTCTCTGCCGGGCTGAAACCGGGATCAGTCTGCAAAACAATTTCTCCGGAGAACTGCTTACCCGCAGCAGAGTCTCCATGTACTATAATTTTCAGACCACCTACCTGCTGAAAAAACCGGGAATCCAGTTCTACCTGGACCTAAGAGGAAACCTCGCACCGATCACACAACCCTATGTCACTTTCGGGGTAGCCAAAACGATCAACATCACGGAATGGACCTTCTAAGCGTACGTGTGCTACTTCTTTTCCTTTTTACCAAAGATGGAGAAGTGTACGTAACGTTTCGGGTGAGCTTTCAGGTCTTTAAGCAGGGCATCGAGGTCTTTGCTTACCCGGTTCATCTCGTCGTACAGTTCGCGGTTCTGGGCCAGCTGCCCTAAGGTTCCCGTGCCGTTGTTGATATTATTGAGGGTAGTGTCCAGGGCTTCCAGAACGGAGTTTGCCCTATCCATGGTGTATTGCAAACGTATCGCAGCCAGGGTATCACTGAAATTACTCAGGTTGGTAAAGGTATTCTTGATTTCCGCCTCGTTGGCCAGGATCATCTGTTCGATTTCGATGGCCTTCTGCAACAGTACGTTCAGCTTTCCATCCACCGTATTTTGCACGGAATGCAAGGTTTGATTCAGGGTGGTCATGGTACGGGGCAGCTTTTCCATTGCCTCCGCCAGGGCTTTTTGGTTTTCATCATTAAAAGCACTGTCGAGCCCGTTCAGTATGCTTTTTACCTTTTCCCGGAGGGGAGCAGTGATCTTATTCAGGTTTTCCACCAGTCCCGGTTCCATAAAATGGTTCAAGGTATCCCTGTTTTGTGCCATTTCGGGAGAATCTCCCAGGACCAGTTCAACGGCCTTACTCCCGAAGAAGTCGGAACTGAACACCTTGATCACGGAATTTTTGGGCACTTCGACATCTCCGGTCACTTCGATCCGCACCAACAGGCGCAGGCTGTCTCCGGTCAGCAATTTCACATCACGAACCTGCCCGATACGGTATCCGTGGATCAGCACCGGATTAGAGGCGATCAGTCCGTCGACACTGTTGAACACAGCATAATAGGTGCGGGTGGAGCTAAACAAATCGCGCCCCCTCATATAATTGTAACCGAGGATTAGTATGGTAATGGCGATCGCGGCAAATATGCCTACTTTCGATTCATTGGAGATCTTCATGGAAATACAAATATAAGCACAACGTTTATGCGGGTATCTTTATTTGGAGCGAATTGCCTCCACCGGATCCATCCAGGCCGCGAATATGGCGGGAATAAGTCCGGCAAGAAGTCCGATCCCTCCTGAGATCAGGTTACTGAGCAGGAAATTCCAGGAAGAAAGGAATACCTCAATATCCATAGCGGCAGTCAGCGCCCATGCGGCAACTATCACGAACATCACTCCGATCAATCCACCGAATAAAGACAGCATAACCGATTCAATAAGAAACTGGAACAGGATAAAGCCACGCGTAGCCCCGAGGGCTTTCTGAATCCCGATTTGGTTGGTACGTTCCCGCACCGAAACAAACATGATATTGGCAATACCGAACCCTCCCACCAGTATTGAGAAGATGCCGATAATCCCGCCACCCACATTCATGGCACCGGAAACTCCCTTGATCACATTGGTGAGCATTGTGATCTTGTTCATGGCGAAGTTATCGTCGTCGCGGGGTTTCAGTCTGCGTATGGATCGCATGGTTCCCCGAATGCTCATTTCCATTTGTTCGGGAGACATGTCCTGGCTCATCTTAACCAGAATACTCGGCTCTCCTCCCCAACGGGTATTGGTTACTTTCCTTACCAGTTGGTAAGGGACAAATACCGAGTTATCCGCACTGGAACCCAAAAGGCTTTTCCCCTGCATTTCCATCACCCCGATAACGGTGAGTTTTCTTCCGAACAGTTGTACCTCTTTACCCGTTACATCCGGCTGGCCGAACAGATCAACGGCCAGTTTCTGCCCCAGGATGATCACGCTTGAACCCAGCCTGGCCTCACTTTCCGTGATAAAACGGCCGTATTCGATGTCTACCTTATTGATACGTTCGTATTCGCTGCCTACTCCTAACCCACTGATATGGTCGAGGCTGTTGCCGCTGGCTTTGATACTCCTTCCGTAAAACCGGAACATAAAACCCACTTCTTCAATCCCCGGGGTTTCCCTCAGCCTTTCCTGCAACAGCAGCGATTCCCGGTAATTGGTTCGGGGCCTGTTCATGTATTTCCACCAAGGGTAATCATTGGAAAACTCCCAGGGCCATTTCTGAATATAAACCACATTCTGCCCCATACCTTCAAATGCCTGGTTGATATTGGCTTCCATGGAATCCACAAAAGTCCATACAAGTACAATACAGAATATCCCGATGGAAATACCCGCCAGGGAAAGCACGGAACGGAGCTTATTGACCCACAACGCATTTGCGGCCATGAGAAAACTCTCCATGCCCAATTGGAAAAAGAGGCGGATGCGGCGCATGCGTCAAATTTAAGTCAAGAAGAGAATGGAACACAGTACCCTCGGCAGGAAGCCCGTCATTATCGACCAAGCGGATGGAATTGGTGGGGACCGGAATCCTCCTAACCGATCATGATATGCGATTTGGGGTATTGATACGAAGTAGATTTTACCGGCACACTTAGGGAAAACGCCAGGGAGAGCACCCCGATCCGTCCGATGAACATGGACAGGATCAGCACCACTTTACTGAAGTCAGAAAGTTGTGCGGTAATCCCCGTAGAGAGGCCTACCGTTGCAAAGGCCGATACCTCCTCAAAGACCAGCTGTTGCAGCGGAATCCCGGGCTCTGCAATAGCCAGCAAAACCACACAGATAAAAATAAAGGTTGCTGAGAAAATGAACACAGCAAAGGCTTTATAGATCAGTTCTTTGGAAATGGATCTGCGACCCAGAGTTACATCCTTGCGGCCGGATACCGTTGCCAGGATCGCCGAAAAGATCACCACAAAAGTGGAGGTTTTAATCCCTCCTCCCGTACCGCCTGAACTGGCTCCAACAAACATGAGAAAGATAAAAATAACCAATGTGGGAGCTGCTATCCGGGAGATGTCTACGGTATTGAAACCTGCAGTACGGGTGGTAACGGATTGAAATACGGAGGTGATCACTGCGGGCATAGCGGATTCGCCTGCAAGGGTATTATGACGCTCCAGAAGGTAGAACATCAGCGCACCAAACGCCACCAGGATCAGGGAACCGTAAAACGCGATCTGGGTACTGAGCTTCCATTTTTTCCAGGGTTTGCTCAGGCGTTCCCGCACATTCCGGATCTCGAAAATGTCACGCATGGCCGGGAAACCTAACCCACCGAAAAAGATGGTCACCGCAATACACATATGCAGCATATAATTCTGTTGTACACCCGCTTCTGCCAGTCCATTACTAAACAGCGAAAAACCGGCATTACAGAAAGCGGATATCGCGTGAAACAAAGAAAAGAACACACGCTGTCCTTCGCTATCGAAAGAATAATTTCCCCAGAAATTATAGACCAGGATCGCACTAATTAACTCAATGGAAACGGTATACAAAACTACCTTGCGGAGCAGGGATACCGTACCCAACAGCGATTCATTGTCGAACAGTTCTTTCAACATGCCCTGTTGCCGCAACCCCACCCCTTTTTTCATAAAAGTGGCAAAGAAGGTAGCAAAGGAAATGATCCCCAATCCCCCAACCTGGAAAAGGAGTAGAATCAGCGCTTGTCCCTTGGCATTGAAAAAGGTTGCCGTATCCACCACGATCAGTCCCGTAACACAGGAAGCGGATGTACTGGTAAACAAAGCATCAATAAAGCTGAGCCCGTCGCCTGAGGAAAGAGCCGGAAGCATCAGCAAAAAGGTACCACTCAGGATAAGCAACAGAAAAGAGATCAGAAATATGGTAGTCGGTCTGAGTTTGAGCTGTCCAAGACGCTGAAAGGATTTGACCACCTCCAGTACAATCAGCAGAAGGAGATAACACTGTATGAAAAATACGTAGTAGGGCTCGAAGCCATCCCAGCCCAATGCTTCAAAACTTCTTGCGATGATGGGAAACCCGAACAGTCGGTAAGAAATAAAATTGACGACGACCAAACCGAGCAGTGTGCCCTCTACCCAGGTACTGCGCAGAAAGGCGCCCCTTTCCAGGGTAAAGGCCATACGAATCAGGTAATTCAGGATAAAAACCGCAAAAAAGGAACGGTTAATATTCAGCAACGCTTCCTGCTGTTCCAGGCTATGTTCAAAACCATGGTAATAGACCAGGGAAGCCACGGTAATTACCGAGCTTACGGCAATGATCCACCCCATGAGTTTGGTGATCAGTTGTTTGTTCTCAAAGATGAAGAGGTTGATCTTTTGCCTCAGTCCGAACATTTCAGCTCAGTTTGCTTGCTTCCTGCAGCAATTTCGTTTTTTCTACCGGAACCACACCAACTTTTTCACAGACCAAACCGCCGGCAAGGTTCGAAAGAAAGGCGGTTTCATGCATTCCGGCACCGGCTGCCAGGCACAAAGCCGCCACACTTACCACGGTGTCGCCTGCTCCGGAGACATCGGCGATGTTACGTACATGCGCCGGAAGATGGATCTGTTCTTTCCCGTCGCTGATCAGCACACCCCGCTCCGATAGCGTTACCATCACCATGCGCGCTTCCAGCATATCCATAAGCTGATTCACAGCAGCCTCCAGTTCCTCTTTCTCTTTCAGGTTACTGTCCAGCTTAAGGCCTTCCCGGATTTCCTTCAGGTTCGGTTTGAACAGGGTGGCTTTTTTATAGGAAAGGAAATTCCGCTTCTTGGGATCCACCACGGTGGGTATACCCAGTTTATTGGCTTTGTTTATCACCTTCCCGATCAGGCTCTCATTGAGCGTCCCCTTATCATAATCCTCAAACACCACCACAGAGAAATCTTTCAGGTTGGCTTCCAGCCAGGTCCATACCGCTCTTTCCTCCTCCTGATTCAGGTCATGCAGGTCTTCGTCATCCACCCTGAGCATCTGATGATTGTTCCCGATGATCCGGTGTTTTACCGTTGTGCGGCGGGTTTCGCTGTGGTGCAATCCACCCGTATTAATCTGTTCCTCTTCCAGAAGCCCTTTGAGAACCTGTCCCTGCTCATCCTTTCCCAAAACAGAGGCAATGGTTACGGAAGCACCCAGCGCACGGAGGTTTCGCGCCACATTGGCCGCTCCGCCCAGTCTGGATTCTCTTCTCTCCACCGAAACTACCGGAACCGGCGCTTCGGGAGAAATGCGGTCGACTTTACCGAACAGGTAAGAATCTACCATCAGGTCGCCGATTACCAGCACGCGCAGGTCATTGAATTTATGAAAAAGTGACTCCCAGTTATTCATCAGCCAAGAGCTTTGATGGCTTCCGCAATTCGCCGGATCGCTTCCCGAAGCACCTCATCATTGGCAGCATAAGAAAGCCGCAGGCAGTTCGGGGCTCCGAAAGCTTCTCCCGGAACCAGTGAAACAAAACAGGTGTTGAGGATATACAGGCAGAGATCGTTGGATGTTCGAATCTCTCCCCCGCTGTGTTTTTTTCCGAAACAGGCAGATATATCGGGGAATACGTAAAATGCCCCTTCCGGTGTACTGCATTTCCATTCGGGTATTTCAAGCAGAAGCTCCAGTACCAGGTCGCGCCTCCGGTGAAAAGCTTCCTTCATCTCAATTGCCGAAGTAAGCGGTGCTGTCAAAGCAGTTATAGAAGCACGTTGTGCTATAGAGCAGGGCCCTGAGGTAAACTGGCCCTGAAGTTTTTCGCAAGCTGCAGCAATTTCCAAGGGGGCGGCAATATACCCGATCCGCCAACCGGTCATGGCAAACCCCTTGGAGACCCCATTGACCACCACAACCCGGTCCAACAAATCTTCAAACTGGGCAATACTCTGATGGGCTCCGTTAAAATTGATGTATTCATAGATCTCGTCGGAGATGATTACAATCTCAGGATGGCGTCGGAAAACTTCGGCGAACCCAGCCAGTTCTTCCCTGCTGTATACCATTCCCGTAGGATTGGAAGGAGATGAAAAGAGGAAGGCTTTGGTTTTGGGGGTAATTGCCGCTTCCAGTTGTTCCGGACTGATCTTAAAGGCCGCATCAGCATATCCCTCGACAAACACCGGTACCCCTCCTACCAGTTTTACCATTTCCGAATAACTCACCCAATAAGGGGTGGGAATAATCACTTCCTCACCGGGGTTCACAGTGGCCATGATAACATTCATAATACTATGTTTGGCCCCCGTACTCACTACCACCTGGTTCATGGAATAATCCAGGTCGTTATCGCGCTTTAACTTGTTGACTACCGCCTCCCGCAGTTCCGGGTACCCGGGAACCGGCGTATAAAAGGTGTATCCATCGTCAATAGCCTGTTTGGCGGCATTGCGGATATGAAGCGGAGTATTGAAATCGGGTTCTCCAAAACTCAGGTTGATCACATCGTGGCCTTTGGCTTTGAGCTCTCGCCCGGCCTTGGCCATGGCAATGGTCTGTGATTCATTGATCCAGGAAACCCGGTCGGCTAGGTAATTCATGATTGCTGTTGCCTGCGAATATAGGAATTCTTATTCCGTGAAAGTCAAACCTTCTTCCCTGTCTGTCACCCTTACACGGCCCGTTCCTGAAAAGATTCCCGACGTTCCTGAAACGGCAGCTCCCGGAATGGTCAAAATTCCGGAATTTAAGCACCATGACAAAAAAGGTAGGCTCATTTCTGCTATTCACCCTGCTGCTCGGCTTAAGCCTGATACCCTTCTCCTGCTTCAAAAACGATCCATACCTCGTACCCTGCAATTGTCAGCCTCCGGCACAATGTATCAGCGGTAACTGTATCTGCAATGTCAACTACAATTGGAAAATCCGGGGAAAGTGCTGGGAAAAGAAATCCTCCCGTTATGTTTTTCAAAGTAGCGAAATCGACCGTGTGGTTAAAGTACTTATTATCGATTCCGTTTCCTTCGACGCTAGCCTTGATGCCTTTGGATATGACGTTTACACCCAGACTTCGGATAGTGCTTCCTGGAACGAGCAACTTCCGGAAACGGGTCTTCTGAAATTCTGGCCCAGGCAGGGATTTGACAGCGTGAGCGGAAATATCGGTAATGGCAACTACCTGGTTGAAGGGCAGGAATGTACGGTGGCCGTGTATGGATATACCAACAGAAAAGACAGCCTGAATCTCTTCCTTCAATACCGCGACAGAATTTCCGGAGCAGAAGTGAAAACGGAGCCCGTATGGCTAACTAACCACTGAGCTTCCGGGCTTCGGTAAACCGGTCATTTTTTCACTCCCCTTATCGAAAAAGTGCTGATTTACAGTCATTTTAACAGTCATCTTCCTTTCTCTTCCCCATCTTGCTGTCATAATTTCCGAAATCCGGTAATGGTCACGACTTTGATCGGAAAAGGACGTTAGTAATAGCAATATGGACTTCAAACAATTCACCATAAAATCCCAGGAAGCAGTACAGAAAGCACAAGAGCTGGCAATGAGTCAGGGAAACCAGTCGATTGAGACCGGCCACCTGCTCAAAGGCCTCATGCTTACCGATGAATCCGTACTGAAATTCCTGTTCAATAAACTCAACTTACCGCTTAGCCGCATCGAACAATCGTTGGATGCCATCCTGCAATCCTACCCGAAAGTGAATGGCGGAGAGCATTATCTCAGCCGGGAATCACAACAAGTATTGGTAAAGGCACAAGGAATCATGAAAGAGTTCGGAGACAGTTATGTTTCCGTAGAGCATATGCTGATTGCCTTGCTGAAGAATAATGACAGCGTAGGGAACCTCCTCAAGGATGCGGGGATGGAAGAAAAGGCCCTTAAAAAAGCCATTCAGGAATTGCGTGGTGGTCAGAAAGTAACTTCCGACAGTGCCGAACAGCAATATCAATCCCTGGAGAAATACGCCAAAAACCTCAACGAGCTTGCTTCACGCGGTAAACTGGACCCGGTTATCGGTCGCGATGAAGAGATCCGCCGGGTCTTGCAAATTCTTTCCAGGCGGACCAAAAACAACCCCGTTCTGATCGGAGAACCCGGAGTAGGTAAAACCGCCATCGCGGAAGGTTTGGCTCACCGAATCGTAAGTGGAGATGTGCCGGAGAACCTGAAGAGCAAACGTATCTATTCCCTGGACATGGGTGCACTCATTGCAGGTGCCAAGTACAAGGGCGAATTTGAAGAACGCCTGAAATCCGTGGTTAAAGAAGTCATTGATTCCGACGGAGAGATTGTGTTATTTATCGATGAGATCCATACACTGGTAGGTGCCGGCGGTGGTGGTGAAGGAGCCATGGATGCCGCCAATATTCTGAAACCGGCGCTGGCCCGGGGAGAACTGAGAGCCATAGGAGCCACCACACTGGGCGAATACCAGAAATACATTGAAAAGGATAAAGCCCTGGAACGTCGTTTCCAAAAGGTAATGGTGGAAGAGCCCGATACACAGGATGCCATTTCCATACTCCGGGGCCTCAAAGAACGATATGAGGTTCACCATAAGGTAAGGATCATGGATGAGGCCATCCTCGCTGCGGTGGAACTCTCTCAGCGCTATATCACAGACCGTTTTCTTCCCGATAAGGCCATCGACCTGATCGATGAGGCGGCCTCCAAGCTTCGGCTGGAAATCGACTCCGTGCCGGAAGAACTGGATGAGATCGAAAGACGGATCATGCAACTCGAGATCGAACGGGAAGCCATTAAACGGGAGAATGACAAAGAACACCTGGAGAAACTGAACCAGGAAATTGCCGAACTTCAGGGGGAACGCAACAGCCTGAAAGCACGCTGGCAGGATGAAAAAGCCGTAGTGGAAACCATCCAGACCAAAAAGGAAGAGATTGAAAACCTCAAACTGGAAGCCGAGCAAGCCGAACGTGCCGGAGATTACGGGCGCGTTGCCGAGATCCGCTATGGTAAGATCAAACAAGCCGAGCAGGAACTGAACGACGCCAAACAAAAACTCACCGAAATGCAGGCAGGAAGCTCGCTGGTCAAAGAGGAAGTGGATGCGGAAGACATTGCGGGAATTGTTAGCCGCTGGACCGGAATTCCGGTTAATAAGATGCTGCAAAGCGAGCGTGAAAAATTGCTGCACCTGGAAAGTGAACTACACAAACGAGTGGTTGGACAAGAGGAAGCCATAAGTGCCATTTCCGATGCTGTTAGGCGCAGCCGCGCCGGACTGCAAGACCCGAAAAGGCCCATTGGATCCTTTATCTTCCTCGGTACAACCGGGGTGGGTAAAACGGAGTTGGCCAAAGCGCTTGCCGAGTATCTGTTCAACCAGGAAAATGCCATGGTTCGTATCGACATGAGTGAATACCAGGAAAAACATACTGTTTCCCGACTCATAGGAGCGCCTCCCGGATATGTGGGATATGATGAAGGCGGCCAGCTTACCGAAGCTATCCGGAGACGTCCGTACAGCGTGGTGCTGTTGGATGAGATTGAAAAAGCCCACCCTGACGTATTCAATATCCTTTTGCAGGTATTGGATGATGGCAGGTTAACCGACAATAAAGGCCGGGTAGCCAATTTCCGGAACACCATTATCATCATGACTTCCAATCTGGGTTCGGACATCATTCGCGACAACTTTGAAAATGTGAATGAGTCGGAAATAGATGAGATCATTGCCAAAACCAAAATACAGGTCATGGATTTGCTGAAACGGAGCATACGCCCGGAATTCCTGAACCGTATCGACGAAACCATAGTGTTCCAGCCTCTCAACAGGGAGAATATCCGTGAGATCGTGGAACTTCAGTTCAAGGGGCTTCAGAAGATGTTACTGGAAAATGACATCCACCTGGATGCCACCGAAGAGGTTGTCGAATGGTTGGCTACACTGGGATATGATCCGCAATTCGGAGCCCGTCCTCTCAAAAGGGTGATGCAGAAAAAAGTGCTCAACGAATTATCGAAACAGATACTGGCAGGAATCGTCCATAAAGATTCCCGGATACTGATGAAACTTGACGACAAAAAACAAGTGGTATTTGAGAACCAGGAAGAGGTAGAAGCCTAAGCCAACAGAGACTTAACCGGATTTTATATCCTGCAAAGACGCATTTCGGTGCGTCTTTTATTTTTACTGAGAATTTGTAATTCAAGATGAATTGACTGTGTACGAGGAGAGGTGTGGCATGGTAAGCATTGCTATACCGTAAAAAAGGAACCTGCCGGTACAAATTACCCAGCCTGCCCGGTATAGTCACCCTGAGCCTGCCGAAGGGTGACTTAACTCCCGCAACCTCTCATACTCACGATTAATCAGTGCCTCCTTCTTTTTTCTCGTCCACCCTTTGAACTGTTTTTTCTTTTTTTGATTGCCTCCAATGGATGGACAAATGTTTCGTGATAGACCAGCAGAACCGGCAATCGTGTTGCCGAATAAGACTTTGTATGATACCCCGAATTGTGTTGTATTAACCTTAGCCGGAGGTTGTTGGTTACCCCTATGTAATAGGAACCATCGCTGCAGTGAAGAATGAATACATACATCAACTTCATCCTTGAATTCACCTTATATCCGGGGCTAATCTCAAACTCTATGAAAATTTTACGGTGAATAACAATCCTTGTATAGAAACGCTAAGCAGAACGCGGAAACAGTCCGTTTAGTCATGTTTCGACAGGCTCCTTTAGACTTGACAATATCCGGCTCAGCATTGAATCGCTTCATGTTTCCCGCTGAATACGCGGAGATGTCGTAGCGTTTGATCCAAAGTCGTTCTTCTGAACTGGTGTCAGCGGTATCTGCGAAATCCGGTTTGCGCGGAACACGCAGAGCCACGGTTGGAGAAAAAAGAGGTAGGCTAACTCAAAACTTGATTCTGCGAGATCTGCGGCAATATTTCGTTCCGAACAGCTAAAACCCTATACCCAGAACCAAGAACCATATGAAAACTTGCAAGTGTCATAGAAATCAGCATGACATGAGGATTGGTTGGATAGGAGGAGAATAGATAGCGGTCAGGAAAGGCAAGGCTTGAATAAGTACTGAGTCAAAAAATCTTACCTTAGTTGCTCCATGCACGCAGAGCCCGCTACCGAAGAGCTTAAATCCATTGCCCTGGAGTCCATTCATGCCATCCCCGACAAGGTATTTAATGACGCACAGCGCAATGCCTGGATCAAAGCCATCCGTGAAACGGATTGGAAAGAACGTCTGGCAAGGCAAGAGTTGTTTTTGGACTGGGATAATAACACCATCACCGGGTTTCTCAGTCTGGATGGCGATTACATCGATTTCCTTTACGTAAGGCCCCGTTATCAGGGCAAGGGCGTTGCAACCAAACTGCTACAACAGTGCGAAGAGTCTGCGCGAAAATCGCAGGACCGTTTAACGGTCCGGGCCAGCCCCCTCCTTTACCCTATTCTGGTAAAGCGTGGTTTTGGGGTAACACAAACTGAGGAACTGACTCTTCATGGTATCGATCTCCGGCGTTACCGCATGGTAAAACCATTCGGCAATACCCGACACACTTCGCGTGTACTCTTTCAAACCGAACGCCTGTTACTTCGTGAAATGCTGCCTATCGACGCGGAAACCTGTTACGAACTCAACCTCCAGCCCGAGGTGATGCAGTTCACCGGTGATGTGCCTTTTGAATCCATCGAAGCCTCAAGGCAGTTCCTTGAAAACTATGATCCCTATGAGAAAGAAGGCTTAGGCCGATGGGCCATCATCCTCAAAGAAGAAGGGAAGTTTGCCGGTTGGTGCGGATTAAAACGCCGTGATGACGGAAATGTGGACCTGGGCTACCGCTTTCATCGCCAATACTGGAACCAGGGATATGCTACCGAATCCGGCCGTTTTGCCATTCAGTACGCTCGCGAAAAAGCCCTGGATGAGTTGATATTGGAAACCCATGAAGACAATAAAGCCTCTCAACGCGTCGCGGAAAAGTTGGGGTTCAAATTCGAAAGGGAACTGGCTTTTGAAAACTACACGGATTACCTTTACACACTTAAGCCTAATGCTGATTGACGCATGTCCGGATTGAAGACGCTGATCCTGGTTTTTCCACTCCTTTTTTTAAGCGCTTGTTGCAGCGACTCTTGTGAGTGTGACGATAATTGCAAGAAACCCTATGTTTTTGAATTTAGCCTGGGTGCAGGGCAGTATCAGATCAGCGATCTGGACACCCTGGTGGTTCGGTACAAATTTGAA
Source organism: Bacteroidia bacterium (assembly GCA_964215915.1). Lineage (GTDB taxonomy): Bacteria > Bacteroidota > Bacteroidia > UBA8524 > UBA8524 > UBA8524. The sequence continues at coordinate 17,183 of CAXPEB010000050.1, forward strand.
GGTGTCCGTGCAGAAGACACCAGCCTCTACTTCCTTGTAAACAATCGCTTTCAACCGGCACACCCCTGTGTGGGAACTCTGCAGATCGGACTTGACAAAAGTATTCCCAACAATACCGGCGCACTGGCCAGAGTGGAGTACTATAAGATACATACTGCCGTTGATTCTTTCCGTGTGGACGGTATGGACCTAACGGTTACCAAATCCGGGGAAAAATGCTGCCGTTGTGTGACTACCGTGGAGCGGAAGTTTCAGATTGACTCGGTACCCCAGGTTCAGAATACACTTTTACCGATAGCGGTGCCGCTTTCCAGGAAACAATAGAACACTCAAAGTTCGTTCAATCGAAAGGTACGTTCCAATCTGGGACCCTTTTCTGTCATATGCACCGTTCCGCATTCATGCACAGGGTCATGCTCAAAAAAATAAACATATCCCTGTTCGATAGCTTCCTGGTTAATACGCTGTCTTTCATCCATAGTATTGAGAGGACGGATATCATACCCCATGACATAATTGGCCGGGATATGATGACTGGAAGGAGTAAGATCGGCCATATATAACAGGGTTCTTCCCTTGTAACTGAGTTTGGGAAGCATCATGGACTCCGTATGGCCATACACGTCGATAAAGTCAAAGCCGGGGACCAGCGATTGTCCGGGTTCCAGGAACTTCAACTGGCCTGACTCCTGAATGGGCAGAATATTTTCCCGGAGAAACGAGGCTTTTTCCCGCACATTGGGATGCACCGCATGGTTCCAGTGCTTTTCATTGCTCCAATAAGTGGCATTCGGAAAACGGCAGGTATAACCGGTTCGGTCTTTATTCCAAACCACCGCTCCCCCTACATGATCAAAATGCAGGTGGGTAAGAAAAACATCGGTTATATCTTCCCGTGAGAACCCCTTGGCTTTCAGGGAAAGATCCAGGCTGGCTTCTCCACTGAGGTAGTAGTGCCTGAAAAAAGAATCGTCCTGCTTGTCTCCTATTCCTGTATCGATCAGAATGAGGCGATTCCCTTCTTCTACCAGCAAACAACGCATGGCCCAGTTACAGAGGTTATTCTCATCAGCGGGATTCAACCTGTTCCATAGCACCTTAGGTACCACGCCAAACATAGCGCCTCCGTCGAGCTTGAATAATCCGGTATCGATCACATGAAGTTCCATAGCACAAATGACGCACAGCCACCGGGAATAAAAAAATCCCGGCCACATTTCAGCGACCGGGATTCTTATTAAGATTAAGGAATGAATTATTGAACAGTAAAGCGGAGGGTATGAACCTCTCCATTCTCTCCTTGCAGGCGTACATAATATACGCCCGGAGTAACATCGGTAAGGTTCATTTCCACCTGACGATCATTCAGGTTAGAACGTTTCCATTCAACTTGCTGTCCGAGGCTATTCAGCACGGATATTCTGTAATGATCTGCTGACTCATTCAGGTTGAGGGTGAAGCTTCCTGTGTTCGGGTTCGGGTAAAGCTGAATACCGGTAGCATCAACCTGACCGATTCCCGTACGCACTACATCCACGTTTTGCGTACTCTCACTGAAGCACCCGTCGGCATTGGTTACGATCAAACGAACTTTGAACCTGCCATCGTAACGGTATGGGTAGAGCGGATCCTGTGTGGTGGCTTTGCCTCCGTCACCGAAGAACCACTGATAGCTAATGCCACTTCCGGTCTCATCCGCAAGGAAGCGGAAAGAACCGTCACCCGATTGAGCGGAGCTAAAGGTAAACCCGGCACTGGGCAGTTCGGAAACCCGTACTGTTGCCATAGCCGTATCGGCACAACCTCCGGGCATACCGGCAATCATCACTACATCGTAGGAGCCAGGTCCTGCGTATGTAAAGCTGGTGTCTTTGGACATACTGGTTACGCCATTGCCAAAGTCCCAACCGTAGGTTACGGAATTCGGCATGGAAGTACCGGTGCTGTTAAGGAAGTTTACTTCATCGCCATCACAAACCACATCGGGAACTACGATTCCGGCAATAGGCTTCTCGTTAATGGTAATAAAAGTGGTAAAGGAATCCAGGCAACCATTCGGGTGTGAAGACCTTACATATACTTCGTAGGTTCCGATAGCCGGATAGATATGGCTTGGGTTTTCCTGAGTAGAAGTAGTTCCGTCTCCGAAATCCCAATCATAAGAATTACTTCCACCACTGGGTTGAACGGAATTATTCACGAAATCAACGGCTTGTCCGACACAGGGAGAATTAAACGAGATGGAAATTTCCGGAGCCTCTGTCAGCGAGATCTGCTTGGATACGGAATCCACACATCCGAAATTCGTGGTAGTAACCAAGGTCACATCAAAATTTCCAAAGCCTGCATAATCATGACTTACATCCTGGGAAGTCGAATTGTTTCCGTCTCCGAATTTCCAGCGGTATCCCATGCTTCCGAAGAGTACACTGGATGAATTGCTGAATACGGCCTCAGAGTTGTTACAGAATGAGGTGTAGGAGAAATTCGGGGAAGGCATCGGAGCCTGAGTTACCCCTTTGGTGATTGAGTTGGAACACCCGTTTACTTCCACAGTATATGTTACATTGTAGTAACCTGGAGCAGCGTACTGGTGCGCTGTATTTTGGGTAGTGCTACTGTTACCATCGTCAAAATCCCAATGGAAGGACGGTGTGCCCGGAGGCATTAGTGTGGTATTGGTCAGGGTAATATCCGACCCTTCGCAGGCATTGGTGAAACTAAAATCAGTTTCAGGAACCGGTTTAACATTTACAGTTTGGGTAATCTGATCGACATAGCCCAAATCCGAAGTTGCAGTCAATACAACTGTGTAGTTACCGGTAGCCGGATAGGTATGCGACGGTTCTTCCAGGTTGGAAGTTGTTCCGTCACCCAAATCCCAGGAATAGCTCACATTTCCGGAAAGGATGCTGGTATTGTTGGTGAACGTTAGCTCGTCCCCATCACAAACCGGATTGAAGCTAAAGGCTGCCACGGGCCGTGGAGCAACAAATACATACTCTTCCAACACGGTATCGCAACCGGTTTGCAGTGAAGTCACCGTTGTAACGATTTTCAATATACTGTCAGACAAGCTGATGGAAGGTGTAATGGATAGCTCTGCATTATCCTGAGCGGTAGGGAAACTTGTTGTTGTATCTCCGGTAGGGATCTGGTTTCCGCTCAGTGTGGTAATCTGCAGGTCACTGATGATCCAGTCGATACCAAAGCTTGCATTGTTGTAAGCGCTGGGAGGTGTCAACTCAAATACGATATTATCCCCGTCGGCAACAATATGCGGATTAGCCATATTTCCGATGGAATGGGTTCCCTGGAAGGGACTTCCCTGAATAACATCGACTCCTGCCGGAAGCGGATCAACCTGTACCTGCACGCTCGTTTTCGGGCTGAGACAAGAAATGTAGCTATAGTGAAGGGCTCCGTTAAAGGAACGGGGAGCGTACGTGCCTCCGAAGTTTGCCGCTTTACCTACACCGGTATTGATGGTCATATCCGGGTTAGAGTAAACGTAAGAACCATCGGTATAGTTAATTGCAGTTGAGTTAGGCAACTGAATATAGATGGCGTAGGTTTTTCCTACTTCCATATTAATGGATTGCCCCACATTCACATAGATACCGGGGCCACCGTTAGGAAGGGTACTTGTAACGGTTGTACTTCCTACAAATGTCCAGGCAGTAGGGGTTGTTTCAAACCCGAAGTAACTTCCTTCCTTGTAGTATACTTCCACCACTTCAGTACTCTGATCAAAGCTCACTTCGAAGCTGTCTACGCTAATGTTTTTGGCAGGTGTCACGTCGAACATCACACCGGACTGTCCGTTACCGGCAGCAAAAGTAGTTTGCAAGCGGTCAGCACCTGCTCCCCGACCTGCTGCCACCATATAGGAATAGTTTCCGGGAGCTGTCGGCGGGGTTTGGAAATTCACTCCCATTCCCAACTGCTGTGCTCCTGATCCATCGAACCAGATTATGCTATCTCCGGAAGTAACATTACCAGCTTGCAAAGTCACACTTCCTTGTCCGCAGCGCTGTCCGTTATTTGCAGTAGGAGCTGAAGGAATCCCAAGGAAGTTGAGGTTGATCAGGTAAGCCGAATCGTTACTGGTGTTTTGCTCTCCGCTTAGTTCTGTCCATACGATCAGGCTGACAATACCGCTGGAAGCTGTATTAATCCCCGGCAACATTACACTGGCTTTTTGACCGGAAGTAAGTGTTCCGGTGTAGGTCTGGGTAATCGTGGTATTTACCGGATTACCGCCGAGAGTGCCCGTGATTTGGGCCTTAATATCAAAATTACTGATGGAATTCAATCCGGCATTGGCAATATCCACGCTGATACTGTCATCGGTGGATCCACAATTACCGGAAGTGAAACCCGCTTTTAATGTTGCGGCATCTTCGGTGAAATAGCCTTCTACTTTCACGTTGTCAACGATCCAGTAAAAGGACCAATCGCCGACGAAACGAAAGCGCACTTTGGCTGAAGAAACGTTCGCAATAAAAGCGGATACATCAATGTTCTGGGAGTTGGTAATGGATCCATATCCATTATAGCTATAAACGCGGTGCCATGTACTACCATCATTAACTTCCACGACTATAGAATCGGTTGAATTGTAAATCCCGTCAAAATACTGATCGAATTTGAGGGTAACCGTACCAAATCCGGTTGTAGAAAACGACGGCGACTCCAACGCCACGTTTTCTGCACCATAACTGTTCGAATTCCAGTCCGAATCAAATATTGCGTAAGGACTGGAAATTGGGCTGGATGCTCCGCGGAATGCAGGGTCGTCGAAGATCCATTGGTCTACACCGGAATTTCCTGTGATGATGTTGTTGACCCATCCCTGATACGGGAGGGCGGGGCTTCCGCTTGGGAAGCCAGCAAAATTTTCGTTGAGTAAGACCTGCTGTCCGAACAAGCCCTGGCTAGACGCCAGTATGGCCAATCCATAGCACGCCCGCCTCAGTACTCCGTAAAATACTCTCATGTGCGTTTTGGGTTTTGATTACAAAATTTACAAATACGAAGATACCACCCGAATCAAGATTCGTTGCTTTCTCTTCGTATTATTTACGCACAAGGGTCCCGAAAAGTCGCCTCCCGGATAAACTTTTTCGATAAGATGCTAAGAATCACTGCCAAAAATATACATCAGCATGTTTGCGCCCATTTCCAATGCTTTCTGATGAAGCTCCGGACCATCACCCGGATAAGTACCTAAGTCTTCCCATCCATTTCCCAAATCACATTCATACGTATAAAAACATACGATTCTCCCCTTGTGTATCAGGGCAAACCCCTGAGGCACTTTATTATCGTGTTCATGGATTTTGGGTAAGCCTCCCGGAAACTCATAACGTTGGTGGTAGATAGGGTGTGAAAAGGGCAGCTCCACAAAATCCAGTTCGGGAAACACTTTTTTCATTTGAGGTCTGACAAAGGGATCCAGACCATAATTATCATCAATATGTAAAAAACCTCCACCTAAAAGGTAATTCCGCATGTTCTCGGCTTCCCGATCAGAAAAGGTGAAGGTACCATGACCGGTCATATGGACAAACGGATAATTGAACAATTCCGGACTACCCGGTTCGACAACGGCTTCTTCCTTTCTTAATGAAGTTCCCAACTCCCTGTTACAAAAGGCAATTAGATTAGGCAATGCACTTTTGTTAGCGTACCAATCCCCTCCCCCAGCATATTTCAGACGTGCTATTTGTACCCCTTTTTCCGGAGAAAACGAAACACAGGCCCATCCTAAAAAAACAATCAAGACACTGTATATCAGCCGTATAAAAAACTCATTGCGCAAAATCGCCTTCATACTAATCCGTACTTAAGAAAAAAATTATTTTTAAAATTGGGACAGGGGGGTTAGCTTGCCATAACTGTCCTATTTATCAAAGAAAATCAAATACCATGAAAATGAAAAACAGCTTACTTCTTCTCACGGCACTCGTGCTTATCGGTGCCACATCATGCAGCAGGCTTTACTCCAGCAGAAGCTATGTAAAGTCAGACCAGCAAGCGGTGAACCGCCAAGAAAACAGGAAATCCGATCGTCAGGAAAGTCCGGAAACGATCACTGCCAAAAAATCTGAGTCTGCATTGATTACCGACAAAGCAGCACCTGAAGCACAAGTGATTCCCTTTACGGTTAAGCAAAAGGAACAGCTTACGGTAGCTTCAAAAGCAAACAAAGAAACTGCTCAGGTTGAAGCAGCCGTTGAACCGGAAATTCAGGCACCGGCACAAGCCGAACAGGGCAAACAAGCTCCTGTTGCTTCTGTTCCCAACAAAAAAACCGACGGAGGAAAAAGTCAGCTCGTTGCCTTGATCCTGTGCGCATTGGTAGGCACCTTGGGTATCCACCGCTTCTACCTCGGATACACCGGTATCGGGATCATTCAGCTGCTCACTCTTGGAGTTTGCGGAATCTGGACCCTGATCGATCTCATCATGATCATCACCGGAGACCTTAAGCCGAAAAACGGCGAATATGCAAAAACGTTTGACGATTTTTAAATCGTGGATTTTAATAGGCGGGATAGTGCTGGCGCCCATTGTGATGCTGGCACTGCCCGCTTCTTTTTTTGATCAGGGCGACAGCATCTGCCTCTCAGTGGTGTTGTTCGATACCGAATGCCCGGGATGCGGTATGACCAGGGCCTGCCAGCATCTGATACATGGAGAAGTAAATACTGCCCTGGATTATAATAAACTTAGCCTGATCGTTCTTCCGCTGCTGGCGTGGGTCGGGGTTTCAGAAGTTCGAAGAAACTGGAAAAACCTGAAGAACAACCGTACTAAAACAGAAGGTTAAATTGCGCCACGGCCTGTACCGCTGCTGTTTCCGATCTCAGGCGCTTTTCCCCCAGCGAAAGTCCTTTCCATCCTGCCGACAAGGCTTGCTGAAACTCTTCCGGACTAAAATCCCCTTCCGGCCCGATAAATACCCGTACCGTATCTCCGATTTTCATACCGGAATGAAGCAGGTCCCGTTCTCCTTCGCAGGCAGCGATATACCCGGGTTCAATAGACTTGTCAGACATCCATTCTTCAAAACTCCGCATGGCATCCAGCTGTGGCAGGTACCAGCTCAATGATTGCTTGGCAGCCGACAGAGCAACCTTTTGCATGCGTTCCAGGTTTACCTGCTTCCTTTCCGAGCGCTGACACCTTACGAAACTGATTCGCTCCACTCCCATTTCAATGGCTTTTTCCAAAGCCCACTCGGTACGGTCGCTGCTTTTGGTAGGGGCCATTAGCAAGTGTAGGTAATACTTACGTCTGGGAATGGCATTTCTCTCCAGTATCTGTAATTCCGAAGTGCGTTTGTTGATTCGTTCCAACCGGGCAGTATAGAGATTTCCCACACCGTCGAAGACATGGATCACGTCGCCGGACTTTTTCCGTAAAACACTCACGGCATGCCGGTTTTCCTCTTCCTCCAACTGAAGGGAATCACCACTTACCGCATTGCTGTAAAACAGTTGCACGCTGCGAATTTATGGATTGACGGGCATGCTGCAAATCCATACCTCCACCTTGCTTTCCGTCCATGAGCAAATCAACCTGCTTTAAAAAGAATTCCGTAGAATTGGGCACCAAGTTAACCGACATGCCTCATTCCGATTTGCTGGAACCCGAATACCGAATCGAATCTTTCATTCATAGCTTTCTCCGGTTGCATAACCCCGAAAATGCCCAGGCAATGTCTGCTTATATGAAGGGCCATTTTCCCTTTGTGGGGGTAAAGAGTCCTGAACGCAGGGCTTTTCAGAAAGGGTACTTTCCGCATTGGAAACGTGTATTCTCCAGAGATCCTTTCCCTGTAGCCAGGCAACTTTGGGAATGCCGGGAAAGGGAGTTTCAGTATATCGCCCTCGACTGGTTGAGAACCTGCAGCGTATGGAAAATCCCGGGCAGTATTGCTATTTTTGAAAAACTGATCCTTGACCGCTCCTGGTGGGATACGGTGGATATCCTGGCTGCCAATCTGGTCGGGCCATATTTGAAAACCTATCCGGCAGAGTTGTCCAAGTGGATTGATCGCTGGGACCGCAGCGACAATTTCTGGCTTAACCGGAGCGCTTTGATCTTTCAATTACGGTACAAAGAAGAAACCGATGCCGACCTACTTTTCTACCTGATAGAAAACCACAGCAGGAACAAAGAATTCTTTATTCGTAAGGCCATTGGCTGGAGTCTGAGAGAATTAAGCAAATACAAACCCGAACGCGTTCGGGAATTCCTGGGAACCCACGAATTGTCCGGGCTAAGCAGAAAAGAAGCTACCCGGTATCTCTAAACGTTTTACCAGATCACTACCCTCTTTTCCGGGTCTTTTTCCACCATCACTCCTCCTTCTGTGCACGAAAATGCCTCAGCAAACTCAGGCAAATTCGCAAGGGGACCCAATACCCGGTATCTGCCCGGGCTATGCGGATCAGTAAGAATACGGTTGCGCAGTTCTTTTTCGGCAATATTCTGTGCCCATACCTGAGCCCAGCCCAGGAAAAAGCGTTGTTGCCACGTGAATCCATCCTTTCCTTTTCCGGCAGGAGCCTGGGAACCGTAATGGTTCTTCAGAGCATAATAGGCCAGGGTCAGACCTGCCAGATCAGCGATGTTTTCTCCCTGCGTTAGGCTGCCGTTTATGTGAACGCCAGGAAGCACTTCAAAGGCGTCAAACTGTGCCACAATTTTCCGGGTACGCAGGTTGAATTGCTGCCTGTCATGGGCCGTCCACCAGTCGTGCAGATTGCCTGCCGCATCAAACTTGGAGCCTTTGTCATCAAAACCATGGGAGAACTCATGCCCGATCACCGCACCGATACCCCCGTAGTTTAAGGCTGCTTCCGCGTTGGGATCAAAAAAGGGAGGTTGGAGAATACCTGCCGGGAATACGATTTCATTTTTGGATGAAGAGTAATAGGCATTAACGGTTTGCGGAGTCATGTTCCATTCGCTGCGGTCTACAGGTCTCTCCAGTTTCTCAATCATCCGTTCGTAAGCCAGTTCCCGGATATTGTCGGTATTCGCTACCAGGTTTTCCGAACTGATCTCCAGGTTGGCGTAATCATGCCATTTGTCGGGATAACCGATCTTATACTTGAAAGCATTCAGTTTTTCCAGAGCCTGCTGGCGGGTAGTATCGCCCATCCATTCCAGGTTTTGTATACGCTCCCGGAATACCGCACGAATTTCCTCCACCATCTGGCTGACCATTTTTTTCGAAGCTTCCGGAAAATATTCCCGTACATAAAGCATTCCCACCAATTCTCCCAGACCTCCGTTCACTTTCCTCACTGCCCGTTCTTTCAAGGGTTTCATGGTTTCCGTCCCGCGTAATACCCCGGAATAAAAACGGAACTGTTCTCTTTCCGTAGCCTGATTGAGGTTACCGGCATATGAGCTGATCAGCTCAAAACTGACGTAGGTTTTAAGCACCTCCAGGTCGGCCTCGTTCCACAATGCAATAGCATTTTTCAGAAATTCGGGTTGGCCGACAATAATTTTTGTCCAGCCGGAAAGCCTGGAAAGTTCAAAGTACCTCTTCCAGTCCAGCCCCGGAAACTCCGCTTCAAAACCACCCCGTTTATACAGGTTATAGGTTTTATCCGGGTCGCGCTGTTCAGTACGACTCATGGAAACATTGGCAAGTTTCGTCTCGAATTTCAATACTTCTCCGGCCTTTGCCGGGAGAGAGGTATCTGTTGCCATGAATCCCAGCATCTTTACCATATGCTCCACATAGGCTTTTCTTATGGATTCACCGGCAGAATCCTGACGGGTATAATAATCGATATCCGGCAAGTGTAGCCCACCCTGACTCAGGTGTAACACATTCATATCGCTGTTTTTGGCATCTGTGCTAACGTATAGCCCGAAAAAACCTCCAACTCCCTTCTGTTGCCAGTTGGCAACTAACTCCAGCAACTCTTCCCTGCTGTTGCAGTCGTTGATACGTTGCTGCATGCTTTTGATCGGAAGGACTCCTTTTTCCTCCCGAGCCTGACTGTCCATAACGGAAAGAAAATAATCCTTCACCTGCTGCTCTACCGACTGGGGCGGATACTCCTCTTTGCTTTTGATCAAGCGGTCCAGGATTAATTCGATCCTTTCTTCGTTTTCCTTATTGAGTATATTAAAGACTGCCCAACGGCTTTCTGTTGAGGGGAGGGGATTTTTCTCCTGCCAGCCGCCTATGGCATACTGATAAAAATCGTTACAGGGACTGGCGTTCGGATCAATATTGCTACGGTCATAGCCATGTTTTTCTTCCACGACCGCAAAAGCCAGTAGCATTATAGAGGCAAGACCTGCCAGTATCAGACGGTTGGTTTTCATTCCCGCAAGATAGCGGGCTGAGGCAATCGTAGCAAGACAGTTCCGTTCCGCTAACTGACTAATCGGATCAGTTAACTATTTTATCTGCACAATAGCTGCTTGCGAAAGCTTCGGGTTTTGCCTTAAAGCAGAATCCCATTCCGAGGATATATCCGGTGGCTTCCTTCAGAGCCGAATTGCTTTCGAAATGGGGATTGGTATTGATATCTGCATGCACCTCCAACTCCACCTCGTATCGGTCCAGAAGGTCACAGAGCCGGTATGCAATATCCACCGAATAGGCTACTTCCGTAATCATCCGCTCTTTGATACTCATAGTCTTGCGCGATTTTTCCTGCCGGATGAACATGAATCCCCCCTTTTTGTGGCGAACGAAAACGATGACTGTGGCAAATTCGGTAATGTTTCCCTTGACCTGGGAGTCCGTACCGATACATACCTTAAGCCGGTTTCCCGCCTTGCGTTCCCGGATTATTGCCGCTTCCACATCCTGAATGACATCATCGGAAAGGCGTTCTCCCTCAAAGTTCCTCCACATAGTGTGCTTTTCGGTGAAGATAGCCAAACATTGCGGAAAGACCGGAATAAGAGGAGGTTAAAGTTCTGTTAAGGCTCTGGGAAGGGTAACAGTCGGGAAATTTCCAGATATCGGTTACCCATAATCATCTGACATAAACCGATGACCATTAGCCCGGCGGTTTGATGTTATGCGAGTTCGAACAAGGTAATTTCAGGAAGAATTCCCACACGGCCCGGATAACCGATAAACCCGAACCCGCGGTTTACATAAAGCTGCTGGTCTTTTTCGGTATACAGGCCGGCCCATTGCTTATACATGTACTGAACCGGACTCCATTTGATAAAGCTGTTTTCAATTCCCAGCTGAGCACCATGGGTATGACCGGCAAACATGGCCGCTATATCCGGATGCTCCCGCCGTACCACTGCATCCCAGTGTGAAGGGTCGTGTGACAGAAGCAGTTTGAAATCAACTGCCCCCATTCCATCCGTAGCTTTGTGAATATCGCCACGTTTCGGGAAACGGCTGCTATGTCCCCAGTTTTCTACTCCGATCAATCCGAGTTTCTTGCCCCCGATCTCGATCACTTCGTGTTCATTCATCATGAGATTCCAGCCTATTTCCCTGTGGGTTTCCAACAGCTGGCGAAAATTGGCCTGCATGGCTTCTTTGCTTTCCCAGGTATGATAAAGACCGTAATCGTGGTTGCCCAAAACAGACCAGGTTCCGATATCTGCCTTGATTTCCCGGAGCATATCAACCATTTCCCTGGCTTCCCAGGCGAAGTTATTCACCAGATCTCCGGTAAAGAAAAACAGATCGGGTTTTAATTCTTTGACCATCTGAATCCCTTTGGCCACAGAGTCTTTATCGGCCAGGCTGCCCGAATGGATGTCGGATAACTGAACGATGGTTTTACCTTTAAAGGAAGAAGGCAGGTTGGGTATTTCCAGTTTTACTTTGCGGATTCGGTAATCGTAGGCACTCTTGTATACCCCGCGCATCATCAGGTAAAAAGGCACCGCAGCCGTCACCACACCCGCACTGTACAGAAAATCGGCCCGGCTCATCTCCCCTTTCCTGGCTTCGATCTGTGCGTTCTTTTTCCTGTATTTACCTTGTATCCAGCGGAAGAAGCGCAGGATATCTTCTGTCAATACAAAAACCGCAAAGATCAGTTTGGACAGGTAGTAGGCCATCACAAAGCCGCTGGAGAAGGTCCGGAAAGTATCGTAGGATTCGGTTCTTCCGGTAGAAAAAAAGTACAGGAAGGTAGCCAACACGAATAGCGTGATCCCGAAATGAAAGAACATTACGGTATTTCTCCACACCTTCTTTTTGCCCCGCATGAGATAGCGGATTGCCCTCCAGGTGAAGAGATCTATGGATAAAATGACAATGGCTACGAACAGAAACGGGGTTAGTGCGGTTTTACTCATGGTATCAATTGGTACGGTTCGCAGGAATCAGGTCAATTTGTTTAATTTTGCCCGGCTAATTTGAATGTATCCCTTGGAAACCACAGGAAACCCTGAAGAAACGCTCTCCTTTTCCAATACTGCCATCGCTTTTCAGGATAAAAGCGACGAAGACCTGAAAAAAGCACGCTTACTCTTTTCCACGTTCAACTACAAATGGCTGTTGAAGGTCGGTCCGGGACTGGCCCGTTTCGGAATGGATATGGGACTGCCCGTAAGGGGACTTATCCGGAACACGCTCTTCGCACAATTCTGCGGTGGAGAATCGATCGAAGATTGTGCCGAAACCGTTGAACGTCTTGCTAAAGTAGGTATAGGAACCATACTTGACTATTCCGTTGAAGGTCAGGAAGACGAACGCACTTTTGACGCCACCGCCAACGAGATCATCCGTACCATCGAAGAATCGGGAAAAAACGGGGAAAAGATCCCCTTTGCCGTTTTCAAGGTAACGGGTATTGCACGCTTTTCCATACTTGAAAAAGCAGCAAGAGGTAAGGACAAACTACGGCCTGACGACCTGGCAGAATTTCAGCGTGTGGAAACACGATTCGGAAAAATTGTCGGCAAAGCGGCGGAACTCAAAGTCCGTATTCTCGTGGATGCCGAGGAAACCTGGATTCAGCCTTGTATCGATACGCTTACGGAAGAAGCCATGAAACGGTATAACCGGGAGGAATGCCTGGTTTATAATACCCTGCAACTGTACCGTCATGACCGCTGCGCTTACCTGGAGAGCTGTATCGCTGACGCCCGGGAAAAGGGATATTTCCCTGGTTTCAAGCTGGTTCGTGGTGCATATATGGAAAAAGAAAGACAGCGTGCCTACAACCGCGGGTACCCCAGTCCGATCCAGAGAAGCAAGGCCGAATCGGACCATGACTTTGACGAAGCGTTGCGTATCTGTATTGAAGCCCGGCAGTGGGTTAGTATTTGTGCCGGGACTCACAATGAAAACTCGTGCAAACTACTGGTTAAACTTATGAAAGAAGCGGGCATGGAAGCTTCGGATAAAAGAGTTTACTTTGCACAGTTGCTCGGCATGAGCGACCATATCAGTTACAACCTGGCCCACGCAGGATACAACGTGGCGAAATATGTTCCCTACGGACCGGTTAAGGAAGTACTTCCTTATTTGTCCAGGAGGGCAGAAGAAAACAGTTCGGTAAAAGGACAGGCCGGCAGAGAGCTCAGCCTGATCGATATGGAACTGAAAAGAAGACAGCAGCAAAAAAAGCAATGAATCATTCGGAATTTTACAACACGCAGCGTGAGAAGCTGCGGATCTCGGAATATGGCCGGAATATCCAGGATATGGTCAACTACATCAAAACGGTTGACGACAAAACCAACAGGAACTTACTGGCCGCCGGGGTAGTCAATATCATGGCCACTCTCAATCCCCAGCTCAAGGAAATGAGCGATTACAAACAGAAGCTGTGGGATCACCTGTTTGCCATTGCCGACTACGATCTGGATGTGGATAGTCCCTACCCGGTTCCCGAAAAAGGGTTCATGCAACGTAAGCCTCAGCGTATCGGATATCAGGATAACCTGATCCGCTTCCGGTTCTACGGCCGAAACGTACAAAACATGGTGCTGTCGGCTTGTGAAATGGAAGAAGGAGAAACCCGTACGGCTTTCATCAACCTTATTGCTTCTTTCATGCGTAATTCCTGCAAGAACTGGAACAACGAAGACCTGAGCGAAGAAGCTATTTCCGAACATATGCGTATTCTTTCCGGTGGAAAACTGGACCTCAGTGGCTCGGATATCACCATTCTGTACCATACCCGCGATAGCGGAAGACAGAACCAAAGCGACCGGAATTTCAGAAATAACCGGAGCAGCGGAAGAAATAACCGCAACAACGGTGGCCGGAATAACCGCAACGGTCGCAATCGCGGACGCAAGTAGGCGTAGCAATTCACAAACGCCTGTTTACAACTTAATCCCCTTACCGCCTGCATTTCCCTTTTCTTTGAAGGAAACGCAGCACTATGGGTACTTTTAAGATCGAAGGAGGGCGCCGGCTTTCCGGAAATATCCTGCCACAGGGCGCCAAAAACGAAGCGCTTCAAATTCTATCAGCAGTACTGCTTACAGAGGAAGTAGTAACGGTTCACAATATTCCGGTGATCCGTGATGTGATGAAACTCATAGAACTGCTCGGCGACCTTGGTGTCGAGGTAGAAAAGCTGGATACACACAGCTACCGGTTTCAGGCACGTAATGTCAACCTGGAATACCTGAATTCTGACGATTTCAAAAAGAAAGGAGCAGGATTGCGTGGCTCCATTATGGTATTGGGTCCCCTGCTCTCCAGGTTCGGCAGAGGCTATATTCCCAAACCCGGTGGAGATAAGATCGGGCGACGCAGGCTCGACACCCACTTCATCGGGTTTCAGAAGTTAGGTGCCGAATTTGAATACGATTCTGCAAACAGTTTTTACCGTGTCAATGCGCAAAACCTGCGGGGTGCCTATATCCTGCTGGATGAGCCTTCAGTAACCGGGACAGCGAACATCATAATGGCTGCCGTTTTGGCCAAAGGACATACCACCATCTACAACGCAGCCTGCGAACCTTATATCCAGCAGTTGTGCCGTATGCTTATAAACATGGGAGCTTCCATTAGCGGGTACGGTACCAACCGAATTGAAATAGACGGGGTGGAACGCCTGGGTGGTTGCGAGCATACCATGCTGGCCGACATGATCGAAGTAGGTAGCTTCATCGGGATGGCTGCTATGACGCAAAGTCAACTGACTATTAAAAACGCCGGTGTGGAACACCTGGGAATCATTCCGGAAATATTCCGGCGGATGGGCATCCGGCTTGACATTCAGGGGGATGATATCATTGTTCCGGCGCAGGATCATTACCAGATAGAATCCTTTATCGACGGATCCATTATGACCATATCCGATGGTCCCTGGCCCCTGTTCACCCCGGACCTGATCAGTATCGTACTGGTTACCGCCATTCAGGCAAAGGGCAATGTACTGATCCATCAAAAGATGTTTGAAAGCCGCTTGTTCTTTGTCGATAACCTGATCGATATGGGCGCTCAGATCATCTTATGCGACCCGCACCGGGCAACGGTAATGGGACTAAACAGGGCCATACGGCTGAGAGGCATTACCATGAGTTCTCCCGACATTCGGGCGGGTGTAGCCCTGCTTATTGCAGCCTTATCTGCGGAAGGAACTTCCACCATTCACAATATTGAGCAGATTGACCGGGGCTATCAGTTTATCGATGACCGCCTCAAGGCCATCGGTGCCGGAATCGAACGCCTCGCTTAAGCCTGTGCTTGCCTTCTGTGCTTGCAGCCCGGAATACTTTTTGACTAACTTGCAGGTATGAACAAGCGCATTACTCTGCTCATTCCTGTATTGATTGTTTTCGGACTTGCTATCGCATTCTCGTTCAGCAGCCGTCCGGAGGCCCGTGTAATTATAGGTAACGGACCAAAAATCGGTGAGGTGGCTCCTGATATTTCCCTGGCTGATTCCAAAGGAAACATCATAGCCCTAAGTAGTCTGAGAGGTAAAATCGTGCTCGTTGACTTCTGGGCATCCTGGTGCCAGCCCTGCCGAAAAGAAAACCCGAATCTGGTGCGCACTTATGAAAAGTATCACAATGCCCGGTTCCGGAACGCCAGGGAATTCACGATTTATTCCGTCTCTCTCGACGACAATGTAGAACGCTGGCAAAAGGCTATTGAAAAAGACAATCTCATCTGGGAGTACCACGTAAGCGATCTCATGCGCTGGGAATCGCCGGCAGCCGCCACCTATGGAGTACAAACCATACCGAGCAATTACCTGCTTGATGAGAACGGAAAAGTTTTAGCTATCAACCTGCGCGGTAAAGCATTGGATGATGCCCTGAAAGAGTTGCAATAAACAGCCGCTCCCTGAGATACTCCCGGCTCCTGCCCCGCTAACCTAATAATCATTGCTCTGCTACCGGTTAGCGAATATGTAATTACCCGGTACGTCTTATCTGATCTCCTTATATCCATGTGTATGAGGAGATTTTTTATGCGATCCTCTTACCTGATTCCAGCCTCCTATTTTACCCAACTCCCGTACCTGTTGGATTATACCGATGAAACCCTGTGCCATCTTGTCACTACATGGTGCTTGGCAAAACCTTTGACCACTTGAGAGAGATTTTGAAACCGATCATGAGCAAGAAGAAAGAAGAACTGAGCGAA
The DNA here is from genome assembly GCA_964215915.1 of Bacteroidia bacterium. Lineage (GTDB taxonomy): Bacteria > Bacteroidota > Bacteroidia > UBA8524 > UBA8524 > UBA8524. Next base: position 33,771 of record CAXPEB010000050.1, read on the forward strand.
GAGACTTTGAATTCGGCTGATAACGCCGGACAAAATGATATAGCGGAAAAAGAAGGAAACTCCCCGGTTGAGCAGGAGGCTAACGGAGAGCTTGACGAAGTGGCGCAACTGAAAGCAAATCTGGCAGAGCTGAATGACAAATACCTGAGGCTCTATTCGGAGTTCGATAATTTTAAAAGAAGAACATCCCGTGAACGGGTGGAGCTGCTTCAAAGTGCCTCCAGGGATATTATCCTTGCCCTGTTACCAGTATTGGATGATTTTGAACGGGCGGAAAAATCCATAGAAAACGCCAAAAACCTGGAAGCGGTCAGGGAAGGCGTTGAACTCGTTCATCATAAACTGAAAAATATCCTTGCCCAGAATGGGTTACAGGCCCTGGACTCGGTTGGAAAAGAGTTCGATGTGGATTTCCATGAAGCCATCACCAAGATCCCGGCTCCAAGTGAAGAAATGAAAGGGAAAGTAGTGGATGAGGTAGAACGCGGATACCAGTTACGCGATAAGGTGATTCGCTTTGCTAAAGTGGTTGTAGGAGAATAATTGTATGGCTAAACGAGATTATTACGAAGTTTTAGGGGTAAGCAAGGGCGCCAGCGAAGAGGAGATCAAAAAGGCGTATCGTAAACTGGCCATCAAATACCACCCGGATAAAAATCCGGACGACCAGGAAGCGGAAGAGAAATTCAAAGAAGCCGCAGAAGCATACGAAGTGCTGAGAGACGCCCAAAAGCGACAGCGCTATGACCAATTCGGCCATGCCGGAATGGGAGGCGCAAGCGGATTTGGCGGCGGCGGTATGAGTATGGATGATATCTTCAGTCAATTCGGAGATATTTTCGGTGACGGAAGCCCGTTTGAAAGTTTCTTCGGTGGCGGTGGAAGAAGCCGAAGCCGTGGAAGAACAGGTAGCAATATCCGTATCAAAGTCAGACTTACCCTGGAAGAAATAGCCAAGGGCACTGAAAAAAAGGTAAAATACCAACGCCTGGCTGTGGCCGATGGCGTTAGCTTCAAAACCTGCCCCACTTGCGGAGGAAGCGGACAGGTTCGGCGGGTTACCAATACCATACTCGGACAAATGCAAACGGCCAGCACCTGCCCTGCCTGTCATGGTAGCGGACGGGTAATGGACAAACGACCTGCTGGGGTTGATAACAGCGGACTGACCAATGTTGATGAGTTCGTGGAACTGAAGATTCCGGCCGGTGTAACGGAAGGAATGCAACTCTCCGTATCCGGAAAAGGAAATGCAGGCCCGGGTGGAGGTCCCAACGGGGATCTGCTCATCCAGATTGAGGAGATCGAAGACGAAAACCTGCAGCGCGAAGGACAAAACATCCTGTATAACCTGTTTATCAGTTTTCCCGACGCTGCACTCGGAACCCAGGTTGAAGTGCCTACGGTTGACGGAAAGGTTAAGATCAAAATCGAAGCGGGCACCCAGGCCGGCAAAATACTGCGCCTGAGAGGAAAAGGCCTGCCCAGCATTAACGGATATGGAAAAGGCGACCAGCTTGTTCAGGTAAACGTATGGACTCCGACCAAGCTTAGCAGTGAAGAAAAGCAAACACTGGAGAAGCTACGCGGTTCTGCCAATTTCAAACCTCAACCGGCAAAAGGAGAACGTGGATTCTTCGACCGTATGAAAGAATTCTTTCAGCATTAAACCGGATTCCGCATAAACATCCATATGCCGCGTTTACCCATTACGGGTTCGCGGCATTTAATTTTATACCCGGGTATGAAAAGTATGATCATTCTATTCCTCGCAATTTCACTAAGTGTCTCCCAGTGGGAGCCTCTGGCAGAAGAAATATCGGCTTTTGAAGCCACCAACGACTACCGGGTAAAAAAGCACCGGGACAGCCTGGTACTGGATACCTTCCTTTGCCGCCTGGCTCGTGAACACAGCACGAATATGGCAAACGGAAAGGTACGGTTCGGACATGGAGGGTTTTCCGGAAGAAGTAAAGAAATCAACGAACGGTATGGCAATTCGGGAAGTGCGGAAAATGTCTATTGGGCAGATCACAAAGCCGGTGGGGAAGATGCCGTAAGGTCCTGGATCAACAGCAAAGGACACCGCAAAAACATGCTTGAAAAGCGGTACCATAAGGTGGGCATTGGGGTAGCTTACGACTCTGACGGCGCAAGCTATTACACGCAAATCTTTTGCGATTGATTAACTTTGCCGGCTAATTTCGGAAAATGAGCAAGATTGTAGCCATAGTCGGCAGACCTAACGTAGGCAAATCCACCCTTTTTAATCGCCTGGTTGGCAACCGCAAAGCCATCGTTGATAATGTCAGCGGTGTGACCCGGGACCGGCACTACGGCAAAGCCGAATGGCTCAACCGCGAATTTGTGGTCATCGATACCGGTGGCTACGTTCCCAACTCTGCCGACATTTTTGAAAGTGCTATCCGTGACCAGGTGAGTATTGCCATGGAAGAAGCGGACTTATTGCTTTTTATGGTAGACGTAACCACCGGGATTACCGACCTGGATCAGGCCTTTGCGAATATCCTCCGGAAGAGTAACAAGCCGGTAGTACTGGTGACCAACAAAGTGGATAACAATGACCGCCTGGTGGACGTTGCGGAGTTCTACGGCCTCGGTTTTGACCCGATCTACTCCATCTCTTCCGTTAGCGGAAGCGGAACAGGGGAACTCATGGACCATCTTTATGAAGTCTTAGACCTCAAACAGGAAGAACCGGCAATTCCGGATATTGATATCCCTCTGGAAGAACAGGAACAGGTTGCCATCCCTAAGGTTGCCATCGTAGGGCGTCCCAATGTCGGTAAAAGCTCCCTGGTGAACGCTCTGCTGGGGAACGACCGCAATATTGTTACCCCTATTGCCGGGACTACACGTGATACCATCCATACCCATTACAAAGCCTATGGAAAGGAAATGGTACTGGTGGATACGGCGGGTATCCGGAAAAAAGGAAAAGTCCGGGAGAACATTGAGTTCTATTCGGTAATGCGTTCCATCAAAGCCATTGAAGAATGTGATGTCTGTGTGATTATGGTAGACGCCACCCAGGGGGTAGAATCTCAAGACCTAAACCTGTTCCACCTGGCACTTAAAAACAACAAGGGCATTGTATTGCTTATCAACAAGTGGGACCTCATTGAGAATAAAGAAACCAACACGGTGAAAAAATTTGAGGAGGCCATCCGGTATAAAACGGCTCCTTTTGTAGACTACCCGATCCTGTTTATTTCCGTACAGAACAAGCAACGGATCTTTCAGGCCATTGAAAAGGTGGAAGAGGTTTTCGCCAACATGAAACGCAGTATCCCTACCTCACGCCTGAATGAGTTCATCCTGCCTCTGATACAGGAAACACCTCCTCCCTCACTCAAGGGAAAATATATCCGGATCAAGTATGCTACCCAACTTAAGGCGAACTCCGTAGTGTTCGCGTTTTTCTGTAATTTGCCTCAATACATCAAAGATCCATATAAGCGTTTTCTTGAAAATAAATTACGCAATGAGTATAATTTTCAAGGAGTTCCGATCCGACTTTTTTTCAGAAAAAAATAAGAGAAGCGCTTGTAGGATTGAATATTTGATTAATTTCGCAGCGATTTCATAACCTAAATCACAAAATAACCACAGAGAAAATGAAAAAAGTATTTGCTCTTATGTCAATCGTAGCCATGTTCAGCATGGTAGCTTGCGGTCCTTCTAAAAACCACGATGAAGAGGCTGAGAAAAAACGTATCGAAGACTCTATCAAAACTGCTGATTCCATCGCTGCTGCTCAGCAACAAATGGAAGAAGAAATGAATCAGCAAACTGAGGATACTACTGCTACCCAGGACACTACTGCTGCGGGAACAGAAACTGAAGCTCCTGAGGCTCACGAAGGTCACTAAGCCTAGCCTTAGCTTCGAAAAAAATACCCGGCCTGAAAAGACCGGGTTTTTTTATGCCCTTTATTCTCTGTTTTCCGGGCTTTATGGATCAGAATCAAAACCTGTGGGGCAAGGTGAAACTTCAATCCCTTTGCATGCTTTTCGATCGTTGTGTTCTTATTTGGATGCCCATTTTTTACTTGTCTAAAAAATGGGCGAAAAAAGGACAGTTTTCCTGAAGGCGCCTTCCAGCCGCACGGACCTCCCTCCGCAAAAAAAGCCTGGCCATCGCTGGAATCTTTTCCAGAACAGTATCCTTTGAAGAAAATCTGTTTTCAAGATAACCGGAATAGACAACCTCCAGTCTCGTATGAAAAGATTAAGGCGATTTGGCGCACAAGCTACCGCACGCTTTTGTTGTGGCGCGCGCTGCAGGAAAACGGCCAAACCGCAGAGAAGGATCTATTCTCACTACCCGGCAGATTAATCCCCTCTCCTCTTAATTAAGGCAAACGGCATCCGTTTGATGTGCTAAGCAGGAAGAAAGGTTGCTCCACTTCTGAATAGCCACATGTCCTAACAACTTTTTAACCTGATCCGGCTTTATTCCCCGCTTAACAGAACAGAGTAATTATTCAGGCTATTGAGGGCCGCTTCCACCATCTTGTCGTCCTGGTTACTTACCATATAATAGGCATTGGTATCAAACAGCTGCCTGGCCAGCAAAGCCCTCATATCGGTAAAGACATAGTTAAGCGTGGCAACCCGGAGTTCTTCCGGAATAACAATCCCGGATTCCGCAAGCATGTTCTCAAATTCCTGACGGTCTGCTGCCGTAAACCGGAATCCCTTGCTAAATGCCTGGGCGCTGGCATAGCCTTTAAGCGTTTTACGGTGTGTTTCCAGGTAATGGTATACGAAACGGCGGTGAAGCGCTTTCTGATAAATCGCTGAAACCGAACTGCGGTGATAGGCCGTATCCAGCCCCACGAAAACATCCGGATAAATTCCACCTCCGCCGTATACGGTACGTCCTCCGGGAGTGGTGTATTTCAGGGAATCAATGCTCATCACACTGTCTTCGTTCTCCAGTTCTCCGTGCTCCCAACGGTCATACACCTCCATTTGATAGTTGTCATACCCTTCGGCATACGACTTCTGTATGGAGCGTCCGGTGGGCGTATAATAACGGGAGATGGTAAGGCGTACCACCGATTTGTCACTCAGCTCAAAGGGTTCCTGAACCAACCCTTTTCCATAAGAACGACGCCCGACAATAATGCCTCGGTCCCAATCCTGTATGGCCCCCGACACAATTTCACTGGCAGATGCCGATTGCTCATCAAGTAGAATGACCAATTTACCTTCTTCAAAATTGCCGCTCCGGCCCGCCTTATACGTCTTTCTCGGCTGAGTCCGTCCTTCGGTATATACAATGAGTTTTTTTCCATCCAGGAACTCGTCAGCCACCTGTATGGCAGCACTCAGGTATCCCCCTGGATTACCGCGCAGGTCCAGGATGAGGTCCTTCATCCCTTTTTTGCCTAAACCGATCAATGCATCCCGAACCTCATCGGAGGTAGTAGCCGAGAAACGCACAAGTTTGATATACCCTGTTGTGGGATCGATCATATACTGCGCATCCACACTATGTACCGGAATAGTACCGCGGGTGATTTCAAAGTCCAGTAACCCACTTGCTCCATACCGTTTGACGCTAACCTTGACCGCCGTGCCACGGGGACCCTTAAGTGTTTTGATCACCTTCGCGTTATCCAGGTCGGTTCCGCTGAAAGCGGAGTCATTTACCCGGATAATCCTGTCACCCGCCTGAAGTCCGGCTTTATCGGAAGGACCTCCGTCAATCACATTGACGATATAGACCGTATCATCCAACAGGTTAAACTCCACGCCAATTCCCTCGAATTCACCCTCCAGGGGCTCGTTCACAGACTGAATATCACGGGAAGAGATAAATACGGAATGTGGATCCAGTTGTTTCAGCACATCCGCTATTGCCTCTTCCTCCAGCATTTCGCTGTTAACGGTATCCACATAGAATCCTTCTATCAATCCAAATATTTCATTAAGCCGGTTGCCCTTCGAACTGAAGCCTGCTTTTCCGGCTGGCACCAGAACAGTGCCTATTAAAATGCCCCCTGCCAGAAATAAGGCAAACCACAGGGGCTGCATATAATACCTCGGTCTTCGCTCCACAATCAAATTTTTCCAAATATAAAATCTTCGGAGCCGGGAAAAAGTTCATTAACCGTTTGTTTTCTTTTGTTCAGCCGAGTCTCCGCTTTTTGTCGATGGATGTCGCGGATTAACTTTGTGGCATGAAGGATCGACGCACCACCGAATCAGAATCCCGCTACGAGGCTTTGGAATCCATGAGCACGGAGGAACTGCTTACCAATATCAATGCAGAGGACCAAAGTGTAGCACATTCGGTGCAGCAGTGCATTCCACAAATCAGTGCATTGATTGAAGCCTGTTTCACCAATATGCAGCTTGGTGGTCGGTTGTTCTACCTGGGTGCCGGAACAAGCGGACGCCTGGGTATCGTGGATGCCTCAGAATGCCCCCCGACTTTCGGGGTCTCCCATGACCTGGTAAACGGGTTGATTGCCGGTGGCGATTCAGCCATCCGTAAGGCCGTGGAGTTTGCCGAAGACGACCGGAATCAGGGATGGAAGGATCTGGAAAAAGCAGGTGTGGCTACGGTCGATTGTGTGATCGGAATTACGGCTTCAGGCACTACGCCCTATGTGCTGGGTGCTCTGGAAACCTGCCGCAAAAACGGTATCCTCACCGGAGGCATAACCTGCAATACCGGATCGCCCCTGGCAGCTTCCGTGGAATATCCCATTGAGTGTGAGGTAGGACCCGAATTTATCACGGGAAGTACCCGCATGAAGGCAGGAACCGCACAAAAGCTTATTCTCAACATGATCAGCAGCAGCCTGATGATCAAGCTGGGTCGGGTCAGAGGGAATAAAATGGTGGATATGCAGTTGAGTAATAACAAGCTGGTAGACCGTGGAACACGGATGGTGATGGAGGCTACCGGAATCCCTTATGAGGAAGCAAAAAAGGCCCTGCTGGAAAACGGGAGCGTTCGGAAGGCTGTGGAAGCACTTTCCCCGGAAACTGACTAATAGCGGAAAATGGTCTTTGGCAGTTGCTTTTTCAATGGCTAATGCCAATACCCGGCAACACCTGTGAGAGCCTCTACCCTGCCGATCACTCGGGCTTAGGCGGTTCGATAAAATGCAGCAATCCTTTGCGTATCTCTACCCGGCCTGGGTCAAAGAAAACGGCATAGCGGTAGGTGCCACTCATAAAATTCTCCCGGTAGATGATGGTCTCCTCTTCGGTAATCCGGGTATACATACGCAGAATATTCCCTTTCAGGTCATAGATATAGAGAGAAAAGCTTCCGGGAACACCCACTTCCTGCACCGGAATCAGCAAGGTTAGCTTGTCTTCCACTTTGCCGTCTTCCGGTATCATGCGAAAGCCCTGCTGCAACTTAGAGATGGAAGTGGGCGACAACTCGCCCTTTGCCGGATAAACGAAATTGTCGTAGTAAATGGCCACCTTATTGGCACCCTTACGATTCTCCCTTCCAAGCCGGTAGTTCTCAAAGGGAATGGCCCAGATCACCAGGCTGTCGTAGTCGCGGTCGTCGCATTCCAGAACAATATTTTGTCGGCCCCGTATTAACTGCCGAAGGTTGATATTCAGGTAAAAAGGCTTGGCCTGAGGGTTATAGCTGTCGAAGCTGTAGAGGTTTCCCAAAGAATCGACAAAAACAGCCACTCCGTTGCGGTCATAGAGTTGTAAGGGGGTGACGCCGTCATATTCCTGGGTATAACAAATGACTTCATCCTGCCCCATTTCCTTTCCGGTATAGTCGCGGAAGTTTAATGAATCACAGGGCTTGTCGCTATTGAACAGAAAACAACGGTGATCGGTATAATTCGAATAGGCTTCAAAATGCGTGACTTTGAACTGCGCCCTTAAAGGGCCGTTTCCTGTTCCGACAAGCAGGATCAGGACAAAGAACACCTGCATTGAGTTTCTGTACATAGCGGTAGGGGGACCAGCCCCCTAGTTATTATTTGGCGTATGCCACTGAACGGCGTTCGCGGATGACCGTTACCTTGATCTGCCCCGGATAGATCATTTCCTTCATGATCTTCTGTGAGATATCAAAGGAAAGCATTTCTGCCTTCTCGTCGCTCACCCGTTCGCTTTCTACGATCACGCGGAGTTCCCTTCCGGCCTGGATGGCAAATGCTTTCTCCACACCTTCGTATCCCAGGGCCAGGTTTTCCAGATCCTTCAGACGCTTGATATAATTCTCTACATCTTCCCTTCTGGCTCCCGGGCGGGAACCGCTTATCGCGTCGCAGGCCTGAATAACCGGGGATAACAAAGAGGTCATTTCGATCTCATCGTGGTGAGCTCCAATCGCGTTACACACTTCGGGATGCTCCTTGTATTTCTCCGCCAGCTTCATACCCAGGATGGCATGCGGGGTTTCCGCATCGTCATCGGGAACTTTTCCGATATCATGCAACAGCCCTGCTCTTTTGGCCAACTTCACATTCAATCCCATTTCCGATGCCATGGTGGCACAGAGGTTTGCTACTTCACGGCTATGCTGCAATAGGTTTTGTCCGTAAGAAGAACGGTACCGCATACGGCCCACCATACGGATCAGCTCCGGATGCAGCCCGTGAATATTCAGGTCGATACAGGTTCGTTCCCCGATTTCCACCACCTCATCTTCCAGTTGCTTCTTGGTTTTGGCCACGATCTCCTCGATCCGGGCCGGGTGTATTCTGCCGTCGCTTACCAGTTTGTGCAGGGAAAGTCGGGCTATCTCACGACGAATGGGATCAAATCCGGAAAGGATGATCGCTTCCGGAGTATCGTCAACGATGATCTCTATACCGGTAGCTGCTTCCAGTGCCCGGATGTTCCGGCCTTCACGCCCGATAATACGGCCTTTTACCTCGTCGCTTTCAATATGGAATATGGAAACCGAATTCTCTATGGCTTGTTCGGCAGCCGTTCGCTGTATGGTCTGAATGATAATTCTCCTGGACTCTTTGGTAGCCGACAGCCTTGCTTCATCCACGATCTCCTTGATCTGTGCACTGGCCTCGGTACGGGCTTCTGCAGTCAGGTTTTCAATAAGTTGTGCCTTGGCTTCCTCGGCAGAAAGTCCCGCCATTTTTTCCAGCTGTTTGATCTGTTGCTGGTGGTATTTGTCGAGGTCTTCTTTCTTTTTGGCTACAATCTCCAGCTGGGTGCTGAGGTTTTCCCGGATGCTGTCCAATTCCTTTTCCTTACGGTTGGCATTCTCCAGCTTGGAATTCAGCGACTGCTCCTTTTGCTTGATCCGGTTCTCGGATTGTTGCAACTGTTGGTTACGCTGATTTTGCTCCTGCTCATGTTTTTCTTTGAGCTTCATGTGGTACTCTTTGGAACGGAGCTCCCCTTCTTTTACGAGTACCTCGGCTTTGGATTCGGCTTCCCGGACAATCTGGGCCGCCGCATTTTTATTTCTGGAATTTAAGATGGCGTAGATCAGACCGGCCCCAAGAGCCGCACCTCCGATCAGCGCAACAATAATCAATACGATGCTCATATCCACTAAACACTTTGGTGGAAAATGAAGAATGCCGCTTAGCCCAGTGTATTGTCAGTAAGAGCCTGATCAAGACAGGATTCAAGTTCCCTGATCAGCTTAAGAGTATCGGGGCTTGACACATTTCCCTGGTCTTGTAAGGCCAGGAATTCCGTGGCAAACTCCAGAGCAATCATCGCCAGGGCATCTTGTTTGTCGGCCACAGCGTAATTCTCGGAATATTCTTTCAATCGGTCATTCACTTTCCGGGCCGCCTTTCTCACGTTCTCCTCGTCGCTGGCCTGTATTTTCAAAGGATACTGCCTGTCGGCTACATGTACCTTAATGGAAAGTTCCTGCACGTTTTGTCAATTAATCACTCAGCGTTGCAATGCATTTATCAATTTCCCTGATAAACTCATTTATTTTCAGCTTCAGCGCTCGCTTGTCATCCTTTGAGAGCGCCACCGCCTCTGCAATTTTAACGATTTTATTCTGTTCTTCCAGTTGACGAATTGTATTTTTTTGAAGTTCAATCGTTTCCCTGTTCTGACGCAAATCCCGCTTCAGAATTTCCACTTCCGCCTCGGCGAGCTGAAGGCGTTTTTTCAGTTTTTCCGCCTTCGTAAGAAGGGAGTTCAGGGTCGTATTGATTTCCGTCATCTTTATTTTCTTATCAGGGCTCCGGCCTGTTTCTCGAAGGTAGTGATTAACTTATTCATGAGGCTGTCGATTTCCTTCTCATTCAGGGTTTTTTCCTCATCCCTGATCAGGAAACTGATGGAATACGACTTCTTCCCATCTTCCAGTTTGTCTCCCTGGTAAACGTCGAAAACATTCACCTCACGGATCAGTCCCTTGTTCACCTGGTTGATCAGTTTATTCAGCGTATCCATACCTACCGACTGATCCAGTACCACAGAAAGATCCCTGCGCACGGCCGGAAACTTCGGAGCCGGTTTCAACTCCATCCGTATATTTTCCTTCAAACCGGAGCACAACGTATCCCAGTTCAGTTCCGCATACCAGGCTTCTCCCTGAATATCCATCATTTTCAAAAGAGAAGGATGGACTTTGCCCACCTGGATCCAGGCTTGTGAAGCTCCTGTCTCCCGGAAGGGATCAAAACTCCATTTCGAAGGTCTTGCCTGCATCCCTAAGCGGTCGAGAAGCACTTCTACCTCCTGTTTCAACAGGTACAGGTCGCTTTTCAGGCTGTCCCGGTGCCAGGACTCGCCGAACCAGTTACCACAAACAAGGATGCCCAATCGTTGCTCCTCGAAATACGATCCGTCTTCTTTACTACGGTATACTTTCCCCAACTCAAAAAGCTTGAGATCCGGGTTTTTACGGTTCTTGTTCCAGGCCATAGACTGCAACAGGGAAACCAACATGCCCGGACGAAGTATCTCGGTATCTCCCGATAACGGGTTCAGAATCCGCACGGCATGTTCAAGTACTGTCTCGGGGTAATACTTGGAAGCAGTCATGCTGTTCGTGCTGGTTTCATAAAAACCGCGGCTAACAAGGTGCCTGGCCATTTTTCGGCGCAACAGGGGCATATCCGGTCGGCGACGATGACTGTACGAACTGTGAACCATTTCGGGAAACGGAATCTTATCCAGCCCGTGGATTCGCACCAGCTCTTCCACCAGGTCTGCCGGTCGGTTCACATCGCTCTTGAAGGCCGGAACCCGGAACACCCAACCCAACTCATCATGCTCCACCTTCTTTATTTCCAGCCTGTCCAGTATTCTCAGAACTTCCGCTTCCCCGATTTCCACCCCGGCCAGGCTTTTTAAATAGTCTTTTTCAAGCCGTACCACAAAATCGGGAACGGGTACCGGGTATTCATCGATAATGGGCGAAGCCACCCGCCCCCCTGCGATTTCTTCCACCAGGCAGGCCACTCTTTTAAGGGCCGCTACCGTAATTTCAGGATCGGTACCCCGCTCATACCGGAACGAAGCATCGGTACTTAAGCCATGGTGTTTGGCTGTTTTGCGTATGGATGCCGGATCAAAATAAGCACTCTCAATAAAGATACGTTTTGTGGAAGCACTCACCCCGGATTCCTTTCCTCCGAAAACCCCGGCTATTGCCATCGGTTCGTCGGCATTACAAATCATCAGTTCTTCGCCACTGAGGGTTCTTTCTTCCTCATCCAGTGTAACAAAGCTACTACCGGGAAGGGCTTTTTTCACGATGATTTTGTCCCCTTTTATTTTGTCGGCATCGAATGCATGGATAGGCTGCCCGATGTCGTGCAACACAAAATTGGTGATGTCTACAATGTTATTGATGGGATTAAGTCCCAAAGCCCGAAGCCGGTTTTTTAGCCAGTCAGGGCTTTCCTTCACCTCGATATTTTCCATCAACAAGCCGGTATACCGTGGGCAGGCAGGGTCTTCCAGGTGTATGGACCAGTTGCTGTTTCCGGAATACGTTTCCGGCTGATCCTTCCGTGTTTTAAGGTCCAGATCGAGCACGGCTGAAAGGTCGCGGGCCACACCCCGGTGTGACGCGGCATCTCCCCGGTTAGCCGTCAGTCCGATCTCAAAAACGGTATCCGTATCTACACCATACAAATCGGCCACTGAGGTGCCTACCTCTATGGACGCATCCAGCACGATAATGCCGGAATGATCTTGTCCCAGCCCAATCTCATCTTCTGCACAGATCATCCCTTCCGAAGGAACTCCCCGTAGCTTTCTTTTCCCGATAACAAACGGTTCTCCCGTTACCGGGTACAAGGTCGTTCCCGGAACAGCCACTACCACCTTTTGCCCTGCGGCCACATTGGAGGCTCCGCAAACGATGGACAATACTTCATCAGCTCCTACATTTACCGTGGTGTGGTTAAGGTGATCCGTATCGGGGATCGGTTCGCAGGTAAGAATCTCACCGACTACCAGTCCTTTCAGCCCACCCGGGATGGAAGAAACCTCTTCCGCACCTTCCACTTCCAGTCCGGTACCGGTAAGGAGATCGGCAATAGTCTCGGGACTTTCCTGGCAATCGATATGATCACGCAACCAATTCAGGGAGATTTTCATACGCCGCGAAAATACAAAGCCACACGGGTATTTGAATGGAAAATGGAGATTTGCTTTAGCTTTGCTGCCCATGCATAAAAAATGGTACAGAAGCGCGTTATTGATCCTCCTCGGAGCAATGAGCATGGTGATCGGGGCCAAGGTCCATTTCGACCTTCTGACCGTACCGATAACCCTGCAGACTTTTTTCCTGTGCCTCACTGCCCTGTACTTCAGACCAGGGGAAGCCGCCGCTGCCCAGTTGGTATACCTGCTGGCCGGTTTATTCGGGCCGGTATTCTCGGAATCGTATTACGGGGTGGATATACTTACCGGTGATTCCGCCGGTTACTTGTACGGATTCATTCCGGCGGCCTGGCTTATTTCCCGATATGGAAAAAGCAGGGATTATTTTGCCGTATTGAGCTGGACCATGATCGGGCAGGCTCTTATCCTGGTCATGGGGTACCTCTGGCTGATCGCCGAAAGGAATTACGATCCCGACAAGGCACTGTACGGCGGCATATATGTATTGCTTCCCGGTGCATTCGCCAAAGGCATCCTGGCCAGCGCGTTTTATGTTGTGGGAGAAAAATTTCTGAAAAAGAAAGAAACGAGTGATGAAACGTAACGTATGGATGCTTGGCGCCTTGCTTGCCCTGGCCTGCAACCCTTTTGGAGAAACCGAGCCTACTACCACAGATCCGGTTATCCGGGCCAGAGAACTGAACGACTCTGCCATTGATCTGGTAAGCAAAGATATACGCTATGCAGACTATGCCATTGCCGTATTTGATGATGCCATTGCCCTTGACAGCACCTACGATAAACCGCTTATCAATAAGCTGGGCCTTCAACTTCAGTTGGAACGTTACGAAGCTGCCCTGGAGACTGCTGAAAAACTCAGAGTGCTTAATTGGGTGCGCGGCGATGTGCTGGCATGTACCGGGATGATCTACCGCATCCTGGGTGATACAGCCAATATGACCGAATACCTGTATGCATCCAGCAAATCCTACCAGCAGGAACTGAGCAACCTGGACACTGCAGGACCCGTTTACCGTACCACCGCCACCGAACTGGCTCTGGTTTATCTACTGCTTGACAAACGGGAAGAATCGGAAAAATGGGCCAAAGGAATGGGGAGCGAGGAACTCCCGGATGACCGGCGTATTGCGGCTGAGTTCTGGAAATCCATACAACCCGAATAAATTTACTTTACCTGGATCTGCTTTCTCAGAATCAGGCGCTGGTCTTCTCCCCTAATGATCAGCACATATTGCCCTTCTGACATTGCCGTCTGGAGTTCAACACGCTGCATCCCTGCCGACAGGTATTCGTATCGGTTCAGTACTTCGCGGCCCTGCATATCGGTAAGCAGTACCTGTACCCTGGCATTTTCCGCAAGACTGAATTCCACGGTAAACCGGGAACCGGGGTTGGGGTACACTCTTGAGTCATTCTGCGGTCCGGGTTCAACTCCCAACTGCTGATCGGTATTTCTTACCGCCGCGATCCAGGTTTGCGAAAGCTGATTGCTCCTGCCAAAAGAACCCGCCAGCCATACACGCCCTTCCATACCATAATCCCGCTGTATTCCGGTATAATCCCCCCAGCGTTCGAGGCTATCGGAAAACAGGATATTCATCGGACCTTCTCCTTCTTTCAGCCGAAGCAAATCCGAAGGACTGAAATCACGTCCCACGGCAAACACCGAAGTGCCCGGATAACTGTTTTGTGAATTATGCAGGCACATCACCATTGCCGATTCATCGGGCCAGCCTCCTCCGCAATAGGCCATGGACGGATAATTCAGGTCCAGGCTGTCAATACCGAATAGCTGTCCCTCCACACGGGGGTTGTTTTCCAGATCAACTACTTTTCCTACATAGATTCCCGGTCGGCCGCTGGAAGGGTCAATTGTATTGGAGCAGAAATACAGGTTATGTTCAAAGCGGTAACCGTTCTGGATATCGCAGTAATTGGTTCTCAAACGCCTGCCTCCCTTCTGCGTTACATTCGGCTGAAGGCCGTAGGCAATGTCGGAACGGACAGGTGTTAATGTCAACGCCGTATTGGGATCATCGAGGGTGCCGCTGATATGGATGAGGAAAAAAGTATCGTTCTGCTGGTCTTTAGGTCTGTTCCCAAGGAAATAAAAATCCGGGCCATAAAGTTTGTCGCTTTGCCCCATGGGGCGGGTATTCCAAAGTTGGCGACCGGCAAACTCCAGCTCATGGTACTGGCGTACATCCAATGAATCCTCTCCCTGATAGCCATCAAGCTTATTAATCTGCCAGATGTTTTCGTCACTGGCATCGGTATCCCAACCGCTTTCTCCATCCTCCCACAACAGCACACTGATGAATAATTCGTCCTTTGACATTCCGATAAAGGGGTAGTCGCTCCACCAATCGTTGGAGGTTGTATTTCCCGGAAGTGCATAGAAGTTCCAGTTCTGTCGCGGGTCATTTCCTTCGCTGAAACCCACAATCACACGGGTATCCGTATGGTCAGAGCCATTCAGAAAAACGAGGATATACCTATCGGTTTCCGGATCATACAAAGCATGCGGATCAAAAGTCCGGTCCAAGGTTCCCAGTGCATTGGCTATGGATGACAGGGTACGTGTAAACAGAATCGCTCCGCTGCTGTCGGTAATGCGGATGGTTGTATTGACAGCGCTAAGAATAAGACCGTTCTTCCCTACTGCAATATTGTTATCCAGCGGCGTTCCGCTGGGTGTTTGAGCAGCAAAGCCAAATTCGACCTGAGGCAATGGGGCTGCCGGCTTCTTATTCAATTGTCGACCACCGGGTACAGGCTGATAAGGCGGTTTGATGGCATCAAGACGGTGTATCGGGTTATTGAATGCTTCAAGCGTATGGATGCCCAAACCCGCGTCAGGCAGGTCAAGCAGGCGTACCTCTCCCAGTTTAGGAAAACGGGAACGTTCCGTGCTATACGTCTGACTGAACAGATCCCCTGCACTCAAAAGCAGTAGTATCAAGGAAGCAAAGAGAAATCGCATGTAACGAATCTAGGCAAAGTCCTTCTTAATTTCCCGTTAAGGAAAAAAGAGTCCAGAT
>CAXPEB010000051.1:0-9347 GCA_964215915.1 Bacteroidia bacterium
CCCTACACGACGCTCTTCCGATCTTGGGCATTCCAAAAAAAATATTCTGAGCGACAGGTATTCAAAAGTATTGACGTGCCTCCCTGAGTCATTGATAAAAAGGGTGAACGGAAAAATCTTGGGCGACGGCAATGGAATCAGGTGGGGCGTGAGCCAAGGATGTACGTTTGACCTAAGTCTCTGTGTTTTTGAAGTCGAATTCCGTTAAATTGGAATTTGACTATGTCCCTCCGTATACTGCCTATTTATTTCCTGCTATTCCCGGTACTCCTCTATTCACAAAAGGCAAATCTGCTCAGCAACACGGAACATTTTGACGTTACCGACGGACTCGCCGACAATACGGTCAATGCCCTGCTGGTTGATCAGAATGGGTGCCTTTGGGTAGGCACGGAAAACGGACTTAACCGCTATCTGAATGGCAGTTTCGACTGGTTCAATGAACGGGTTTCGGGCGGACAGCTCGCCGGGCATTCCATCAGTTGTTTATACAAAGATAAGCAGGGGCGTATCTGGGTGGGTGACCGCTTTCTCGGACTAAGTTGCTATGATCCGAACCTCGACCAATGGAAATCTTTCCATAACCAAAGTGGCAATTTCCCTCGTCTTCAAGGCAAAGAGATCATCGATATTCTGGAAGACGACAACGGATATATCTGGATTGCGGCTTTTCCGGACCTGATCCTGCGCTACTCCCCTGACAAAGAAGAATTCATCCACCACAGGTTGGGAATTACCATGACCTACCGAGGAATCACTTCCCTGCAAAAATGGAGTAAGGAAGAACTCCTGATCAATACCTCTTCCAAAGGTCTTCTTCTGTTTGACATGTGCAACGGTACCTACCGGCCATTACCTGAACTGCGGCAAACTCTACCCGATGGCAGACCGGATAGAAACGATAAACTCTACGTAGACTCCAAGAGAAATATTCTGGCCCTGATAGAGGGGAAAATTATTCTGATAAACAGGGAGGATAGCGAAACAAAACAGATCGGGACTTATCCTCCATCTGAAAGACCCATTGGTTATTTTACCCCGGAAGGTCATTTCTATGTTGTCGCCTTCCCTTTCATCCTGCAGTTCAATACAAAATACAGACTTGTCAAACAATGGAGACTCGTATCAGGTTCCCCCGGACAACCCGCCCGATACACGAGTTTTTGCCGCGACAGACAAGGCATTTTCTGGTTGGGTAGTGCACATGGATTGATAAAGATTGACCCGGCCAAACAGGTTTTCCGTTCTCTGGTATCGGAAGGAGAAAATCCGGTTTACCTGAACAGAGTCCAACAAAATATCCGGTCGGTATATACGGATTACCGGGGAAGGGTCTGGCTGGGTCCTCGTTTTGGATCAGAAATACTTCGGTTGAGTATCGATACGAATACGGGGCTGGTATCTTCCACAGAATTGCCCATCCCCTTCGCCAGGAAAGAATCCAGGCATATTGTCAACTGCATCGCAGGCCTGCATGATGGTAAAATCATCATGGCCGCTTATACCGGCTTATTCCTGTATGATTCCATCCATGGACTCCGGCTGCTTGAATCCGTCCATAAGAAGCATCATCCTGTTTTCACCAATTCCTGGGCGATCCTTGAACTCCAGGATGACGATCTGCTCATTGGCACCAAAGACCATGGCCTTTTTCGCTTTGATCTCAGAAAGGATAAAATCCGGCCTATCCTGCTTAGGGAAAACAACCAGCATCCTCGCCCCGGGAGGTTTGCCATCTGGAATATCCATCGCGACAGGCAGGGGAAGATCTGGCTGGCCACGTCAAAAGGAGCTTTTCTTACCTCTTTCCGAACGGACACCATAATGAAGGTCCGGCAGGTATTGCCCTGGGAAGATTGTTCCGTCTGGGATATTTGTGAAACCCGATCCGGGAAGCTTTGGCTGGGAACCGTTGAACACGGGCTATTGCAAATTGATTCCTCAGGAGATACGGTAAGGTCTATCGGGTTGCGTGAAGGCCTCCCCTCCCAGACCATACAAGCGGTAATAGAAGACGACAGTGCCCAACTTTGGGTAAGTACCTCATCGGCATTAAGTCGCATCCGTTTTACCGGAGATAATTTCTTCATTCGGAATTTTAACGAGTTTGACGGTCTGCGCGCCAATGGATTTAACAACAATGCGGTTTCAAAAGCCGGAAACAACCTGCTGTTTTTCGCCTCCTACAAAGGGGTGGTATATTTCAACCCTTCGGAAATCAAGACTTACAAAAGGGCTGCTTCTCTGCTGGTCAGGAACAGCATTGTCGGTGGTCACCGCTATAGCATCCCCGACAGGAAAAGTCCCGAGATCATACTCCCGGCTGGCACCCGGTCTTTTTCCCTGGAACCGGCCCTTACTGACTATGCCAATCCAGAGAAAAATGAATACCTCTACCGCTTGAACGGGGTGGATGAATCCTGGAAAGAAGCCAACGGACAAAACCCTGTCATCCATTACTCATCCCTAACTCCCGGCACTTATACCTTACAGATTAAAGCAACAAACCCCGATGGCATCCCTGCAACCAACACACTTAGAATTCCGGTATATGTAAATGCTTTCTTCTGGCAGCAAACCTGGTTTCATGTTCTTGGCAGCTTCTTCCTGGCCACATTGCTGGGTTTTGCGTTGTACCTGGCACTGAACCGTTCACGCATCCGGCGTAAACTGCTGAAATCGGAAATTGCCTCCCTCCGTTTGCAAATGAATCCGCACTTCATCTTCAACTCACTAAATTCCATACAGGATTATATCTACCACAATGAAAAACAACTTGCAGGTACTTACCTAACCCGTTTTGCCAAATTGATGCGGATGATCATGGAAAATGCGGGTAAGTCTCAGGTAAGCCTGACGGAAGAAATTCTCTTCCTCCACCGGTATATGGAGCTGGAGTCTTTACGTCTCTCTTCACGGATGAAATATGCGATCACGGTATCTTCCGATATAGATCCGGATGAGGTATTTCTTCCCCCCATGCTTCTTCAGCCATTTATTGAAAACGCCCTGAAGCATGGTATCAGTGGCTTGACCCGGGTGTTGAAATTGAAAATCCTTTTCGAAGAAATGAATGGAAAGCTAACCTGCCACATTGCCGATAATGGCAGCGGTTTCAAACAGAAAACGGAATATTCTTCACCCGCACACCGTTCCAAAGGCATGCAGGTAGTTCGTGACCGGTTGTACTTTTTGAGTCAGTTGGAAAACAGGAAATATGAATTAATTATTAACCGCGAGAATCCTTTTTTTCCAGGCACCGGCACGGTGATTACCATAAAACTGTAACTTTTAAACGATGATACGGGCTTTGCTTGTTGAAGATGAAGAAAGGAGTATGCGGCTACTTTATGCCATGCTCCGGGACCTTGCTCCCGATGTGGAAGTAATTGCCAGGGAAGAGCAGGTTGATCAGGCTATCCAGGTTATCGATCAGGAAAAGCCCGACCTGGTATTCCTGGATATTGAACTGAACGGAGAGTCAGCCTTCGGCATCCTGGACGGGGTGACCTGGAAAGAATTTCAGGTGATTTTTGTGACTGCCTACGAATCCTATGCACTTAAAGCCATTGGCTATTCTGCTGCCGACTACCTGCTCAAACCCATCGATGCGGAGGACCTGAAAAATGCACTGGAAAAAGCAAGAAAAGGCATTGCTTTACGCCTGGACAGTGAACGAATGGCGTTGTTCCGAAGCCAACTTTCGGAGGAGGGTTTCCATAAACGAATCTCACTTCCCACACTGGACGGGTTTATTATCGAAGAGCTGGAGAATATCCGCATGCTGAAGGCAGACGGAAACTATACCCTCTTCCATTTTATCAATGGAGAGAAAAGCCTGGTTTCGAAAAACATCCGGGAATTTGAGTCCCTGCTGGAACAACGGTTCTTTTTTCGGATTCATCGGTCGTACATGGTGAATCTGAGACATGTAAAAAAGTATATACGCGGAAAAGGAGGGCATGTTGTCCTCTCGGATTCCAGTATGCTTCCGGTAGCTATTCGAAAAAAGGAAGCCTTTTTGGAGCGACTGAAACAACTGTAAAAAACGAGAAAAGGCCTCCCTTGCAGGAGGCCTTTTGTTCTAATCGGGATTTGGTCAGGCGAGGACCCTAAGGGTTCACTACCATACTCTTACTATCTACGGCAACCCCGTTTATCAGCAGTTTGTAGATGTAAATTCCCCTTTTCAGATTCCCTGTACGGACAAGCACTTCGGATTCACCGGTTTGATCCAGGGTAATGGTCCGGATCAACCGACCATGCATATCGTACAGTTCAATATCCGCATTCCGGCTTCCTTCCGGCACATAGTACCCGATGGTGGTGGAAGCACCGGCCGGATTCGGCACACACTGTTTCAGCCAGCCCTCAGGGTTCTGTTCCTTCTCAAGGTTCATGCGCATTCCGGGGTTCGGAGCTTGTCCGTCACAGCATTCACCTCCCTGGAAATACTTCAGGTTATAGGGGTTGGAAGAACTGATGTTTCCAATCATGCTGAACCCGGTTGGCCCCCAGGAAGTATTGATTATTTCCACGGTTACACAATTTATACCGGTAGTAAAGTACCCTCCTGAAGCATTGAGCCATACGGACAAGGGCATTGCCGAACCGGCAGTTCCCGGCGACACATAGGTAACAGGGTTACCGTTCACATAAATAACGGCACTGTCGTCGCAACGGAACTCAAAAAATCCGGAGACATTCTGCACGCTGTCTTTGATACAGAAACAGAACTCATAGATATAGCTTCCGGGAGGGCTGTTCTGCATACTATGGCTGGTGATCCATTGACTTGGAGAGGGAGTAGAATTCCAAACCACGGGCGGTGTCGGAATATAAGGTTCCACAAACGGGTTAATGCCTGCATTACCCAGGGGATCCATTACTACTGTCCAGTGCGGATCTATACTACCTCCACCCGTGGGATAGGGCGAGCCTCCCTGCCAGTCAAAACCGGTACCTATAGCCAGGCTCTGGTAAACAAAGCAGGTTTCCTCGCAGTTACCGAAGATGGCTTCCGCCTCATCGTCGTTGTGGGCCAGCTCAATCTCATGATAATAATCCGGGCTACCCGGAAGCGACTGGTTCCAGCCGGGTTGAAGTACCTCCATTACGTAATAGGTACCCTGCTCCAGGCGATCGAAACAATATTCACCAAACATGTCGGTGATAGCCGTATCGATCACATTCTGATCGGCATCCAACAGGTAAATCGTCC
Source organism: Bacteroidia bacterium (assembly GCA_964215915.1). Taxonomy (GTDB): domain Bacteria; phylum Bacteroidota; class Bacteroidia; order UBA8524; family UBA8524; genus UBA8524. Next base: position 5,222 of record CAXPEB010000051.1, read on the forward strand.
AGTTGCTGAGACGTTGTTCACCCGGATCGTGTTCGCCATCACAATCCTCATCCTTGAACTTATAACCGCAGATTGAGGCATTGGCAGCATCAAACTGTAAGGCCGTATCGCAACAATTGTTTACCACATAATCCCCATCGCGGGTTGTGACGTAGGCATTTACATTCAAGCCCATAGGACCGGTGTAATTATCTACCTGTATCCGGATGCAGTTTTGCCCCGCTCTGAACATGGTTTTATCGGTAACCTGAAGGTTAGTCGGATCAGTAGAGCCGAAGGAAGAAGGATCCAGGATGGAAGAGCCTATATACTGTCCATTCAGGAATACCGCGGCACTATCGTCCACCCTGAAATCCATATTCAGTTCAACATCGTCGTATTCCGGTCCCAGGCAAAAGCACCGTTCAAAGGTGTACCGACCATCCTCGACCGGTGAACCCGTCAACCAGCGCGAGTTGGGAAGTGCTGGCTGGTAGGCCGGATGCGTTTGAACCACAGTCGGTCCGTAGGGCAGGTTGTCATTCGGGTCCTGGATGACGGTCCAGTATTCATCCTGTAGTCCAGTGGCGTAAACCGAGTCATTAGCCAGGTTATAGCCGGTATTGAGATACACGGTATCCACATAGCCCGAATCCGTTTCACAGAACCGGTTCCCGAAAGATCCGGGTTTTACCTCCATGGTATCCACATACAGGCTCCAGTCTCCTCCGGAATAAGGGACCACCTGAGTCCATCCCGGCTGGTCTATTTCCGACACATAATAGCTCCCTATCGGAAGTCCGGTGAAGCAATACTCCCCGTTGATATCGGTGATTGCGGTGTCAATGGGGTTCCCGGCAGCATCTTTCAGGATGATCTGCCAGTTCGGGAGCCCGGGATCGTCGTTATCTCGGATCGCATTTCCATTCAGGTCGGCATATTTCTCCCCACATATATTGCCTGTGGGATTGCAACAGGAATGGCTGCGTATTCCTCCGCCAAACACGGTTCCGGAAACATTCAGTCCCATGGCAATATTTCCCGTATTACGCAGGTGAAACTGGAGGCAGTGACTGCCGGCCGTCAGGTATTCGGTATGGGTCAGATGGATGGTATTCGCCGCCTCAAAGTATGACCCTGCGGTATAATTGCCGATACTGACTCCGTCTAATACCACTTCCACGATATCGTCCACCCCGATCAGCAGGTCGAGGTAGACACTATCGTCCTCACAGGTACAGAAGCAGGTTTGAAAAACAAATGGAGTATCCGGAGGATAATTGTTGACGTTATACAACGCCTCGTCAAAGGCGGAAATCCATTTTGTTCCCGGCAGCGTGTACCAGTCGTCGGTCCCACCGGGGGAAGAGTCATACGGATCAATGACATACGGAGGCGCGGGTACGGTGATCGGTACCGGAGCCGCGATCAATTGGAAAAACGCGTCGCGTTCGTACGAAGAATACAGGCTGTTGTTCCTGTGGTCGTAGCCCGTTCGGATTACCAGGGAATCGCGGTCACAAGCCGATGACTCACACCCCGACTGCCCCTGGCACCATGTGGAAGCCAGCAGAAAGACTGCCATAAGGCTAGGCAATGTTTTTTTCATGATGGTTATTTTTTTAGGTTCTCTACCAGGACACCGTGCCCCGGTTCTAGTCGTAAGGTGTCCTTCAGAAATGGAATATCCCCACCGCGATTAGCCGGCGTTTGACAATGCCGGGCGAACGTAACCAATGCCGGATAAGCGTTAAATAGAAGTAAAGAAAACTACGGTAGTGTGACCCCGTAATTGGTAAAAATGTATTCCGGGTATACCAAAGGGGTGATTAACACCAAGCCGCTTAATTCAAAACCAGGAGAAAAAGCCAGATCAACTATTCGTTTACTCCCGGGCCACCCGATCCCGGTTACCCTCTTCCTCTTTTCCCTCTTCAATCATTTTTTCCGCTTCCTCTTTCTCCTCCCGGGTAGCCGTTTCCATCTCTTCCTTTTGTTGCCCGTTTTCTTTGTCTATAACAAACTCACAGTACACCGGCAAATGATCCGAACCGAAGTTGTTCAGGGTCTTCAGCGCTTCAATAAGGATCTCTTTCGAATGGAACATTAAGTCAATGGGAAAACGCAACAACCTGTATTTGGCATGAAAGGTCGGTACAAAGCCATATCCCCTCCTGGGGTCGATCAGTTCACTGGTTTTTCTGAAAAGGTCGGAGGATTTGGACCAGGCAACATTGTTAAAATCACCCACTGCCATTACGGGTTTGTTCAGTTCCTTGATCCTTTTGGCAGCGCTCAGCAAGTCGCCATCCCGTTCTTTGGAGGTTGTTTCTTCCGTGGGACTCGGTGGCGGGGGATGAAGGCCAAAAAATACAAAACGGTACCCATCCTTGGTTTTTATGTGGGCCTCGATGCTGGGGATATCCCTGGCCACAAAGAAGTGCGTGGTGGAATTCTCGATCTCAAGACGGGAATACAAGTGCATCCCATACGTGTTTTCGAGGGTTACTTTATGCTGATAGGGATAGTCGTTTTCCAATACCCGAAGGGCCTGCTCCCAGTCGGCATTGCTTTCCATGGTCAGGAAAACATCCGGCTTCCGACTTTTTATCAGGGAAATGAATTTCCCGAAATCGGTATTGAACTGATACACATTTGCGAAAATGAGGGTTCTTTTCTCCGAAGCATTTCCGGTAGGCATCGGTTTTTTTGAAGGATAGAACGGCGTGTACCGGAGCAGGATTCTCAGGTGATCCATCAGCGAAAGCACCAGCACAGCCTGCACATACCCGATAATTCCGGAAGGATCCGGCAGAAAAAACCCGGTAACGACAACAGCGAGAATCAAAACAGCGAGCTGGATCTTTCCAAAACTACACACCCTGAAAACCCAATGCGAGCTGGGCACATACGGGAATACGCTGCACAGGACAAGCAGACCGCTAAGAATCAAGTATATCGCCGTCAATTGACTGGAATTGGAACCCGGAAGATATCATTTTTTCCTTTCGGGCAAAGGGCCCTGCGGGGTTTGAGTGTATGGATGAGTATGGATATCGGCGTACCGGAAATCCAGGGATAATGTTCGGAAAGATCTGTATGGTTTGAGTGCGGAAGTGCGAATAACAGTGCGAGGGAACAGGGAAAGAAATCCCTGATTGGAGTAAGTTGAAGGGAGAAATGAGAATTGAGTGACGAGTGCGGAAGTGTGAGTAACAGGCGAGGAAACAGGGTAAGATATGACAGTTAGTCTATTTTATCAATAGTTCTTTATTTGAGAACTTCGCTGTATCTTTGTTGGCAGACCTTTTTATGAATCGAATTATTGCAAAGAGGACCTTGCGGGAGTTTTGGGAGAAACATGCAGATTCCGAACAGTACCTGAAAACCTGGTACGAAACTGCAAAAACATCAAACTGGAAATCCCCGAACGAGGTAAAAGAAACCTACCTCTCCGCCAGTGTTCTGAAAGACAGTCGAATTGTATTCAACATTAAAGGCAATTCTTACCGTCTGATTGTAAAATTCAATTTTGAAAGGCAATGGGCATTCATTCGGTTTATTGGAACACATGCCGAATACGACCGAATTGACGCAAACACAATTTAAAGGACGAAGAAATGGAAGTGAAGCCAATTAAATCAGAAAAGGACTATTACAAGGCCCTGGACCGGCTCGAAGTGCTATTCGATGCAAAGCCAAACACCAAAGAAGGTGATGAAGCTGAGATCCTTTCTTTGCTCATTGAAAATTACGAGAACCAACACTTCCCCATTGAAGCCCCCGACCCGATAGAAGCCATTAAAATCCGAATGGAAGAATTGGACCTGAAACAAAAGGACCTGGTTGGTATCATTGGCGGGAAAAGCCGCGTATCCGAAATTCTCAACAAAAAGAAAAAGCTCACCGTGGAAATGATCCGCGAATTGGAAAGAACGCTCCATATCTCCGCTTCCGTTCTGGTAAGGAGCTACGAGCTGATATAAGCAGTTGGGTGAAAAAGATAGGAGGAGTAGTGTTCCCAATACCATTAATATTAAATAGGATACAAGTTCAGAATTTTTTAGTGTTTTCAGATGTGACACCAATCATTTGTGGCTTAAATTCGGAGAAAAAGCCAATATTAACAACTTTTGTTTCGGGGAAT
>CAXPEB010000052.1:0-10295 GCA_964215915.1 Bacteroidia bacterium
CTCTACCAGCTGAGCTAAGGAGGCTAATGTCTCGTAAAAGAACAGTCCCCAAAAAGCATGCGCTATTTTGAGGACTGCAAAAGTATCTCTTTTTTACAATTCTGCAAACAGAGACGGAAAAATTTTATGAGGTGGCAAGGGTCTTTTCCTTGTACTTTTTCAATTGAACCTTCAAGCTCTCAAAAGCCAGGTCAATTGCGCATTCGAAGGTGCGGCACTGCTCGGAAACAAAGAGGGTGGTCTGAGAGACATTTAACTTCACTTCAAGGTGCTTGTTGTTGTTGTGCGCATCGTTTTCCACCTTCAGGTAAATGGTGGCTGCCACAATGCTGTCGTAAAAGGTATTCAGCTTTTCAATACGTTTGTTGATGTACTCAATGAGCTTCTGATCTGCAGTGAAGTTGATGGATTGAATGGTGATTTCCATAAGCGTACTAAAAATTAAAGGTTTAAGATTTGGGATGAGCCTTCCGGTAGACCTCTTTCAGGCGCTCTATTGAATTGTGGGTGTAGACCTGGGTGGCGGACAGGTTGCTGTGTCCGAGAAGTTCCTTGATGGCGTTCAGTTCTGCGCCGTTGTCCAGCAGGTGAGTGGCGTAACTGTGCCTCAGCACATGCGGACTGCGTTTTTTCAAGGTGCTGACCAGACCGAGGTTTTTGTTCACAATTTGATAGATGAGCCGGGGATAGGCAGGAGCGCCGGTATTGGAAACCAGCAGCCGCTCTCCGGCAAAACCCTCCCGGTGTTTAACATGCAAATAGTTCCGCAACAGCTCTGCCAAATTACCCGGTATCGGAATGATCCGTTCTTTATTCCTCTTACCCAGCACCTTAATTGTTTGTTGCCTGAAATTAAGGTCGCTTTCCTTTAACCCGATAGCTTCCGAAAGACGAATACCGGTACCATAAAGCAGGGCCAAAACAACATGATCCCTCCAGCTTTGGAATGGCGCATCCGTCTCGGGTTGCAGTTCAAGCAATTCTTCGATTTTCCCCTGTTCTACGAATACCGGTAGCTTACGTGCCATTTTAGGAGAAACCACTTTCTTCATTGGGGTCTCCTCAATATGGCCCTCTTTCAACAGGTAACGGAAGAAAGATTTGAGGGCAGACAACTTCCGGTTTACACTTCGTGCCTGCATGCCTTCATTAAGCAGGTCGGCAACGAAAGAGCGTACCAGGGAAGCGTTTACCTCACGGGGGTCGTCAATGGAATAAGTCTGGGATAAATAGGACCGGAACTGGTGAAGGTCGTTACGGTATGCAGTAAGGGTGTGAAGAGAATATCGTTTTTCGCGCTCCAGGTAGTTGAGAAAGTCCGAAAAAAAGAAATCTGTACCCATACCGCTGTTCGGTAAAGATACAGATTTACGATTATTTAACAAGGGAAAAAGCGGAGCTTATTCTCCTTTGGTCTGCATTTGTTGCTTGTAGGCAGCGCGGATCATCTGGTGCCTTCTTTTAACGGAAGGCTTGGTGAAAGCCTGACGCTCTCTTAGCTCCTTCAATACCCCGGTCTTTTCAAATTTCTTCTTGAATTTTTTCAGGGCTTTTTCCAGCGATTCGTTCTCTTTTACGTTAACTATAATCATGGTCTTTTCCAGAATGGGGTGCAAATATAGAAAAGCAATTGGTCAAAATCAAACTACTCTTTCAATACCGAACGGGAAATTACCAGTTTCTGAATTTCAGAGGTTCCTTCGCCGATTGTACACAGTTTGGAGTCACGATAGAACTTCTCTACCGGGAAATCTTTGGTATATCCATATCCCCCGAAAACCTGAATGGCGTCCGTGGATACTTTTACCGCAACTTCACTGGTGTAGTATTTGGCCATTGCCGACTCTTTAGTAACCGGTTTCCCGTTATTTTTCAACCAGGCTGCCTGCATGGTGAGCAGTTCCCCGGCATCAATCTGCATGCGCATGTCAGCAAGCTTGAATCCGATTGCCTGAAAATTCGCTATAGGTTGCCCGAACTGTTCCCTTTCTTTGGAATATTTCAAGGCAGCATCAAAAGCCCCTTTGGCAATTCCAAGTCCTAATGCGGCAATAGATATTCTTCCTCCGTCAAGGACCTTCATGGCCTGAATAAATCCTTCACCCACCTTACCCAGAATGTTCTCCTTGGGAACCCGGCAATCTTCAAAGATCATTTCTGCCGTTTCGCTGCAGCGCATGCCCAGCTTATTCTCTTTTTTGCCACCCCTGAATCCGGGAGTGCCCCGTTCCACCACAAAGGCGGTTATCCCGTGCGAATCCAGAAGATCGCCGGTTCGGGCCAGTACAACGGCCACATCACCGCTAATGCCATGTGTGATCCAGTTCTTGGCTCCGTTCAGTACATAATGATCGCCATCTTCCTTTGCCACACAACGCATGCGAAGGGCGTCTGATCCGGTGTTTGCCTCTGTCAATCCCCAGGCTCCGATCCACTCTCCGCTGGCTAGTCGTGGTAACCATTTTTGCTTCTGTTCTTCGTTTCCGAACTGCAGAATATGACCGGTACAGAGGGAATTATGGGCGGCAACCGAAAGAGCCAAAGAAGAATCTACTCTGGCCAGCTCTACAATGGCAGTTACATATTCGTAGTAACCGAATCCTGCACCCCCGTATTGCTCAGGTACCAAAACGCCAAGCAGGCCCATTTCCCCGAGTTCATGCATCACATCTTTGGGAAAATGTTGGTTTTCATCCCAATCCATCATATCCGGACGAATGCGCTTTTCGGCAAAATCCTGCACCATCTGGCGAACCATAGCCATGTTCTCAGTTTCTGCAAAACTGAATTGTTCGGTTGTGTTAAGGTTTGACATATTTACAAGAATGGCAAAATTAGTATTTTGTTCCCATTTTTCCCCATGATACGGGCCTTGTACAGACAGGTTGAATGCACCTGAAACCAAACAAAAAGAGCAGGAAGTAGTCTACTTCCCGCTCGCAAACGCTGATCAACAATGAGGAACCAGGAACTCCCGGATTACCGCTATGTTGGTCTAATGACCTATGTATGTAGGACGAGAGCCGGGCAACGAATGTTGCTTCCGTTCATCGATTACCGAATGGGTCACGGGAATCCCCATCATTACCCGGTTGTTCGTACTTATCGCAATCTACCTCTATCGACAAAGGCTTCTTGGGAACCTCAAATGGCCCGTCAAATAAGTCTATGCTCTTATCGGCATAAACCTTTTGCATGTAATACGCCCAGATGGGCATCGACATCTCAGAACCGCTACCCAGTCGGAGTGACCGGAAATGCACTGCCCTGTGGTCGTTACCTACCCAGCCACCGGAAACCAGATTTGGGGTGATTCCGATAAACCAGCCGTCCGATTGGTTTTGAGTGGTTCCGGTTTTACAGGCTACCGGATTGGTAATATTATAGATGTATCTCAGCCGCGCTGCAGTCCCGAATGTTGCCCTTTCCATCATCTTCAACATCACGTAAGCGGTTTGTTCGCTCATAGCCTGTTGGGTTTTCGGGGTTTGTGAATAGACCACTACACCATTTTTATCGGTAATGTTCTTAATGTAAAAAGGTTTTACAAATACGCCTTTGTTGGCATACGTGCCGAAAGCCCCGATCATTTCATATACGGAAAGGCTCATGGTGCCCAGGCAGATGGAGGGGTACGGTTCCAGAGTGCCTTCTATTCCCATACGCCTTGCCAGGCTAATCACATTCTCCGGTCCCTTGGGGCCCAATTGTTTCATGAGGTAGGCGGTGATACTGTTTACGGAAAGAGCAAGCGCCTTTCTCAGTTGCATGGTTCCACCATATTTGCCGTCCGCATTTTTTGGCGACCAGTTTTCATACTCTTCAAAAACCACCCGTTCGTTCGGAGCCTCGAAACAAGGAGAATACCCATTGTCAACCGCCTGGGTATAGACAAAAGGTTTGAAGGTTGATCCTACCTGTCGGGAACTATTGATGTTTACGTGATCGTATTTGAAATAACGGTGATCGATACCTCCCACCCAGGCCTTTATCTCTCCGGTATGCGGGTCAAGTGAAAGAAAACCGGTCTGAAGGAAATACTGATAGTATTTAAGGGAATCTAGCGGACTCATCGTGGTATCCACTTCCTGGTAGGGGCTATTCCAGTTGAATACGGTCATTTTAACCGGTTTATCGAAGGCAGCACGGATCTCTTCATCGCTCATGTCCGCTTCCTTCATGGAACGGTAGCGCTCCGATTTGCGCATTGCATCTTCGATGATTTCCTTGTGCTCTCCCCAGGGTTCTCGTCCCTTCCAGTGGTCAAAGAATTTTTTCTGATGGCTTTTCAGGTGCTTTTTTACGGCTTCTTCCGCATATGCCTGCATGCGGCTGTCAAGGGTTACATGGATCTGTAGCCCGTCCTTATATAAGTTATACCCGTTTTCTCTGCACCAGTCGCCAAGTTCCAGTCTGAGTTGCTCCCGGAAATAGGTGGCAAGTCCCTGGTTGTGGCTTTCCCTTTGGAAGTTGAGTTTGGTTTCCACTTCATACAAAGAGTCCTTCTCCGGCTCACTGAGGTAGCCGTTCCGTTCCATTTGCAGGAATACCACGTCGCGGCGTTCCTTATTGTTCTCGGGATTAAGTTTAGGGTTGAAAGCTGCCGGGTTTTTGGCCATCCCCACCAGGGTAGCTGCCTGATCGATGGTAAGTTTATCCGGGGTCGTGCCGAAATAGGTCTTAGCTGCTGAGTTGATCCCCACCGCATCATACAGAAAATCGAAGCGGTTGAAATACATGGCAATGATCTCTTCTTTAGTATAGCGCCGTTCCAGTTGTACGGCAATAACCCATTCTTTGAATTTCTGGGTGATTCGCTCAAAGGTGTTCTCCGAACGCTCTCCCGTAAAGAGCATTTTGGCCAGCTGTTGAGTAATGGTACTTCCGCCACCCGCTTTACCAAGCATAATCACCGCCCGGGCCAGTGATCGCAGATCGATACCCGAATGAGAATAAAAGCGTTCGTCTTCTGTGGCAACCAGGGCATTAACCAGGTGAGGGGAGAGGTCTTTGTATTTGACCGGAGTGCGGTTTTCCACAAAAAATTTTCCGATCACTTGTCCGTCGGAACTGATCACTTCGGATGCAAGATTGCTTTTGGGGTTTTCCAGCTCCTTTACATCGGGAAGTTTTCCGAGTAAGCCATTACTGACCAGAAAGAAGAAAAGCACGGTAAGGAAGATGCCCCCGAACACAATTCCCCAGAACCAGAACCAGATCCTGAGGAGTCTGCGTTTTTTGGATTTTGTCATTTGGTGTAATACGTTGATTGAAAGGTCAGGAATCCTTTCAAGTCCGAATTTACAACCATCAATCCGAGATTCTTGGGATCGGCAACCATAAATTCCGCACGAGGAACCGCCAGACTCTTTAAAAAGTCCTGATTACTGGTCACCAGCGACCTGTATTTATCCGCTTCTTCCTGATTGATGAATTCTTTTACTACCAGAATTTGCCGGTTGCCAACAATGATCTCATCGATAGCCAAACTGTAACCGCTGGCTTCTTTCCGGTTAAAGTCGGAAAAACGGGCCTTGAGTTGGTTCATGGAAACTTTTTTGTTTTCCGGTATCAGCATCAGAAAATAGTGTTTCCCGCCGGGGTTGTAGGCATACGGAACACTGGTAGTTTCTTTAATGGCGTCCTGACTCTGCTTTCTTTTATAGGCATTGATAATTCGCTGAGCTTCCAGGGCTTCTTCCGAAGTGGGGTAATTGCTCAGAAGGGCTTCCAGCTTGCTGATACAGGTAGCCATGCTGTCAATTTTTCCATAGCTAACCGCTTCCAGGAAATCATATTTCGGTTGGATCACCGAGCCATAATATTTCAGGTCAAACTCCTTTTTGCTTTTGATCACCTCCCGGTATTGTCCTTTTTTGAAAAGCTCGTAGGAGCTTTTGTAAGCTTCCAGGATTTTCGGGTCTAGTCCGGCCTGTTTGTCTTCCAGCCCGCTTTTGTCATTGGTCAGGAACCGGGCATAAGGGCTGTCCGGGAATTCCATGATCAGCTTGGCCTTGTAATTTTTCGCTTCCTCTTCTTTGCCGGCGTCAGTGTTTATTTTATAGAGGTAGTAAAGTGCCTTGGGCATATCCTCATGGGAGGAGAAACGATCGGTGAAACGCCGGAAGTAGTTTTCGGCCTCTTTCAGTTCCTTAAGTTGTTCGTAGTAAATCTCACCGGTATTCAGCAAGGCTTCGGCGATGCGCTCACGGCTGTTACGTTTAGCCTCATCGCTGAAGGGGATGTCATTGTAGTATTTCTGACGCACCAAACCGGCAGAATCCAGTTCCTTTTTTTCCGGAGTGCCCTCGCCGGGTTTTTCCGGATCTCCTTCTTTCTGATTGCCTTCCCCGTCAGGGTCTCCGTCGGGTATCTGTACTACCTTGTTTGCGATAGCGGAGAATTGCCAGTTATCGCTGTTTTTCCGTTCCCCGTATCGGGTTACAAAATCATTGTAACCACGCGCAACAAGGATTGGATCCGCAAAGTAGAAACTCCCTGCTCCTCCGCCTGCATTCTTCGGCTGATTGAAGGGCGTGTTCGGAACCATGGGATTATTGAATTGGGGCTGCTGTTGCTTTTCCTCCTGTTGCTTTTTTAACTCTTCCTGTCTCTTTTTCTCCTCTTCGATTGCCTTGTCTACCAGCTTATCGATTTCTTTCTGCGGCAGCTCGGCAACTTTCAACAGGCTGTCTTCGCGTTGGATCAGGATCAGATTCTTCACCAGTTCACTCAGTACTTCCTGTTTCGCTTTGAGGGCATCGTAGTCTTTGTAATCGGGTTGAATAAAATAGACGGCGCTGTCGTAGTACAACTGAGCCTGACGGTAGTTGGGTTTTTCAAAGAATATGTCAGCCATTTCCAGAAAACACAATGCCTTCTGGTCCTTGTTGCCGCTGTTGTGGTTATTCGACTCCTGGAAATATGCGATAGACTGATCCAGGTTACCTTCCTTTTTTTCGATTAGCCCCAGTTCATAATAGATCTGTGGGAAATAGCTGATGTTCTTATCATCACGCAGCATGCTTTTAAGGTACTTCCTGGCTGCTTTGATCTCATTGGGGTTGGCAGGGTTATAGTTTCTGGCCAGGTTGATTTTGGCATTAAAAGCCATCTCATAAGGTGGGGCACCCTTGGTCACGATCTTGAAATGCAACCGGGCATTTTTCCGGTCACCCATACGGTCGTATAGCTGTCCAAGTATATAATGGTAGCGGGCACGCTTGGAACTTCCTTTGGCCAAAACGAGTGCCTTTTCCATATGTTCCAGAGCGGCTTTGTAGCGTTCTTCTCTTATATAAACATAAGCGCTGACCTCGCTCAATGCCGGTTTGAGTTTTTCGGGAAATTTAGGGTCGTTGTTCAGTAACCCGATAATGGCCTCTGCTTCCCGTTCTTTGCCGAGCATCACATAGGATTTGATGATCCAGAGAGTGGCTTCGTAACTGATACGTGTGTCTTTGTATTGGGAATTGAGGAATTGAAACGTTTCGATAGCCGCGAAATAATCGGCTTTGAAGAAATAAGCCTTGCCCATTAGCAGGTAGGCGTCGTCCACCCATTTGCTTATGGGACGATCGGCAATGACCTTGGAGGCTTTTTTGATAACCTCGTCCATATTACCCGCCTGGCTTTTCCGGTCCTGTTCGGAGCCATAAGGGTATACATCGAGCACCTTGCTGAAATCATCCTTATGACTTTTTTCCAGTTGCAGCAGAGTTTCGTTCAGCTTCTGAGTGCCATTGAAATACACGTTGTACCGGGCTACCATGTTCTGGTATTTCCGGTTCAGAAAAGTGTCCTTGTTCTTGTTACAGGCGGAGGCGAGTAGGGCAAGAAAAAGGAACAGGGCAGATTTTGCGGCGAATGTCGCTTTCAAAGGATTCCTCTTTATTTCCAATAACTTTGAAGCAGCGAAAATATTATTTAATCGACACTTTTTCGGAGCCGTCCGTCTATGGAACAGAAAAAACCGCTGATTCACCGCCTGCGTAACAAGTACCGACTGGTGGTTATGAACGATGCCACCTTCGAGGAAAAAGCCTCCCTCAGACTAAGTAAGCTGAATGTTTTTATCGTACTCAGCAGCCTCTTGGTATTTTTTACGGCCCTGGTCTATTCCCTGATTGCCTTTACGGAGCTAAAGGCCTATATCCCGGGCTATATGAACCGTGACCAGACCCAGCTGCTGCTGGAACTGAGTTACCGGATCGATAGTCTGGAGCAGGTTATCGATGCCAATGAACGTATGCTGAACAACGAAATGAATATCCTCCGGGATACTCCGGATACTACCCGGGAGCAAGAGGGGGGGGATACCATTCCAGGCGACGTAGACCTTCAGCCCAGTAACAGGGAGTTGCAGATGCGGGAAAACATGAAACCCGGTAACGATTATACCATAGACCGTAGGCAAAGTAGCGGGAACATCGTATATGCACCCTTTTTCACGCCCCTCAATGGGTTGGTTTCCGCGCGCTTCGATCCCCGTATCGATCACCTGGCAACGGACATTGTCTCCAGCGATGACCAAACCGTGAAATCGGTACTTGAGGGTACTGTTGTGCTGGCTTCCTGGACTCCGGAAACCGGTAATGTCATTGCCGTACAACACGGTGATAACCTGCTTTCCATCTACAAACACAATTCGGTATTGTTGAAAAAAGTTGGTAATTTCGTTGATGCCGGAGAAGCTATTGCGATAGTGGGGAATTCGGGCGAACTCAGTTCCGGGCCTCATCTTCATTTTGAACTATGGCACGAAGGCATTGCGCTGAATGCGGAAGATTATCTGGTATTTAAGTAAGTAATAGTGGGGATGTTCAATAAAGAAGAAGCGAAACGGAAAGGTAAAGGTATGGAAGCCATGGGGCAGGACCTGAACCTGATTGGGGTAGGTACTTCCATACAGGGAGATATCAATTCCAGCGGAGATTTGCGTATCGATGGGAATGTAAGCGGGAATGTTAATTCCCGGGCACGCCTTGTTTTAGGGCCGAATGGCAAGATAGAAGGCGATATCCAGGCACAGAATGCCGACATACAGGGAAACGTGCGGGGCAAACTGGTGGTGGATGAGATCTTATTTCTAAAAAGCACGGCCGTGATCAACGGGGATATTGTAACCAATAAGCTGGTCGTGGAAAGTGGTGCGGAGTTCAACGGGAACTGTATCATGAAGTCGGGTTCGCGTTTGACGTCCGGTAACGACGTCTCCAATGAAATCAAAAAAGGAAAACCCGAACAAGCGCCCGTATGATTTTTTGAGACTTTGGTCGGTGACCCTTCCGCTCATACTGGCTGTCGGGGTACTCGGGTTCTTGGGTAATCTGGCTGACGAAGCTCTTGATTTCTCCTTTCCTATATTCACCTTGCTTGGTATCTTTGCCGGCCTCACCGGCGCAGTGATTCAGCTGCTGCGGATACTAAACAAGAAGTAAGATGAGCTTCGGAAAATTCACCCTTAGGCTGGCCGCCTTTTCGGCCGTAGTTGCCGTACTCCTTCAACTGATTTTTCAATATACCGAATGGTTGCCTGCTTCGCTCTGGTATGCCTATGCCTTTTTGGTGGTACTCACCCTGGTTATTTATTACCTATCGGTTTTTTCCCTGAAGATGAGTGTGAAAAACAGCATGAGCCTGATCTTCGGCGCCATGTTTTTCAGACTTTTTTCTTCCCTCATATTCGTGATAGGATACTTGGTTATAACGGGTTCCAGAGACATCCCCTATGTGGTCGGATTTATGGTTCTCTATCTTTTATTTCAGGTGTTTGAAATTTATCATTTAGTAGCTAACTTGCGCCCCGATTTCAAACAGTAGTCAATCGTTGATGATGCACGTAAATTCAGGCGTTTGCGGATTTTTAAGAGTGAAATTTTTGGCCTTCACTCTCGCTTTTTTGACGTTTTTCGGGGCGGCGGTTAAGGCCAATCATCCTGAAGGCGAAACTCAGGATGCGCAAAACCACAATGAGGAGGTTCAGCACGAAGCTGCAGGACATGAAGACGCAGGTCATGAGGAAGAAGGATTTACGGCTGCCACAATGAGCAGTACCATCCTTCACCACATCAGCGATGCGCACGAATGGCATTTCTTTACGGTAGGAGGGACGCATGTAAGTCTTCCTCTGCCGGTGATCGTTTATTCCGAGAGATTCGGTCTGGATATTTTTATGTCCGGCAAATTCGATCATCATACACATATATATAAGCATTATAAAGACGATCACGGCCACATCGTCCTGGTAGACGATCAGGGTGAACCCATTCTAGATCGGAAGAGCACACGTCTGA
>CAXPEB010000053.1:0-26916 GCA_964215915.1 Bacteroidia bacterium
GAATTCCTTTCGATCGACTACCTTTGCAGTCCTTTAAAAATTAGGCTTTCATGAAAAGAACATTTCAGCCTTCTTTACGGAAAAGAAGAAATAAACACGGATTCAGAGAGCGCATGGCATCTGCAAACGGTCGCAAGGTATTGGCCCGTCGTCGTGCAAGAGGAAGAAAGAAGCTATCCGTTTCTGATGAGCGACGCCACAAGCGTTGATCAATTCCTTCTCTTTTGCTAATTTACATAAGTGGACCGCAGGTTCTTCTTGCGTAAATCGGAACGGCTGCATGGAAAAAAATCCATACAGCACCTGTTTACGGAAGAAAGCAGGTCCATTTTTATTTTCCCCCTTCGCCTGGTTTGGGTATTCAATCCCGAAAAAACGAATGAACCGGTAGAGGTGCTCTTCGGAGCATCGAAAAGAAAGTTCCGCCGCGCTCACGAAAGAAACCGGATTAAAAGAGTCTTACGGGAGGTTTATCGAAAAAACGCGCACTTACTCCGCGAGCCCTTAATTTCGAAACAGAAGCAGGTTTTGCTTTCCATTAGTTACGTAGGGGAAAAAGACATCCGGAGCGAACAAGTGGAACGGATTTTTCTTAGTATCGTGGACAGATTCGTAGCGGAGCTAAACTAGCAATTCCACTTCTACGTTATCCTTTTAAACTGATTTGCTTATGAAACGTTTTACCGGCAGAATGCGTCGCTGGACTCTTGCTGCTGCCATTACGGGCGCAGGAGTATTGTCCTTTTCTTTTGTCGACGAATACTTCGAGATCTCCAAAAACCTGGACATCTTCACCAATATCTATAAAGAGGTTCACACCTATTATGTAGATGATGTGGAGCCTGGCAAGCTGATGCGTACCGGGATTGATGCCATGCTGGAATCGCTGGACCCTTATACCCAGTATTACTCGGAAAGTGAAACCGAAGACTACCGTTTTCAGATTACCGGACAATACGGCGGCATCGGGGCAGTGATCAGTGTTAAAGGCGATTATGTCATCATCAACGAACCGTATGAAGGGTCACCCGCCCAGAAAGCCGGACTGAGAGCCGGTGACGTTCTTCTGGAAGCCGACGGAAAATCCCTGAAAGGCATGCGCACCGATGAGGTGAGCAAGTTGCTCAAAGGTTCTCCGGGAACAGACGTGAAAGTGAAGATCCGCCGTTATACGGAAGAGTTCAACGTAAATATCACCCGCGACCAAATCCAGATCAAAGACGTGCCTTATCATGGCATGATCAATTCAGGGGTGGGCTATATACGCCTGCAGGGCTTCCATAGCGGAGCCGGGGATCAGGTGAAAAATGCGCTGATCGACCTGAAGAAAAATCCCGGACTTACCGGTGTGGTTCTTGACCTCAGGGGCAACCCGGGAGGTCTGCTCCATGAGGCCATCAACGTAGTGAATGTCTTTGTAGGGAAAGATCAGTTGGTTGTGTCTACCAAAGGCAAGGTCACCGAACTTAACCGCGATTACCGCACCCTCAACAGCCCGGTGGATACCGAAATCCCACTGGTAGTATTGGTCAACAGCCGTTCGGCTTCCGCCTCCGAAATCGTTTCGGGAACCATTCAGGATCTTGACCGCGGAGTGGTCCTCGGACAACGGACCTTCGGAAAAGGACTTGTACAATCCACACGCCCTCTGAAATATGGCACCCAACTCAAAATCACCACCCAGAAATACTATACCCCGAGCGGACGCTGCATTCAGGCGCTGGATTATTCCAACCGCAACGAAGACGGCAGTGTCGGTTCCATCCCCGATTCACTGAAACAGGCTTTCAAAACCAAAAACGGCAGAACCGTATATGACGGTGGCGGAATTGAGCCCGATGTAAAAGAAGACCTCGACAAGTTCAGCAAAATTGCCATCAGCCTGCTGGCCAAGCAGATCATCTTCGACTTCGCCGTAGAGTACCGCAGCACACACGAAACCGTTGCCGATGCCCGCGACTTCCGCATTACCGAAGAAGACTGGAACCATTTTCTGGAATTTATCAAAGACAAAGACTACGCTTACCAAACCGATACCGAAAAGGAATTGGAACAGTTTGCGGAAAAGGCCAAAGCCGAAGGCTATTACGATGCGGTCAGCAAAAACTACGAACAGATGCAGGATGCCCTGAATCACGATAAAAAGGCTGATGTCCTTAAAAATAAAGCAGAGATTAAACGGCTGATAGAAGAAGAGATCGTGCGTCATTATTACCTGCAGAAAGGTCGTTTTGAGTATGGATTCACTACCGACCGGGAAATGGAAGCTGCCGTAAAAGTGCTTAGCGATTCCACCCGGATAAACACCTTGCTCAAACCCTGACCCGCAGCACGCATGGAGGATTTAAGGTAAGCCTTATCTTTGCTCCTCATTATCATGCCTGAACTGACTGATATTTTCCTCCTCTTACTGGCAGGCGCTTTCGGTGGATTTTTATCCGGCGTTCTGGGAGTGGGAGGAGGAATTATTTTTATTCCCATCCTGGACCTTGTACTTACCCAATACGGAATAGAGCAGGAAGAAGTGAAGTTCATCCTTGCCAACTCGCTGGCGGTGATCATCTTCACCGGCACCTTCAATTCCTGGAGGCAATACCGCGCAGGTAACTTCTTTCCGCGGTATATCCTGTACACGGCTATCCCCGGGGTAATCACCGTACTGACAGGAAGCTGGCTGATCACCTTAGGCGACTGGTACAAAAAGGAGATCTTCAACGTGGTTTTTGCACTGTTGCTGATTCCCGCCGTGATACGCATGCTCCGTTCCCGCAAAGCTCCTGATGACCTGAAAGCAGATATCCCGCTTCAACGCTTCAGTATTGTCGGGGCAATCACCGGGGTCTTCACTGCCTTCAGCGGGTTAGGTGGAGGTTTGGTCATGATCCCAGCCTTTGTTAATGTGCTGAAGCTGGAAATGAAAAAGGCCATTTCCGTATCGGCGGGCGTAGTGCCTTTTTTTGCGCTTCCCACCACCCTCTATTACATGTACCGCACCCCACTGGTAGAACCGGCCCATATCGGTCATATCGGGTTCTTGTTATATCCGGTTGTACTGCCGATGATCGCCGGCTCCATCTTCCTGGTACCCTTGGGAGTAAAAACCGGTCATAAGCTTCCGCCCGCCACGACCAAGCTTATCTTTTCGATCTTTGCAATCCTTGTACTCGGCAAAATGATGTGGGAGTTGATATGACAAAGCTGCTCGCCATAGAAAGTTCCGGAACCGTTTGCTCCGTTGCCTGGGGTGAATCGGGGAAGGTTGTGGAAGTTCTGGAAGAACACCGGATCCATTCCCATGCGGAAAAGCTCCCTCTCTTCTGCGACACCTTACTAACCAAATACGGCAGACCGGATGCAGTATGCCTCAATACCGGTCCAGGTTCTTATACCGGACTGAGAATCGGGGCATCCCTGGCCAAGGGGCTCGCTTTTGGGTATGAGGTGCCGGTGATCGGGATGAGTGGGATCTGGGCTCTGGGACTTCATTATTTCCGAACAGGAACCAATGCTGATTGGGTAGTCCCCTGTGTGGATGCACGGCGAATGGAGGTCTACCAGGCTGTTTATTCCCCGGACATTGATGAGGCCACCCCCATCACTCCCCTGATAGTCAATTCCGAATCCTGGCAGGATTATCCCGGAAAGGTCCACCTGATAGGGGACGGAGCCGCTAAACTTCATCCGCTTTTTGAGGAACGGGAAGCCATTATTGTCAGGAAGGATATTCTCCCTTCGGCAGGCTATCTCCTTCCCCCATCCTTTATTAAATTTGAAAATCGGGAATTTCTGGACCTCGCCTATTTCGAGCCTTTTTACCTGAAGGAGTTTGCAGGAAACCCGATCAGAAAAAATGCATAGACATGTACGTTGAACAACTTTATACCAACTGCCTGGCACAAGCCGCTTATTACGTGGAATCCGATGGCGAAGCTGCTATCATCGACCCACTGAGAGATACGGACGCTTACCTGGAAAAAGCCGCCGAACGCGGAGCCAGGATCAAATATATTCTCGAAACCCATTTCCACGCCGACTTTGTTTCCGGTCATCTGGACCTGGCCAAAAAGAGCGGAGCAGAGATTGTTTTCGGTCCTAAAGCCGACACCTCCTACCCGGTACATCACGCTCAGGATGGGGAAGTACTGAAACTGGGTAAGATCAGTTTCACCGTTCTCCATACTCCCGGACATACCCCGGAATCTTCCTGCTACCTGCTGAAGGATGAAAGTGGGAAAGACTACTGCCTCTTCTCCGGAGACACCCTCTTTGTTGGGGACGTAGGCCGCCCCGATTTGCTGGACGGCAAAATGACCAAGGAGGAACTGGCTTCCATGATGTACGATTCGCTGAACAACAAAATCAAGCCGTTGGCGGATGACCTGCTGCTGTACCCGGCACACGGACCCGGTTCCTCCTGCGGTAAGAACCTGGGACCGGAAACCTGGTCGACCGTAGGTGCACAAAAAGCATCCAATTATGCGCTGCAGGATATGAGCCGGGAAGAATTTATCCAACAGGTTACCGACGGGATTTCCGCTCCTCCACAGTACTTTTTCGATGATGCTCGCTTGAACAAAACGGGTTACGACAGCCTGGAAACCCTCATACAAAACAGCAATAAAGCCCTCAGCCTGGAAGAAACGGATAAGGCCCTGCAAGACGGCGCTCTGATTCTGGATGTACGGGTACCGGATGAGTTTGAGAATGGGTTTATCCCCGGCTCCCTGAATATCGGGTTGAACGGCCAGTATGCGATCTGGGCCGGAACCCTGATCCCACTTTCCCAGCCACTGGTGCTGGTTTGCCCGGAAGGTAAAGAGGAAGAAGCCATCACCCGGTTGGCGCGGGTTGGTTTTGACCGTATTCTTGGGTTCCTGAAAGGAGGAGTGGATACCTGGAAAAACAAAGGCCGTGACCTGGATATGATTATTTCCATCACTCCGGAGGAATTTGAGCTGGACTACAAACACAGCCAGGTAGATGTGCTGGATGTGCGAAAACCCGGCGAATGGGAAACCTGCCACCTGGATGGTGCCACCTTTGGCAGCTTGCAGGAGTTGCCGAAATCGGTGAACTCACTCAGCAAAGACAAAACCTGGTATGTTCACTGCGCAGGTGGTTACCGCAGCATGATTGCCGCCTCCATGCTCAAGGCACAGGGCTTTGACCGGGTGAAAAACATTTACGGGGGCTGGTCAAAAATGAAGAACCTGGACCTGCCGAAAATCATGCCCAAGCCTCAAACCGCGTAACCCGTTGCGCCACCTGCTTGTCTTTCTTTTTCTCGGTGTCTGCGGGATTTGCAGGGCGCAGTATAATCTGGCCGATACTTTTAGGCATTACCTGAAGGAAGAACCTGATTTTTATCTCTCGCTTGACGGAAGGAACTCGTTTATCCGGGACCAGAAAGCGCTGGTGGACGGTTTTCGCTTCGGACTGAGTTACGGAGGAAAAGTACGCCTGCTTACGGGCTTATACCGCCTGCGTCATCCTATTGAACGCACCTATATCTATGCTCCGGGAACCGTGCAGCAAGAATGGAGGAAACAGGTGAACAAGTTTACCTATTGGGGGCTTTCCTGCGACTACGTGGTTTATAACAGGGGACGCTGGAAACTGGCGGTACCGGTACAGAGCGGGTTGGGTTTCGGGAGCAGGGTGGAGCGAAATGCCCTTGGGGAAGTAGTCTTCAACGAGCGGTTCCGTTTTGTTCCGCTCACAGCCAGCCTGAATGCCAGCTACCGTATTCTTCCCTGGTTTTACGCCAGCGCCGGCCTGGGTTACCGCTATGCTTTATTCTCCCGTACCGTTTCTTCGGATTTCAGCGCCCCCATCTATACCTATGGCCTAGGCATTGACATAGAATGGTTCTGGGACCGGTATCTGAAAGAGTTGATTTTGAAGGAGTGAGTGGGTTTTCTGAAATAACAGGATACTAACTCCTGTTCCCATTCCGGTCAGCATAGCCTGCTATAATAGGTTATTTGATTGTTGGAGACGCCTGAAGCTCTTCCCTAGCTACAAAGCTCCGCTTACCGCATCTTCCTCTTCTCCGGCAGCCGGCACCCCTTCTTCGGTTTCCAGCTTGTAGTGGTTGCGGACAAAAGAACACCAGTCGCAGTCGGGTTTGCCGCAGCCATTAAACTCATGGTTCATAATACGCCGGTAGCTTTCCCGAATCTGGTCGGTGACAATTTCTTCGTCTTCCCGGGTGACAATCACTTTTTCTTTGATATAGTCGCCGGTTTTCTGGTCCGGCTCCACAAAATCAAACTCGGCGGAAACCATGGTCCAGTTATGCGTCCGGTCATTGTCCATCAATAACTTGTAAAACACTGCCTGCCGCCAATAGTCGCCACCGAACTCCTCTTCAAACTTACTGTTTGCAGGGTCCGCTGCCGGTTCAGGTCTCTTGAACTTGGGCCGTGCGTTTTCGTATTTCCCGGTCTTGTAATCGATGAGGTTGGCATCATGCCCGGTGAATTCGATCTTGTCGATCTTTCCGTTCACCGGCACCCCTTTCACTTCCACATTGCGGAACGCCTTCTCAGCCACCACAATCTTGTTCCAGTTCCCAACATACTTGTGGTAGTATTCCGGAAGAATCTTCCTTCCGTATTCCATACGCCGTTCAAAATCCTTCGGGGTGAAGCTGTCGGCATTGCGGTGCATGTACCAGGAAAAGTCGTCGAGAAACTCCTCGATACCCGGAAACTCTTTCTGTGGATGATCCAGCATTTTCTTGAACAGCCTTTCCAGAGCAAAATGCACGGAGGAACCGAAGGTCATGGGACCCGCCTTGGCACGGGGTACGCGGATCAGGTTATCGAAATAGAAGCTGAGCGGGCATTTCAGGTAGTTGTTGAGGTGGGTAACGCTCATGGAATACTTCTTCAGCAACTCTTTGAGGTATTCCGTATCGATCAGATCCACCACAGGCATATCAGCTTCTTCAACCACCCGCAGCTGGAATTCGATGAGGTCTTCGTCGGGAAGGTGTATGGACTCCCTTTTGGCTATGCCGGCTTGCTCCGCTTCCGCCACATACGCCGATTTTTCCATTTCCTTTCCTGCCACATTCTGTTCCGCCCAGGAAACGTACAGGTGTCGCTTGGCTCGGGTAAGCGCCACATAAAACAGCCTTCTTGCTTCCTCATCCTCGTTCACCTCGTTGCGGGTGCTGAGGGTATCCGGAAGCTTGAAGTCCGATCGGCGGCCGGTATTCTTCCAGTTGCGGCTGTCGCTACCGATCAGGAAAACAAAATCGAATTCCAGTCCCTTACTGGAATGGGCCGTGAGGAAATGCACGCCGTCTTCGGCATAGCTCACCCGGTTAATGGGGATATCGATGCCGTTATTTCGCATGAGATCCACTTTCTCCAAAAAGCCTTCTATGTTGAGTCGCGTATCTCGCGCACATTCGTCTTTGACAAACTCAAAGAAGCTGTGAATGAGTTGCATGAGCCAGACCTTGTCCGGAGAAGAAAGCGCCATACGTAATATTCCGCCCCGGTTGATGATCTTCTCAAGAAGTTGCTGTAGCGTCATCTCACTGGCCTGAGCCAGCCAGTATTCGATATCCATAGAAACCCGCTTAAACGGATTGGGGTCCTGTCCCTGCTCAAACAGGTTCAGGTTTTTCCGGGCCTCTTTGGCCATTTCCTCCCGGAAAGAGGTTTGCCGCTTGCCGTAGTTCTTGTTACTCACCTCTACGGAAAGGCGGGCGATATCCACCGGCTTCAGCCCGAAGAACCGGTAGTGCAAAATCGGGAAAAGCAGGGGCTCTCCGGAATGCGGGACGCTCAGTTCCGTCTGGATATACCGGAGGATATTGAGCAGCTGTAACACCAGGGGCTGGTCCAGCACATTCAGTTCTTTTTTGATATTGAGGGGTATCCCCATTACCTGAAGGTAGCGGCTGATATCCTCCGCCTGTCGGTGGTTACGGTAGATCACCGCTATTTCGGAAAGGGCGGTTCCGGAATTTTTCAGCTCCAGTATCTGGTGAGCCACATGCACGGTTTCATGGTAGGTATTGTAGTAGCTCCGTATAAGGGGTTCCGTGCTTCCCTGGTTTATGGATGGATTGGCTGCCGTCAGGTGTTTTTCCAGTCCGGGAAGTTGGTTAACGAGCCGCTCTCCGTTGTTGGCAATTACGGCACCGGCCAGATCCAGAATGCTCTGTGTGGAGCGGTAGTTCTCCGTCATCATGACCTTACGGAGCCCCTGATCCGCATATTTTGCATTGAAGTTCAGGATATTTCTGACATTGGCATCCTGGAAGGCATAGATGGATTGATCGTCATCTCCCACCACAAAAACATTGGGCTGTTCCCAGTAATCAATCAGGCGGGAGAGCAATTCGCTTTGGGCGCCGCTGGTATCCTGGAACTCATCAACCAGGTAATACATGTACCGTTCCTGGTAATTTCTCAGCAGGTCTTCGTTCTCCCGGAAAGCTTCCAGCACCCAGAGTATCATGTCGGCAAAATCGTAGCGCCTTCTTTCTTTGAGTTTGGATTGATAAACCGTGAACGCATTTGCCGCCGCCTTCAGTTTTTCCATCCTGGCCGTTTCGGCATCGATGTCTTTTTGTTTGGGGTCGCCTTTTTGTATACCGTCTTTGGGGCGGTTCACCTTGTACCGGTATTCGTCGCGCAGGGGGATATCCGCCAGGTAGGCATCGGTCTTTTCCAGGATAAGGCCGGGAGTCCAGCCTTCCTTTTTCATAAGCTGGAACAGGGAGTCCAGTCCGGGGGCATCGTAATAAACCTCTCCTTTGTAGCGTTTGAGTGGGCTGTCGCCATCAAACTCGTCGATGATCTCATGAAGAACTTCAATCTTTTCCAGGTCGGAGATAGGTTCCAGAGCACGTAACCCGAAGTAGTCCAGGTTTTCCTGGATCACCATGTTGCAGAAGCTGTGAAAAGTATGGATATGGACCCTGTAGGCATCCGGCCCGATGAACTGCAGCAGACGTTTGCGCATGGCAATGGTTCCGGCATCGGTATAGGTCAGGCAGAGGATATTGTGGGCCTGGGTATCCGTCTTCAGCAGGATATTCCCGATACGGGCCGCAAGGATCTGCGTTTTACCCGTTCCCGGCCCGGCAATAACCAGTACCGGCCCCTCTATTTCCTCCACGGCCTGTTTTTGTGCCGGGTTAAGCCGTTCCAGTTCTTCCAGGAAGCGGGTGTTCAGGCTGTTCTGCATAGCCCAAAATTACACATCCTTCGCCAAGTCTCCTTGACTCTGCGAGCAATTCGCTATCAATACATAAGATGCCTGTAGGGTTGGGGAATGAGGTGGTTCACTGCCCCATCGTATACTCGGTTCAAAATCTTCGGGGAATTGAAACGGTAACCCACAGATAGCAGGTTCCTTACAAATACAGAGTTTACCTTAAAGGGGCCCGGGCGCAGGTAATTGGCGTCCGCCCAAAGCTGGAATCCCGCAAAGAAGCGCGGAGCATTGTACCCGAAAGAAAGACGGAAATCGAACATGGGAGCAGGACGAAGTTCGGAGATCCAGCGTCCGGAAACCGGTGCGTAATAGTCGAAGACCTGGGCATCGAAGCCCAAAAACATTACTGAGGAAAGGAACCAGCGTCCGCCGGTCCAGGTACCCCCTATTCCCGGACCAAGAGAAAGTCCGGTAATCTGAAACCCGTTCACCTGGGCAAGATCCCCGTAAAAAGGACGAATCGCATCGGGCAGGAAGGCGGAGTCGGCGGTGGTGTTCTGATTGTAAATGCTTATGTTCATCAGAAATCCGCCCGCCGTTTTTTTCTGTCTTTCGCTGAAGGAAAAGGCGGAACGGTAAGAGAATTTATTCGGGTTGAACTGATACACGGTGCGCATTTTCAGGTAGCGCACTTTTATGTCCCAGCGATGTTCATAGGGCGTCTGCTCGCTGTAGCGGGTGGTGGTATCGTACAGGGGAGTATTGAGATTAGAAAAGCCCCGGATTGCCTGGTAGGTGAATTCGCCCAGAAGGTGTCTGCTCATCCATAAACGAAAAGAAAGATTGGCATAAGCACTATGGCCGTATAGTTCTTCGGTAACCGGGTCCAGCCTCTGCCTGAAACCAATGGAGAAATCGGCAATGCGGTACGAGATACCCAGGCCAAACCCTCCGCGAAGGTTAGGCTGATAGAGTGCACGCTGTTCTTCC
Source organism: Bacteroidia bacterium (assembly GCA_964215915.1). Classification (GTDB taxonomy): domain Bacteria; phylum Bacteroidota; class Bacteroidia; order UBA8524; family UBA8524; genus UBA8524. The sequence continues at coordinate 10,174 of CAXPEB010000053.1, forward strand.
GGGCTCACATCTTCACCATAAGGAATGAAACTCAGGGTAACAGCATTGGCGCTGGCATAGGGACTGAGAGACAGCATATCGTTGAAGCGCTGGATGTACAGCGAATCATGCTGGGCTTGTAACAACCCGCACAAAGAAAACAGCACTATGAGCAGCCGGTACCTCAACGTTTCCCGAATTTCGTGCAATTATTTGAATATCTCCGCTGGCAGAACCGGAACCGGTATTTCGGTGCTGTCTTCATCCACACTGTCCAGGGGTACCACCAGGTTGCGGGCCGGTCCCTGTAGCCTCAGGTCGATTCGGTAGTTGAGGGTATCGGAAGGAGACAGTAGTTCCTTGGCCACCATCCGTTTAAGTATGAAGCGGTGCAGTTCGTCCATATAAGGGCGCAGGTTTCCCTCCTGATCAAAGGCATACCTGAATTTTTTCGGGCGGGGGATGATATTGGCCAGGTAGATACACTCCGAAAGTGTCAGGTCTTCCGGCTCCCTGGAAAAATAGAAACGGGCGGCTTCACGCACTCCGTAAACATCCGGCCCCCATTCGATGATATTGAGATAGACTTCCATCATCCGCTCTTTGGAAGTCAACCCCTGCCCCTCTATGAGCCAAACGATCAGGGCTTCCTCCACTTTACGGAACACCGTTTTCTTTCTGCTGAGGAAGACATTTTTTACCAGCTGCATGGATATGGTGCTGCCTCCCCGTTTGAAGCTTTTGGTCTTGTAGTTTTCAGCAATGGATTCACGGAAAGCTTCGGGGATAAACCCTCTGTGGCGGAAAAAGGAAGGGTCTTCGGAAACCAGGATGGCATTGACCAGATTTGCCGGAACCCGGTCAAATGGAGTGAATTCCGGGTTTTGCGGTCCTACCCGAAAACGACGTACGGCCTTGTCCTGCTCATAAACAGTATACATAAAAGAGTCGGACATCAGCCCCAGGTCAGTTGCTCCCCAGCTCCGGATACGGAAGTTTGTTTTGTTCAGCCCGGATTCGAACACGACATCATCGGGGTATTCTCCGTCAAGAGCAAATCTGAGGTGATAACTCAGCGTTCCGTCGGCCTTTATCCCTCGGGTATCGTCAAATGCTCCTTCGGGGAGTGAAGCGAAGAAGGCACTTGCCGGAATTTCATCGGTATGGATGATCAGGCTGTATTGCTTCAGGGAATGATGGAGGGGAAAGCGGAAACCGGCTCTGCCCTTTATGGCATCGATGCGGAATGTGGAATTGGTATCTACCTCCAGGTAGGCGGCATCAAGCGATACCCTGAGGTTGGCGTCCAGGGTATCCATACCCAAGGTATCCGAACTCAGGCTGGCGTGATAAATACGGAACTTTCTAAGTTCTCCGCTTAGTTCGAAGTCGTTCTGCTTTCCTTCGCTTTTGTGAATACTGAATCCCAGGGTGTCGCAACGTACATCGGCTCCGAGGCGTGTCCGAACCACCGGTAGTGGTCCGTGCTCCAGAGGCCAGGTGCGTATGCTGATCCCCCTGACCATACTTCCTTCCATCCTCCATCCCTGCTCATTTACAGGGTCGGCAAGGCGGAATACCCCCGACAACTGCGGACCATCTGACAGCAGGGAATCCAGGTACAGCGACGCTTCTCCCAGGGTGTCCCGGTAAAGTATCGCACAACGGTAGAGGCTCACCTCAGAAGGAAGCAGTTTTCGAAGCTTGTTGAGCATTTTGGACGGATCCGGCTCATTCTGCGCTTTTGCCTTCGGTTGCGGAGCAGCCTGACTGGTACCCGCAATATGTTCTTTCTTCCGGTACCGTACCACGGCATCTTCCAGGGTTAGCGAGCGCAGAAGCTGTTTCCCGCCCAGCAGGGCAAAGAGGTTAACCCGGGAATGCAGGTGGCCGAGATACAGCAGGCTGTCTCCGGCAACATTAACGGCGCTAAGTCCGCGTATGTCCACTTCGGAGATGCCTTCCAACGCCGATTGATCATAAGAAATATGCAGGCCGGTTCTGCCGGAGAGGTCTTCGATCTGCCGGTCGAGCACCCAACGGAAGAGGGTGGATTTGAAAAGAAAGGCCAAAACGACGAGGCCAAAAAAAACGGCTGCCAGGATCATCGATACCTTGAGCAGCCTCTTCATAAACGGGGAGCGACTCACGCCTTAAACGGTCATGATTTCTTTTTCTTTCACCGCCAACTGATCGTCAACCTTGGTAATATACTGATCGGTTAGCTGCTGAATACTGCCTTCGGCATCTTTGGCCATGTCTTCCGCCAGACCGTCCTTTTGGAGTTTTTTGACTTTTTCATTGGCCTCTTTGCGGATATTCCGGACAGAGACTTTGGCGTGTTCGGCTTCGGCCTTGGCGGTTTTCACCAGTTGTTTGCGTCGTTCTTCGGTAAGCGGGGGCACGTTCAGGCGCACTACTTCTCCATCGTTCTGCGGGTTGAGACCGAGATTGCTTTCCATGATTGCCTTTTCAATAGGGCCAATCAGGGTTTTGTCCCAGGGTTGTATAACCAGGGTCCGGGCATCCGGGGTATTGACGGTAGCGGCCTGGTTGAGCGGGGTCTGGGCTCCGTAATAATCCACGAAAATCCCTTCCAGCATAGCCGGATTGGCTTTTCCTGCTCTGAGTTTCAGGAATTCTCCGGCCAGGTGTTCCAGCGCCTTATCCATCCCTGCTCTTGTCTGGTCAAGTATCTGCTTAATCTCGTCAGTCATAATCCAAAAGAATATGTGCAAAGAAAAAATAAAATCTGCAATTGCCTAGACTGCATAGACCGAAAGCGATGGCGCAAGGTGGTTTTCCCAGAAGCGCCTGATCTCCAGCAATTCCTTTTTCTGCGCGGCACTCATCCTTTGCTCAAAAAGATGAGCGTTGGAAAGCGGAATCAACTGAAACCGGAGGTGGTCTCTTTTTCCGTTGCGACCCATAAACTGGGGTTGTACTTCCATCGCGGTTACGGCAACCTCTCCGTTTTGCAGGCGGGAAATCTCAAACTTCAGCCCCAGGTGCAGGTGGCACCAGGTGAAAATATCGTAGGCAATAAAATCTCCCTGACTGTATACCGCTATTCCCTTCTTATTCTTGCCACTGAACGGGCAGGTATAATGCACCTGTTCCAGGGGTTGCGGGTTATGCGGGTGGCTGCCCAGGATCAGGTCGGGGCCACATTCCCTGAAAATGCGGTGCACATTTTCTACGGTATGGGCGGATGGATAAGCCTGGTAAGCGTTCCCGTTATGTAAGGAAATGACGGTAAAATCCGCTTTCTTCCTGGCTTCCCGAACCAGGTCACGAAGGAGACTGAGGTCCGCATTCGGCAGGTTGAAACGACCGGTATTTATCCGCCATTTTTCCGTCTCAGGGAGCTCAAGATGGTTCAGACAATAAGTGGCTGCGACAAAGGCCACCCTAATCCCGTTCCTTTCCACAACGGGGATATCAAATTGTTCCGAAGGGGAGCGATGAGTGCCAGTGGCCACTATTCCCCGATCTTTCAGGAATTCCAGTGTAGCCGATATTCCTTCCCTATCCATATCCAGGCTGTGGTTATTGGCGGTAGAAAGCACATCAAAACCACGGAATGCGCCATTCCCGTTAAAGATCCGGAACAGGCTCTCACTACCGTTGAAATACATGTGGCTTAGCATCACTTCGGGTACGGCAGAAAGGGGCTTTTGAGTATGGATAGGTGTTTCCAGGTTGGCAAAGACCATGTCGGCGTCAAAAAACCAGGAACCGCAATTGTCCCATAACTCCCTGCAGGATTCCTCATTCATCCAGGCGTAAGGCATGAGGTCGCCACCACTGCTAAGGGTGATGGATTGTTGTACCGGGGAGGACGGCTCAAAGTCGAAAACCGCTTCCCGGAAATTTCGGCTTTGGGAGGGGGTCTCACTTTCTTCCGGTGGGGCCAGGTAATATTTGTAGGAAAAGTACAAGAGGTCCTTGAAGCGATAATGTGCCGGATTCTCTTCAAAGCCGGGCATGGGCCTTTTTCCATACAGCGGTTTCAGAAATAAAGTGAGGCCGCGAAGCAGGAAGCAAAGCAACTTGCCTGGTACCGTAAGGGCAAATACTGCAGGAAACCGGCGTTGGGCCATGTCGCGAAATTATCCATTATTTTGATTTGCCGCTTTTTACGTAATTTTGGCTAATCATCAGGAAACATGAAACATCCCATAAGTATCTTTTTGTTACTGGCAGTATTTGTTCTCTCTCCGTCATGTACCAAAACGAAAGAATCTCCGGATCCAACTTCTTCTTCCTCGGGCAGCGGTTCCGGTGGTAGTGGTGGAGGAAGCGGTGGTAGTGGCGGCGGTGGTGGAAGTAGCACTACCGTTCACCTCACCTGTAAAATTAATGGCAGTGCTTACGCAGCGCAGAGTTTTGAAGGCACTATTTTTATGGGATCAATCTCTCTTAATTCGTTTCCTCAGGGAACCTGGACCTATCCTAATGTTGGGTTAACTATTCCCGTTGGAACAGGTCCCGGCACCTATACCCAGGGAGACGGCGTGCTGGCCGTATATTCGGAAAGTGCTAACCCGACGGATATTTGGAACCTGATGACAGCCGGTACGGTAACGATCAGCTCTCATGACGAAACCGCAAAAGAGATCAAGGGAAGCTTCAGTTGTACGGTAAAGAACCTGATGAGCGGTGATAGCAAAGACCTTACGGAAGGCTCATTCTACATGAAATATAATTGACAAAAGGGCAACAAAAAGGGCCTTCACAAGAAGGCCCCTTCATCTGCTCTATTCAACCGTAAGAAAATATTATTTTCCTGCCACCAGGCTTATTTCAAAGCCAATCATATCCTGCAGTAGATTGTCTTTCAGGAAACCGAGCACTTGCTGATTGGTTTCCTTGGATCCTCCCCATACAATACCCCATTCGTTGCGGTTGATTTCGAACTGGGCGTTGGCGGTAATTTTATCCCCTTCTCTGGTAATGGTCGCGGGGAAACTGATTCCATGTGTTTGATCTTTGATGGTCAGGTTACCGGTAATCTTGTGTGTTCCTTCGGTGCTTTCGATTTTTTCCACTCCGGTGATTTCAAATTTGGCAGAAGGGAAAGTATCCACCATAAAGAAATCGCCACTTTTCAGGTGACCTACGAGCTTGGATTGACCGGTTTCTTCATTCAGGTCCTGGTTGGTGATGCTGGTCATGTCCACGGTGAAGGAACCGGCTTTCAGTTCTTCCCCTTCGAATGAAAGGCTGCCTTCCGAAATTTTTACGGTTCCGGTATGCTTCACATCTGCCAATTTTGCTCCGGTCCACTTCAGCGTGCTTTCACCGGTATTTACGGTATAGGTCACCGCCTCATTACTGGCCTGAGCTACATCTTTGGTTTCTTCTGCTGTTTTTTTCGATTCTCCGCATGCGGCGAAAAAGACGCCTGCAGTGAGAATAAGGACGAGTTTGTTCATGATATCTCTATGTTTTATCACAAAGATACACACATTAAATGTACCAACATTTAATGTTCTTACGTTTCTCCCTATTCGACTGATTTAATGGGTCTTAAAATATAGCCCTGTTTCCGCAGAAGGGCGATAAGCCCCCCTTCTCCCGGCAAATGTGCTGCCCCTACGGCAATGAAACAGGTTCGGGCTTTCATGCTTTCCGAAAGCAGGCGTACCCAGTTCTCGTTACGGCGTCGCAGCAGAATTTCATCCATAGCATTAAAAGCGACGGTATCCTCGGTAGCGACCCTGTACAGAGAATCCAATTGTCCGTTACGGTAATAACGGATCATGGCATTGAGCCCTCGTTTTGTCTTTTCCGTATCCCGGATCATTTTAAGCAGTTCAGCAGCCTGAGTCTTGTATGGAATGGAATCCAGCAGACCCGCCTGGTATTCCGGGGATTCAAGTCCTTCTATCGGAATATCCGATTCTTTTGCCCACGCACTCAGTTCCCGCTCACTTCCGCTGGTCTCCTTTATGTTGCAGGGCAGCATACGGATTAGCACAAAGCTGCTGATCATGGTGGGCTTCATGTTTTGCAAGAGGTCCAGGTTCATGTCCAGTTCTGTATCGAAATACCGCTTCAGTTCTTCGTATTCTTCCGGGGTATACAGCTGTTTCAGGGTGGTGTCCCCGTTCATCCGGCTGAGTCGAATGGCCTTCACAAGCCCGATCTTATCTTCATCGGTTTCTTTAACCAGCACCTCCGCGTTTTCCAGGCAAAGGAAGATGCTGTCGTTCCCGGGCATGTCTCCATCGCAATACAGGTGCATGGTGCCAAAGAGGTAGGAAGGTTTTTCCAGCCCGTTTCCACTGATCTCCCATAGCAGGGCATTCTGGCCATAGCCAGCCGTTATCCCGCTAATAAAGATCAGGAATACGCATACTTGTTTCATTCCCGGAAATATACACGACTTACTCTAGAGGATATTCCCGTAATGATCTCATAGGGAATCGTTTCCGCATCAAGCGCCAGGTTTTCAATAAGTTGATTCTGGCCGAAAATTTCCACTTCGTCTCCTTCGCGGCATTCGATGCCGGAGACATCCACCATACACATATCCATGCAGATATTCCCGATAACAGGCGCCAGGGCTCCGTTTATCCATACTTTTCCTTTCCCGTTGCTCAAAATACGCCTGAACCCATCGGCGTAACCAATGGAAACCACGGCGATCGTTCCATCCGTTTCCATCCTTCCGGCCCGGGAATAGCCTACCGATTCTCCCTTTTCCAGTTTGGTGATCTGTGAGATTCGGGCTTTCAGAATAGCCACGGGTTCCAGGCCTTCCGGCCTTTGCGCTCCGGATTGTATTCCATACAGCCCTATTCCCGGCCGGATCATGTCCAGGGCGAATTCCGGGAACCGTTCAATTCCTGAGGTGTTCAGGATATGGAAAAGCGGTTTCCCGTCAGACTGCGACAACCAGTGCTCCCGGATGGCTGTAAACCGTTCCAGTTGACCGCGTGTATAGGCGTCGTGTTTCGGCTCATCGGCGGCAGCCAGGTGACTGAACACCGAACGGACTTTTATTCCGGGTTGGGCTTTCAAGCGTTGAAGCAGTTCGCCAAGCTGTTCCTCAAGAAACCCGAGACGGTGCATGCCGGTGTCAAATTCAACGTGAATGCCCGCTTCGGTTATCCCGCTGCTGCTCAGGGTACTTTCCAGGAAATCGAGCATTTCGAAATCGTAAACCACCGGCTCCAGTCCATGGTCCAGGCATTCTTTCAGAGAGCCCCGTGCGGCATTCATCACCATGATGGGAAGCGAAATTCCTTCTCTCCGCAGCACAATTCCTTCATCGGTATAGGCTACAGCCAGGTAATCTGCTCCCGACTGCTGTAGTTGCCGGGCAATTTCCAGGCTGCCGCTTCCATACCCTTGTGCTTTCACCATGGCCATTACCCGGGTTCCGGGAGCAACCCGGCTCCGGTATAGCCTGAAATTGTGTTCTAAGGCATTCAGGTTGATTTCCAGAACGGTTTCGTGCACCCGGGCTTCCAGCTTCCGAATCACTCTTTCCAGACCAAAATCCCTTCTGCCTTTAACCAGTACTGTCATGTCGCGAAACAGAGACCTCTCTACCGACCGGATAAAATCGGCCGTGTCGGGGAAGTAGCTTATCTCTTCTGCCAGTAAGGGCCTGTCGGTGTAATAGTCCTCCCCGATAGCCATTACGCTCCGCACTTCATACTCGGAAAAAAGCTGCCGAAGCCGTAAGTACGTTTCAGGGGCTCCAACATCAGCATGGGCCATGCTGCTGATCACCACCAGCCTTTGCTCAGGTTTCGACTGCTTGGTAAGAAACTGCAGTGCGATCTCCAGCGAGCTGAAATCATTGCTGTAGGTATCATTGATGAGTTGACAACCGTATTGGCCCTGCACCAGCTGCAGGCGCATTTCTATGGTGGGAAGGCTGGCAAATCGGGAAACAAAATGCTCGGGGTTTTGCCTCAGCGCCAGCAATGTTGCCAGACAGGTACAGGCATTTTCCACCGAGGCCGAATCGGTAAATGGAATGAAGAACGCGTGTTCTCCGAAACGGATTCGGGTTTTATCCTCCTGCACCTGACTGGTTATCCGGTAGCTGCTGTTTTCCCGGACTCCCCAGGAATGCAGCACAATATCTCTTCCCCGGGCCCAATGTTCGATCTCTTCGCTGAGTGTCGGGTAATGATCCGGGTACACAAGAAAATCTGCGGTTTCAAAAAGCTTCAGTTTTTCCCTGATCTTTTCCTGCATGGATGAAAAGCCGCTGTCGTGTGCCGATCCGATGGAGGTGAATATTCCCCAATCGGGTTTAAGCACGGTGCTCAGATGATCCATTTCCCCTTTTGTAGAAATACCGGCCTCTATCAGCCCGAGGTCCAAATGACGATCCAGCTGCCAAACGGAAACCGGCAGCCCGATTTGCGAGTTATAGCTTTTCGGACTTCTACCAAGCTTTAGTTCTCCTGCCAGCAAATAGGCCAACCATTCCTTGACCACGGTTTTACCATTACTGCCGGTAATTCCGGCAACAGGAAAATCAAGCAGAGAGCGGTGATAGGCCGCCACTTCCTGCAGGGCATGAAGAGGATCTTCCACCTCCAGGAAAACGGATTCCTTCAACTCCGGTTTGCTTCTTCCTTTTTCGCAGACAAATGCACGAACCCCTGACCTCCATGCCTCATCCATAAAAGCATGTCCGTCGCGGTGTGCTTTCAGGGCAAAAAACAGGGTATGCTCCGGGTCGGTGATCTTCCTGCTGTCGTAGGTTAGCTTTCGTATGCCTCTTTCCGGAAGGGTTCCGGAAGGGTGACAACCCAAAATCGCAGCCAGGGTATGAAGCGGATAAGCCATGCCCTACAAAAGTCGGAGATTTTTGCTCGTTCTGCTATCTTGCCGGCATGAATAAGGTGCGGCCGAAAAAATTCCTCGGGCAACATTTCCTGAACGACCTCCATATTGCCCGACAGATCGGCGAGGCACTTAGCGGCGACGGGTATGATAAGGTGCTGGAAATCGGGCCCGGGATGGGTGTTTTGACTCAGTTTCTCCTGCAACGGACGGAGTTCACCACCCATGTGGTAGAGATAGACCGTGAATCGGTGGAATACCTCAAAGCGCATTTCCCGGAACTGGAGGGACGTATCCTGGAAGGCGATTTTCTGAAGATGGACCTCCGGGAGTTTGGTTCCTTCGCCCTGGTGGGAAACTTTCCATATAACATCTCTTCTCAGATTATGTTCCGGATGCTGGATATGAAAGAGCAAATCCCTGAAATGGCAGGCATGTTCCAGAGGGAGGTCGCCAGGCGTTTCTGCGCCGGACCTACCTCCAAAGAGTATGGTATTCTTAGCGTGCTGCTACAAACCTGGTATGAATGCGAATATCTTTTTACGGTGCCGGAACATGTGTTCACCCCTCCTCCCAAGGTGAAGTCGGGTGTGATCCGCCTCAAACGTCTCAGTGGCCAGAAGGAGCCTGGAGACCCGGTACTTTACAAGCAGGTTATCAAAACGGCGTTCAATCAGCGAAGAAAAACATTACGAAACTCGCTGAAGAGTTTCGGTATTCCGGATGAGCTGGCAGGCTGGTCAGATTTCGCTAAATTGCGTCCGGAGCAATTGTCGGTCTCCGCCTTTATCGAATTGAGCGAACTGATTGGTCAGCATCGAATAACGTGAACCACGAGAACGAGAGCATCACCCCGAAAGAAACCCTCAATAAGATCAGGGAATATCTGGAGGAAAGCCGGTATGAGGAGCTGCTGCAGTTCATCTCCGATGAACTATACGCCCAGGACCTTGCCGAGCTGTCCTATCATCTTAGCCTTGAAGAGAACCTGAGTCTGCTGAATCTCCTGGATAGCGAGATGGCAGTTGATGTGCTCAAGGATATGGACTTCTCGACGAGGGAGAAGGTGCTGAATGAATATGATGCCGAAACCATCGCACACCGGTACGTCGACTGGATGGATTCGGATGATGCCGTTGACCTGCTGAATCAGCTGAACATTGAGCAACGCGACAAGGTCATTGCTCAGATGACCGATCAGGTGGCCGCCCGAAATATCGTTTCCCTGCTGCACTACCAGGAGCATGTTGCCGGGGGACTAATGGCCAAGGAGTTTATCAAGGTCAATATTAACTGGACCCTTTCTCAGTGCACGGAAGAGATCCGTTCCCAGGCGGAAAATGTCACTAACGTCTATACCACGTATGTGGTGGATGACCATGAAAAGCTGATGGGGATTGTCTCCCTGAAGAGTATCATTCTGGCCAACGGGCGCAGCAAGGTGGCAAACATTTATTCGGAAGAGGTGATTTGGGTAAACACCTATACCCCGGGGGAGGAAGTTGCTCAGGTTATGCGGAAATACGACCTGGTTGTTCTGCCTGTGGTAGATACCCTTGGCCGATTGGTGGGGCGGATTACCATTGATGATGTTGTGGATTTTATCAAGGAGGAGGCGGATAAGGATTACCAGCTTATGTCCGGACTTGCCGAAGATGTAGAGATGTCGGACCGTGTTTGGATCCTTTCCCGTGCCCGTTTGCCCTGGCTTCTGATCGGGTTGTTGGGTGGCATTGCCAGCAGCAGGGTGATTGGCTTGTATGAAGGTGAGCTGAGTATTTTCCCTCAGCTGGCGGTATTTATGCCTCTTGTAGCTGCGATGGGGGGAAATGCCGGGGTACAGTCTTCGGCGATCGTGGTTCAGGGGCTGGCCAATAACACGCTGGGGTCTACCAATATCCTGCCCAAACTGGGCAAAGAATTTACGGTTGCGTTCCTAAACGGACTTATTTGCGCGTTGTTGATCCTCGGGTACAATTTTGCAGTCGGGAACCCCGGCAGCCTTGGCTATACCGTTAGCAGTGCACTTCTTTCCGCCATTGTGTTTGCTTCGCTGCTGGGTATGATCATTCCGCTATTGCTCAATAAATTCCGTATTGATCCCGCTCTTGCCACCGGCCCCTTTATCACCACTACAAACGACCTTTTGGGTTTGGGGCTTTATTTTACGATAGGGGGACTTTTGTTGGGATAACGTTCATCGAATCCCTCCTGAAAATCCAATTTTCAGGTAGGGGTTGACGTTCTCGGCATGGTCTAACAAATGAAATCCCAGTAACCTCATGCCAAAAACCGCTCTAACACTGGCCTTGCTATTCGCCTTCGGCGTGTGCGCCAGTGCCCGCCAAATCACCGTCAGCGGGTTCGTCCGGGAAGCCGGAAGCCAGGAACCTCTTTTGGGTGTAAACATTTATGTGCCCGAACTTTCTTCCGGCACTACCACCAACACCTATGGGTTTTATTCGCTGACCATTCCCGAAGGGGATAGCGTTTCCCTGCTATTTTCTTACGTAGGGTACCAGGCCAGCAAGGTTCGTCTGCTTCGGAATCAGGACCATGAACTGATCATCAGCCTGGCTCCTAATGAAGCCTTGCAGGAAGTGGTTGTAGAAGCCCGGCGGGAACCCACCGCCACGGAAAATGCGCAAATGAGTCGGATAGAGATCCCGGTTTATGCCATTAAAACAATCCCCGCCCTGTTTGGAGAAAAAGACGCCCTGAAGGTCATCCAGCTGATGCCCGGAGTTCAATCGGGTTCCGAGGGTCAGAGTGGTTTGTACGTAAGGGGTGGTGGCCCCGACCAGAACCTGATCATCCTAGACGATGCCGTGGTCTACAATGCGTATCACCTGTTCGGGTTTTTCAGTCTGTTTAACGGAGATGCCATTCGTTCCATAGAACTCACCAAAGGAGGCTTTCCTGCCCGATACGGTGGACGGCTTTCTTCCGTGATCGATATCAACATGAAGGAAGGAAACAAGGAGTCTTTCCATGGTGAGGCTGGAATAGGTCTTATCTCCTCAAGGCTCACGCTGGAAGGCCCCATCATAAAAGGCAAATCCTCTTTTCTTATTTCCGGACGCCGGACCTATGCCGACCTGCTCATGCGCCCACTTATGAGCCTATCCGATTACCAGGCGGGTTACTTCTTTTACGACCTCACGGCTAAGGTCAATTACGACTTCAATACCCACGACCGCATTTTCCTTTCCGCCTACCTGGGACGGGACAAGTTCTACTACCGCGAGAAATACGACGACTACAATGGTGAGGCTAACCTTTACTGGGGGAACCTGACCACCACTTTCCGCTGGAATCACCTTTTCAACAAAAAGACTTTTGCCAATACTTCCCTGATTTATAGCCAGTATGGTCTGAATATCGGTTTTGACGAATCCTTTGACAACGAACGCTTTGAGCTCTTGTTCAATTCCGGAATTCGCGATATCGGCGTAAAGTTCGATGTCGATTACCTGCCCAATTCCAGGCACTTCATCAAAACCGGGATCCAATCCACCTACCACCGTTTTACACCGAATGCCATCACGATCAAAGAAAGCCAGGGTGGTTTCAATATCGATGAAAAAGAGCGGTATGAAACCCTGGAAAGCGGCATCTATGTACAGGACGATATCAAGCTCACCTCCGACTGGAGGGTGCTGGCCGGTTTGAGGATCAGTCATTTTCTGGCCGGATCCAGCCAGATCATTCGTCCTGAACCCCGGCTCAGTACCAGCTATATGATTGGGAAAAGAACTTCCGTGAAGGCTTCTTACGCCGAAATGAATCAGTACATCCATCTATTAAGCAGCACCGGCATTGGGCTTCCCACAGACCTTTGGGTACCTGCTACCGAACGGATCAAACCACAACGGTCGCGTCAGGTAGCCCTGGGTGTTAGCCATGACCTGAGCAAGCCTCAACTGACCCTTTCGCTGGAAGGCTATTACAAACGGAGTTATGAAGTCATCGCCTATAAAGAAGGTGCCAGCTTCCTGGCAACCGACGACCCCTTTTCCGGAAACAAGGTGAGCTGGGAAGACAATGTTACTTCCGGCAAGGCGGAGAGTTACGGGATGGAATTCCTGCTGGAAAAAAAGCTGGGCAAGTTCACCGGATGGATCGGGTATACGCTTTCCTGGGTATGGATGGAATTTCCGGAGCTGAACAATGGGAAACGCTACCATCCCCGTTACGACCGCCGGCACGATATCAGTGTGGTGGGAATTTATAAAATCAGCAAGGACATTACCCTCTCCGGTACCTGGGTATATGGCACGGGCAATGCGATTTCGCTGCCCCTTGGATATTACGATGCAGGCACCATCCCGGATAAAACGGGTTCCTCTTTCTACTTCGGAAATGCCACGTATTTCGGAGAAAAAAACAGCTACCGGATGGCGGCTTATCACCGGATGGATATCTCCATTCAATTCCATAAACAGCTCAAGACTTTTGAAAGAACCTGGGAAATCAGCGTGTACAACCTCTACAACCAGAAGAACCCTTTCTTCTACTACGTATCCTACGGTACCAACCAGAATAAACTGAAGCAAGTCACTTTGTTTCCTGTTATCCCTTCCATCTCCTACAGCTTAAAATTCTGATCATGAAAAAACGTGCTCTGTTCTTCCTGGTAACGGCATTCTTCCTTGCTTCCTGTGAAAAAGACGCCAATATCCCTCTGCCTCAAACCGATCCGCAGCTAACCGTCTATTGCTTTCTGGAGGTAGGCAAACCCATTGAACTCAAGCTGGGCAATATGGTTCCGGCTTTTGCCAATCCCCGTCGCGACCCGGAAAAGATCAGCGGAGCGCTGATTATTATCCGGTACGGCACCTCCGAGTTTCAGCTTACGGAAGTGTCCGGTGACCCTGGAATGTACACCCATCCTCATCAGGTGGAAGCCGGAGGGCATTATACCCTCTATGTGGAGGTTAGCGGTTACCCTTCGTTGCATGCCGACTGTACGGCTCCAACGTACAGTCCCGATCGCTTTTCCATGCAGTATAAAAGTAGCCCGCAACAATCTTTCGGAGGAGGTTTTTCGGATTCGCTGCGAAGGATCAGTTTTTCCTGGCCGGATGAAGCAAATGCCCGCAATTACTACCGTATATCCGCTCGCTTCGGCTACCAGTTCAGTAGCTTTCCGACTACCGAAGAAACCATCTACTTCAGTGAAAGGAATTATGATGATAATAACGCAAACGGAGAGGAAATACAGAGTGTGATCGGCAACAGCTATATCTCCACCCCCAGCAGTTTTGACCACCTGTATGCCGAACTGGAGCTTATGATGCTGGACGAACATGCTTACCGCTACATGCGAACTTATGACGTAGCCTATTTCAGCGAAGACAACCCCTTTGCGGAACCGGTTATCCGATACAGTAATATTAGCGGTGGAATTGGCGTGTTCGGTGCCCTGATCCGGAAATTTTATTCTGCTCCTATATATTAATTCATTCCCCGAATTTTGAAATTCATGCGGAGTTGCTGTTTTTGCAATTAGTTTCCCCGCATGAAACGCTTCTTGTTTCTGACCTATGTCCTTTGTTGGCTGATATTTCTCTCTTCCTGCGGAGAAAGAGGAAATCAGCCTTCCGAAGCTATGAACCGGCTGTTGTCGGACGTCAATGCAATAAGGAACTCATATGCGATGGAGCAGGCCAGGCAACTGCTTGACAGTGGCTTCCTTTCCATACCCGATCCACGACCTATGGATCGCTATTATTATTATGATTTCCACAGTTGGTATTACCGTGAAAAACAGGAGCGGGAAACGGCACTGCTCTATACCGACAGCATGATGACCGCGATCGGTGACATTCCCGGTGTGGAAACCCATTATGCCCATGCCCTGAACACCCGCGGTGTTTTGCAGAAAGAACTGAATCAATACTCCGAGGCTTTAAAGACCTTTTATAAAGCAGAGGTGTTCACCGCAAAACACCTGGATTCCTGCGCCTCTGCCGAAATATACGCCAACCTTGGCTCCGTGCTATATGAACAAAAGAATTATCCCAGTTCCATTGAGTATTACTATAAGGCCGTTACTTCCACAAAAAGCTGTAAGAAGAAGGATAGGGAATACTTCATTACCATTCAGTCTTGTTACAACTCTCTTGGCCTTTGTTATGAAAGGCTTTCCGAATATAACAGAGCACGCAATTACTATAGAAAAGCGCTTAACTTTTTAAGCCAGCAGGGAAGGTTCTATGAGGAAGAAAGAAGCTTTGTTCAAACAGCCAAAGGAATTATTCTTGGCAACCTGGGGAGCAATGAGCTGGCAGCAGGAAATTTTGAAAAAGCCGAGAAGTCATTGCTTGAGTCCATTTCCATCAACGACAAGCCAGGAGGGGATATCCGCGATGCAACTCTGAACAAAATCAAGCTGGCTCATGTCTACTGCCGGCAACAAAACGAAACGAAAGCGCGTCCGCTTATCGGACAAGCAGAAGAATACCTTTCCTACCACCCCGATCTGGAAATGGAATTGCGCCTGCTAAACCTAAAGCGTGACTGGGCCGAGAAAAAAGGAGATACCGGATTCGCCTATACGGTTCTGGTACGAATGGAAGAAGCGGAGGACTCCATACAACTGCGGAAAAAGGAACTGACCGGGCTGGATGTCAAAGAAGCCCTGCAGAATCTGGCTCAGCAGGAGCAGCTGCATGCCCTTCGGGAAACCGAAGAAAAGAGAAGCCTGTTACTGATTGCCAGCATCATGCTTGCGGCCATTCTCGGCGTGATCCTTTACCTGATCCGTAAAAACCTCCAGGAGTCAAAGGCACATGTAAAGGCATTGAACGTGTTGAATGACGAGATCCGGGAACAAAGCGAAAGTCAGAAGATTGCCCTGAAGGCTTTGGAGAACAGCCAGGAAGAAACGGAAAAGGTGATGCGTATTGTAGCCCATGACCTCCGAAACCCGATCGGGAGTATTATTGCTTTGTCTTCATTACTCAAAGAGACGAATGACCCGGATCCCGAATCATTGAAATACCTCAAAATGATCCATTCACTGGGTCAGGATTCTCTGGGTTTTATGGAAGAGGTGCTCAGTTTAAGGGCTTCGGATGCCAGACAAACGAAAACGGAAGAAAACTTCCGGGAGCTTGTGGAATACTGCATCGGATTTATGAAGCTGAAGGCCGAAGAAAAAGAACAGCATATTCATTTGGAAGGCCCTTCCGTACGAATAAACATTTCCCGTGACCAGGTATGGCGCCTGATCAGCAACCTGATCTCTAACGCGATCAAGTTCAGTCCGAAACAATCGGAAATTGATCTGGAGATCCGGGTGACCGATGACGATGTAATCCTGTCGGTTCAGGATTATGGCATTGGCATTCCGGAAACCCTGCAGGACAAGGTCTTCGATGTGCTTTCGGAAGCACGGAGAAAGGGAACGGAAGGGGAGAAGCCCTACGGACTCGGGCTTAGTATCTCGCGGCAGATTATGGAGGCCCATAACGGGTCGATCTGGTTTGAAAGCGAAGAAGGCAAGGGCACCGTTTTTTATCTCCGGTTTCCACGGTAACCCCCTTTATTTCCCGGAGTCTCTTTTTTCCGCTGAAGGCGATTTTGTGTTACATTTGCACCCTTGATGAGAAATCTCATCGGGGCCTATAGCTCAGTTGGTTAGAGCATCTGACTCATAATCAGGGGGTCACAGGTTCAAGCCCTGTTGGGCCCACAAAAGGAAACGAGTGCGGGAAGCGAAAGCGGATGCACTCGTTTTTTGTTTTTCTCCGGATCATGCTTATCGTATGCTTTTTGGATCAAGGGCAAAACCTGTGGGCAGAGATCGTTGAATGCTTTTCGATCGTTGTGTTCTTACTTGTATGCCCATTTTTTACTTGTCTAAAAAATGTGAGAAAAAAGGACAGTTTTCCTGAAGGCGCCTTCCCGCCGCACCAGCCTCCCTCCGCAACAAAAGCCTGG
>CAXPEB010000054.1:0-38090 GCA_964215915.1 Bacteroidia bacterium
TTAGAGAGCATCCGTTTTCAAGATAAAGGAATAGGAAGCTTCCTGCTTCATAAGAAAAGATTAAGGCGATTTGGCGCACAGGCTCCCGCACGCTTTTGTTGCGGCACGCGCTGCAGGAAAACGGCCTTACGGCGGAGAAAGATATACGCTCAATATTCCCGAATACCCTATTCCTTATGGCGGTGGGCATTCTTTTGATTCGTTGTACAGGAAGAAAGGGTTCGCCTCTTTTCAACAGCTAAATGTCCCCACAACTTTTTGACTTGATCCATTTCTGCACTACAGGAAAACGACCTTACGGAGGAGAAAGCTCCTTTCAATAACGTGATGTATTTTTAACCGGGTCCGAACACCCCTTATTTTTACATTTTTGACAGATTAACGGGAAATTCCCGGAAGAAAGGTTCTTGTTTTACCAGAGACCGGAACCCGCATACCCGGCAGCAAGAGGTCGTATCACATCCGCTTATTTCTTCTTCCCAAATACTCCCTCCATTCAGCCATAACCGGGAACCCGATACCGAAAACCCAAAATCACCCCTTCACCCTGATTCTCTGGCCCGCTTTCCCTATCTTTGCCGCTCATTTCAGAACAGCATGATTGAAGTATCTAACGTATCCCTCCGTTTCGGCAAACGGGTTCTTTTTGAAGACGTGAATGTGAAATTCGCTCCGGGCAACTGCTACGGCATTATCGGAGCTAACGGAGCAGGAAAATCCACCTTCCTCAAGATCCTTTCCGGAGACATTGACCCCACCACCGGAAACGTGTTCATCACCCCCGGAGAAAGGATGGCCGTACTCAAACAGAACCACTTTGAATTCGATGAGTATACGGTACTGGATACGGTAATCATGGGCCACAAAAAGTTGTGGGACATCATGAAAGAAAAAGAGGCCATCTATGCCAAACCCGACTTCAACGATGAAGACGGCGTAAAGGCCTCCGAACTGGAAGCGGAATTCGCTGAAATGAATGGCTGGGAAGCGGAAAGCGATGCCGCAAACCTGCTCAGCGGTATGGGCATCAAAGAAGATTTCCATAACCGCAAAATGGAAGAACTCAGCGGTAACGAGAAGGTCCGCGTACTCATTGCACAAGCCCTTTTCGGAAACCCGGACATCCTGCTCCTCGATGAGCCTACCAACGACCTGGACATCAATACCATCCGCTGGCTCGAAGACTTCCTCCTGAATTTCAAAAACACGGTGCTGGTCGTTTCCCACGACCGTCACTTCCTGGATACGGTATGTACACACGTGGCCGACATCGACTTCGGTAAACTGCAGATCTATTCCGGTAACTATACCTTCTGGTACCAATCCAGTCAACTTGCCCTGCGCCAACGCCAGGATCAAAACAAGAAGGCCGAGGAAAAGAAAAAGGAGCTGCAGGAATTTATTGCCCGCTTCTCGGCTAACGTGGCCAAATCACGCCAGGCAACGGCGCGCCGGAAAATGCTGGACAAGCTGGATATTGCCGAGATCAAACCCTCCAGCCGGAAATACCCGGCCATTTTCTTCACCCAGGAAAGGGAAGCCGGAGACCAGATCCTGACAGTAAACAACCTTTCCAAATCCCTGGACGGCGACCTGTTGTTCAGCAAGGTAAACTTCACCGTTAACAAGGGCGACAAAATCGCGGTGGTCTCCAAAAACCATGTGGCCATTACCCACCTGCTGCAATGTATTGCCGAAGAAGAAGAGCCGGACACCGGAGAGGTTAGCTGGGGTATCACCATCAACAAAGCCTACCTGCCTAACGACAACAGCGAATATTTTGAAAATGTTGACCTGAATCTCGTAGACTGGCTGCGTCAGTTCTCTACCGAAAAAGACGAAACATTTATCCGGGGTTTCCTGGGTCGGATGCTGTTCAGCGGAGAGGAATCCCTGAAAAAAGCCAAAGTACTTTCCGGAGGTGAAAAAGTGCGCTGTATGGTTTCCAAGATGATGCTGGCCAATCCTAATGTGTTGATCCTCGATGAACCTACCAACCACCTGGACCTGGAATCCATCACGGCTTTCAACAACGGACTGATGGACTATAAGGGCACGGTGATCTTCACTTCCCATGACCATGAATTTGTGAATACGGTAGCGAACCGGATCATTGAGATCGGGCCCAACGGCATGATCGACAAGCTTATGAATTACGACGATTTCCTGGAAAGCGAAGAGATAAAAGCACAGAGAGAAACCCTGAATGCCGTCAAAGCAAACTGATATGTCCCAGGTCCGCCTGTCTGTAAACATCAATAAATTCGCTACGCTGCGTAATGCCCGGGGAGGGAATAACCCGGATGTGCTCGAAGCTGCACGAAGGTCGGAAGCATACGGAGCCCAGGGAATTACCGTACATCCCCGCCCCGACGAAAGGCATATCCGCTACGCTGACGTGCTTGACCTGAGCGGAATACTAAGTACGGAATTCAATATTGAGGGGAACCCCAACGAAAAAACCTTTGTTGACCTGGTGCTAAAGGTTAAACCCACGCAGGTCACCCTGGTTCCGGACTCGCGAAATACCCTCACCAGCAACCAGGGCTGGGATACGGTTATCCATAAAAGCTACCTCAGCGAGATCATCTCCGAATTCAAAAGAGCGGGTATCCGGACTTCCATCTTCCTGGACCCTGACCTGCGTATGGTGCACGGTGCCCAGGAAACGGGAACCGACCGCATTGAGCTGTATACGGAGGCCTATGCACAGCAATACGCTGAGAATCCGGCACGGGCTATCGCCCCTTACAAAGAAGCAGCAGAAAGGGCTTTGGACCTTGGGTTAGGCATCAATGCCGGACACGACCTGAGCCTGGAGAACCTGCGTTATTTCAGAGAAAACCTGCCTGGATTATTGGAAGTGAGCATTGGTCATGCCCTGATCTGCGACGCACTTTATCTGGGATTGGAAAAGACCATTGCGGCCTATCTGGATTGCCTGCGTTAGGCCAGACTGCTCAGGTGGTTGTAATCGTTGAGCAACCTTCGCAGAAGAGGGATGTCTTTTTCTTCTGATTGAATATTCAGCTTTTCGCAGAGGCGTTCCCGCGCGATGCCTGTAAGGCGCATCATATCGTAATTGCTGCGATCCGTTTCCAATTCACGTAACAGGAGAGCGATGGTTTCCGCTTCTTCTCCGTTCATGCCGGAGGCCTGAGGAAAGCTTACCTCATAGTTTTCATCCACTTCACGAAAAAGGGTATGCTCCAGGCTCTGCTCTTTTTTGTCTTTAACCACGGTAGTTCCCGCCGCCAGGTCGCCCAGCCGTTGTCCGAAACGGGTACTGACAATGGATAGCACCGCCACACTTCCCTGGGAAATCAGGATATCCACCAGCCGGAGCAACCAGCGTAGGATCAGGTGACCGAAGTTGATCTGCTTGCCGTCCAAACGTACCACCCTGATCTTCCGGGCTTGTTTTCCAAGACTTTGTCCGTTCATAAAGGTCTCCAGCAACAGACTGTAAAGCATCACCGGAAGAAAAAACAGGCTGCGTATGGCAAGGGAATTCCCTATGTCAGGAACGGCTTCGAAAAGTACAAAAACCACCACCAGGATATAGGCCACCTGGATAAGCAAATCGATCAGAAAGGCAAGCAGGCGATCACCCAGCCCGGCGAATTCAAATTCAAGGTCAACCCCGGTTGGGGTACGTATGATCAGCGAGTTCAGCATTACGTATTCAATTATAGGTACTGGGAAGCAGATTTATTCAAATATTTCCTCATTTTTGGAGACGCTCCATGAAAGAAGCCCGTTTTATCAAACTCCGGAAAGCCCTTTGGGAACAGATCGATGAACAAAGTCTTTCCGGCAAGCAGAAAGAACCGGATCGGCTGGCAGAAGAGTACATTGCCTTATCAGACGACCTTTCCTACAGCCGGACTTTCTATCCGAAATCAAAAACCACGGCTTACCTGAACGAAAAGGCCAGCCGGCTTCATCAGCGTATCTATAAAAGTAAAAAAGAAAGCCGCTCGCGTTTCCGCCAATTCTGGCTGGAAGAGATACCGCGCGAAATGTATCAGGCCAGAAGAAGTATGGTGATTTCATTGGTCATGTTCCTGCTGGCCACCCTGATCGGGGCAGTTAGTATGAAATACAACCCCGACTTTGCCCGGGTAATTCTCGGAGATGCCTATGTCAACCTGACCGAGCGGAATATTGCCCAAAACGATCCCATGGCCATTTACGCAATGAGCCGGCAGGACGATATGTTCATGCGCATCACCCTGAACAATATCCAGGTTTCCTTCTTTGTTTATGTGCTGGGTATTTTCACTCCCCTGCTGCCTATCTCTCTGCTATTCCGTAACGGCATCATGCTAGGCTGTTTTCAATATTTTTTTGTGCAGCATGGCCTCTTTGTAGTCTCTGCCCAGGCAGTATGGATACATGGAACCATAGAGATCAGCTCGAT
Source organism: Bacteroidia bacterium (assembly GCA_964215915.1). GTDB lineage: Bacteria > Bacteroidota > Bacteroidia > UBA8524 > UBA8524 > UBA8524. The sequence continues at coordinate 4,424 of CAXPEB010000054.1, forward strand.
CATTGTGGCAGGTGGGGCCGGCATCCATATGGGAGCGGGTTGGCTGTTTCCGGGGACCTACAAACGTATAGAAAGCTTTCAAAGAGCAGCGAAGAGTAGTGTTAAAATAGTGGCCGGATTGATTCCCTTCTTTGTCATTGCCGGATTCCTCGAATCGTTTGTAACCCGTTATTACCTGAATCCCGCTATCGGCGTACCGATCATTGCCGCCTCTGTCGGGCTGGTATTCTGGTATTTTATCTACCTGCCCTATATGAAACATCGTTATGAATCCTGATACCGAAAAAATAGAATTCTACCAGCTCCGCGACATGGGCCGCGTCATCTCAGTGGCGACGCACCTCATACGCAAACATACCGGACACCTGTTCCGTACTGTGGGGCTGATGACCATACCCCTGCTTCTGGCAAGCAGCACCCTGTATTTCCTGGCAACCTCCAAAACGCTTGACCTGGCCCAGAACCCGGAATCCATGGGGCAAACTCTCCCTTTTTTATCTTTTCAGTATCTCTTTTTCATACTGATTGCGTTTGTGACCTACCTGACCTCGGTATGGGCAACCGTTTATTATATGAGCCTGTATGAAGAAAGGGGACCGGAAAACTATGACATGTCGGATATCTGGAGCCGGGTGGGAAAACATGGGCTTATGCTGATTCCGGCCATTATCGTTTACAGCATTATGCTGGGCCTTGGCGCTGTGCTATTGTCGGTGATCGGCGGGGTATTGATCCTGATTCCCTTTTTAGGGGTAGTGGCCATCATCGGGTTATTCTTCGGAATGCTTTTCGTGCTTTCGCTTTACCAGATGACCATTACCGTGTTGCTGGTCGAAAAGGCTTCTATCTTCAATGCTCTGAGCCGCGCGGTAACGCTCCTGAAAGGCAACTGGTGGAAGAGTGTCGGCGTGGTATTCTGCTCCTATGTTGTGGTGATAGCCATTGCCTACGTTCCTACGCTTGGGATGACCATATACAATGTAGTTTCCGGGCTTGATGCCGGAGTCCCTCCGGACCCGAACCGCCTTCGTTGGATAATATTGGTTGTGCAGAATATCATGCTCGTACTTTCTTTTGCAGGCGGTATTCTCTTTCACATGAGTTTCACGTCGCTGTTTTACAGCCTCAAAGAAGAAAAAGACCGTGTTAGCCTGACCCGCCGGGTACAGGCTTTGGCAGCGGCTGATGTTCCCGCGGAATGATGCGTGTGCTTCGTATATTTCTGCTCCTCCTGCTTTGCATTCCGGCAAGCCACGGCCTCCGGTCGCAGGATTACCGCGAGATGTACGATTCCCTTCCCCGTGACCGTGCCCGCTTTGATTCACAATCGATTGCCGGATACCGGGAAGACCCCGATTTCAATTATGAAACGGAAACGGTACGGATGGATGACCCTATCCGCGCTTTCCTGGGGAAATTGCTGAAAAAGATTTTCGGTAAGGTAAATGACCGGGATGTGGATCGGCTTATGGATTTTCTGTTCTGGGTATTGATCATATTGGGAGCTCTATTGCTTATTTATCTGCTCTACCGGGCAGATCGCAGAGGAGTACTGGAAAGGTCCGACGGAAAATCAGCCCATGTACGGTTCCTGGATTTTGACGGAAGCAGTGATGATTTGGAAAAACGCCTTCTCGAAGCCGAAAAAAACGGCAATTACCCGCTTGCCCTGCGCTTGTTGTTTATTCAATCCCTGCATAAACTGGAAAATGCCGGCTTCATCCGCTACAAAAAGGAAAAGACCAATGGCGATTATTATATCGAGATTACCGACCCCGAATTACGAAGCACCTACGGCGAACTGCGCTACCTGTTCGATTATTCCAACTACGGCGCCTACCCGATAGAAAGGGAACAGTATGATTCAGCCAGGGAGTTACACCGGAAACTAACCCGCAGACAGGAAGGAGGACAGCATGGCTAAACGCAGCACACGCATCTTCCTGGGTATTATCGTTACCTTGTTCCTGGTACTCACCTATTTCAAAGACCCCAAAACCATCGATACCCGGGAAACCTATGCCGGCGACGATAAAATCCCATATGGCACTTATGTAGTCCGTAAACAGATCGGGGATGTTCTCGGGGAGGTGGAAGTAGACCTGAATTACGATCCCTTCAGCCAGTGGCTGCCTTACCGAGATAAAAGCGAAAAGAGTTCACTGGTGATCATTACCGGGAATACGGCAATCGGGGAAGTCGATGCCGAAATACTCCTGGAATATGTATCGGAGGGCAATACGCTTTTTCTCGCTTACGACGGTTCCGATGAATTCATTTTCAATAAAATGGATCTGATGGCCGAAGTAGAGTCCTACTGGTACTCCGACACCTCCAGCAGACAACTGCTGGTGAACCCCGCTTTCCGGAAGGACACCGCCCTGCAATCCACCGTACCGGTAGCCCGCTATATCAGCCTGTTCTACAGTTTCGGAGGCGAGGTGCTAGGCATCAATAAAAAAGACAAACAGCCCAATTTCATACGGGTACCCTACGGAAGTGGTGAAGTATTGATCCATGTCATACCGGAAGCCTTTACCAACCGGCAGGTGCTTCAGACACCCGACTATGCTGCCAATTGCCTGGCTTATCTGCCCAAACAAAAAGTATATTGGGACGAGCATTACAAACCCTACAGACAGGCCTCCCAGGAACCTATGCAGTTTATCCGGGAGAATAAATCCCTGCGACTGGGATGGCGTATCCTGCTCTGGGGAACCCTCTTGGGATTCCTGTTCTTTGCACGCCGGAAACAGCGGGCCATTCCGGTTATCCCGCTCCCGGAGAACAAGAGCCTGGAGTTCATAGAGACCGTCGGCGATCTGTACTTCCAGAACGGCAACCATACCGATTTGGCCCGGAAAAAACTGGCCTATTTTCATCACCATATCCGGGGACGGTATCATTTGCATGAACAGGATTCTGCCTACTGGGAGAAATTGACAAAGCGCTGTCCGGCCTCAGAAAAAACCCTGGAGAAGATTCGTAAAGCAGGAGACTTTGTCAGCACACACCGTTCCGTTACTGCAGGTTTCCTGGAAGAACTGAACCGCAACATAGAAGACTTTTATATTCAAACCGGTAAATACCCGAAGCATGAATGAATTTGAACAAAGAACCGACCTGAGCGGGCTGAACCAATCGGTTACCGCTATCCGGGAAGCCCTGAGCAGCCGTATCATCGGACAGGAAACACTGCTTAACCAGATGATGGTCGCCTTGCTGGCGAGAGGGCATGTATTGATAGAAGGTGTCCCCGGGGTAGCCAAAACTCTGGCGGCCAGAGGGCTCGCCAAATGTATCAATACCAGCTTCAGCCGGATTCAGTTTACCCCTGACCTGATGCCCTCCGACGTGCTTGGAACAACCATCTTTAACCAGAAAAACTCCGAATTCGAACTGCGTAAAGGCCCTATCTATGCCAACCTCGTTCTCATCGATGAGATTAACAGAGCCCCGGCCAAAACACAGGCCGCCCTGTTTGAAGTGATGGAAGAGTTCCAGGTAAGTGTCGACGGGCACAGTGAAGCATTGGATGAACCTTTTATGGTACTGGCTACGCAGAACCCGGTTGATCACGAGGGAACTTACCGGCTTCCGGAGGCGCAGCTCGATCGTTTTATGTTGAAAATACTGGTGGATTACCCGGGTGAGTCCGATGAATTGCAGGTATTGAAAATGCATCATACCACGGAACGGGCAAATCCTTTGGATGGTCTGGAAGCAGTTATGGATAAAAATACCATACTGGAAGCGCGTGAAAGGGTAAGAAAAATCACTGCAGACGAAGGCATCCTGGACTATATCAACCGCATTATCCGCAACAGCCGGAACTTCCCGGGAATCTTCCTCGGGGCCTCTCCACGTGCCGGCGTAGCTTTGCTGATGGCCTCCAAAGCATGGGCCGCCATACAGGGCAGGGATTTCGTTACCCCGGATGATGTAAAGGAAATGGCCCTGCCCGCCCTCCGGCATCGGGTACTGCTCAGCCCGGAAAAAGAAATGGAAGGCGCCCTTACCGACGACCTGATCCGTGATGTGCTCAACCAGGTAGAAGTTCCGAGATAGTGATCCAGCAAATCAGAAAATTCACCGGATCCGTTTACCTCAGCTGGAGGTTTTTCCTGGCGCTGGGGGTCATCGCCCTGATCAGCGTACTGGGATTCTTCTGGATAGAACTCGTGCGGGTGAGCATGGTGCTTCTGGTGGCTTTGGGTGCCGTTGTCTTTTTTGAATTGATTGGCTTGTACACGGGGAGAGGGATGACCGGCTCACGCCTGTTACCCGAAAAACTGAGTATGGGCGACGAGAACCTCATCGGCATACTTTTACAAAGCAAATACACCCTGCCGGTTACGTTACGGATCTATGACGAACTGCCCCTTCCCTGGCAGGTCCGCGATTTCTATCATAAAATCAACCTGAAACCGGCGCAGGAAGAACTGATCCACTATACCTATCGCCCTACCCGACGCGGTCGATACCTCTTCGGGAAACTCAATGTACTGGTATCCATCGGCCCCGGTTTTCTGCAAAGACGCTTCCGGCTGGAAGAGGATCAGGAAACCGCCGTTTACCCTTCTTTTCTTTCCGTAAGAAAGTATGAATACCTGGCCATCAGTAACCGCCTGCACGAAAGTGGCATCAAGAAGATCCGCCGCATCGGGCACAATTATGAGTTTGAAAAGATCAAGGAATATGTGGCGGGTGACGATTTCCGAACCATCAACTGGAGGGCCACGGCAAGAAAAGCCAAGCTGATGGTGAACCAATACCAGGATGAAAGATCTCAGCAAATCTGGAGCATCCTGGATAAAGGAAGGGTGATGAATCAGCCCTTTGAAGAGATGACCCTGCTTGATCACAGCATCAACGCTTCCCTGGTACTGGCCAATATTGCCTTGAGGAAATATGACAAAGCCGGACTGATCACTTTCGGTGATCGCCAGGCGCAGGTACTACCTGCTGATCGTAAAGGCGGGCATATGCTGAAATTCCAGGAAATGCTCTACGCCCAGGAAACCGATTTCCTCGAATCCGACTACGAGCGCTTATTCCTGCAGGTACAGAAAAACATCCGGCAACGCTCGCTACTGGTATTGTACACCAATTTTGATACGGTAGCCTCTATGGAAAGACGGCTCCCCTATCTGCGTGCCATTGCACGAAAACACCTGCTCCTGGTCGTCTTTTTTGAAAATACCGAAACCGGCAGGTTGATCTCCGGCCGGGCCAACAACCTGCACGACATCTACCGGAAGACCATTGCGGAGAAGTTCAATTACGAAAAAGAGCAGATCGTGATGGAGTTGAAAAAGTATGGCATCATGGCCCTGCTGACCCCTCCTGCCGAACTAACGGTAAACACGATTAACCGCTATCTGGAACTAAAAGCCAGAGGCCTTATATAATAGTAGCCCCGTTTCCCAACGGAAGGTTAACTTTTGGTTATTTTTGGGTACTTAACCTACTTTATTATGAAGAGACAATTACTGTTCACCGGTATTTTTATGCTGGTAGTAAGCGGGCTATATGCTCAGAAAGAAGTTTACCTGAAGATTGAACACTTATTGGGGACTGAAGCATTTTCCTTTAATACTCCCGCCACTGCACCCGGTGGAGAAAAGGTAAGTTTAAGCCGCCTGGATTATTACATCAGCCAGATCATTCTCGTACATGACGGCGGACAAATGACGGAGGTTCCGGACACCTGGATACTGGTACACGGAGACCAGGCAGTTAATACCAAGTTGGGCGATTTTAACATCAATACGCTGGAAGAGATCCGTTTCGGAGTTGGGGTGGAACAGGAAGTAAACCACCTGGACCCGGCACAGTACGATCCCTCTCACCCCCTCGCTCCCAGATTGCCCGCCATGCATTGGGGATGGTTAGCCGGTTACCGCTTTGCAGCTATCGATGGAAAAACCGGTGAGCAACTGAGTAATATCATGGAGATACATGCCCTGGGAGACGGAAATTACTTCCAACTGGTAATCCCCACTGCCGGAACCGAAAACGGCAACACCCTGGAAATCGAGCTGAAAGCAAATTACCTCGAAGCGCTGAACGGCATTGCCCTGGATAATGAACTGATCTATCATGGGGAAGAAGATCAAGCCATTACCATGATGAACAATTTCGCCACACGGGTATTTCGTTCCTCGGAAGGAAATCAATCCGTACTGAATGTGGCTTCTGTTTCCCAAACAATGGATGCCCGGCTATACCCTAACCCTTCTTTTGGAAACCTCCGTATTCGTGTACCTGATAATGCCGGAAGCGGAGAGTACACACTCCGGGTTTATGATATGCAGGGTAAACTCGTAGAAGAAAAAACAACGGATGGAAAAGGAGATATTCTGCATATGGAACAGGCTGGCACCTACCTGGTGGTATTGACACAGGAAGGGGTAATACTCAATTCCGCAACCTGGGTAGTGCAATGAACACCAGGACCCTACTAAAAGGAAGTTTCATCCGGGTACTCATAGCCGGAATGTTCCTGGCTGTTGTTGTAGGTTCATGCCGGAAAGATGAAGATCCGGCAGAGGACACGGGAGGAACAAATCCGGTGTATGAACTCGAATACGGGCAGCTTGCGCCACCAACCATTCCGGATGACAATAAGCTGACGGTAGAAGGAGTAAAATTGGGTCGGATGCTATTTTATGAAAAAGCCTTGTCGGGAGATGGAACGCAAAGTTGCGCAGACTGCCACCGACAGGAACATGCCTTTTCGGACACCGCACAATTCTCCACAGGGATAGCCGGCATGCACGGCAAGCGACAGGCCATGGCTGTTTTTAATACCCTTTGGCACGAAAACGCTTTCTTCTGGGATGGAAGAGCTCACTTGTTACGCGACCAGGCGCTGATGCCCATACAGGATCCGCTCGAAATGAATGAGACGCTTGAGAATGTGGTATCCAAGCTGGCCGCCATGGATCTCTATACCGCACAATTTCAGAAGGCTTTCGGAACGGATGCTATAAATCCGGAAAGGATTTCTCTGGCACTGGAGCAATTTATGAACAGCATTGTCTCTGCAGATAGCAAGTATGACCGCTACCTGGCAGGTAAAACCAATCTCACCCCCTCCGAAGAAAGAGGAAGGGTGTTATTCTTCGCCGAGTACAATCCTTTCTTTCCTCAGGAGTCGGGAGCGGATTGCGCACATTGCCATGCCGGATTAAATTTTGAAAATGACCGCTTTATGAACAACGGACTTGATAGCGGAACAGCCATTACGGATATCGGGTATCAAAATGTAAGTGGCTCTCCTGCAGACCGGGGTCGTTTCAAAGTCGTTAGCCTGCGTAATGTAGAATTAACTCCACCCTATATGCATGACGGAAGGTTCCGGACCCTGGAGGAAGTGGTTGAGCATTACAACTCCGCCATCCGAGATTCCCCTACTCTTGATCCGGCAATTCGCAACACCATGCAGACTGGACTGATGCTTAACGCCCAGGATAAACAGGACCTTGTCGCGTTTCTGAAAACATTGACAGACCATACGTTTATCGTTGACCCACGGTATTCGAACCCGCATTGATGCGCCTCCCACTCTCCATTTATCTGCTTCTTCTGATTGCACTTGCCGGGTGTGACAAAACCCGGACAGGGGGAGAAGAACAACCGTGGTATTTACACTATCCCGAGGCCTTTCCGGTTCCGGAATATCCGCCGGACAATCTACCGGATGCGAACCGGATACTCTTGGGAAAAGCATTGTTTTATGATCCTCTGCTTTCCGCAGATTCCTCTATCAGTTGCGCTTCCTGCCATGCTGCCGAATTTGCTTTCGGGCAGAATACCGCAACCAGTCCCGGGGTCTTCAACCGTCCCGGCCAAAGAAACGTACTGCCGCTTTTTAACCTGGCCTGGCAACCGGTTTTTCTGAGGGAAGGAACACTTCCCAGCCTCGAGATGCAAGTACTGGTACCGATCCAGGAGCACCATGAGTTTGATTTCAATATCGTTCTTGTTGCCGAACGTATGAAGCAAATTCAGTTTTACGATACACTGGCAGAAAAGGCCTATTCCAGAAAACCGGATGCTTTTGTAATCACGCGTGCGCTGGCGGCATTTGAAAGGACAATTATCAGCGCCAGTTCCCGGTATGACCGGGTACAATCGGGACAGGAACGATTTACGGACGAAGAGCAACTTGGCATGACCCTCTTTTTCTCCGATCGGCTCCAGTGCGGAAATTGCCACCCGGCACCTTTTTTTACCAATTTTCAGGTGCTGAATAACGGCCTTTATTCCAACTATTCCGACCCGGGCCGCTACCGCGCCACACGTCAACCTGCCGACTCGGGGAAATTCAAGGTTCCGTCATTACGCAATCTAGGCATGACAGCTCCTTATATGCATGACGGAAGTTTGCGGCACCTGAATGAAGTAATTGACCACTATGCACGAGGTGGCACCCATTCTCCATATCAGGATTCCCGCATACGGTCTTTTTACCTGAGCCCCGAAGAAAAAAATGCGTTGCTGGCTTTTCTGGAAAGCCTGAATGATTTCTCCATTCAAGTCAATCCCAGGTATTCACGCCCCTGAGAATTGCAACAACTCTTTGAATTGCAAGGAATTTGATATTCTCCTCCTTTTAACTAACTTGCGTTAGTTTATGATCATCAAATCACTTGACCCCCGGATAACCCGGGCAGAAATCGAAGCTGAAGACGGTAAGAATCCGTTGGAACTGAAGCCTCTGGATCATTTTGAGACCTATGAGGTTTTCCATCAGAAAAAGCGCGGTACACACCACGTTCATGTTGGAACCGTTCATGCTCCCAACCCTGAAATGGCACTTCTGTTCGGAAAGGAACAATTCGGGAGGCGTGGCACTTGTGTGAACATCTGGGTCGCGCGTACTTCGGATCTTTTTGCATCCGACTACGACGATTCGGATATTTTCGAAAACACCCCGGAAAAACTTTACCGGGAAGCAGCGCCTTATAAGGTGATGGACAAGATCAATGCATACAAAGCCAAACAAGAAAACAATTCCTGATGCTGAGCGAACAAACCACTCTGGCAGTTAAAGAACTGCTTTATAAAATGGCAGATGACCTGCTGATACTTGGTCACCGCAACTCCGAATGGACCGGTATAGGCCCCATGCTGGAAGAGGACATCGCCTTTTCTTCCATGGCTCAGGACAAACTGGGACAGGCCCTGGCTTTGTATCAGCTGCTTCATCAACTTGGGGAGATGGAACCGGATACGGTTGCCTTTACCCGCAATTCCCCCCAGTTTCATAATTGTCAGTTGGTAGAATATCCTATTGGGGAATACGACTTTTCTCTGGTCCGGCACTTCCTTTTCGACAACGCGGAATTGCTGCGTTACGAGATGTTGGCCGAATCTTCCTATGAACCACTCGCCAAGGTAGCCCGTAAGTTCCGGGGAGAGTTAAAATACCACAAATTCCACGGCGACACCTTTGTAATGCAACTGGCCAAAGGCACGGAAGAAAGTCACCGGCGTATCCAGGAAAGTCTGAACTTTTGCTGGAACCTCGCTCTTGGCATCTTTGAAGAATCTCCCCTTGAACAGGAACTCATCGACCAGGGTGTTTGGAAGGGTGAAGCCGCACTCCGGCAAAACTGGCTGGAAGCCATTCGCCCAATTCTGGAAAGCTGCGGGCTCACCATTCCGGAGGAAAACAGCTGGAGCCCGGTGTACGGAGGACGTAAAGGCGAACATACCGATCACCTGCAACCCCTGCTCGACGAAATGACGGAAGTATTCCGCGTTGACCCAACAGCAGAATGGTAAGTGAAAAAGAAATATGGAAAGCCCTGGAAGAGGTGATGGACCCTGAAATCCCCACCATCTCCATGGTAGATCTCGGAATTGTAACCACCGTAACTGTTTCAGAAAACGAAGAGTCTGCCCACGTCACTCTGATCCCTACTTTCAGCGGATGTCCCGCACTTAAAGTGATGGAGGAAATGGTCAGTGAAAAGGTGCATTCCCTGGGAGTTAAAAACGTAACGGTGGAAACCAATTTTGATATCCCCTGGACCACTGACCGAATTACCGAAAAAGGACGTAAGGCACTGCTTCAGCATGGATTGGCTCCTCCCCCGGAAAATGCAGGAATGATCGAGCTCAATGTGCTTTCTGATGTGGCCTGCCCCTACTGCGGAAGCCGAAACACCCGGCTCACCACCCCCTTCGGCCCGACTTTGTGCCGTTCCATGCACTATTGCGACAATTGCCTCCAGGCATTTGAACAATTCAAACCGGTAGGTTAAACAGAATTCTATCAAAGAGTTCCGTAGCCAGATATAACGGCTACTCTGAAGTAGAGAAACCTTTTTCGTAAGAAAAGATTAAGGCGATTTGGCGGCGCACGCTTTCGTAGCGTCACGCGCTGCAGGAAAACGGCCTGACGGCAGAGAAGAGCCTATCCTCCATATCGTATAGAGGTTTCTCAACTTCTGGATAGCCACAGTCCCCACAGGTTTTGATCCTGATCTGTTTTGATCAGGCCTCAATAAACCACTACCAACACCCACGTAATAACACTCATAGCCCCCGATGGGGAATGATTACTTTTGGGTCCTTTTCATACGGTAACAGGGTCCGGCCGTAACTTTTCCTCCATGCGGGAGCATGAGCAGTACGAATTCACTCAGCTCTCAACATAAAATAAGATGTAAAAAATTGATTATGAGATGTTAATGTGGCTGGTAAAATTCTTACATAGGCTTCAGGGTTCGTTTGATAGCTAGAGCCCGTTTGTAAAAAAAATGTTGCCCCCGTTTTGTCATTTTTTTATCAATTGACAAAAACAAAATCACTTCTATTTGTATTTCAGGTATTTACGACCCAGACACTGCGCTGCATTCCGTTCCTCACGCTTCTTCCGCTCTGCTAAACTCCTTTTATAGGCTAAAGCCGCTTTACAATCCAGAAAACCAGTTGCGGGTTTTTGCATAATTATATTCCACTGAAACTTCTGAAACTTATGCATTTCAGAACGTAGGGATACGGATGCCGGAACAGCCACAACCGTAAAATAAAGGTGCTCCGGAATATCCCGATCCATACCAAGCAAACGAACCAAACCGTAATCAGGAGGGAGCCCCGTACAGGGATTGCATTTGTCTCCACCCTCCGTTCCTATATCCCAGGAATAGATTAATTCCGGTGTTCCCTGCCCCTGCTCTGGAAAAAACCAGCTGTCGAGTAAATCAGCCCTCAACTCAGGTTGACGACCGCTCAATGAAGCGGGAAAATACATCTCACCCGCGTTATCCGTCACATGGGTTGCCTCAGGCATCCAGCTCCCATTCAATCCCAGGCTCATCCATAAAACAGGTGGTGAATACCCGGTATACTTCCCCGAATCAATCCAAAACTCAGGTGTTGCTTCTCCGCGTAACCCAAGTTTCAAAATACGTTTGTCAAATTCATAATGGGGCAATACCCGAACCCGAAGAACCATTCCTTCGCGGTCTTTCCAGCATGGGGGACCATTTTGTGCAGGAATCCATTCCCAGAACAGATCACTGACCTGACCGCGTGAAGGAGCTTCCTGCTCAATGGGGCTTCCCGGAATACCCAGCAGTCCTCCACCGCCCCGGTTAGGGTCAGTCTGTCCATCCTTGCTGATTAATACCCGCTCCAGGCAATCAAAGCTGTCATAACGTACTTCAAAACGGGGCATGGCATAATCGAAAAACTGCAGGAAGCTCTTATCCATCAATGCCTCTACCTCATTCACAGCCTGTGAGTCGGGAAAATACAGGAACAACGACTCCTGTGGGGACCAATGACTGAGATCCAGCGACCAGGTGATACGTTCCTCATTCTGAACCCTCAGAAAAGGTAACTGACGTGCTTCAACTAAAGTAACTGAGGCAAGGAATTGCAGCAGGACCGTCAACAGCCCTGCGCAGACTCGGAAAGTAAGCGACATACCTCGGTGCATACGAAGACGCTCCTAAAGGTAAATGCATTCGGGCAGGAATGCTACTAATGCTGTACGGAAAACCGCTGACGGTATAGCTTCCCTTCGGCATTCCATTGCAACAGGTAAATCCCGTCAGCCCAGGCCTGTGTATCCCAGGTCATGCGGTTACCGTTACCCATACCACTTGCGATCAGCTTACCATCCGCAGCATAGACTTCCCAATTGCCAATGACTTGATCACTTTCCAACACCAAAGAAGAATGCGCCGGAACCGGATACAGGCGGAATGTTTCATCGGGCGACTGCAAACCTGCCACGATATACTCCACCGGCTCACGTCCCGGAGTAGAACAACCGGTTTGCGAATTGGTCAGTACAATGGTATATGAACCGGATTCCGTTGCATAATACTCGTAAGAGTCTGCACCCGGGATAGCCACCCCATTTCGGTACCACTGATAGTCAACTCCACTTTGCGCGGCGATATACAATTTGTTTCCCGACCGGAAGATCAGCGAAGCCAGTGGGGCTTGCAATACCTGAATCGTAGCGGTATCGTAGTTTTTACAACCAAACGCATCCGTACCTTCCAGATAATAGGTCGTGGTACTTGTAGGGCTTGCCGTAATGGTTTGGCCGGTGACGCTGCTAATCGCCACAATCGGCGACCACTTGTATGAACTCGCTCCCTGGCCGCTCATGGTAGTGCTTCCACCGGCACAAAACAGGGTATCACCCAACAGAATACTTACCGTAGGGAGGCCATGTACACTAACCTTATTCGTAAAGACCACGGAATCTTTTCCATATTCATTCTCTACAACCAGGATAACATCGTAGTCCCCTATTTGATCGTAGTAAACATCCGCATCGGGGTTATCGGATTCTGTCGGTGCACCTCCGGGGAAATACCAATGGAAACCGGAAGGATAATTCGGTGAATTATCACGGAACTCAACCGTTACCGGTCCGCAGGAGTTTTCTTTCCCATTTACCATAGAGACCACAGCCGGCAGGGTATTGAATTTTGCGCAATTGGCAGTTACCAGTACCTTGTCGAGGTAGAAATTATTGGCATTGGTACGCCCCTTATGCCGGATCCGGATAACTACTCCTTTCTGTCGGTTGTATTTTTTGAGGTCTATATCCAGGCAGGAGCCATTCGCCTCACACCAATCGCCGGGGCTATTCGGAACAAAAGCACTGCTGGTACTACCTGAAACACTCATCTGGGCGCTCAGGCCGCCGGAATAAACGGTTTCAAAGTGCTGGCCGCTATCGGACGAAACATCGATAAACAGAGAATCCAGTGAAGCCGAGCTCCTCCTTGCATACGCGTAATTGAAACTTAGCCTGGCGTTTCCATAGTCACTGAAATCAAGCACCGGGCTTACCAGGCTTGACACGATGTTATTGGAAGAAGCTCCGTACGCTTTGACATAGGCGGAATGGAAAGTATCCCCCCCGATCAACACGGTGGCATCATTCCAGCCGTATGACGGATTACTATTCTCTACGGTCCAGATGGAACCGCCCAGTCCGGTTTCAAAACCACTGGACACGGCAATGGCTTTCCCCTGATCTGAAAAGACAATACCGTTTGTCACGCTATCCTTGTCTTGTCCGTAAGCATTGAATGCAGTAAGCGAATACGAATAAGTACCGATACCGGGAAAGGATACCACCGGTTTGGGATCGGTGCTGAAGGCGGGTGTTCCTCCGGGAAATTCCCAGTAAAAACTGTCTATGTCTCCTTCCGTAGAAATTGCCGAAAACTCTACAAGTGATCCCGGACAGTATTCATTACCGTCCAGCGAAAAGCGGATATCCGGCGCAACCCATTTCAGACTATCGACACATTGCAGGCTTTTGTAAGCATTGATACGTCCTGCTCCCAGTTTTCCGATATACAGTCCATTTTGAGCATCGATATTATCGGCATTATTCAACAGGCAGCCCCGCAATTCAGTAGTGGTGATACCCAGTTTGTGGGATTTCATTAACCCGAGCAATCCGGAAACGAGCGGTGTAGCCATAGACGTACCCGACTGCGACGAATAGGTATTATTAGTAACCGTACTGAGAATATAATTCCCGGGAGCACTGATTACCGTTGTACTGTGGTAGTTGGAATAATTCGCTTTGGAGTCTGTATTGGAGGTGGCGGCAACGGAGATTACCCCGCCATAGTTTGCGGGAAACTGTTGCCTTTCCGTATAATCATTGCCCATGGCAGCCACCACGATGGCTCCTTTGCTCTGCGCGTATTGGATAACCTGAAAACCGGTACTTCCACCACCGGCACTTCCCCAGGAACAACTGATGACATCTGCCCCTGCCGCTGCGGCATAGGTGATTCCTTCATACCCTCTGGGAATGCTGGTTGTACTGCTTTGTCCGGGCAGGGTACATTTTACAGGCATGATGGATATGTTGAAGCCTATGGAAGCCACACCGGTATTGTTATCGGTGGTTGCTCCCGCTATACCTGCACAGTGCGTACCGTGAGTAAAAGCACTGGAATTGGGTAACGGATCGTTGTCATTACCCCCGGCATCCCAGCCATGCACGTCGTCGATATATCCGTTGTTGTCGTCGTCCTTTCCGTTACCCGGTATCTCTCCGGGGTTTGTCCAGATATTGGCACTCAGATCAGGGTGAGTGATCAAAACGGCATCGTCTACAATCGCTACTTTGACCTCACGGCTCCCTTTGCTGATATCCCAGGCTTCACGGGCCTGGATTTTATACAGGTGCCACTGATTGTTATTGGAGTTACTGCCCAGGTCATTGGGGCTATAGCTGAGGTATAGAATCGGAACGCGCTCGGCATAAATGGCAGAAGGGTGCTCATTTAGCAGTCGTGTAAGCTCATCGATACCCTGCACATTCTCCACGGAAAAGCGCAATACCCACTGAAGGTCATACCCTCTTGCAGCATAAAAAGGCGCTTCCAGGTAACCCAGTTGTTCTTCACGAATACAGGAAGCAAACTCACGGAGAAATGCTTCGCGGTTCACGGCACCTCCTTCTGCCACCATACGGGCAGCTGCTTCGTGGGTCAGACCCAGGTAAATTTCATTGTCAGTATATGTGGGGCGTTCCTGCTCCTGTGCTCTATTGGTGAGTGCCAGGCAGAGCATGCCTAAAGCAAGTAAAATTCTCTTCATTCTTATAAAATCGGCGCTGAAATTACAATATTAAAGAGACAATACTTTCTTCAGAATGTTGCAGGAAGACTAGTGCTTTTATGACTTTCTTTTCAGAAGCCCGAAATAGAAAGCGGGGCGGGACCAATTGGTAAAGAAGCTGGTTTCTTCAAACAGCAGGTGAATCATCCGCTTATAAGCCCTGCTCCGGGAAGCCAACCGTATGCTAATTCTAAGCACCCAGGGCCTTCTGAACGAAAGTTGTATAAAACGACTCAGGCGAAGTTCCGCCCCGATGAGCCCATAGATTTTCCGATCATAAGCACCCAGCGATTCTGCAGAGAACACTTCCTTTTCCAGGGCCTCGAGAGCGTACTGTCCGGCATATCGACCACTGCGTATGGCATTGGCAATACCTTCACCGGTGAGTGGATCCACCAATCGGGCAGCATCTCCGCAAAGCAGGTAGCGCTCGCCGGAAAGACTGTATTTCTTCGACCCGATCGGGATTCCGAAACCTTTGGCTTGTTCGAGAGGTGTTGCACCGGAAAAACGCTCTTTCAATCTGGGATTTTCCTTCAGATTGCGCTCCATCACTTCTTTCAGGTTGACTTTTCGGCGACTGATGTCTTCGGAAAGCATCCCAACACCTACATTCGCCCGCCCCCCACTCATGGGAAATACCCACAGGTAGCCGGGAAGCAGGTCTTTGATATAAAACAGTTCAATATGTTTATCGCCGTCGGGCCAGGTTACCCCTTGGTAATACTGGCGGAGAGCCCCGCAATGATGCCTGCGGTCTATGCCATTTCGCCCTGCAAGTTGTTTAGCTACTATAGAGTGGTTTCCGTCTGCTCCGATAATCAGTTTACAGCTGAACTCCCGGTTAGCCGAACGGACAATTACACTGTCATGACGACGGATTACTTCGCGTACTTCTTCACCCTCGAATACCTGGATGTCTTTCCGGCTTTTAACCTCTTCCATCATTAGCATATCCAGGTCCAGCCGCGCCACTACATACCCTTTCTGCTCTTTTTTCACCCAGAATTCCAGCCCTGCCATTTCGTGACTCATTGAGTAAACCCTCAACCCGACAATTTCCTGTTTGAAGGCGGCTGCGGAAAAACGTTCTGCAAGTTCAGGAGCAATCCAGCCCAACTGTTGCACCACATCCGGGCTCAGTGCATCTCCGCATATTTTGTCCCGGGGAAACACGCCCTTGTCGAGCAAGGCTACCTTTTTTCCTTTTCCACTTAACATCAGCGCAGCGGATGCTCCCGCCGGACCTGCCCCTATAATCACAACGTCAAAAGACTCTCTGGCTTGATTTTGTTCCATGCTTTGATCCAAATATAGCATATTGCGGTATGCGGGAAACACCTATCAGACCCGGGCTGCAAGATATCTTACGCTGGCTGCGATGGCCAAACCTGCTGATCGTATGCCTTACCCTGCTGATCCTGCGGTATTCTGTGCTTGACCCGCTGGTTCCGGCCGGGCTTGATTATGGATTGATGGACCCCTTTGATTTTTCCATGCTCATCCTGCTAACATGCATGATCACCGTTGGGGGTTATATAATAAATGACTACTTCGACCAGGGAACCGATGCCATCAATAAAATGGACAAAAGAGCGGTCGGGATTTGGATCAGCCCGGGTAATGCACTGGGTATTTACTTGCTGCTCACTCTGCTTGGTGCAGTGATCACTTTGTTCCTGGCCCTGGTGGAACATAAACTTCAATGGGTTTGGATTTACCCGCTTGCGATTCTGCTGTTATGGTGGTATTCCAAAAAGCTCAAATCCACGGTACTTTGGGGAAACCTGCTCGTTTCCCTCTTTTGCTCAGGAGTGGCTTTGCTCGTGCCTTTTGCCGAGATGGAAACGATTTCCATCCTGAAGAACGGGAAAGAACTCATGACGCTGTTCTACGCCTATGCCCTTTTTGCCGGACTGAGCAACCTGCTCCGCGAAGTGGTTAAAGATGCTGAAGACCGGCGGGGAGATGAACTTGCCGGCCTAACTACCTATGCGGTAAAATATGGAACCGAGAGCAGCAGGAAGCTGGCCCTGACACTGGTGCTGGTATTGAGCCTGCTCATCCTTGCTTTTGTTCTCTTCTCCGGACTTGATCTTTTCGCTACAGTAAGTTTTGCCGTGTTATGTGGAATTCCGCTATTGATGATCCTCGGGCACTTGTTGCGCAAAGGAACCGATATTCAGTGGCACCTCACCAGTACCTGGTGTAAAGTACTCATGTTAAACGGGCTTATTGCCCTTCTCTTCTTTTAACTAAACAGATTCAATACGTTTCTGCAACTCGAGGATCAGGCCTTCTTTGAGTCCGGCCTGGGGAGCAATGATCTCTTTAATATTGCCCCAGCGCATAATTTGCAGGTAAATACGAGCTGCCGGCTCGATCACATCGGCTCGATCCGGGTTGAGGCGCAGCTGGTAGATCCTTTCGGAAATACTTAGGCCTTTGATCCGCTGGTAAAGCTCCTCCAACCGATCGATCTGCAGGTACTCCCCGCGTTGCTGTGCTCCGCTCATCCGGTAGAGTTTGCTGATATTGCCTCCCGTGCCGAGGGCATGAATGTTTCGCAGGGTGGAAGTCTGCTTTTTCACCCAGGCTTCCATCTCGGCCCAGATCGACTCGTCTACTTTTCCATCCATCAGACGAACCGTACCCACCGGGAATGAACGCGATTCCCTGGGAACGCCATTGTGGATCACCGTGATTTCCGTGCTTCCTCCACCGACATCGATATTGATAAAATTCCCGCGCTTTTGGATATCCTCCATCACGGATTGCAGAATAAGCCGCGACTCTTCCTCTCCGCTGATGATCTCAATATTGATTTTGAATTGTTTCTGAACCTGCGCACAAACCTGTTTCCCATTTTTGGATTCGCGCATGGCACTGGTGGCTCCTGCAAGGTAGTGTTCCACTTTATGGATATCCATGATCAGCCGGAATGCCTGCATGGCCATCATAAACAACTTCTTCTTGTCTTTGCCGATTTTCCCGGTGGTAAATACATCATCACCAAGGCGAAGCGGTATACGAATGAACTCCACCTTTTTGTACTCACCGGCCTTCTTGCCCGGTATTACCCGGACGATGATCAGTCGAAGTGCATTGGACCCGATGTCAATGGCAGCTAACTTCACAAAGTTGATTTGCGGCTAAAATACCGGTAAGCTGTTGTTTCGGAAGATTTACATTTCCACCCCTTGTGGAAATCGGATCAAGGGTTTACCTGCAGAAAGGGCGACTCTCTAAAATCGGTTGCTGTCTCTTGTTCCATTTGTTTTCTTATGGATATATCCATTATAGACAAGTAAAAACTTGTACTGCAATAGGAGAAAACAGAAGCGGGAAAGAGGAATAGAAGAGGAATATTTTATCCTGTTTGAAGTATCCCCGGATCACCGGGATTCTTTCATCCTGATCCGAAATCGGATCAAGGTCAAAATCTGTGGGCAGAGATCATTGAATGCTATTCGATCGTAGTATTCTTGCTTGGATGCCCATTTTTTACTTGTCTAAAAAATGGGCGAAAAAAGGACAGTTTTCCTGAAGGCGCCTTCCTGCCGCACCGGCCTCCGTTTGATTCGCCAGGCAGGAAGAAAGGTTTCTCCACTTCTGAATCCCAATAACTTTTGGACTTGATTCCCAAAATCTGAAAGAGATAAAAAGTTGAAAGGACTAAAAAACGAAAAGCGGGCTGTTACCAACCCGCCTTCGCTCAACTATGAACCAAAAATTACTAATCCTGTCTTCGAATTAACAAAAAATTATTCCAAAAACCGCAACACCTTGAAAAATAAAGGCAGAGCAGTTTTCCACATGCCAATAATTCGCCAATTCCATCCCATAATGGGATTATTTTATCCCACTTAGGGAAACAGCCTTCCATACATTCTCGGGAAGGGGATACTTTCCCTCACGTGGTTTAGCTTGCATACCCAGGCTACCAGTCTTTCCAGGCCTAAACCGAATCCTGCATGAGGTACGGAACCGTAACGACGAAGGTCAAGGTACCACTCAAATTCGCTCATGGGAAGATCATGTTCGATGATCTTGGCTTTCAATTTTTCTTCATCGGTCTCCCGCTCACCGCCACCCACAATTTCTCCGTAACCTTCCGGGGCAAGCACATCAACCCCACGGGCAAAGGCTTCGTTCTCCGGGTCACGTTTCAGGTAAAAGGCTTTGACCGCATGCGGCCAGTTATATACCATTATGGGAACATTGAATAACCGGGTCAGAACGGTTTCATCCGATCCTCCGAAATCATCTCCATATTCAAAATTCCGGGCAGACTCAAGCCATTGCGGAATATTGCGTTCATCTTCTTCCAGATCCCGGAGTTCGCCCTTTAATTCGTCAATTTTTCGTTGGTTGAAAGCGATCTCTCCCTTTTTCATCCCGGGCTGTTTGATCTTTTCTTCTCTTTCGGTCATTTCCGAACGTACTTCTTCGATACGTTTCCTGACCTCCTCCAGATCTGCCTCAAGTGTTTTGATGGAGTTCTTTCCATCAACATCCTTTTCGCCTTTGATGATCTGCACCGCCTCATCATAAGTTAGCCTGGGGAAAGGTTTGCCAATATTCTCCAGCATGGTGGTATCCCTTCCGATAATGTCCAGCTCCTGCCGGCAGTTTTCCAGCACTTCCCCGGTTACCGTCCGCAGGAAGTCCTCGATGAGATCCATATTATCAAAGAGGTCATAGAAAGCCATCTCCGGTTCAATCATCCAAAACTCGGAAAGGTGTCGGCGCGTTTTGGATTTCTCTGCCCGAAAAGTAGGGCCGAAGGTATAGATACGTCCCATAGCCATAGCCATAGCCTCACCGTACAATTGTCCGGATTGAGAAAGGTATGCCGGGGCTCCGTAAAAATCGGTTTCGAACAGGTTAGTCGTTCCTTCGCAGGCATTCCCGGTAAACAATGGGGCATCCATCTGCACAAAATCCCGTTCCTGGAAAAAACGGTGGATGGCGTAAATGATCCTGTTCCGGATTCGCATAATGGCCCACTGACGTTGGCTTCTTATCCATAAATGCCGGTGATCCATCAGAAAATCCACCCCGTGTTCTTTATTGGTTACCGGGTAATTCTCGGTAATCTGGTATACTTCCAGTTCACTTACATGCAGCTCATATCCGCCAACCTGTCTTTCATCCTTCACTACGGTTCCGGTCAGGCTGAGTGAACTCTCCTGTCCCAGCCTTTTGGCCATTTCGAAGTTCTCCTCTCCAACTATGTTGGTATCAATGATACACTGACACATTCCACTTCCGTCGCGGAGAATAATGAAGACCAGTCCTTTACTGTCCCGCTTGTTGCTCACCCATCCTTTCAGAGTGGCTTTCTTACCTTCGTGGGTCGGTAGATCTTTTATATACATGAGGTTTTTCTTGCGCTAGTCCTGAAAAATCTTGGCAAAAATAGACTTATTTTTGGAGCAAATAAGAGGCCTCACGGCATGCTGAAACAGAATCTTAGTCAGAAACTTCTACAGAAACTCTCTCCCCAGCAGATACAATTCATTAAACTGCTGCAACTCAATACGCAGGACCTGGAACAGCGGATTGAACAGGAGCTTATTGATAATCCGGCCCTGGAAAGCGGAAAAGAAGATGAACCCGAATACAACAACGAGGAGCTGGAAACTAAGGAAGAGAACGAAGAACCGGAAGACGACTTATACGATAACGACGACCTGTACGATATTTCCGAATACACCGATGGTGCGGATGACAGCGACGGGTTTCACCTTTATGAAGACGGAGGCGGTGACGAAGAGAAAAAGGAAATGCCTATTCCAATGGCAGCCACTTTCTACGAAAACCTGCTTGAACAAATCAATGCCATAGCAGCCAACGAACACGAACAAGCCCTGGCAGAGCAACTAATAGGGAGCATTGATGAAGACGGGTACCTGCGCAGACCTCTCTCGGCCATCGTAAATGATCTCGCCTTCTCCCAGAACATCTCCACAAACGTGGAAGAGCTGGAAAGGATACTGGAAAAAATACACCGCCTTGACCCTCCCGGGATCGGAGCACGTGACCTGCAGGAATGCCTCCTGCTCCAGCTTAAAAGGAAGGACAAGGAAGTTCATCCCGAAGCAGAATTGTCCATGCGCATTATCCGCGACTATATGGACGACTTCACCAAGAAGCATTATGAAAAGATGATGCGTTCCATGAAGGTAACGGAAGACGAGTTGCGTGATGCCATACAGCTGATCACCAAGCTTAACCCCAAGCCGGGGGAGACGTCTTCTTCCATGAAGGGACAATACATTGTTCCGGATTTTATCCTGGTAGAGAATGATGGCGAACTGGATATCCAGTTAAACTCCAGGAATGCCCCGGAGCTGAAAATCAGTCGCTCGTATATGGATACCCTGAAAACCTACGAGCAGTCGGACAAACAGGCCAAACAAAACAAAGAGCTTAAGGAAACCGTACAGTTCATCAAACAAAAGCTGGACGGAGCCAAATGGTTCATCGACTCAATCAAGCAGCGTCAGAATACCCTGTTGACCACTATGAGGGCTATTCTCAACTACCAGCGCGACTTCTTTGAAGATGGTGATGAAACCAAGCTGAAGCCCATGATCCTGAAAGACATTGCCGACGAAGTCGGGTTGGATGTTTCCACCATTTCCAGGGTGGCCAACAGCAAATACGTCCAAACGGATTTCGGCATCATACCACTCAAGTTTTTCTTCTCCGAAGGAATTACCACCGCAGATGGCGAAGAGGTTTCCAATAAGGAAGTGAAAAAAATCCTCCGGGATGCCATTGAAGCTGAGGACAAGACGCGCCCGCTTCCGGATGAAAAGCTGATGGAAATTCTTAAAGAAAAAGGCTATAACATCGCACGGCGTACAGTGGCCAAATACCGGGAGCAGCTGAATATTCCGGTGGCCCGGCTCAGAAAACAACTCTGATTGTGAAATTCCCGGCACTGGCTCTGTCTTTCCTCTTCCACCCCTTACTGCTCATCAGCCTGGGAGCCTTTCTCATATTCCGGCTGGATATGGTGTATAACGTTGCCATCAGTGAAAGGGCGCTGCTCATTTACCAGGCGGTAGTATTCATAGGCACATTCCTGTTCCCGCTAAATACTATTTTTATCCTGCAAAAACTCCTGAAAAACGAGACCAGCCTGTTTATGGAAGAGAGACAGGACAGAAGACTGCCTTTGCTGATCTCCGCCATTTTTATCCTGATCACCTTTTATGTCTTCACCTACAAGGTGGGACACCTGGCACCGCATCTGCTCCGTGGTTTCCTGCTTGGAACAGCCGCTTCCGTGATGCTGGCTTCTATTATCAACAACTGGTACAAGATCAGCCTGCATGCCATAGGAATGGGAGGTATAGCAGGTCTCCTGATTTTTATGCAGGGACAGGCTATCATCGACCTGAGAGGAATTCTGGCTGGCTGGTTGCTGATCTCGGGCCTGGTATTGAGTGCCCGGGTATTCCTCGGCTCTCATAACCCGGGGCAAACGTATACCGGTTATTTGACCGGTATGGTATTGATCTATATAATTGTTCGCATATGAATTACGAATGTCTGCTTTATACGGTGGAGAACGGCATTGCCACCATTACCCTGAACCGTCCGGATGTATTCAATGCCTTCAATGACACACAGAGCTTCGAGCTGCAGGATGCATTGAAACAGGCCAAACGCGATGAGGAAGTTCGGGTAGTGGTACTCACCGGCGCCGGGAAAGCGTTCTGTTCCGGCCAGGACCTGAAGGCCATCGCCAATAGTGAAAACCGCTCACTCAGCGACTCCCTGTACAAAAGGTATAACCCCATCATCAAATCGATGCGGGAACTGCCCAAGCCCATTGTCTGCAGACTGAATGGTGTAGCCGCAGGGGCAGGTTGCTCCCTGGCGCTGGCCAGTGATATCATTGTGGCCTCGGAAGAAGCGAAACTTATTGAAGTGTTTATCAATGTGGGACTCGTACTGGATTCCGGTTCGTCCTACTTTTTGCCCCGCCTGGTGGGTTCGGCTCGGGCCTTTGAGATGTCGACCATGGGGACACGTGTCAGCGCACAGCAAGCCTTCGAATGGGGAATGATCAACAAGGTGGTGCCCGCAGCTGAACTGGACGAAGCCGTTGCCGGATACACTGCCTATTATGCCCAGGCCCCTACAAAGGCCATTGCCATGATGAAAAAAATGCTGAACAAATCCTTTCACTCGGATCTGGACACCATGCTGGAATACGAAGCCTTCTGCCAGGAATTGGCCGGCCGGAGCGAAGACTACAAGGAAGGGGTCAAAGCATTCAACGAAAAGCGGAAGCCTGAGTTCAAAGGGAAGTAATCGGGAAACCGGCTTGGAGCTTACAGTGTTTCACTTTGAAACACATGGGTACGGCTGCAGGCGAAAAACCATTCAGTCTTCGTCTTCTTCATCAAGTATCCGGTAGGCCGGAGTAGAGGTATCGTCAATCTGACCGCTGCGCACGGACCAGATAAAGGCGGCAAGAAACCCAACCGCCAGAACGAGGCTGCAACTTATGAGCAAAATGATGATGGTCATTGAATCCCTCCTTTCCGGGCAAAGTAACGAATTCCCAGGGTGTTGATGGTAAACACCGTGATGGAACTGACTGGCATGAGCAAGGCAGCCACCAGTGGTTGCAGTTCACCGCGTACCGCCAGGCTCATCCAGATCAGGTTATACACAAGAGAAAAAAGAAAGCTGAATTTTACGGTTTGCAGGGTTCTTTTGCAGAAACGGATGAAGCGAGGCAGATCATGCAGGGATTTTCCCACCATAATCACGTCACAGGCCGGAGTAAAGGCATGGACATCATCCGTAATAGCCACACCGGTCCAGGAAGCCTTTAGCGCTCCCGAATCATTCAAACCGTCTCCCACCATCATGGGGTGGTGCCCCAGTTCCCGGTAATTTTTTACGGCTCTGAGTTTGTCTTCCGGGCTGCTCCCGAAAAACATATGGTCGTTATGAAACCATTTTTTAAGCACTTCTGTTCCGCGGGCTTTGTCGCCACTATAGAGGTATCGTGGAAGTGTCCAGGTATGGAAAAGTTCATCCAGCCCCTCGCGGAAATGCCACTGCAGCCGGAATTCGGCGATTGGTTCATTGTTCCTGGCCACTAATACAGAGGTCGACTCGGTCTCCCCTTTTGCTCCGGTGATCCACTTTACTGAACCTACCTTCCATTCCTCATGGCCATAGCTGGCTTTAAGCCCTTTCCCGGGGATTTCGGTAAAAGTATCCGTTTGCGGAAAATCATTCCTGTTCAGGTGATTGAAAAGCAACCTGGAATTCGGGTGCAGGGATTGGACCAAAACACCGGCCAGCTTACAGGTTTCTTCGTCCGTTAATGTTCCCCAGAGTAGTTCTATCTCCGCCGATTTCTCGGTGAGGGTCCCGGTTTTATCGAATATCACCTGGTCAACCTGCGCCACCTTTTCCACGGTATCGGGGTTCTTGAGGAATATGCTTCTTGCCGATAACCAGCGCATGGCGTTGCCAAAAGCAAAGGGAGCTGCCACCACAAGCACACAGGGGCAGGCGACGATCAACACGGCGGTAAAGGCATCAAATGCTTTCCGGGCATCCTGCGGCAGCCAATACACCAGGGTAGCTGTGGCAATAAGTACCAAAGCCAGGGTAAAATAGCGCCCGACCTGATCAGAAAAATTTTTGATTCCCTTGTTTTCTTCTCCCGCTTCTGCCTGGTTCCAAAGTGCACTCAGGTAGCTTTGCGAAACCGGGCGTAATATCTGCACCCGCAGCAGGCCATCAAGTTGCCGCCCACCGGCGTATAGGGTCTCTCCAGAATCCGGAGTTTCGGGAGTGCTTTCCCCGTTCACAAAGCTGTAATCGATTCGGGCATTTCCACTGATAATACGGGAATCCGCAGGGATCAGTTCCTGGCTTTTGACCCGTATGATATCTCCCACCTGAAGGTCCTGCAATTTGACAAACCGGGTACCTTCCTCACCTTCCACCTCGGCAGCAAGGGGGAAATAACTTTTAAAGTCTCTTTCGAAGGACAGGGATTCATAAGCACGATCCTGCAGCCAACGTCCGATGAGCAGGAAGAACACCAGCATGGCCAAAGAATCGAAGAAGCCGGAACCCCAGCCAAGGGTAATTTCCAGCACGCTGCGTATAAACAAGGCACTGATACCCAGAGCCAGCGGAAAATCAATGTTCAGGTCGCGGTGTTTGAGCCCCTGCCAGGCTTTTTTGAAAAAGGGCCAGGCCGCAAAGGTTACCACGGGAATGGAAAGCGCTGCGCTCAGCCAGCGGAACAAGGCAGAAAACTGGGTTTGCGACAAAGTATCCATCCCCAGGTATTCCGGAAAGCTGAAAAGCATGATGTTCCCTGCGCAGAACCCGGCCACTCCGAGACGAAAAAGCAACATCCTTCCTTTTCCGGCATCCTCTCTTTTTTCGCCAAGCGAAGGTTCATATCCGAGGGCACTAAGTTTTTCAACCAATTGCCTCAGGCTGAGTTCGAAAGGATTGAAGCGGACGGAAATCTCTTTGCGGTCAAAGTTGACCCGTGACTCGATCACTCCGGGCAACAGCTTGTAAAGCCTCTCCAGCAGCCAGATACAGCTGGCACAATGCATGGAAGGCGTAAAAAACAATACCCGGGCATCTGTCTCCGAATAGAACTGGAATAAGGGTCGGGCGAGGCTTTTGTCATCCAGGAAGGCATATTTTCCCTGAGCAACCGGCCGGTCCATCTTCAGCCCTGCATGCTCGTCAAGGCTGTAATACCGGCACATGTCCGATTCCTTCAGCAATTGATAAACGGTCTTACACCCTTCACAGCAAAACACGTGTTCTTCCAGACGAACCTCGTCATCCGTACAACTGTCTCCACAGTGAAAACAAACCAGTTTTTCCGCTACGGCTTTCATAAAATGAACAGGGAGGAAGGTTGTGTATGAAGGTTGGCAAAATGACGGAACTGATCGAAGTTTTTACGTCGTTCGCCACCCACTACCACCAGCGGGCTATTGCTCTCCTCCAGGAGGTGCTCAATACCGGCATCGTAGTCATCTTCAAAAAAGCGGGAGATAGCAAAATGGCGTTTGTGCAGGCGTAGGTAATCGTATACGCAATTTTCCAGGTTCACGGCTGTCTCATTGATTTTTATTATGAGATTCAATCGCGCCGTATTAATCTGATCCTGAAAAAGGTATGCAAAGTGTTTTATCGATTCAAAGGAAGCGGGGGAACCGTTATAGCTCAGGAAAATCTCATCGAAGCTATTCTGATTTTCATCCATCAGAAAAACCGGACAACTCACTTTGTTGATGAATTGACCGAACTGTTCGTCGCGATTCATAACATCAAACAATTGCCGGTGCACGATGATAAGGTCGAGAAAGGCGCTGCTTTCCAGCCATTTTTCAACTGGGCGGCGCTTCATGGCCGGAATATCGGAAAGCCGTTTCCATAAGTTGGCATCCTGTAGGAGATTCCACCCCAGGTCATACATTCTGAATGGCCATCCGCTTTGCGAATCTTCTCTCCAGACTGCAAGCAGTACTTTGTCGTTTTGCGAAAAGAACCGCAACACGGCCTGCAGTTGTGCGGACAATGCCTCGGGATCGCGAACCAGCATCAATACTTTCCTGTTCACCTCTGTTGAATTGAAATTCAAAAGTAGATGAGACAGTAAATGGGAGCTATGATGCCCATCAGCATTAAACATGATTTATATCAGGTTTGCCCGCGGGGCTCAGTGCATTTCGGAAATACGGGCCAGTTTACTGCGGTCGAGCAGCCGGATTCGTTTCCCTTTCAGCTCAATAAGCCCTTCCTTCTTAAAATCCGACAGGAGCCGGATAAGTGTTTCGGTAGCAGTCCCTACGATATTGGCGATGTCTTCCCTTGGCAGGACTATATGGATATAGTCATTGTCTTCTCCCTTCCCGTCCTCCTCAAAAGTTTCGTGAAGAATGAGCAGGGTCTCAGCCAAACGTTCACGTACGGATTTATGCGCAAGGCTGATGATTTTTTCATCGGCTATTCCCAATTCATGGCAAAGCGACTTCAGCATTTCCTGATTTACTTTGGGGTTTTCCGAAAGTACCTCCAGAAATGGCTGACGCGGAATAAAGCATGCCACGGTGTCTTCCACGCATTCGGCAGATGCCACAAAGGGTTCTTCGGCGATCAAGGCACGGTAACCCAAAAAATCACCCCGCTTGGAGAACCGGATGATCTGCTCACGTCCATCTTCACTGCTTTTAACCAGCTTCACCACTCCCTGGCTAATGCAGTAAACCCCCTGAGCAAGATTATCCTCGTAAAAAATCACCTGCCCTTTTTTGTAGTGCACGCAACTCTTGTTGTTGTTGATGAGAGAAACCTGTTCCGGAGTGCAGTACTTCAAAAACGAAACACTGCGCGCATCACAATTGGCACATTCCAGATGGACTTTATGCATGGTTGAAAATTACAAAATTCTGCTTTTCCATGCAGAAGTACTTCAATTTTCGTCTTTGAATTTCACAGATACTTGACAAATCGGAAAATTCGGTCTAACATTGCATCGGATTGAAGATCGACACGGTCAGTCCCTGCGATTTGCACCGAATCTTACCCGTCTCAGGCCACACCTGATACAAATCCAATCAAAAATTTCCAATAGCATTAGTATATCCAATGTACGACATTCTTACGCTGAATGACATGCTTGTGTCAGAGTTGCGTGAACTCGCCGAGCAAATGAACCTTCAGGATTTCAAAGACCTGAAAAAACAAGACCTGATTTACAAAATCCTTGAACACCAGGCCGTTACTACCCCTGCACCGAAAGCGGAAAGCAAGAAAGGCCGACGCACGAAAACAAGTGCCAAAGAGGATAATGCCAAAAAAGAAGAGGGCGCAAAAGAATCTGCTGCACCCAAGGCAGTAGCTGAAGAGTCCAAGGAGGAAGCTCCCCAGAAAAAACGCCGGGGAAGGCCCAAAAAGGACGAAACTTCGGAAGAAACCCAACAGCCTGAAAGTAAAGAAGGTAAGGAAGGCAAAAAACAGAAAGAGCCCAGGGAAGAAAAACCGGAGCCACAGGATTCCGGAAATAAAGAAGAATCCCGGGACGATAAAGACAAAGATCGCCGCAGCAAAGACGAACGCCAGGAGCGCCGTGAACGCCGTGAGGAACGCAGAGAAAACCGCGATAATCGTGATAATCGCGACAATAGGGATAACCGTGACCGGGATAATCGTGAGACGCGGGAAGACCGTCGTGAACGCCAACCCCGGGAAGACCGCGACCAGCGTAGCATCGAAGCCGCTCTGGCCTATGCAGAGTTGGAAGGTGCGGTAAGTAGCATGGGTGTTCTGGAAATTATCCAGGACGGCTATGGATTCCTTCGTTCAAGCGACTACAATTACATGCCTTCACCTGATGACATTTACGTATCTCCGCAACAAATCAAGGTCTTCGGACTGAAAACCGGGGACACCATCAAAGGCAGCATCCGCCCTCCGAAGGAAAACGAAAAATATTTTGCCCTGATCAAGGTGGAGAGCATCAACGGGAAAGATCCCGCTGAAGTGCGCGACCGTGTTTCTTTCGAGCACCTCACTCCCCTGTTCCCGGATGAAAAATTCAACCTGTTTAACGGAGCTAACAACTACTCCACCCGTATCATCGACCTGATCTCTCCGATAGGAAAAGGTCAGCGCGGACTGATCGTGGCACAGCCCAAAACGGGTAAAACCACCTTGCTGAAGGACGTGGCCAATGCCATTGCTGCCAACCACCCCGAGGCTTACCTCATTATTCTGCTGGTAGACGAACGCCCGGAAGAGGTGACCGATATGGCCCGGAACGTAAAAGCGGAAGTGATCGCTTCTACCTTTGACGAGCCTGCAGACAAGCATGTAAAACTTGCCAATATTGTTCTGGAAAAAGCCAAAAGAATGGTGGAATGCGGACATGACGTAGTAATCCTCCTGGATTCCATCACCCGCCTGGCTCGCGCATTTAACACCGTGCAACCGGCTTCCGGAAAAATCCTTTCCGGTGGTGTGGATGCCAATGCGCTTCACCGTCCGAAACGTTTCTTCGGTGCAGCCCGCCGGATCGAAAACGGAGGTTCCCTCACAATTATCGCCACTGCCCTGATCGATACCGGTTCCAAAATGGATGAGGTGATCTTTGAAGAATTCAAGGGTACCGGTAACATGGAACTGCAGCTTGACCGCAAATTGTCGAACAAGCGTATTTACCCGGCAATCGACGTACTGGCCTCCAGCACCCGTCGCGAAGACCTGCTACTTGACAAGGCCGTGATGCAAAAGGTTTGGGTACTGCGTAACCATCTGGCCGATATGACCAGTGAGGAAGCCATGAATACCCTGCTCAGGTACATGGAAGGTACCCAAAGCCAGGAAGAGTTTATCGTGGCAATGAACGGTTAAACCGTTTTCCCAATAACAATAACTAAGGAAAATCCCGGCCATTGGTCGGGATTTTTTGTAATATGAGGCTTCGATTTTATTCGTTATGCCCATGCTCCTCCGGATTCTATTCTTCTCCCTGATCCTTGCCAGCCCGGCCAGACTGCTGTCCCAAGGCATTTTCTGCACCGTTCCGCACACCTTTTATGAAGAAGCCTCGGAAATGGCCTTCGATCATCACTGCAGAAAGCTCTACGATCACATTGAATCCGGCAGACTCACGGCCTACCGCGATAGTTTGTTACAGACCCCTCTGGCGGCCCAGGATCTTCAAAAACTCCTTCGCCATACCACTTCCATGCTTATCAAACTGGATTCCGCGCAACATGGTCAGGCTGAATTCTGGGTCAGTTCGTTGATTGACCTTCAACCGGAAATCTGGAAGTCACTGAACTGGACCGGCGAAACCGTAAGGATAGAAGCCGGCTTTAATATCCGCCTCTTTCTGAAACGGAACGCCATACTGGAAACCTGCAAAGACGCGCCTCCCTTCCTCCTGAACCTGCTCCGAGAAAAACAAGGGAGCCTGAATGACTCCATACTCCGAAAAACACTGGAACACGAGGTGCGGAGCATCTGGTCGGGACAGCACCAAAAGGTGATGGCAGGAGGCCTGAAGGTTTACCGCATAGACAGTACGTCTTTGTTTATGGATACAGGAACCATCGACTCCCGGCTGAATGACACCTCCGTTCAATACCTGGATTCTTCCCATGGGAACTACTACACAGAGTATATCCGGCGGGCGGTTCCGTTTGACCCCTATTCCGATTTTACCGGCACTTCCTTTTACTTTAATACCGGGTATACGGATAAGTCCTGTACGCTGGACATCCTTTTTATCGGGCCGGCCTATTCGCCCATAATTGGAGGGATATCACTACCTCCTCAGTCGCTGTACTGGATTCCGTGCAAGGAAGGACTCCCTTTCCCTGATCCGGACACGATTAAAAACCTGAACTGGTTGTTCGAACAATTTGTAAGGAACCGCATGTCGGAATCTTTTTACAAGGAGGATTGATGACCTTTTCCGGCAAACCGGTATTCACCGGTATGATGAAACACCTACTGCTCCTTCTTTTGCTTGCTGCTCCCCTGGCCCAGTGTGCACAACCTATTATGGGCAAATCCGTTGCACACGACAGAACGGGAGAGGACTTCGGACGTTACGTACTGGATAAGTTCCAGTCGGAATGCCTGGCACTGTTAGCCAACGGAGTCAACGAGTTTTTTACGGATAGTAGCCTTAAGACGCCGCTTCCGGATTCTGCGGAAAGAATGCGGTTCCATATACCCAGAAGCTACCAGATCATAAACCCCATGAACCCGGATGACCCTTATGATCTTATCGATACGCTGATCCCGGAACTGTTTCCCATTAATCAATGGGCAGGACTTAGTGCCGGACAAGGATACCTGAAGCTTCAAACACTGTTACGCAGCGATTTGTACATCCCTGTTCATTCCTTCGGAGAGGCAAGTGTGGCACGGGTGCTGTATCAATGCCTGATCCATACAAAGACAGAAATACGGGGTTATGAATTTCCGATACGAATGCGCGCCTACCTCGACGACCTTCAGTGGGAAATATACCGGGCGGGGTTTGACAAGTCACTTACTGCTTATTTTGATCCCAGATGCCGTCAGGCAGACAGTTTGGGCTACTGGTTTGCTGACATTTGCGTGACACGACACAATAATCAGATTACCAATCCGGTCAATCCCGGAGACCCGTATGACCTGATTGATACGGTAATTACAGAGCCTCCCCTTTCCGGTAGTTTTACAGGTTTTGAGTTCTGCTCCGTAAGCACTCCGCCACAAAGCGCAACCTGGATCTCTTTCGGTCTCACCTGTAAAACCGGGCCTTCGCACCAAAGCTATAATGGAAAGCCAACGCAGATACAGCCCCAAAAAGAATCCCGCAGTCAATTCTGGATGAAGCCGGAAGACCTGATCCACAGCCGGCTTTCGCCTCACTACCCAACCTTACGCCTGTTATACTACTGGAACCTACTGCATCCCGGATAAGAAAATTCCCGTATCTTTCTGATGGATTATTCATCAATGTCAAAATCATGATAATCAGACATCTGATCCTACTCTGGCTGCTGTATCCACTGACTCTTTGCGGACAGGGGGAAAGCCATGTGGAAGTACATGGTAGCCGAACCGATATGGCCGGTTTTATGGAAGCCCGCTACAATGTGCTGAGCCATACGCTTAACGAAGCGCTCAATACCGGCAAACTACACATCTGGAACGACAGCCTGCTAACACAACGCGTGGATCAGCAGGAATATATGCGGAACACGTACTCGAAAGTCACTATGACCTTCCTGGACCCCGCCTGTTTCGGATCCCCGTTTTGCCTGATTGATTCCATTGTGCAGGGGCAGTTCGGTTTCCTGCATGCCCAGCATATCCGTTGGGGTAACCGATTCCTGGAATTCCATACGGCCGGCCCTAAGAGTATGACCACCTATTACCTGGACCGCAAAGAGGTTGAGAAAAAATATGGGGACCTTAACTACCGCTGTATTTCCCGCTACCAGGAGCTTGTAGGAGGTAAGATCAGTGCTCATGAGCTGAAACTGAGCGGAGGCAAATACCTGGACAAATTGCTGATTTCATTTTTCAATCTGGCCGTAAATCGTGGTATCCCCGCATACCCCACGGCCCTTTTTGAGGAATTGCAATCGCACGAAGCCCGCTGGCGAAGCGACTCCTTGCCCGGATTGACAACCTGGTTATACCGGTATCCACTGGCAGCTGACTCCCTGCTCGGGTTTTCCTTTTTCACCGAAACGGAAATGGAAACAGGAGAAACCCAACTCGAAATTCAGGGACTGGCTCCATACTTTTATTCAAAAGGTTTCTTCCGGAACTACAGCTGGTTTTGGGTGAAGCCAAAGGATTGGACGTATTTTATGGATGAACGGGATGCGGAAATCTTACAGGCCTTTCATCACTACCTGATCCTCAAAAAGCTTCAGGGGTAAGGGGATGCATTTACCAGAACGTCCCAAAACAGATCAACCTTCATGACAAAAGTGATCCCCCTGCTCGCCATAATCCTCTTATGGACAGGCCCTGCTGATGCACAAAGCGAACAAAGCGAGTTTCATGCTTCGGACCTCTTTATGGAAAACTGTATCCGACGCGACTACGACCAGTTGAGCAACTTGCTGTTTACAGGTATTAAAAGCGGTACGCTGGATTGCTATCGGACGCCCGCAATGGATACTCCGGTTCCGGCAAACGAAACGGATAGCCTCTTTCATTTCCCGGTTCCTTTATTGCTTCCCGACCCTATTTACGGAATTGAAATGATGGATACGGTATTGAACCTCGAAATGGGACCTGGTGATTGGCAGGGACTGGGTTTCGTGGATCAGGGAATCCGTATCCGGGCCTATCAGGATCACTACTTTTATGTCAGGGAGCAAGCTGTTCGCGCTGCTGTTCCGGAACTTTGGGAACGCCTTACCTGGTATCGGAATATGGATCATGCCGAGGTCCTTTACCGGGATTCTCTGACTTACATCGGGCGGGCTTCTATGGATTCGCTTGAAAAGCGCCTGTATGATCTTGTATATGGATTGAAGATTCCGGCCTATAAACGTGATATGTTGCAGCAACGTTTGAGCCCTGAAGCGCTGGATACGGCTTTCGACCGGGAAGAATATCTCCTGATCGAAGAGGAAGACGAGTCAGGCACTTACTTTACCGACCTGCTGGTTATGGTGGAGTTTGAGCATTATTCCATAAACGGCCTTTCCTTTTCCGCCCGGCTGGAACAAAAAGGAAGCGCATTCACCTGGCAAATAGAATACCTGGGACTTTCGGAAACAAACCCGGAATATGGGTTCGGTGAAAGGCTGATTCCCCTGATGTGGTTGCCTTATGACGAGGTTATGGAGCACCTTGACCCTGCAGAACAGCAGGTATTGAATGCCTTTATTTTCACACTTCTCCTGGAATCTTCAGGGGACAGTCAAGATTAATTTTTAGACTTATCTAAATTTCTTTTTACATATTTCTAATTTTAGACTTA
>CAXPEB010000055.1:0-37234 GCA_964215915.1 Bacteroidia bacterium
GAGGGATTCGAACCCTCGATACCTTGCGGTATACACGCTTTCCAGGCGTGCCAGTTCAACCACTCCTGCACCTCTCCGTGGCTGAATTTTTTCAGGACTGCAAAAGTAACCAAATTTCAGATTCGGAAAAGTTTTCGCGCATTTTCTGTACTAACCCGCGCAATTTCCGGCAAGGACAGGTTCCGCACATCCGCCAGCTTCTGCCCGATCAAAGGCAAATACTCGCTGCTATTGCGCTTGCCGCGGTAAGGTACCGGTGCCAGGTACGGACTGTCCGTCTCCAATACCACCCGGTCCAGGTCTATGGACTGAAGAACTTCTTCCATCCCGGAATTCTTAAAGGTGATCACACCACCCAACCCCATATAAAAATCCAACGCAGCGATGGACTCTGCCTGCTCCGGACTGCCACTAAAACAGTGAAACACACCCCGCAGGTCCGGGAATTTTTTCTTCAGATCACGAACGATAGCGATACTCCAGTCCAGACTGTCGCGGGAATGGATCACCACGGGCTTGTCCAGCTCGCCGGCCCAGCGGATCTGCTCCCGGAAGGCAATCTCCATCTCCCGCTCGTAAGTTTTGTCCCAATACAGGTCGGTACCGGTTTCTCCGATGGCAATATACCGGTCCGGGCGCTCCGTCAATAACTGGTACAACTCACGCAACACCTTGCGGTAATCGCCGTCAACCGAGCAGGGGTGGAGCCCTATTATAGGCAGACAGGTTCCCGGCCAGCGGTCGCTGAGGGCCTCCATATCCTTAACGGAACTGAGGTCGATATTGGGCAGGCACAAGGTATTGATCCCCTGCAAACGGCAGTTCTCTATCACCGTATCGATATCCTGCCTGAACTGTTCGGCAAACAGGTGGGTATGCGTATCAATCCATTCCATCACCAGCTGATCTTTTCTTTGTTCAAAAAGGCGGCAATGCCCCGGCGACAGTCTTCTCCCGCACGGGCATGCGCATTCTGTTCGGCGGCGTATTCCAGCCCGGCCTCATAACCCAGATCCTGCACTTCGGCAATCATCTTCTTGGTAAGTGCCAGCGACTGCCCGGAGGCCTCCCGGCATAAACGCAGGGCAAATTCATGCACCGTATCGTTCAGGCTTTCGGCATCGGTCACCCAGTTGATCAGTCCCAGCTCCCTGGCCCGTTCTGCGGGGAATACTTCTCCGCTGAGCAGAATCTCCCGGGCCTTGCCTTCCCCAATCTTGCGGATCAGGAACACCTTCACGATGGCCGGCACAAACCCGATCTTTACCTCCGTATACCCAAATTTGGCTTCCGGGACGGCAAAAGAGAAATCGCAGATACCGGCCAGTCCGCAACCTCCTGCCAAAGCATGCCCCTGTATCCGGGCAATATACACCTTGCTGCCGGTATAGATCATCCTGAACAGTTCCATCAGATGTCGGGAATCAGCGAGGTTCTCTTCGTAGGTATTATGCTGCAACTGCTGCAGGTAAGCCAGGTCGGCACCGGCGCAAAAGGCTTCTCCCTCAGCAGCCAGAACCACCACCTTACAGTTTGTATCGTTTTCGGCTTTGGTCACGGCCTCTTTAATATGGCTGACCATTTCGGCACTTAATGCATTCCGCTTTTCCGGACGGTTCAGGGTGATATACCCCACCCGGTCTTCCACACGGTAGTTTACCAGTTCGTTCATTCTTCCACAATTAAGGCTCCGGTTTCCAGCAGGTCCAGGCATCTGACGCCCAGTCGATTTGCCTCTTCTTTCCAGTATTTCCGGCTTTTGAAGTCGTGTTTCCCGGAGAGCACAATGTTACAAAAATCGGTGGAGTTCGGTGGAAGAAGAAAACTTCCCAAGGCGGTATCGGGCGGAAGGATATACGTTGGAACAGTCAGGTCATGGAGCCGCCAGGTACCTGCCGTATCCATACGAAGCAGCAAAAAGCCGCTGCCCCTGAACGATAGGCCCCAGGGATGGATATCCACGCCTCCGTTTCCGGCCTGTTCCAATTGTCTTACCCGGTGGAAGGCTTCAGCGGCTTCCGTAACCGCTTGCGTACCCCCAGACACCAAAAAGACCTTACCCCCGGAATAGTATTCCACCCTTTCCGACCGCTTTTCCGCATAAAGAATCAGCCCGGAAGCATTCCGGTTTTCCAGGGTATGAAGGGAGGAAAAGAGCACCAGGAGACAGGCACAAAGCAGGGCCAGTGTCAGGGCTTTTTTCTGACGGAGTTTGAAGAACAGCACCAGCAGGATCAGAATGCCATACAGTCCCCAGACGCTGTACTCCCGCATCCCCCCGGCATCCAACGAAGCCATGGGGAGTTGAGCAATCTGCTTTGCCAGGAAGAGGCAGAGTTGCACAAGCTTTTCAGCGACCAGTCCTGCCAGGTTTTGAAGGAAGGGAAGTGGAGCCAGAAGCAGTACCAGCAAGCCGGAATAGAAGAGGGGAGCGGCCAGGGGCACGATCAGCAGGTTACCCACAAGGAACCAGGTAGGGAACTGGTGGAAATAGTAAAGCGAAAGAGGAGCGGTGAATACCTGAGCCGAGAGGGAAGCACGCAGGAATCCATACAACCATCCCCGCAACTTTTCCCGAAGGCTCTTTTTCCGGTTCAGGGCTTTACCCGTTCCCAGCAGGATACCGCTCAGCGCCAGAAAAGAAAGCTGAAACCCCGGACTGAAAAGGAAATGGGGGTCATAACTCAGTAGCACAATCAGCGCAAAGGCCAGGGCATTCCAGGTGCTGTGCCGGCGGTTGATCGTTTCCCCAACAAGATACAGGCTGGCCATACATACTGCCCGCAGCACGGAAGGAGAGAGGCCGGTAATCCATGCATACATCCATAAAAGCAGCAGCAGGAGAAGGTTGCGCACAACAAGGTTGCCGATTGGAGAAAGCAGCTTCATACAGATCAGCAACAGGATTCCAACATGCATCCCCGATACGGCCAGGATATGCAGGGTGCCGCTAAGTGCATAGCGACTGCGGGTTTCCGGGTCCAGGTCTTCCGTGTAGCCACAAACCAGCGCCTCCAGCACCGCCCTTTCCTGTTCGCCCGGAATGGCTTTCCGGAATTGTTCCAGCGCACTGTTTCTCCATAAAGTGGCCCGTCGAAGCAGCAGGGCCGCGAAGGGTTGGGGCCCCGGATGCTCCAGTTTTTCCCAGTTGCCTTCTTTCAGGAAGAGCCGGTAATGGATGGATTTTTTGCGGAGGTAACGGGCATAGTCAAAGGTATATGGATTTAGCGGAGCGCTTAGGGTATCCGGTTTTCCGTCGAAGAGCAACTCATCACCCGGAAGCAGGAGTCCGGCCAGGCTGTCATGGTAAAAGAAAGCCAACACCTGGCAGTCGGGAACTGCCTCCCAGCCAGTGTTGGCAGTATTTTGGGCAAGTAGCTTCAGCGTACAGGAATAGCCGCTGGCTGAGGTCTTAGGGGCCGAGCTTACCCGGGCCAGGTAATGCTGCCGGTCGAAACGACTTTCCGGTATCCCGGATATCTGCTTGTGGTTCAGGTACCCGATAACAGCGAATACCAGCACCGGGTAAATCCGCACTCTGCGGGTAAGGGACGGAGCCATCTTCCTGGCCAGCAGGAAAAGTAAGGATACCAAGCCTCCGGCTGCCAAAACGAATCGGTAGTCGGGGAAAAGGGCGGAAAGCAGGATGCCGAAAGCCAGTCCGATAGCAGGACGCAGTAAGGGGTGTTGACGCCAGAAATGGTACATGCCGGGGCATGCCTCAATTCACGTGCAACAGCGCCTTTGGGACGTCAGGAGAAAGTCAAAAGTGTATCAGGTTCCGGTAAAATTATCCGATAAAGCGCCTTCTTACCAGGTTGGCCAGCTCCACGAAGTTCCTGTCGTCCTCGTCCCAGCGGTGTTCTTCCTTGAGTTGGTGCAGGTGTTCGAAGGCCTCGTCGCCACTGTTCAGGTTATTGATATAGTGGAT
Organism: Bacteroidia bacterium; assembly: GCA_964215915.1. Taxonomy (GTDB): domain Bacteria; phylum Bacteroidota; class Bacteroidia; order UBA8524; family UBA8524; genus UBA8524. Next base: position 3,932 of record CAXPEB010000055.1, read on the forward strand.
GGTATAGGCGTATTTCTGCACATCCCCTCCGAATAGGGAATTGATCAGCTCGAATTTTTTGGCGATGGAGATAGCCTGTTTCAGGTCGTCGATCGGGGTATTGCCCAGCTTGTAGGCAAGGTCATTGGGTTCTTCCTCGTCGCCCTTGGTGCTTTTGTTTTCCTGTTTCGGTGCTTCCGGGTCAGTTTGCGCAACGGGAACCGGCTCCGGTTCTTCGTTTATCTCCTCATTTATCGCTGTGGGCTCGGGTTCCTCCACAGGTGTTTCTTCGGGGGCCGAAGACTCCTCCGCTCCCGGATCAGGTACAAAGCGGCTTACAGGTTCTGAAACAGATTCTTCCGTTACAGGAACCTCGGTTTTTGCCTCCGGCTGAGGCCGCGGTTCTTCACGGATTTCCGGCTCACGGGGTGCCGGTGGTTTTACTTCTGCTTCCTTTCGGATTTCCACCGTTTCTTCTGTTTCAACCTGTTCCTTCATCACCAGTCGCAGTTGGTTGACCGCATCGTAGAGATCGATGCTGTGTTTCCGGAGCAGGTCGATGTCGAGCACCGACAAATCGTTCCGCAATTGCATATCGCGGTTCAGGTCCGATAAGGTCTGACTGATGGAAGCAATGGATTGATGCAGGCTTTTTCGGTTTGTCATGATAACGGTACTTGTACCGGACAAAATTAAGCCCGTCATTTGCAAAGGCTCCATGAATTCTGCATTAGTAATGCACAGTATCGTGTGCAGAACAGAGTCATTACCCCAGGATTGTCCATGTTTATAGAACCGAGACATCACCCCGGCAGGGATAAAGGATGGATAGAAGTGATATGCGGATCGATGTTTTCCGGAAAAACGGAAGAACTCATCCGAAGGGTACGCCGGGCAGAGTTTGCCAGGCAGAAGATCGAGATATATAAGCCCAGTAAAGACGTACGTTACCACGAAAGCGATGTGGTGTCGCACGATGAAAATGCCGTTCAGGCCAGGGCTGTGGAGGCTTCCGTAAACATTCTTCTGCTTTATTCCGGTGCGGAAGTGGTAGCCATCGATGAGGCTCAGTTTTTCGACATGGAACTGCCTCGTGTCTGCGATGAATTGGCGTCCAGAGGGGTAAGGGTGATCGCGGCCGGACTGGATATGGATTTCCGGGGAGAGCCCTTCGGACCGGTTCCCGCTCTCATGGCCAAAGCCGAGTTCGTCACAAAAGTACACGCCATTTGTTCCGTTTGCGGCGACGTTGCCTTATATTCCTATAGGATTATACCCGACAAACAACAGGTGCTTCTGGGGGAAAAGGACAGTTACGAACCCCGTTGTCGCAAGCATTTTGAAGCCGGGATGAAAAACCGAGGCTGATGTACCGGATTATCCGACATCTGAGTATCGACGTATCGATAGGGGCCGCTGTAATGATGGGCCTTGTCGCCACCTCTTTCGGGATAAAGATAGAAGGCGTCTATTACTTCCTGCTCGCCCTCATCACCTGGCTGATCTATACCGCCGATCACCTGATGGATGCCCGCAACATCAAACACGTAGCCGGAACTCCCCGTCACCGTTTCCATCAGAAACATTACCGCGGAATATTAACCGCCGAGATCATCGGGATCTTTCTTTTTGTAGCCCTGATCCCCCGCGACCTGGAGCTGGACCTGTTCCGTCTGTCGCTATTGCTGGCCGGACTTATCCTGCTGTACTTCCTGAGCCTCATCTGGGCCAGGAAAACCCAGTTTCGCTGGGTGCTCAAGGAGCTGTTTATTGCCTTGTGCTACACACTCGGAGTCAGCCTCATCCCCGTATACCGGCATTGGCCTCCGGGGCTGTTCGACTGGATCTTCCTGATCCGGATCTTGTTCCTCGCCCTGTGCAACCTGTTTTTGTTTTCCTGGATGGAATCCGGTTCCGATATGCAGGACCGAAACCCCTCGGCCATTCGGTTTATGGGAGCCCGGCCCCTGCAGGTACTGCTCCGTTTCTGCCTTTGGCTTAACCTGGCAGCAGGGTTGCTCATCCTGGTGTTTATACCCGTACAGAGCTGGCTGTTTTCCCTGACTCTTTCCCTGATGAACCTGGTTCTTCTGGCGGTAGCCTATCGGCCGCACCGTTTCCGTAAAAACGAACTTTACCGCGTTTTGGGCGATGGAATCTTCCTGCTGCCCTTGTTAAGCATACTTTGGTACCTGATGCAGCACCGATGAAGCAAGGCCGCCGGACATACAACGACTACAATGGGCTAGCCCCGGTTTATGACCTGTTGGGCAAGCTTCTGTATGGACAGGATATTCGTAGGGCTCAGCTCCATTTTCTGAATAGCCTTCCTCCCAAATCGCGTATCCTGTTTATCGGGGGAGGTACCGGTTTCCTGCTTAACCCGCTAATGGAACTGGCCGATCCGGAGCAGGTGGTGTATATAGAAAAGTCGGAAAGGATGATCCGGAAAAGCCAGGCTGCCCTGGATCCCCGTTACCGGGATCGTGTGGAGTTTGTGCACGGCACCCAGGCCTCCATTGCCGCAGAAGACCGTTACGATGCGGTGCTGAGTTTCTTCTTTTTCGATCAGTTCCGCTTTTTTACACTCGTCCGTATTTTTATGGGTATCGATCCGCATGTCAAACCCGGAGGAGTCTGGCTTTGGGCCGATTTTATTCCACCGGAAAACTGGTGGCAGAAGATACTGATGCGGTGCATGCTGCTTTTTTTCAGTGTAATGACCAATCTGGGAACGGACAGGGTATACAATGTCCCGGAACTGTTTTGCCGGAGAGGTTACCGGAAAACCGGGGAAAGGCATTTTTATGGAGGGTTTATCCGAAGTGTCAGGATGGTTAAAGAATAATCTTCCGCAACACTGCCCGGTCGATAGGGAAGGTGAGTTCTTCGGCGTCCAGTTCATGCAGGTTTTTCCAGAACACCCCGTATCCCCGGGGATCGTTTAGGGCAGGCAGGTGTTGAAGGTTGCCGGAAACGCGGTAATAAACCGAAAGAAGCTGGTCTTGTGCATTAAAAGCCGAAACCTGCAGGAACTCATTGATGTAAAGCAATTCTCCCAGCTCGATTTCCATATTCAGCTCCTCCCGGAACTCCCTGCGGAGTCCGGCTTCCAGACCTTCTCCGAATTCAAGTCCGCCGCCTGGAAACTTGAGCATTTCCTTTTCTCCGTAAAGCTCCCTGCTCAGCAGGATTCGTTCCCGGTCCAGCCAGATTCCGTAAACCCTTACATTGAAACGTTCCGGCGTATTTTTTTCCATGACACCGGCAAAACTACGGCATTGCCCCTAATTTGGTTCAGGATCATAATCGGTGGGACAGGAATGCGCTTCTACATTTTAGAATCCTGTTGCTCAGGTCAGTTTTTTATTGAGATGCCCATTTTTTACTTGTCTAAAAAATGGGCGAAAAAGGACAGTTTTCCTGAAGGCGCCTTCCCGCCGCACCGGCCCTCACACGCTTTTGTTGCGGCACGCGCTGCAGGAAAACGGCCTGGAAGCGAAAAAACATTCTCCATACAGGTGATTAATTACGGCTCTGTTTGACTGGATTGAAATTTCCGGTTACCGTACCGGGCATTCGTTTGTTTGCCGGTGGTGAGCTAGCTTCTACTAGCGCTATCATAAAATAACCAATCAATAGGCCTGGCTCCGCAACTTTTGGCTTGATACCCTAACTTCGCCCTGATGAAAAGATGCGTCTTGCGCAATGCCCGACTGGTAAACGAAGGGCAGATAAAGGAATGCGATGTTCTGATCGAAGGAGAACGGATCGAACGGATCGATAGCCGGATAGACGATCCCGCGGAAAGTATCGACCTGAACGGACAGTTTCTCTTACCTGGCCTGATCGACGACCAGGTGCATTTCCGGGAACCCGGTCTGACCCACAAAGGCACCATTGCCAGCGAGTCGGCGGCAGCCGTGGCAGGTGGGATCACCAGCTATATCGAGCAACCCAATACCAAACCGCCGGCCCTCACCATGGAGGCGCTGGAAGCAAAATTCAGCCGGGCGGCCGAAACCTCTTTTGCCAATTATTCCTTTAACCTCGGTGCCAGCAATGACAACCTGGAAGAGCTTCTGAAGGCCGACTATTCGCGTTTTTCCGGCATCAAGGTGTTTATGGGTTCCTCCACCGGTAATATGCTGGTGGATGACTTGCGCATACTGGAACGGATCTTTTCGGAGATTCCGCACCTCATCATTACACACTGCGAAGACGAAGCGACCATACGGGCCAATATGGAAATCTACAAAGCCCGGTTCGGACAATCCATACCCGCTTCTGCCCACCCGCTGATACGCAGTGAAGAAGCCTGTTTCCTCAGCTCATCCAGTGCCGTGGCGCTTGCCAAAAGGCATCATACCCGCCTCCACGTGTACCATATCTCCACGGCCCGCGAGTGCGTACTGTTCACAAACGACCTCCCGCTGGCAGAAAAAAAGATCACCGCCGAGGCCTGTGTGCACCACCTGTGGTTCAGCGACAACGATTATTCGGAAAAGGGCATGTTCATCAAATGGAATCCAGCTGTAAAAACCGCCCGCGACCGGGAAGGGATTTGGGAGGCCTTGCTGGATGACCGTATCGATGTGGTAGCCACCGATCATGCCCCACATACCCTGGAAGAAAAACAGGCTCCATACGAGCAAGCCCCTTCAGGTGGTCCGCTGGTGCAACACGCGCTGCAAAGTATGGTGGACCATGTTTTGGCGGGTAGGTTAAGTATGGAAAAGCTGGTGGAGAAGATGTGCCACAACCCGGCTATCCTGTTCCGCATCAAAGACCGTGGTTATGTGCGGGAAGGGTATTACGCCGACCTCTGCACCGTTGATACGGCCAAATCGCAGTTGGTGGAAAAAGCCAACCTGCTTTACAAATGCGGCTGGTCGCCCTTTGAAGGCCACCGTTTCGGCTCGGTAGTCAGCAATACCTGGGTCAACGGTCAGCATGTATGGGACGGAAAAACCGTGTTGACAAGGCCTGAGGCTAAAAGACTGGAGTTTTTGACATTGTGATGATAATTCGGTTTGGCGATTCGCCGAACCGGCTTGTATTTTTGAATCATGAGTTTAGAAGTGACCGGAAGAATCGTCCAATTGATGGATGAAGTCAGCGGCAGCAGTGCCCGCGGCCCCTGGAAAAAAAGGGAGTTTGTGATCGAAACGGCCGAACAGTATCCCCGTAAGATCTGTCTCTCTGTTTGGGGAGATAAGGTAGATGCCCTCAGTAATTTCAATATGGGGGATTACATCAACGCCGCAATTAATATCGAAAGCCGTGAGTACAATGGCCGCTGGTACACCGATGTGCGGGCCTGGCGCCTGCAACAAGCTAATACCGGAGCCGAAAGCGGAGGCGGACAGTTCGAAGACCATCCTCAGGAGTTTTCCCAGGAAACAGGTCAGGAATATTCCTCCGGGGAAGCAGACGACCTGCCGTTCTAGTTTTCCTATCTTGCGTCCATGAAGCGTAGCATCTGGCTCTTTCTGCTGGTTTGTTCGGGAATAGGTGCGTCTGCACAAAGTGCCTTGTTGCCTTATGATGAGGACGATTACCGGATGATCCAACGTCTGGAGATCAAGACCAACCGCTTTTCTCCCTATTTTCATTCCTCAATTGCACCTGTTTCCAGGCAGGCTTTGAGCTCCTGGGTCGACAGTTTCCAAATAGGCGGAAATCCCATCAGTTTTAAGGATTTCAGATGGCTGCACTACATGCAGGCCGATAATCCCGAGTACAGCAACTCGGAAGCCGGAAAACGGAGACCGCTCTTACGGGTATTCTATCCCCAGCAGTCGGCGCTGTTTTACCATGAAGACCATCAGTTTGCCATTCGGGTCAATCCCATCCTGAACCTTCAGGCGGGACGGGATTTTGCCCGAAATGAGGATCTTTACCTCAATACCCGGGGAGTAGAGGTACACGGTAATATTGCCGGTAAGATCGGATTCTATACCTACCTCACCGAAAACCAAACCCGTCCACCGTACTACCTGCGGCAATGGGTTACGCATACGGGAAATTATCCTTCGGCAGGATTGACCAAAGCCTTCAAAAAAGACAAAGGCTATGACTTTCTTCAGGGACGCGGCTATATCACCTTTTCACCCGTGAAAGACCTGTTGCAGGTGCAGTTCGGACATGACCGGAATTTTATCGGCGACGGTTACCGCAGTTTTATCTTTTCCGATTTCGGAAAATCCTACCTGTTCCTTAAGCTCAATACCAAGGTATGGAAGTTCAATTACCAGAACCTGTTTGCGGAGATGATCGAGCAGAATACGGGCGGAGAAGCCTCTGAGGTAACTAAAAAATACGCGGCCTTTCATCATCTGTCACTCAATATCCTGAAAAACCTCAATGTGGGCGTTTTTGAAACCATTGTCTTTGACCGTACGGATAGCAGTGGCCATAACCAGGGCTTCGATATCAATTACCTGAACCCGATCATTTTTTACCGGTCGGTAGAGCACGGACTTAACAGCAGCGACAATGCCATGATCGGGGTGAACGCCAAATGGAATTTCCTCCGTCACTTTTCGCTTTACGGGCAGTTGGTGCTGGATGAGTTCAAGCTGGACGAATACCGGAATAACCAGGGGTGGTGGGCCAATAAGTACGGAGCACAGATCGGACTTAAAGTAGTTGACCCCTTCTTTGTTCCCAACCTGGAGCTGCAGTTCGAATACAATACGGCAAGGCCTTATACCTTCATGCACTTCAAACAGTCGCAGAACTATACCCATTACCGGACTCCCATCGGTCACCCGCTGGGGGCCAATTTCCGGGAATTTGTCGGGGTAATGAGCTACCGCCCCCTGGAAAGGCTGAATATTACCGTAACCTATATCAATTACGATAAAGGGCTGGACGGAGACACCACGAACTGGGGCGGGGATATCACCCTGAAGACCTATAACGACCGGGAAATGGAGTACGGAAATAAAATCGGGCAGGGAGAATCTACAGAAGTACATGTGGTGGAAACCCGTGCCTCTTACCGTCTCGGACACCGTATTTTTGCTGATCTTACCTGGCTGTACCGGGATTCCAAAAGCACCCTTCCGGCTTACAACGGCAAAAGTTCTGTCGTTTACCTCGGGTTCCGGATGAATATCGCCCGACCCAGAAACCTGTTTTAACGGCACGATTTTCTATTTTTGAACGGAATGAAATTTCTCTTCCCTGAATTTCTCTGGGCACTGGGTGTGCTGGCAATCCCCATCATCATCCATCTTTTCAATTTCCGCCGCTTCAAAAGAGTCATTTTTCCTAACCTCCGTTTCCTGGAAGAGGTACAGCTCAAAACCAGGAACCGGCAGCAATTGAAAAAGATCCTGGTGCTGTTGTCTCGCCTGTTGGCCCTTAGTTTCCTGGTATTTGCCTTTGCACAACCGTTTATCCCCGGTGAAGACCAGAGCAGGTCGCTGGCCGGGAACGTATTAAGTGTGTATATCGATAACTCCTTCTCCATGAATGGGGAATCGGAGGAAGGCGAGTTGCTCGAGGCAGCCAAGAACAGGGCGAGGAACCTGGCTGCAGCTTATGGGGAAACCGATAAATTTCAGTTGCTGACCAATGACTTCGAAAGCCGGCACCAACGTGCGGTAAGCCGTGATGTTTTTCTCCAGTGGATCGATGAAATCCGGCTGACCCCAGTGGTACGTAATCTCAGCGAGGTACTGGAACGCCAGAAGGAACTTCTGAAAAGAAGCGAAAACAATGGCTATAACCCCATGGCCTTTCAGATTTCCGATTTCCAGAAAAGCACGGCAAACCTCCCGGAGTTTGTTCCCGACAGTTCCATCTCGCTATACCTGATTCCTCTTAATTCCAATTCATCCGAAAACCTGGCTATCGACAGCCTCTGGGTGGAAACACCCTATATCCGTGCCGGCGAACCGGCTAACCTGCAGATCCGGCTGGTCAATTACGGCACCTCTGACGTGGAAAACGGAACCCTTACGCTGAAAATAGAAGGGGTACAGAAAGGGTTGGCGGCATTTGATTGTGCGGCTGGTACCCGGAAGCTGGTCAGTTTGCCTTTTACACCGGAACAGGAAGGGTGGAACCGGGCAAGCATCTCCCTGACCGATTATCCGATCACCTTTGACGATGAGCTGTTTTTCAGTTTCGAAGTAAGAAATAAGAGCCGGGTACTGCTTATCGGCGACAGCAGCAGCGAAGCCTCAACTGCTGTCCGGGCGATCTACCGCACCGACCCCTATTTTGAACCGATGCAGTCGGATGCAGGCGGACTGGACTACCGTTCTTTTCCGACCTACGACCTGATTGTGCTGAACGGGGTGGAAGAACCCAGCTCCGGGTTAAGCTCCGAACTGGCAGCCTATGCAGACAAAGGAGGCACCCTGGTATTGATTCCGGGAAAAGAAAATACGGAAGGGTTTAATGCCCTCTGCGGGATGCTTGGTGTTCCGGGATTGAGCACTACACTTTCAGGCAATAAGGAAATCAACCGGATCAACCTGGACCATCCGTTGTTCCGTCCGGTTATCGAAAAACTGGACGAGCGTATTCCCCGTCCGGCACTGAAAAAATGGTACGGCAGACTTCCGGCCTCGGAAAATATTTATGACCGCTTGCTAAGTACTTCGGATGGCGATGAGATTCTGACCCTCCATACCACAGGACAGGGAAGGGTATTCCTGTTTAGCCTGCCGCTGGATGCGGAGTGGAGCGGCATCACCCGAAACTTTATTTTTCCCGTATGCATGCTACAAGCCGGACTTAGCGCCGAAAACGGAAGGATGCTTTACCGGAGTCTGGGCGACCGAACCCCCATTCCCCTGAAAGTCAATCAAAGGGAAGAAGAAGGGGTATTTGAGTTGTCGGGGGAATCCGGAAGCTGGATACCCGAATTGATCTGGCAGAATAACACCTCCTCAATGATCACAGGAAATACGGTGACCCAATCGGGGATCTATACCTTACGCAGGAAAGGTGAGGACCAGGTACTGCAACTCATTGCCCTGAATTACGACCGAAGGGAAAGCAATACGGAATGCCTGGAAGCGGATGCCCTGCTGACAGAACTTGCACCTGGCGTTAAGGCTCAGCTTGTTAGCGGTTCGGCAGAAACGCTGGGTAAGCAGGTCAAAGAACTCGATGCCGGTACCTCCCTGTGGAAACTGGCAGTGCTGCTGGCCTTGCTCTTTCTTTTAATTGAGATACTTTTGCTAAGATTTCTGAAAAGCTCATGAACGCGCTCATCCTCCGGAACGTCCAGATCATCGACCCTTCTTCCCAGGCCCATCTTAAGAACCGGGATATTCTGATCCGGGACGGAAAGATTGCCGCCATTGCCGATTCCATAAAAGGTGAAGGAGACGAGAAGGTGTTGGAAGGGAACGAATGGAAGGTGAGTCCGGGATGGATGGATTTCCGGGCCAACTTCCGCGATCCGGGTTTTGAGTATAAGGAAGACCTTCGTTCCGGGGCAAACGCCGCAGCTGCGGGAGGTTTTACCGCCGTGGCGCTCTTACCCGATACCGATCCCATTCTCCAATCCAAATCGGAAGTGGAATATATCCGCTCGGTTTCGTCCAAGCTGCCCGTGGAGTTGTACCCGCTGGGAGCTCTTACCCGTGACCTCGCCGGAGAAGAGATCACCGAGATGTATGACATGCATTGCTCCGGTGCAGTAGCCTTTTCCAATGGGAACAAAAGCCTTAAAGCAGGTACCATGCAAAGAGCGCTGTTGTATACCCAGGGTTTCGGAGGCCTGGTTTGCGAACATGCCCAGGATACCAGCCTTTCTGCCGGAGGGCAGATGCACGAAGGTTACCACAGCACCCTGTTGGGCATGAAAGGGATACCCGCCCATGCGGAGAGTATTGTGGTAAGCCGGGATTTGGAACTCCTGCGCTACACCGGAGGACGCCTGCATTTTTCCCATATTTCCACAGCCGAATCGGTGGAACTGATCCGTAAGGCCAGAAAAGAGGGGCTGCAGGTTAGCTGCGATGTGGCCGCCCACCAGTTGCTGCTCAACGACAGCATGCTGGAAGAATACGACAGCGCATTCAAAGTCAACCCGCCGCTAAGAAGCGAAGAACACCGCAAGGCACTCCTGGAAGGGGTTCTTGACGGAACTATAGAGGTGGTCGTTTCCGACCATCATCCCGAAGATGTGGAACACAAGCAAGTAGAGTTTGAGTACGCAGCAGCCGGGATCAATGCCCTGCAGACTACCTTCCCGGTGTTGGCAGAGGCCCTTCCGGAACTGAAAGACGAAAGGCTGTACGAACTGCTCTGTATGGGACCCCGGCAACTGGCAGGGTTGGCTGTACCCAGGATTGCAGAAGGAGAACCGGCTAACCTTACCGTATACTCCCGGAAAGAGAGCTGGGAGTTTTCCAGGTCGGGAAATAAGTCAAAATCTCCTTTCAGTCCCTTTATGGACAGAAGCTTTGCTTCGCGCGTAATAGGTGTTTACTCAAAAAATCAATGGATACCGGCATGAGTCATATTTACCCCCCCATCCGACAGGCCCTGGCCGCTATGATAGAAGCCTATACCCCTTCCGGTAACGCTGGGGATGCAGAGGCAGGGAACTCCGTATTGCTTCAGTTGGTCCCGGTATTTACGCAGGTCGGAGATTTCCGGAAGAAGCTCGATGAACTCGATACCCTAATGGAAAAATTCCCGCAATTCGATTTGCTGGAACCCTACCTGTTTGATCTGCTTATCCTGAGTTTTATCGTTTCCGATTCGGCCAAGTTGCCGGAAGATTACCTGGACTCTCCGGAATGGCTGGCTATAGAAGATGAAACCGCCGACCGGGGTTCGGAGCTGCTCAACGTCTACCTGTACCTGTCTGAGACGGCAGCGAATAAAATGCAGCCCGACCTGGAAGATTACCTGCACGAATTTCTGCTCACCGAAGACGAACTCTACCAGGACGAGTTTTTCATTTATGAAGATATTATCCGGAATGCTTCTATGATAGATAGCGGAATTTCCGAATGGCTGGCGGTGGCCTCACGGATTGAGTCCGAAGGTATCCGTGAGATATTTGTTCCTCTTTTTGCCTTTTTCTCAGGTATGGATTCGCAAACCGTGAGGCAACAACTGAAGGAGAACAAGCAAACCGGCCACCTCGACCTTGCCTTGTACAATGCCCTTTGCGCCTACCAGGCCGGGTTGAAGGAGGTGGAGATGCATGAGTGAGGACCGCTTCGCGCCACTCCGGGAAGTAATCCGTGGCCTGCCCGAATCCCCCGGAGTATATAAATACTACGACGAAGCCGGAGAACTGATCTATATCGGAAAAGCCAAAAACCTCAAAAAGAGGGTCAGTTCCTATTTTAGCAAAAACCATTTCGAGAACCGTAAAACGGCGGTAATGGTCAAACGCGTCCGAAAGATTGAGTTTACCCTGGTTGATTCGGAATTCGATGCACTCCTGCTGGAAAACAGTTTGATCAAGGAGTTTCAGCCCCGGTACAATATCAACCTGAAGGACGATAAAACATATCCCTTCATCCGGATCACCCGCGACCGCTTCCCGAAGGTATTCCCCACCAGGAATGTAGTCCGCGACGGATCGGAATATTTTGGTCCCTATGCCTCTGTGCGGATGATGAATACCGTACTGGACATGGTCAGGCAACTGTATCCGCTGCGTAACTGCAACCTCAACCTGAGTGAGGAAAACATCCGGGCCGGTAAATTCAAGGTCTGCCTGGAATACCATATCGGTAACTGCAAGGGCCCCTGCGAGGGCTTGCAGTCGGAAGAGGAGTATATGGATTCATTGGAGCAGGTCCGGAAAATCCTGAAAGGCAGCTTGAGTGAAGCGCAGCAGCACCTGAAAAAACTCATGCAGGACGCTTCCGAGAACTGGCGTTTCGAACAGGCGGAATATTTCCGGAAACGCCTGGAGATCCTGGAAAATTACCAAAGCAAAAGTACCGTGGTCAGCCAGCATATTCACGATGTGGATGTGTTCAGCCTGGCATCCGAAGGCAACTACGCTTTTGTAAATTTTATGAAGGTGGCCAACGGCATGATCATCCAGACTCAGACTATCGAACTGAAAAAGAACCTGGATGAAAGCCGGGAAGAACTCCTGGCTCTGGCTATCGGTGAGATACGGACACGGTACGGCAGTACCAGCCGGGAGATCATTGTGCCCTTCGAGCCCGATCTGGAAGACGAACGCCTGCGCTTCACCATCCCCAAGGCCGGAGACAAGCGCAAGCTGCTGGAACTCTCGCTCAAGAATACCCTGTATTATAAAAAAGAAAAGCTGGATCAATACGAAAGGCTCAACCCCGATCTGAAGGTGGAACGCCTCATGAACCAGATGAAAAACGACCTCAGGCTGTCGGAGGCTCCGCATCACATCGAGTGTTTCGATAACTCCAATTTCCAGGGAGCGTATCCGGTATCGGCTTGTGTGGTGTTCCGTAACGGAAAGCCATCCAAAAAAGATTACCGGCTTTTTAACGTAAAGACCGTAGAAGGGCCGGATGATTTTGCGACCATGAAAGAGGTGCTGATACGCCGCTACGGACGAATGATGAGCGAGGGAGAACCCCTGCCTCAGCTGGTGGTAGTCGATGGGGGCAAAGGCCAGCTGAGTTCTGCGGTGGAAGCATTGAAAGAGATCGGGGTATATGGAAAACTGGCTGTTATCGGCATTGCCAAAAGGCTGGAGGAAATCTATTACCCGGAGGATCCTTTGCCTTTGTATATCGATAAGAAATCGGAAACCCTCAAAATCATCCAGCACATGCGCGATGAGGCGCACCGCTTCGGGATCACCCATCACCGTAACCGCCGTGACAAGGGCACACTCAAAACGGAACTGACTTCCATTCGGGGAATCGGAAAGGAAACTGCCGAGGAATTGTTACGTCATTTCCGCTCCATGAAAAAGATACGGGAAGCGGACGAGGCCAGCCTGGCCACGGTTATCGGCAAGGCAAAGGCAGCCCTGGTATACCGTTATTTCAATCCCGGCACATAGTCGCGGTTGGGGAAATGCCGGTTGGCCGTTTCCAGTTCCATATACGAATAACCATACCTGAGGTTAAACATGCCCAGCTTCTGCCTTTCATTCAGGTATACCTCATCCACCGAATGCTCTGGAAACATTCTGTACTCCTGGTAGCCAGGATATTGATAGAGGAAGGAGAATCGGTCGGGAAGGTCGGATTGCCCGGATAAGCGCAGCCTGCAAGGGTTTCTTTGACAATCCGGGTTCACCACCTGGTAGGATTTTTCTTCTTCATGAAAGAAGAGCGTGGTGCTCAGCAGAAAAAGTATGGAAACCGTCAGTCCGGCACCACGTACCCAGGCAAATACCGACCACATCATTCTTCCGGAACTATTGATGAGCAGTCCAACTCCCTCGCGAATAAACATAAACAGGGCGCCGCCGGCGAGTAGGGTGAGGTTGAGGGTGGTCACCTGGTCCTGGTTCAGTTTCAGTAAATGGATCCAGATGATGATGGCGGGGAGTAAATTGAGGGTCAGCAGGGTCAGGGTGCCGGAGGTGATGCCTTTTTTTACGTATTTGAAAGCTACCGGAATACGGCGTGCCGAGCTGCGGTTGGCCTCGTCAATGAACCGGGCATCCAGCTCATAATTGTTGGTGATATTTAGTGGGTTTTGCTGCAGAAGGGCACACAGGCTCAGAAAAATATCCGGCAGGTTCTCCCGGAAAGCCTCCGGTGCTTCGAAAAAATTCTCTACGCAAACGGCAAAGAACTCATTGGGGTTTTCCAGGGCGCGTGCCCGGAGATGTGCGTTACCCGAACCGTCAAGCCGTTTGATCTGGCGGAAGCCCCGCTCCACAAAAGTCTCAAAATAGAGGCTGATGATATCATCCGTAGATCCGTGGCGCATCTGGTTCACGTCGAGGGCATGGGCCATCTCGTGCAACCCGAGGTTGATCCCGTCAGAGTCAATACGATAACCTTCTTCAAAATAATTCCACGATAAGGCCACTTGTCCGGTTCCGTAAGTCAACCCTTTGACATCCGCTTCTGCCAGTTTGGAATAGAAGATATCCGGGTACAGGATGACCTTGGTAAACGTAGGTATCTTATAGTAAGTATGGCCGTAGGTGAGTTGTGCGGCAGAGGCACAGATCAGCAGGCGTTTGTGTAAATCGATTTCTATTCCTTTGCGGCCTTCGAAGGTCCAGGATTCCAGGAACTGCAGGGTTCGGTAAAGGAAGCGGGCACGGCCTTCCACATTCAGGTTGCGGTAGTAAGTCATGCGCTCTGAAAGGAAGGCATCGAACTGCAGGAACTCTTTCCGATTGAGTCGGGTTCTCCAGATCACCCGGTTGAAAAAATAGTTGCGCCATTCTCTTTCCAGCCTGGGAAGCAGGAAAGCAATAGCCCCGACAAGGAGCAGCAGAACAAGCAGACTAACTAAAAACACGGTAAAAGGATTACGCAGTATAAGAAAGAAATATCAAAGTAGGAGGTATTCGATTTTCCTGCGGACTGCAATTTTAGTTAATTGCGACGTGTCCGGATCTCACTCGTACAAGACCATTGCCGCAGCTTCTTTCGGGGAGTTCAAGGATCGTGGAAGCAAATTTCTGGCTTATGCTTATCCGGTGGAGAATGAGGAAGTGATCAAGCAGGTTTTGCATGAAAAGCGGGAGGAATTTCCGGATGCCACACACCACTGTTATGCCTGGGTGCTCGGTGCCGGCCAGGAGAAATACCGGGCGAATGACGATGGGGAACCTGCCCATTCTGCCGGTACACCCATCCTTCGTCAGATACACTCCTTCGGGCTTACCCAGATCCTGGTGGTCGTGGTTCGGTATTACGGGGGTACCAACCTTGGCGTGCCCGGGCTGATCCAGGCTTATGGCAATGCAACGGCAGAGGCTTTAAAGGCGTCTGAAATAATAGAAAACACGCTTCAGGCAAAAGGGCTGCTGCGATTTCCTTTCGGGCATGAAGGCACTGCGGGCAGGTTGCTCAACCAGGTGCAGGCGGAAATCCTCGAATGGCGGCATACTCCTCAACCCGAGTTGTTTTTCCGGGTTGATCTGGGCCGTAAAAAGGATCTCGACCTACTGATGGACGAATATTTTCAATTTGAACTGAAATGGATATGAAACAGTTGTTCCTGGTATGCTGCTTATGCTTTGCCGTGCTGGTGCAAGCCCAGTCTCCGAAGCTTCCCTCCGGTGCAGAGCCGCAGCAGGTATTTCCCTCCCTGCAAATGCCGGATGCCGAATACAGCCAGGAACTGATCCTGAATACCGTTTTGCCGGAAATCGGTTACGCTTTTTTGAAGCCGGAGCAATTCCTTCGCAGCCATTTTACCGAATCACCGGAAGGGTACCATTATTTTTTTACGTTTCGTATCAATGAGGTAGAAAGCTATGACCGCTTTGTTAAGGTTTTTATCGACAGGCAGGGTAGCGTACGTAGTCTGACTTACCTGCTTTCCGGCTGTGAGAAACCGGCTGCCGGAACCTTTATCAACGGAGAAGTGCTGCGGATGGCTCATCCCGATTGGCAGATACAGGGTGAAGCCGTATATACCTGGTACTATACCGGGAACGAATGGATACCGCTTACGGGGCTGACCGTTATCCCTGATATTGCCGCCAATACGGAAAGGCGCTATTTCGATGCACAACAGAAACTGGTGCTTCGTCAGCCATTGGCGTTTCGTTTTCATTCTAAAGACACTACGCTGCGCGGAAAGGTCTTCTGGCCCGATCCGCTTACCTCGGCACAAGTGCCGTATGGTGGAGCTTACCAGGACTTCAACGATGCGGATACTCCGAGCCTGAATAACGAAAGGGTATGGAAAACCCTTCGGGTGCGCTTTAACAGCGATAGTTTCCTGCTGGAAGACAGCACCTTTTATTTTGTCGAGATAGAAGCACCTTCGTCTACGCCACCGGTCCTTTTTGATACCGTAGCCGACTTTATGCGCAATGCACAGGAGTTCGAATACATCAATTCCTATTACCACCTGCAAACCTGGGTACGCCAGGTGCACGACCTGGGTTTTGACCTTCCGCGTGTTCGTATACAAGTGGATCCTCACGCCTCAAACGGTGCAGATGTGTCCGGTTTTTCCACATCGTTTAATCCTCCCGCTTTGCTTTTCGGGGAGGGAGGTATTGATGATGCGGAAGATGCCGATGTGCTCATCCATGAGTTGGGACATGGCCTTTCTTACGGCGCTTCTCCGGGCACGGTAAAAGGGGTGGAAAGGCAGTCGATCGAAGAAGGTAACTCGGATTATTTTGCGATGTCCTATTCGCGTCAGATCTCCTCATACGGATGGGAAAAGACCTTTAACTGGGATGGAAATCTTACCTGGCAGGGGAGGGTGGTCAATACCCAGAAGAAGCTTCCCGAAGATTTCTCCTCCAACTTTTACAGCAATGCCGAGATCTGGGTGGCAGCCCTTGCCCGGGTTTACGACAGCCTGGGGCCATACACGACCGACAGGTTGGTGCTGTGCGCATTGTACCATCAGGTGCCGGAGATGACCTTTACACAGATGTCAGCGTCCTGTATGCTTTGCGACAGCCTGCAAAACGGAGCCGAAAACGTAGCTATCATTGCCGATGCTTTCAATGCCAAAGGGATAGAAACGGCAGTCCGGAAACCTGCACAAG
Organism: Bacteroidia bacterium; assembly: GCA_964215915.1. Classification (GTDB taxonomy): domain Bacteria; phylum Bacteroidota; class Bacteroidia; order UBA8524; family UBA8524; genus UBA8524. The sequence goes on from CAXPEB010000055.1 coordinate 20,556, forward strand.
GCCAGACAGGCTGGAAACTGATCAATACCTACGGTTTCAGTAAACGGGGTGAAGCCCTTACTCTTGATTTCGGGCTGATATTCAGCGGCCAGGTGGAACTGGTAGACCTGCAGGGCAGGGTGCTGAGGTCCTACCGGCTGGATTCGGCGGAAAGCTTCAGCATGAAGCCGGAGGGCATAAAAAATGGTTTGTACCTGCTGAGGGTCAACAGCGATACAAACCATTCCAAAAGTTTTCTGATCAGCGTGGCTCAGTAACCTACATTGCCTTTGGCAGAGAGGTCGCGGGGTTCTACAGTGATTACCGGTAAAGAACTGTTCCGGATAATCTTTTCCGACAGGGAGGAGGAGAAGAACCCGGAATCCCGGTCGTTCATGATCACGATCAGGTCGGCATTAACCTCATTGGCATAGGAAATAGTCACCTCATCGATCTTTCCTCCCTGGTGAAAATGGTAACTGCATTCCACCCCGTTTTTCTCGATGAACTGATGAGCCTGATGGGCATATGATTTTACCCGGCGTTGCTCTTCATCACTTTTTCCACTTATGGCAATGATATCGATTACTGCCCCAAAATGCGAAGCAATCTCCCGGGCCACCGGTACTTTCTGACGGGTTTCCGGTTTGTCATGGATGGGCATGACAATATGCTTGATCGGTTTTGAGCTGAAATCGTCTTTTACGGATAACACCGGAATGTCCAGTGCATTGACGATCTCCTGTGATTTTTTGTCGGCCGGAACAATGAGAAGATTCACTTCCAATTCATTGGCGGTATTGACGATTTGCTTCACCGACTCATTGCTTTTCCGGACAATCTCAAATTTGACATTTCCTTCTTCAGCTTTTTGGTTAATGAGTTCTTCGTATACATTACAATTGTCATCAAAGCAAATCAGGTGAAGGCTGCATTGAAAAACCTTCGAAAGATTCAGGGCGGCATCCAGCGTACCTGGGTGCAGCCCGTCACTTCGGAGACCAATGCCAATTCGGGTAAAGTCTGTTCTCATAAGCGTTTGTTTATATCTAGGTGTAAATTAAAACTTTGTCGTGAATATTGCAAGGCAATTTTCAGTAGTGGCGCTCGTCCTGCGAAGTTGAAAGATGTATCTTCGCGCCAATTCGAAATTCATCAGACATGAAAGAAGTATATATTGTTTCGGCAGTACGTACCCCCATCGGTAGCTTTGGTGGCGCCCTTTCAGGCGTTCCCGCTCCGAAACTGGGTGCAACTGCTATCAAAGCCGCTTTGGAGCGCGCCGGAGTGGCTGCAGAGAACGTGAATGAAGTATTTATGGGCAGCGTATTGCAAGCCGGATTGGGACAAGCACCCGCACGTCAGGCTTCGATCTTTGCCGGTATCTCGGAAAATGTTCCCTGCACAACGGTCAATAAAGTATGTGCAAGCGGGATGAAAGCCGTGATGCTCGGTGCTCAGTCCATTATGCTGGGCGACAATGACGTGGTCGTTGCCGGAGGTATGGAAAATATGTCGGCAGTGCCGCATTACATGAATGCCCGAAACGGTACCAAGCTGGGGCCTATCACGCTCACCGACGGACTGGTACACGACGGTCTCACCGACGTATACAACAACTACCACATGGGTAACGCGGCGGAACTTTGTGCTACGGAATGCAAGATCTCCAGGGAAGACCAGGATGCCTATGCCATCGAATCTTACAAGCGTTCGGCTGCTGCCTGGGAAGCCGGAAAATTCAATGAAGAGATCGTCCCGGTGGAAGTGCCTCAGCGTAAAGGCGACCCCATTTTGGTTGACCGCGATGAGGATTTTACTAACGTAAAATTCGATAAGATCCCAACCCTGCGTCCGGTATTCCAGAAAGAAGGAACCGTTACTGCTGCAAATGCCTCCAACCTGAATGACGGAGCAGCTGCTCTGGTATTGATGAGTAAGGAAAAGGCAGAAAGCCTCGGCATCAAGCCACTGGCAGTGATCCGCAGCTTCGCCGATGCCGCTCAGGCTCCTGAGTGGTTCACCACCGCACCAGCCAAAGCCCTTCCCCGCGCATTGGAAAAAGCAGGTATGAGCACTGGCGACGTCGATTTCTACGAGATTAACGAGGCCTTTTCGGTTGTATCCATCGCCAACAACCAATTGATGAAACTGGACCCGACAAAGGTGAATGTGAACGGGGGAGCCGTTTCCCTGGGTCACCCCCTCGGAGCCAGCGGTGCCCGTATCCTGGTCACCCTCATCCATGTATTGAAACAAAACAACGGAAAGATCGGTGCCGCAGGCATTTGTAACGGTGGAGGCGGTGCTTCTGCCCTGGTGCTTGAAAACCTGGCCTGATACCACAACACACTTTGAAACCGTTCTGGTCTTACGATTGGAACGGTTTTTTTATGATAAAAGACAATGAGGAAACTCCCTGCTCTACTGCTGCTAATTCTTTTTTCAAACCTGGTTGCCGCTCAACAGGATAATATCCTCCGCTACTCGTGGCGGCTTTCGGCACTGGGATATGATATGGTGGAATGCAGGGAAGACCGCGCCAGAGATTCCTGCCTGGAACTCTTCAATACCACGATGGACAGCCTGATCCGGCTGCCCGACTCCTACGAACACCAATTTGACTCAGTAGGTAACGTGCGCCTCCTTCCTTCACCCGACAAAAAATTCCGCCTCATCACCTGGGGATTCCGGCATCCCAATGACTCATTCGTTTTTTACGGGATCTTGCAGTATGCGGATGAAGACAAAGAGGCGGTGTGGCTTTCTGACAGTGCCCACCAGATCGGGAATAACGATACGGCCATCCATGAAACGCTTTCGCCGGAAAGGTGGTATGGCGCAATCTATTACCAGCTGGAAAAAGTCCGTTACCGCAAAGAAACCTATTACCTGCTGCTGGGATGGAATGGCAATACCGTAAAAACCGATCGCAAGGTGCTGGAAGTACTGCATTTCGATGAAGCCGGTGATCCGGTGTTCGGACTTCCGATATTCGATATGGGAAGCGAATACGGCTACCAGAACCGGGTGATCTGGGAGTACCATAATGGCGCTTCCATGGCTTTACTCATTGAAGACGGGGTGAAAAAAATAACCTTCGAACATATTCAACCGGCAGATCCAAGGGCCAAAGGGATCTATACCCTTTACCTCCCCGACGGAACCTACGATTACCTGGAATTCAAAAAGGGAGTATGGATCAAAAAGGAGATGCTTTTTGACCAGCGCTAAATCTCTTTAACTTGATCTTCTGAAATTATCCAGCAGGATGGCGGTAGCCACTCCGGCATTCAGCGATTCAGCTCTCCCGAAACGGGGAATACTAATGGCCGTATGGGCTCCTTTTAGTGTTAACGGGCTAATGCCTTTGCCTTCATTCCCGATGATCAGCAACGCGTCCCCGGGAAGGGTCATTCCATGCACCGGCTCCCCATTCATAACAGCGGCATAAGCCGGTAAGGCACAGGCTTCAAGAAACTCCGTCGCGTTTTGTGTATGCACTTTTACCCGAAGAAACGAACCCATGGAAGCATCGATACATTTGGGGTTAAAAACCTCCACGGTATCTTCCGAGCACCAAACCTGATCCAGCCCGTACCAGTCGGCAATACGTAAAATGGTGCCCAGGTTGCCCGGATCGCGTATGCCATCAAGATAAAGCTGCAGTCCCGAACGTGGAATTACGGATTCGTTTTCCGGGATTCCTGCCACGATCAGGGCATTTTGAGGGGACTGATGGTGGGAAAGGCGTTCCATTTCCTTCATGCTGATACGGGTTGCCTTGTCCGGTACCGGTGCAAGAGCAAAGTCGTCGGTATGGTAGAGCCGATGATAGGGCCAGCCGGAATCAAGCACTTCTTTTACCGCCTTGTCGCCTTCTACGACAAATTGGAGGTATTTTTGACGAAATTTCTTATTTCGCAGCGATTGCACATATTTGATTTCGGAAGAAGACAGCGCCATAGCCCAATTGAACAGAACCCTTCAAATATACTTTTTTAGTCTGCTCACCCTCGCCCTGGGAGCCTGTTCCTCTACCCGACATCTTGAAAAGGACCAGTCGCTGCTCACCCGCGTGAAATTCAAAGGGGTGGAAGAAAGCGATCTGCGCTCGGGTTTACGCGACAACCTCGGATATACCACCAACCGGAAAATTCTCGGTATCTATCCTTTTTACCTGCAGGCATGGAACCTTGGGAAGGACGGCCGCGATACCAATGTCGTTCGCCGTTTCCTGCGCGACAATGTCGGGGAGCCCCCTATGGTACTGGATTCAGCTAACCTGGAATCCAGTGTGGAACAGCTGGAACTCTACCTGTTTAACAGCGGTTACTTCAATGCGGAAGTCCGGTATTCCGTCAAGAAAAGACGCAAACGGTCGAAAGTCACTTACCATATCGACCTTCATGCCCCTTATCGGATTGCCGATATGGAATACCGGGTATACGACCGCGATCTGTACAGGAAAGTCATTACCGATACGGCAAAGAGTAAGATCCATGTGGGCGAAGTTTTCAATACGGAAGACCTGAGCAGTGAACGCGAAAGAATTACCCAAAGCTTCCGTAACGACGGCTATTTCTTTTTCTCCAAGGAATACATTGCATTTGATGTGGACTCCGGCAATGGCAATCACAGCGTGGACATTGCCCTGGAGATGAAAAACCCGACACTATACAAGCGCCACCAGAAGTACACGTTCGGGGAGGTTTATGTGGACATCCTTTACCCCTGGTACCTGAAGGGAATAGACGATTCTACTTTCACGGAAACCGATGGTATCCATGTACGAACCCGGGGTATGCCAATCGAAAAAGACCTTTTTCCGGAATACATCCCCATTCGTCCCGGCCTTGTTTACAGCGATCAACTAGTTAATAACACCTATAACCGTTTGTACGACCTCCAGATCTTTGGTACGGTAAGGCTTGAGCTGGTGGCGGATACCGCTACGAGGTTGGTCAAAGTCTTTGTGATCATGACCCCCGACAAAGAAATCGATATCGGTATCGAGCCTCAGTTCATTACCTCCGATCAGTCCAGTTCCGTTACCGCCAACAACAGCCGTATCTGGGGTGTTTCCGGCCAGGTTTATTTCAAGAACAAGAACCTGCTGCGCGGGGCAGAACTGTTTGACATCACGTATTCGGGAGCAGCTGAGTTCCAGTATGCCGACCGGACCTTTGCCATATCCAACCTGCAGCAAAGTATCAGTACCTCACTCAGTATTCCCAAGCTGGTATGGATCAATCGCTTCGACAAAATACAGAAACGGGCAAAAGAAAAAGACTGGCAGCGGCAGACAACCAATTTCAGCTTGACATTCAGTTACCAGTTCAACCGCGATTTCCTGCAACGCACTTCTTTGCTGAGCTGGAGCTATGGATGGAAAACGGGATACAACTTTTTCAGGGTGGTTCCCATCGAGATCAATCTCAACCAGGTTGATCTGCGTTCCAATTTCCTCGATAACCTGACTCCCGGAAACCGGGTGCTGCTGAGCAGCCTGCTCAACCCGAACTTCATTCCTTCCAACAGGGTGGAATGGTATTATGAGGATAAGGGGCTAAGTAAATCGGGCAATTACCATAAATTTCTTTTTACCATAGAACAGGCGGGTAACCTGACCTATCTGGGCTTCCGGGCTTCCGGCACCCCGCCTCCTGCAGATGACATTTACAAGGTTTTAGGCACCAATCTGTTTCAATACCTCAAAGCGGATTTCGATCTGCGTTATTATTCCTTCCCGTTTCCGGAGGTGCAGGTTGCTTACCGCATCCGCACCGGTTGGGCTCAACCCCTGGGAAACAGTCGGGTGATTCCCTTTGACAAGCGCTTTTTTATTGGCGGGGCTAACAGCCTGCGGGGCTGGAAACCGCGTAGTGTAGGACCGGGTTCCTATACCAGTGACGGAGGAAATCAGATTGACCGTTCCGGTGAAGTAGTGATCGAGGGGTCGGCCGAACTCCGTTTCCGGGTGGTGCCAGGGCTCATTGAAGGGGCGGTATTCCTGGACGGAGGAAATATCTGGAACGTCTATAAAGACAGCAGCCTGGAAGGTGCCAATATCACTCCTCTGTTCATTAACCAGTTTGCTTTCAATACCGGGCTTGGCATTCGTTACGATGCCAGCTTTGTCATTATCCGCCTCGATTACGGTATGCAACTCCGGGATCCGGGACATGCCCTTTCCGGGGGCTGGGTATTGAATGACTTTGCCTACCTGCGACGCAGAACCGCCTTTAACTTTGGTATCGGATATCCCTTTTGACACGATGTATTCCCTTTTAAAACCCTTTCTTTTTTCCATGCAGCCCGAAGAGGCGCATTATTTTGCCATGAACAACTGGCAGCGTCTGAATCGTTTTGCCTGGCAACGCCGGCTGATGCACAGTATGTTCGGCGGAAAGAATTACGATAAGCCGGTAGAAGTTGCCGGACTGGTATTTCCCAACCGGGTGGGCTTGGCAGCAGGCTTTGACAAAGACGCCCGTTGGGTGGATGCTTTAGCCACTATGGGTTTTGGTCATATAGAAGTAGGTACGCTTACGCCCAAGCCTCAGCCGGGTAATGACAAACCCCGGCTCTTCCGTCTTACGGAAGATCAGGCACTCATCAACCGCATGGGTTTTAACAACCAGGGCGTAGAGGTAGCGGCAGCCCGTTTGGAGCGTGTTAGCGAGCGGGTAATCGTGGGAGGAAATATCGGTAAGAACAAGGTCACCCCAAATGAAGATGCCTGGGAAGACTACCGGTATTGTTTCCGGAAACTCTTTCCGGTGGTTCATTATTTCACGGTAAATGTCAGCTCACCGAATACTCCCGGCTTGAGAGAGCTCCAGGAAAAAGAGCCTCTGACGCGCCTGTTGAGCGGATTGATGGATCTGCGCCGGGAACTGAACGAAGGAAAACACAAACCCATATTTCTGAAAATCGCTCCCGATCTCACGGAGCACCAGCTTGGAGATATCATCGCCCTGGTACAGGATACGGGTATCGATGGTATTGTGGCCAATAATACCACCATTTCACGTGAAGGACTTAAAACATCTCAGGCCCGCCTCAGCCAGATCGGTGCGGGAGGTTTGAGTGGAAAGCCGGTTAAAAAACGATCGGATGAGGTGTTGCAGTTTCTATGGAAAGAAAGCCAGGGAAAAATCCCCCTTATCGGTGTAGGTGGGATTATGAGTCCGGATGACGCCAAAGCCAAACTGGATGCCGGTGCAAGCCTGGTTCAACTCTATACTGGCTTTATTTACCAGGGAGTAGGGCTGGTCAGCAGCACTAAAAAACGGCTTGCTGTCTATTGACCGGATAGGTAAAAGAAGCGGATAGATGAACCGTATTGATCGTTTGTTGGAAACCATAACCATCCTGCAGTCGGGCAGGGGGACACGTGCCGAATGGCTCGCAGAGAAATTCGGGATCAGCGAACGTACGGTTTACCGCGACCTTAGCGCCCTTTCGGAAATCGGGATACCCGTGACTTTTGAGGCGGACAGGGGATACTACCTGGTGGAAGGCTTTTTTCTTCCCCCGGTTACCTTCACCCATGAAGAAGGCCGAGCACTATTGGTACTGGGTGCCCTGGCCTCCCGCTATGGCGATGCCGATATGCGCAAACACTTTGAATCGGCTTTGCGGAAACTGAGAACGGTGATGGATAGCAGGGGGAAAGAGATGCTTTCGGAACTTGAGCAATCCGTACGGATCCATCCGGAAGCCGGAAGCCATTCCGGTGCCGGTTACCTTTCATCCATAGAAAAAGCACTCCGGGAAAAGCAGATACTGGAAATACGGTACTTGGACCGACAGGGAAAACAAAGCAAACGGGAGGTGGAGCCAATAGGCATTACGTTTTACGGTTCTTCCTGGCACCTGGTAGCATGGTGCCATCTTCGGCAGGCGTACCGGGATTTCCGGTTTGCTGCTATAGAAGCCATGACCCAGACCGGGAAGCCATTTGCCAAAACCGATCATATACCGCTCGACGAATACATACGGAACCTGGAATAAATCCGGAGAACACTGACATAGGGTTGTCAGTGAGGAAGTTAATTTTGTGCAGGTAATCGGATCGATACATGGAAAAATCATTTAAAAATTGCCAAAGTTGCGGCATGCCGCTGAAAAAATCCCCTAACGGAGGCGGTACCAATGCCGACGGAAGTATCAGCAAGATGTACTGTGCGTACTGCTACGAAAACGGCTCCTTCCTTCAACCCGACTGGAGCGCCAGGCAGATGCAGGAATTTTCGAAAAAGAAAATGATGGAAATGGGGTTCCCGGGATTCCTGGCCGGACTTTTCGCCCGGAATATCCCCAAACTGGAAAGGTGGAGAACAAAATGAAGGTGACGGAAAGACTGGCTTCCTCCCTTGGAAGAAGGGATGAGGAACCCAATATGCAGCTTGCCGGAGAGATTGCCGAAAAGGGAGACAAGGAAGCGGTAAAGCAATTGATGGAGGTGTTCGATGGAAAGAACAAACACCAGAAAAGTGACGCCATCAAGGTATTGTATGAAACCGGAAGCAGGAATCCTTCCCTGATAGCTCCGTATCTGGAGGACTTCCTTGGATTGTTGGAATCAAAGGACAATCGTCTGCAATGGGGCGCTATGACCGCTCTGGCTTCGCTGGCTGTAGTGAAACCCAAGGAGTTGTTTAATCAGCTTCCCCTGGTACTGCAGGCTGCCGAATCCGGTTCCGTCATCACACGGGATCAGGCGCTGAAGCTCATGATCGCTTTGTATGCACAAGAGGAGTACGCAGAAATGCTCTTCCCCGAAATGCTGGAAGTGGTAATCCGGTCGCCGGAAAATCAGCTTCCCATGTATGCTGAAGAAGTTGCGGCAACGATTGGCAAAGCAGCACATGCTTCCCGGCTTATTGAAGTAATACGGGCCCGCCTGCCCGAAGTGCAAAAGGAGAGCAAAGTCAAACGCCTGCAAAAGGTGCTCAACAAGCTGGAAAAACTTCGCTAGGGCGTACACCGTTTAGTTAGGGAGATTTCCTATTATGCAGGTATGAAAATTTACCTACTCCTTGCCGGGATGGTACTGGTTGCCTGTAACCCCCTGGAGAAGAAAAAACAGCCCGCCCCGATTGAAGGAAAGGAACACCGGATCGATCAGATAAAAGCCAGCGTTCACTTGCCGGAGCACTATCTTTTTATGACTTCCGAACAGTGGGCGGAGAGCTTCGCCAAGAGCGGTCTGGATGAGGAATTGAACAGCAATCGGTTGCAGAGTATGCGTAAAATGGCCGGAACCGGGAACTATGTGTTTTATATCGATAGCCTGGATCCTCGCAATGTGATTCTGTTTTCAGGCATCCCCCGAAGTATGCAGCTGGATAAATCCACCAGTTCCCAGGCTATGGCACTTTTTGATAAGGAACTGAGGAACGGGTGGCAGCGAGGGAATATGCAGCTGGAAAGGCAGGAGGCGAAGTTTTTTGCCGGTAAGGAAAGCTGTATGATCAAGCTCAAATATCAGATGACCGATTCCGCCAGAGTATTTTTCCTGACCTTTTACCTGGTTGATTCCCCGAACAGATCGGTGGCTATCCAGGTATTCGGACAAACTTCCGAGGATTTGGAGAAATCGGTAACTTCCCTGAAATTCAATCCATAAGAAAGATGAAGAATGGACGAGCGCGGGTGGAAGAGTACGGCCGACAATTGAAAATTACGGTTCCGGTAAAGAAAAATTTTGTGGTAATCGTCTTCGGGTTGACTTGGCTGGCAGGTTGGTTGTTCGGCCTGGTTATGGTCGGAGGGCAGCTGACAAGTTCAACTATGCCGGAAGAGGCAACACACTTTATGACTGCCTGGCTTGTCTTCTGGATTGTCGGAGGTCTGGCCATATCCACCCTTGTACTCTGGAATATTTTCGGGAAAGAGTCTCTCCGTTTGGAAGGAGGGTACCTGTTTCTGGAGAAAACACTGTTCGGGATCGGAAGGCACCGGAACCTGTCCGCTTCCGAAGTGAGCAATTTCCGGTACACGGCCGGAGAAGATACGACTTTCGGTAACCGCATGGCCTTATGGGGTCTGGGTCCTGGCAAAGTGCGTTTTGATTATGGGTTGCGCACATACAGCTTTGCTTCCGGAGTGGATGAAGCGGAGGCCAGGTACCTGGCCGAAATGCTGACGCAAAAGATCGGTTCATTATAAAACAAGCATCGGGGCGTATTCCCATAAAACACAATTTATCATGCTTGCTTTCAGATAGGATTATCTTTCACTAAAAAGCAGAACGCATAAAAAAGCCGGCTTCAGGGAGCCGGCTTTATGTGTTGAAAGGGTCATTGTTTGGTATAGCGTATTCGTAACGGACCTTGTTCCGAGTTGAGCAGGATCAGGTAATTGCCGGCCGGTAAAGAACGCAGGTCCAGGCGGTAACCGTTGCTGCGTGTTTCCGTTTCAGCGGTCAGCCTTTTGCCCGTCATGTCATAAATGCCTTCAAATTCAAGGGCGTATTCACATTCCACAAAGACTTCTCCGCTACCCGGGTTAGGATACACCTTTACCGGTATCAAAGCAGCAGGACGGTACGCGTTGAGAGTGCTTACGGATTCTTTGTTGACTTCAAAATCGCGGCCGTCGGCGGTAGGCTCGTCAGCAGAGAGAATAACCCACTGGATACCTGAGGGTTTTCCGGGGATTTCCACCAGCACCTGGTACTTGCCATAAGCCAGGTTGCTGAATTCATATCGGCCGGCCGCCAGGCTATAGGTATAGGCTACCGGGTCTCCGTTTTCCGTATACAGGTTAACTTGTATGCCTTCCAGCGCCGCTCCGCTTTTGTTTGCACCCTGACTGATATAGCCGCCAATAAATCCGGGACCGCCGGGGTTATTGCCCCTGACCATATTGATATTCATTTGATGGAAGCCGCTGGTATCCGTGATTCTATTGGCATTGCTCCAAAGTGTGGCATCGGCCGAATACGTCGGGAAGAAGTCCGCATAGTATTTGGTTCCTGCATAACAGGCTGCTTTCAGCAGGAAGGGGCCGGTATGGCAGCTTAAGTCAATGTTATAGGTTGCTGAATCACTCACCATAAAAGAGTCCAGTGCGGTAAGGGTTCCGGCAACACTGTCATGGCCTATCAGGTACAACTTAACGGAATCAAAATCGTACCGCACCGTATCGTCGAACTTAAGAAGACCATAAAGCATGTTATTGCCGGTATACCATCCACAGGTGCTGATTCCCAGCCACTGGGTATAATTGCAGCCACTGTTTTTGTTCCCGTTTGAGTCTGCACCATAACAAGTGGGGTAGTATCCTCCTGCCCCGTTGTAGGTATGGATGACCGTATCCCCGGTAAAGGCGGAGTCGCCATCTCCAAAGTACCAGACAGACCGGTTGTAGTGGGTACCACTGCTGGTATTCCGGATAAATCGGATTGTATACGGAGCTACAAAGGAGTAAGAGAAGTAAGCGTTGCAGTATCCGTAGACATTGATCGTTTGGGTTTTGGTGTCGCTGCATCCGGTACCGGTAACCGTTAGTGTTACGGTGTACGAATCGTAGTTGGCATAGGTATGGGTCGGAGACTGCTGGGTGGAAGTGGAGCCGTCGCCAAAATCCCAGGAATAGCTACTGGCCGTATGAGCCGGGGTGAATTTAATCGCCCTGGGATTTGCAGAGTTAGGGGCATAGCTCCCGAATAGGGCATTACAGCTTATCGGGTTTCCAACGGTAAAGTTATCAGAATCATTCAGGTTACATTTCCCCAGGGGATCGCTAACCTGCAACCATACAGTGTAATGCCCTGTAGCAAAGCTGTCGGAGAAATAGTTGTCGTAATGTTTGCTGGAGTCGCTGAATACCCAGTTGAAATCCAGGTCGGAGTATCCATTCGGAAACAAGTCGTAATTCAGGTTCACGCTTGACTGAAAATACCGGTGGTTGGGCTTGTTCCAAACCGTATTGATACTGATGTTGCCACCAAAACACTGGTTGGCATTGGTTATAGAAACCGGAAAGGTCATGGAGTCTGACACAAAACCGTTGGAAACAACGAGTTTGGCCGTGTAGGTACCGGTGGCGGGGTACCAGTGACTGCCGGCAAAATAGTTGGTTTGTGTACCGTCTCCGTAATCCAGGGTAACGGAGGTGTAATGACCTTGTATGGCCCGCTGGAAGGTGGTATAACCGCTGTTCCCGTCATTGGTAGCCGAGAACGACGTGATGTTCAGTGAGGAGTCAAAGGGCATTGAAACACGCTGTTTCAGGCTGTCCATACAGTTCAAACCGTTATCCCAATACAACCAGATGTCAAAGGAGTCGGAACTGTTGTGGGCATAAAGGGTGCCGTTTCCGGTCCTTGTGCTTCCATCCGGGAACTTCCAGCGGTACTCGGTAAAGGGGCGCTGGGATAGACCCTCCACTCTTACATAATAATTGGGGTTGTAGGGGGTCGGGCTGGCTTGTTGCAGAGAAATCACCGGGGTGTTACAGTCTGTACCAATTCCAAGCGTTACAGCCGTACTGTCCACGCAGGTACCATTCCGTATCTTCAGGCTTACGGTTTTTTGCCCGGCACTTGAGAACCAGGGGTAATATTGATAATAGGATCCCGGACTGTACTCGGAGCGCCAGTAATACTTGATCGGAAAAGAAGAATTGTACACCGATGAATCTTCCAACTGCAGTCCGTTTGACCAGGGATCGTTCTTCAATACCCGGATATGAGCCTGGCAGGTATTGGAAACGAGGATCTGCTTGCTGATACTGGTATCGCAACCGCTTACGGTATCATAGATCCGGTGGGTAACGGTGTAGGTCCCTGTACTGGCATAGGCATGCGAAGGGTTTTCCTGGGTAACCGTTCCCGACCCGTCACCGAAAGTCCAGTCGTGCTTCCGGCTTAACCCGGGGTGCTCCGGAAAGAATGCCGCCACAAGACCATCCCCGCCATATGTGAAATCCGGTTTGCAGGGCAGCGAAGCCACATTAACGGTATCAGACCGGCTTTCAGAACAGTAACCGGAGTTGTGGTAAACGGTATGCGTGATCACAAAGTTGCCTGTACTGCGGTATGTATGGGTAACATCTGCCGCACTCACACCGCTAACTACCGTCCCATCGCCGAAATCCCAGGTGTGCAGGTAATTGGAGCTCGTTTGTCCGGGCGTTACGCGCAGTTTCTGCGGGTTGGTAAGGAAATATCCGCTATAGTTGGGATTGCAGGGTTGCGAGCAGGGGGGAGTGATCGTGTACTCGGAGTAGTAAGAGCCGGTCAACACGGTGTCCAGCGTAAACCAGCTGCCACAAACGTAATAATGAATGCTGATATCCTGAGGGGTGTACCCGGAGTCAATCGACATGCTGTCGTATGCAGTGCCTGGCCAGTCCAGGTGCGTGACGCTCACCAGCCCGTTGGGATTCGAAGAGCTATCGGTATTTTTTATTACACAGGGAATAGCCTGATTCCAGTAGAGATTCATGCTGTCCCGGAAGTTGACAACAACTTTCAGGTAACTATTCTGAGCAGAGACGATTGCCGAGTATCCGCACAGGAATACGAGCAGTAAGAGTAGTTTTTTCATGGAGGCGTTTATTGGTATCACATAAACAGGATGAAATTGCTCAGAAAAGAGTTGCGTAAAATTGCCCTTTTTCCACCAACGTGAAGATAGACGGATAAACGTGTCGGGTTTCCTTCATTACCTTTGCGTTACTATGCTGCGACCCGGACAATACCACCTTCTCGAAGTGCTGCGCAATACCTCAGTCGGACTTTACCTGGCCGACGAAGAAGGAGAAGAGGTGCTGCTTCCCAACAAGTACGTTCCGGAAGGAGCGGAGCCTGGTGATGAACTCCAGGTTTTTATCTACCGCGATTCGGAAGACAGGAAAATCGCCACTACCCTGAAACCAAAGTTGCTGCTGCATGAATTCGGGATGCTGCGGGTAAAGGAGGTGAGCCGTGTGGGCGCATTCCTCGACTGGGGGCTGGAAAAAGACCTGATTGTTCCCTTTCATGAACAGCAAACCCCAATGGAAGCCGGGAAGGAATACCTGGTGTTCCTGGAACTGGATGAAGAAACGGACCGGCTGTTTGCCAGCAGCAAGCTGGATAATTTCCTGGAGAATGAAGTCCTCCGCGTGGAAAAAGGAGAGGAGGTTGACCTCCTGGTATTTCATGAAAGTGAAATGGGCTATTCGGTAATTGTAAATGAGGTTCACAAAGGACTGGTATACCGCAATGAAACGTTCCGGGAACTGAAATACGGAGAGCAACTCAAAGGCTGGGTACGTCGAATCCGGGAGGGGAATAAGCTGGACATCACCATACACCCCATCGGATACGGTAATTTCATCGAACCAAACTCCCGATTGCTACTTGATAAACTGAAGGATTCCGACGGTTTCCTTGCTCTCAATGACAAAAGCAGTCCCGAACTCATCTACGAAACCCTGAACATCAGCAAAAAGAATTTCAAAAAGGCTGTCGGAGCGCTTTACCGCGAAAAGCATATTGCCATAGAAGAAGAGGGGATACGTCTGCTTGACCCGGAAAAATGAAAAGGTTACGCTTCAACTCCTTCTACTTCATCCTCTTTTTTGTACTGCTGGCAATAGAACTGGGAATCGCCCTGTTTGTGCATGACCGGTTTGTTCGCCCTTACCTGGGAGACGTATTGGTGGTTATTCTGATCTATAGCTTCCTGCTCGGGTTTGTGGAATTGCCGGTAAGAAAGGCGGCAATGGGCGTATTGTTGTTCGCATTTTTGGTGGAAGGATTACAGGCCATGGACCTGATCGCTTTGCTGGGTATGGAAGATTCGGTATGGATGATTACCCTCTTGGGCAATTCCTTTTCCTGGGCCGATATGGGATGTTATGTGTTGGGTTACGGGTTGATCCTGTTGATGGAAGCATCCCGTAAGAAGAGCGGAAACTCCCCCGGGCCGGTAGCCTGACCCGGGGAGATCCCATTATTTTTTCTTCCTCATTTCGTAGTTGCGCATCTTGTTGTCTTTCTGGTAGAACTTGCGCTCTTCTTCCTTCATCTTCTCCACCTCTTCAATCTGGTCTTCGTAGTTGTTGTAGAGGGAGTCCTGAACATGCAGTTCCTGGTTGTCGGGGGTGATGGCCCGGTAACGTTTCAGCTCCTGCCTTCCGCTGTTCATCCTTTCTCTGGCGCCTTGGTAATCACGCCCGTCGACTTGTCCCATCGCTTCTTCCAGGATAGCATTGGACTCGAACAGCACAATTTGCTGGAGCACGGTCTTGTTGTAGGAACGATGGTATAGAGCCGGTTCACCGAGGAATTTCAGCCGGGTTTCGGTTTTCAGTTCGCGGTTGCTTCCGTCGGAAGCGAGTACGAAGGTGGCGGTTTCCCGGAAAAGGAGATCGGCATTGGATTGTGGATCTGCTTTGAAACGGATGAGTACGGCCTTAGTCTCCAGGGAGAAAATATCGCGGTAATCAATTTCTATGGTGTTACCCTTTTGTTCGTAGCGGTACCCGAATACCTTATTCAAGGTGACCCCTGCCGGGAATTCGATTCGGAGTTTCAGGTTTTGTGCTGCTACCAGCAGCAGCCCATTCAGCTCTTTGGCAAAGATGTCGGGGATTTGATCGGGGGTGCCGATGAAGTAGTAGTTCCCGCCGTATTCCGCCAGGCTTTGCATCAGGTTTTCATTAAAATCGGCGCCCACTCCGAAGGTGGAAAGACCGATTCCGGTTTCTTCCAGTTTTTTGGCTGCCGCCTGAACCAAAGAAGCAGAATCTGAGATGCCTACGTTGGCCAGTCCGTCGGACATTAGCAGCACCCGGTTTACGTATTCGTCGCTTTTATTGACCTGAACCTGGGTAAATCCTTCAAACATTCCGCCGCTCAGGTTGGTGGAACCTCCGGTATTTACATTATCGATCAGGTTGATGAGGTGCTGTTTATTCGTTACCGGTTGGGCCGCTGCTACCACCTGCACGCCGGATTCGTAAGTGATGATGGAAACGAAATCCTTTGGTCCCAGGTTTTGTACCACAAATTTGGCGGCCTCTTTGGCGTATTTGAGTTTGTCGCCCGACATCGACCCGCTGCGGTCAATGACCAGAGAGATATTCAACGGGCTGCGTTCTCCCTGGGCGATAACCTCAGGGGCTGAGATCTCCGAATAGAGATACAGAAAACTGTCGGAACCCGGATAGTAATACAGGTTCTGATGTCCGTTCCTGAAGCTGAGAAAATCCGTTGTTTCCTGCATGGTACCGTTGTATTCCACGCTATCGGGCGGGACGGGTTTAACTGCAGAGGTGGCCGGAATATCGGCTGTTCCCTGGTGTCCCGGACGAAAGGGCAGGTGAAAAGAGATCAATACGCTGAGGAGAAAGGGAAAAATTAGAGCCTTCATGGGTGAGGTTTTGAGTGTAACGTAAACAGGTGGTTCGTTTGTATATGCCCGATTCATCGCTAAGGTAAATGAGAATATTCATAAGACCGATAAATGAGCACTTACCCTACCCGACATGCCGGAATAGAGAGGCATTAACAGGGAAAACGGAAAATCATTCTTACTCAGATAAAAAAAGTGTTTTTTGCTGATGACCTTCGGGCAATTCGGGTATTCATACCAAAAACACCCATGAGTGATCTGGAAATTCTTAGACTGTTTCAGGAGAAACGTATCGGAAAAGGGGTTAAAGCCCTTTATGCGGCCTATCCGCCTATCCGC
>CAXPEB010000056.1:0-24093 GCA_964215915.1 Bacteroidia bacterium
TTCAGGAAAACTGTCCTTTTTTCGCCCATTTTTTAGACAAGTAAAAAATGGGCAATCCTACATAACCTTATACCCAGAGCAAAAAGACCGCTAACGTTGTTAGCGAATTAGCTTGCCCACACCAACCGAATATTTCTATGGTAGTCTGACGGAGAGAAAATCTATCACCGGAAAACAAAAAAGCCTCGGAGAATATTCTCCGAGGCCAGTTCTCTTGTCGGGGTGGCAGGATTACCCGACGATGATCCTGTGGTCCGGAAAATTCCGAAAATCTGGCCCGGTCATTTCATGACCTGTTTTTATATTTTCCATCACTCACTCAAATAAATTTGAGCCGTTCAGAAAATATAAAAGCCTCGGAGAATAATCTCCGAGGCCAGTTCTCTTGTCGGGGTGGCAGGATTCGAACCTACGACCTCCTGCTCCCAAAGCAGGCGCGATACCGGGCTACGCTACACCCCGAACTCTTTTTTGAGGAGTGCAAACGTAGCGTTTTTTTCACAGAAATACCATAACACAAAATTTGTCAGGAATTCCGTTAACTTTCGTCTGCTCAGGAAACCGAATACTCCAGAACCCCGTAAATATGCCTATGGAACAAGCAGGCTACTCCGGAGCCGTACAAGGCCTCCGTGATGTGTATACCCAATTGAAATCCTTCGTTCTTTCGATCCCTTCGGAAGATTACCGTGCACCGGTCGACCTGTTATCCGGAAACAGTATCGGAAAACATTGTCGCCATATCCTGGAAGTGCTTGAAGCCCTGGACAAGGGGTGTACTGCCGGACCGGTGGAATACGAAAAAAGAGAACGAAATCCCGAATACGAGCAGGAAGCCCACGCTTTTACGGATCGGATGGAACAACTAATCCATACCCTGACCCAATACCCGCTCCCCCATCCCATTGAGCTCCGTCACGAGCCTTTTCCCGGAAATATTCCGCCGGAAAGATTAAACAGTAGCCTCGGACGGGAACTCCTTTACAATATGGAACACATGATTCACCATATGGCTCTTATCCGCGTAGCTGCCAAAAGCCTCGGCCTGGAAGGCCAGCTTCCGGTAAATTTCGGGATAGCCTATTCCACCCTTCAGTTTACAAGCCGATCGTAAGTAATGTGTACGCTGACTTTTATCCCCCAAAAAAACGGCTACCTGTTCACCAGCAACCGCGATGAACAGAATACGCGCAGAAAAGCTGCCAGGCCGGAACTGACCATTCAGAAAGACAGGGAGCTGCTTTTTCCCCGCGACGGAGAAGCGGGCGGCACCTGGATCGTGTCTTCCCAAAACAGGGATTACTGCCTGTTGAACGGTGCCTTTTCCCCGCATGAACGAAACACCCCCTACCGCCGGTCCAGGGGATTGGTGTTGCTGGACGCCATACTCTGTCAGGATCTTCTGACTTTCAACAACGAATACAACCTGAGCGGAATCGAGCCGTTTACCATAGTGGCCATCTGCAACATTGAAAACCTCTTGCAGGAATTTCGTTGGGACGGCCAGCACCGGCATCTCAGTGAACTGGATTTTGACAAGCCGGCAATCTGGTCTTCCAGCACTCTGTATTCACCGGAGGTCAGAAAAAAAAGAGAACAGTGGTTTTCCGAATTCCTGGCCGAAAACCCGGAACCCGGTGCCGAAGACATCCTTGACTTCCACCGCTTTACGGAAGACGAAAATGCCGACCACGGACTGGTTATGAAACGGGGTCCCTCCCTGCAAACGCTTTCCATCAGTTGCCTGCAAAGGGACCCAAACGGATTGCTATGGTATCACCAGGATCTGCTCGACAATACGGAAGAAAGGATTCGCGCCTTTGAGAATGAAGCACCGTATTAACGCCCTTCGTTTCGAGTACTGGCCGGTTTGGCTGGTATACCTCCCAACCCTCTTCTACTGGGCCTGGCTGGCCCTGCGTGCCCGTGCACCGCTCTACATGACGGCAGCAAACCCGGGTATTGAAATGGGGGGCTTTTTCGGAGAATCGAAAAGCCGCATACTCGACCTGGTTCCGGAAAGGGTCAAACCCCAAACTCTACGTATCCATCCTGCCGAAGGCCACTGGCTGGAGCTATTCATGCAAAGCGGACTGCAGTTTCCCCTGATCGCCAAGCCCGATGTGGGGGAACGCGGAGACGGGGTTAGCCTCCTGGATTCCATGGAAAATCTGCTCCGTTTCCTTCGTGATAAAAAAGAACTCTACCTCCTCCAGGAGTATGTTACCGGTCCGCATGAATACGGGGTCCTGTTCTACCGCCACCCCGGAGAACCGGAAGGAAAGGTCATTTCCATCACCGGTAAAAAATTTCTGGGTGTTACGGGCGACGGCCAATCGGATATCCGTACCCTCATGCATAAAGATTACCGCAGTTCCAGGCAAATCAAACGATTGGAAGCCCTATACGACCTCTCGGAAGTACCCCTTGAAGGGGAATACCGCCTGCTGGAGCCCATCGGTAACCATTGCCGGGGCACGGAGTTCACCAATGAAAATCACCGGATCAACGATGCGGTACACCGTGTATTCTCCGAAATAGCCCGGGAAATGCAGGGATTTTATTTCGGGCGTTTCGATCTGAAAGTCTCCGATCCCGGCGACCTTGAAACCGGGAAGCATATTCGGGTACTTGAGGTGAACGGAACCACCTCCGAAGCCGGGCATATCTACAGCCGGAACTACGGGGTGTTCCGCGCATACCGCGACATTTTCCGCTCCATGCACCTGATCTGGCAGATCAGCCTGGCCAATTACCGCAATGGCACTCCCTATACTCCTGCCTCCGAGTTCCTGTCCACGCTAAAAAGACATTTTATCGATAGAAAAAAACCACCAACCCCACAGTCCGGAGATAAACAAGCTACATGGTATTCCACCCAGGAGAGCTCTTTGTAATTGCCACCGGAATCAGTTTCCTCGGATCCCTGCAACTCGGACCGGTAAACAGTGAGGTGCTGCGCCTCTCCATTCGCGGAAAAAGAAGAAGTGCTTTGTTTACGGGGATCGGTGGAGCCATGCCTGAGATCCCCTATGCCCTGCTTGCTGCCGTTTTTGCCGCCAACCTGCTGAACTACCCGAAACTTCAATCCCTGTTCTTCTGGCTATTTATTGGCGTGCTGCTCTTTCTGGCCGGCCGACTGATCTTAAAAAAGGCCCAGCCTTTCGATGCAGCGCCTCCGAAACAGCGCTATTCACCCTTCCTGCTCGGTTTTATCCTGGCCAGTCTGAATCCTCAGCTAATCTTTTTTTGGGCAGGGGTATGGATTGCTTTGTCGCCCGGAGAGGCCACCTGGGAACACCGCTGGGCTTTCGCCCTCGGCGCTTCTTTCGGAGCATTTCTCCTTCAGTGGCTGGTAACGGTAATCGGGGTATTCCTGTACCGAAAGGCCTGGATCAAAAACCTGCACCACATCGACCGCATAGTGGGAATCGTACTACTGCTGGTCGCTCTTATCCTGGTGTTGCAAAAAATCCGCTAGTTTCTGTCAGGTCTTGTTTAATAAGCAGACGAATTGCCGTGAACCGCTCCTGAACCGGTAAAGTAAGTGCACCGCTGATGGAGGAAACAAGTATTACCCCTTATGAGACTCCGATTCCTGTTTTTTCCGATACTGTTTCTCTGCAGCTCCCTTTACGGACAGTATTTACGCAGCCCCAACCAGGTTCTGGATCTGGGCATTTCCGCAGGAGCTAGCCAGCAGGCCTTATCCCTTTCCTATTCCCACTTGCACGGATTCGGGAAGAAGAAAAACTTTCGGGTTGGTTATGGACTGCGTTTCAGTTATAACTGGGGCAGCAACAAGGATTTTGTGACGGCTCCCGCCGAACTCACATCCGGGAAAACAGGACTGGGAGTGATCTTCAGTGAGAATATCCCGGAAAATTTCGACACCCTTCGTTTTTCCTCGTATGGAATCGGAAGCCTCAACCTGAGCATTCACCTGAATTACCGGATCAACCCGAAGTTCGAAGTGGAGTTCAATATTGACGCCGTCGGGTTTAGTTTCGGTATAGACCGCGATGCCCGCTACGAAACCACGCGAAATAATCAGTGGTCTTCCGTTCAATCCGCGCATCCCACCGCATTCAATCTGCTGCTCACCAGCGACAACGACCTGGGTAGCCTGAATTCGGAACTTATGCTGCGTTACTGGCCGAACCCCAGGATTGGGGTAAGGGCCGGTGCTACCTTCATCTTTGCCGAATACACGACGGAGCAAACCCTCTATAAAGACAACGACCGCTTTCGCAACAAGGCACTCATGGGACTCTTCGGATTTAGCTACCGCCTATTTAATCCGGATACATTATGAAAGGGATCCTAACCGCCATCATCCTGCTCTCCGCAACGATCCTGCAGGGTCTGGAAATTCAGGATCCGACACCCGAAGTGCGCTTCTCCATCAGAAATGCCGGTGTAATGGTTGAAGGCAGTTTCGGGCCAGTTACCGGCACCCTCCGTTTTAACCCGGAACAGTTGTATAAATCGGATATACAGGCTTCGGTTGAGGCTGAAACCATCCATACCGGCATCGGGAAACGCGACGGGCATCTGCGCCAGGAAGAATATTTTAACGTGACCGATTTTCCGCAGATCAGCATGAAAAGCCGGTTTTTCGGAAAAGGACAGGGAGAGAATGAATACCGGGGTTATTTTAATCTGACCTTAAAAGGCACGACCCGGGAAATCACCATCCCCTTCACGGCCACACCGGAAGGCGATTACTACCGGCTAAAAGGTTCTTTTACCCTGAACCGATTGGATTACGGTGTTGGGAAAAGCAGCCTGATCCTCGATAAAGAAGTAAACATAACCCTGAATGTTTTAAGTAACGCGCTATGAAAATACTGGACTGGATACTTGCCCTGATCGCTTCCCTCCTTTTGCTTCAAACCCTATATTTCAAATTCAGCGGGTCGGCGGAGAGTATCTATATTTTTGAAACCGTAGGCATAGAACCTTGGGGGCGCTATGCTTCCGGCGTCGCCGAACTGGTCGCCGGGATCCTCCTGCTGATTCCACGCCTTCGTCTTTATGGGGCATTGATCGCTGCCGGAGTAATCTCCGGAGCACTGTTTTTCCATTTGACCAGCCTGGGTATCGTGGTGATGGATGACGGTGGGCAGTTATTTATATATGCCTTGCTGGTATTCCTTTCCAGTCTCGGACTGATCTTCATCCATAGAAAAGAAATCCCTTTTATTTCCATTCCATGAAACGACTTATACTCCTTTCCTTAAACGCTCTGTTACTGACCTCCGTACGGGCTCAGGTACCTAAGCAGGTGGTGGTGGAGCATTTTACCAATACCTGGTGCAGCACCTGTGCTTCCCGGAATCCCGGTTTTTTCACCAACCTGTCGGCATTCCCCCAGGTAATCCACTTGTCGTACCACCCGAGTTCACCCTATCCTCAATGCGAATTGAACCAGGAAAATAAATCAGGCAACGACGGTCGTACGCAATTCTACAATGTGTACGGGAGTACGCCACGTTTGGTGATCCAGGGGACACCCATACCTGCACAATCCGATTATACGGACCCCGCACTGTTTAACAATGAGCTTGGCGACAGCAGTGATTTTTCTGTTCGGGTATCGATTGGATTTCCTTCATCCGACAAGGCCGTCACACAAGTTGTGATCAAACGGGTAGCGTCTTCGGGACAAAGCGGGGCATTACTCTTCCAGGGAATTTTTGAGGACACCGTTTTTCGCACCAACCAGAATGGCGAAAAAAACCCGGTACATGTTTACCGAAACGGAGCCCCA
This sequence comes from Bacteroidia bacterium, assembly GCA_964215915.1. Taxonomy (GTDB): domain Bacteria; phylum Bacteroidota; class Bacteroidia; order UBA8524; family UBA8524; genus UBA8524. The sequence goes on from CAXPEB010000056.1 coordinate 5,774, forward strand.
AACGGTCAAAACATTCAACTGCCACAGAACCCGGGTGATTCGGTAGTGATCACGGAAGAGCATACGCTTTCACAGGGATGGAATACCGAACGACTCTATGGGGTGGCTTTGCTTTATGATGAAGGAACGAATTATCTGCAGGCCGGCAGCAGCCAGGGGATGCCTCTCCTTTCGCTTTCCTCCCGAAAACTCTCCGAAAACGCTGTGGGGCTTTATCCACTGCCCTGTCGCGATCAACTGTTCAATACCTTAAATGAAGATGCCTGGTTCCGCATTACCGATCTGAGCGGCAGGGAAATTCAGAGCGGCTTCTGGAAGGTCGGCACCGCCCTTGACCTAAGCACCGGTTCGGGCACCTACCTCCTGCAACTTAAAACCACCGAAGGCATACGACGACGTTTCTTCCAGGTACTTCCATAAAATAAAAAAACCGGTTTCGGGGGGAGAAACCGGTTGTAATGGGGAACGAAACGTTCCTAACCAAAGGATATGCACCATTAGTAGACTTCGAAAATAACAAGGTAACGGGGAGGAATACCAGCACCCTTTTCTGAATGGACGCTTCCGGTTTTCGAGTGGACCGGTTGCTCAATATCCCAGCATCTCGGATAAAGGATCTCCCGTATTAGCACTCGGAAATTGTATCCCGAGGATCAGCGACAGGCTTGGCGCAATATCACAGATACTGACCGGGCGGGTACTTTTTCCCGCCTGTACGCCGTAGCCGTAAAACAATACCGGCACCCGGGTATCGTAACTGAAACCACTGCCGTGTGTGGTTCCTTTCGGACGTGAATCCATCCACCCCGGAGCTGTGAGCAGCAACACATCACCACTTCGTTTCGGCCAATAGCCATTCCATAAACGGCGCAGAACAGGGTCAAAAGTATATTGCTCCAGGTCGCTACCTGCAACGGCCCGGTGAATTCCTTTTTGCTGTTCCGCCCATTGGGCCAGGTCCCTGCACAGTGCCTTATAGTTTAGGTTAAGCGCCGCTATCCGGGTCTGGTCCAGGTAGATCTGTTCGTTGGTGACAGCCAGCAGAAGACTGTCGGCATAGTGCTCCTTCAGGTAGTCGGAAAGCTGGTTTTCCAGTCCTTTCATGTCCAGCAACCCGCCGGGCATCCGGTTGTCTTCCAGGTAGGCCGCCACTTCATTGGCACCGTGATCGGCACTAAGGAATAAGGTGTAATTCCCCTTCCCGAAACGGGCATCCAGGTAGTTCAGAAAGTCGCCGAGCTCCTTATCGAGGCGGAGGTACATGTCCTCTATTTCCATTGACTGCGGACCGAAAAAATGCCCGGCATAATCTGTCGCAGAAAAACTCAGGCACAGAAAATCGCAGTAGTCGCCTTGTCCCATATGCTCTCCTTCTATCGCTGCCTTACCCGCTTCAAACACCCAGGAATTCCCGAAAGGAGTCATAGGAAGCAAGCGGTAGCCCCAGGATTCGCTGAGCTTTTTCAGGTCGTATGGAAATACCGGAGCCCTGTCTTTGTCCAGGCTGTTTTCGTAAGGGTTGTCGTCCGGAGCCGAAGCGGTATACGTTTCCGGCGGATACAGGGTATTCCATTCCCGCTCCAGGTAATTCAGCGGAAGTCCGCGCTTATTGAAGGCATTCACCCACTCTCCTTCCCTGTACCAGGAAGAGGTGACCAGCTTCCCGCTTTTACTGTCATACCAGTAAGCTCCTGTGGCAGCGTGACCAGCCGGAAGGATAGAGCCCCGGTCTTTGATGCTCACCCCCACAATCTTCGACCGAAATCCGCTGGCAAGGGCCAGTTGGTCGGTAACTGTGCTGCTTTGCAGGTTTTCCGGAGACAGAATCCGGTCACCTGAGTCGATAAGCGGTTCGGCGCAATACACATAGGTGTTGCTGTACCGGTCGTACCAGTCGTTGGCCACAATGCCGTGATAGGAAGGTGTGGTGCCGGTATAGATGCTGGCATGTCCGGGGCCGGTATAGGTGGGGATATAAGGGTATTGCGCATTCTCATAGCTATATCCTTCACGTTGCAGGCGTTTGAACCCCGTTTCCCCGAAACGGGAAGAATAGCGGGTCAGGTAATCGTAACGCATCTGGTCCACCACAATACCCACCACCAGTTTAGGCTGGGCAAAAAGGAAACGAACGGGTGCCAGGAAAAGTAGCAGGCAAATCAGGTATCTCACAGCACGAAAATAGGAAAAGCGCGGAGTAAGAAAATTAAGGCTGTGTAACCTGTGTCACCTTATCCCAGGCCACAGAGGCGGATTTTTGAAGTATGAAAAACACCTTATTGTTCAGCGCATTGATACTGGCACTTGGCATGACCTCCTGCGGCAATGCCCAGCAATCCGAAGCTCCGGGCCAAAAGCAGGAAAGGGCTCAGGTTCGGAATATCGGTCAGAATGAAGCCGTTCCGATGCTCAACGACAGTTCTGTGGTGGTGATCGATGTTCGCACTGCCGGCGAAGTTTCCGATGGGTTCATCGAAGGTGCGGATATGTTCCTGGACGTCAGTAACGGCGATTTCCAATCGGCACTGGCCACCCTGGATCCCAATAAAAAATACCTGCTTTACTGCCGCAGCGGCGGAAGAAGCAGTCGTGCTGCCGGCATGATGATCAATGCCGGATTCAAAGACGTGTATAATCTCAACGGAGGAATCGGCAGTTGGTCGGGACCGGTGAAAAACCAATGACCGGAACTAACCCACCGGTATACTCCGGTTATGTGTGGGTAGTGTTAACGGGAGGCATCGCCTGGGCTTTGTCTCCCGTCTTAGTGTTCCTGAATCCCGTTATCCTCGCCCTTTTGTTGGGCATCCTGGCCGGCAACCTATTCCGTCCGGGAAAGCAGGCTGCTGCAGGGATCGGCTTTTTTGCCGGAAGGGGACTGGAATTCGCCATTGTATTGCTTGCTTTTGGTATCGATTACCGGAGACTCAGCGGCATCGGGTGGCAAACCCTGGTTTTTCTCGTGGTGGCTATGGGGCTGTTCCTTTTCCTGATCCCACGTCTTTCCAAACGTTTCCGTTGTCCGGGTGATAGCGGCATCCTGATCGGGTTCGGGACAGCCATATGCGGCAGCAGCGCTATTGCGGCATTATCTCCCAGGCTGAAAAGCAGCGCCGAAGACACCGGCATTGCCATGGCGGTGGTGAATCTGCTGGGAACCCTCCTCATGCTGGCACTTCCACCTCTGTTCCGGTACTTCGGACTCGAAGATCATTCCGTAGCTTATTTCCTGGGCAGTTCCCTGCATGCTGTAGGCAATGTGGCCGGAGCCGCATACCCATTTGGAGAAGAGGTGTTGTCCGAAGCCCTGAGCATGAAACTGGCCCGCGTGGCGCTGCTTACCCCCGCTTTATTTTTTGTGGCTTTTTTATTGAATCGCAGGAAAAACGGCAATGGTTCCGGCCGGCTGTCCATACCCTGGTACCTCTGGGCATTCCTGGGAATTACGGTACTGAATTCATTGATCACGCTTCCTGCTCCCTTACTTGGCGGACTGAAAGTCTCCGGAGAAATTGTCCTGACCCTGGCGATGGCCGGTATCGGATGGAAGCTGCGGCTGGGGTCTCTTATCCGCAGCGGAAAAAAGGGCTTACTTTTCGGGGTGGTGGCTTACCTGCTGTATAGCATGCTGTTGTTAATCCCCATGTTGGTTTTCCGTTAATCCGGGTTCCCGGTTTTCATGTACGGCTTCCCAGGCGATCATTGCCGTTTTTCGGTCTGCTCCCCACCTGTAATTCCCGAACTCCCCGCTTGCCCGGATAACCCGATGACAGGGAATGAGATAGGCCACCGGGTTACTCCCCACCGCCGTACCCACGGCCCGGGAGGCATTGGGCTGCCCGAGTTGCGTGGCTATTTCGGAATAGGTGCTTAACGCTCCCGACGGGATTTTCAGCAGGCATTCCCAGACCTTAAGCTGGAACTCGGTCCCGCGGAGGTGCAGCCGGATCTCCGGCAAATCATCCCGGTCGCCCTGGAAAACAGCCAGTGCACGGTCCTGCCATTCATCCTGCCCTTCCGAAAAACGTGCAGCCGGAAATTTCTGCTGCAGGGCATTTAATGCCTCTGTTTCCTCATCGGTATAAGCCAGGTGACAAACCCCTTTATCGGTGGATGCCACCAACAGACGACCGAAAACACCGGTGGCAAAACGGTAGCGGATCTCCAGCCGCTCTGCCCCATTTTTGTATTCGGCGGGGGTCATGCCTTCTATGGATACGAACAGATCATGAAGCCGGCTGGTAGCTGATAGTCCGGTTTCTTCGGCCAATTCCGCCAGGCGCATTTTGGGGTTCTGTTCCAGCAGGCTTTTGGCGTATTCGAGGCTGGTGTATTGCAGGAACTTTTTGGGACTGACCCCGGCCCAGTCGCGGAAGACCCGCTGAAAATGTTCGGGGCTCAGGTGTACGATGCCGGCGATATCCTTTAGCGAAGGCTGGGCTTTGAAATTCTCCCGGATATAGGCAATGGCTTCTGCCACCCGCTGGTAATTCACTTCTTCGCTGCTGTTCATGCCGTATGGATGGATTCAAAGATCGTATGCCGGTCAGGAAAAGAAAATCCGTTTCTTGGGAAGGTTGAGGTTATTGTGGTCAAAGAAAGAATCGCCTGGCTGGGCCCCGGACTTTCTAAATGGGTCTGATTATTCCTATAAGCATCCCAAAGATCCGGACTGGTTAGAAGTTGGAATTTACTAACTTTAAAATCAGTCAGTATGAAAAACCAAAGCCCTCACAGGATCTCTGCGAGGGCTTATTTTAGTGGTACACCCAATAGGATTCGAACCTATGACCTACTGCTTAGAAGGCAGTTGCTCTATCCAGCTGAGCTATTGCAAATGCTGGAGTTTCTTTCCTGTCGCCTTCGTACTCAAGCTACCCTCAAACCAAGGCCGGTTTTACATTAATTATTTTTCTAAGAAGTAACTCGCGTTTAATACAAGCGCTCCCTCATTGACCGTGCCTTGTTGTTCCGACTTAAGAACTCCATTGACATATATCCATGCAGTAGCAGAGCCTTGTTCCACCATATAAAGCAGGCCTCCAAGAGCTACTCCCATGTTGGTTTGGTCATCAATCGTAATAGTTTTACTCCAGGTTTCCCTGATGTTACATTAATTTGCTCTGCATTTCCGGTGATTATAGAGTATGACAAGGTATTGTTATAGTTTGTATCCAACTGTAGGATCAGCCTATATACCAGTCCATTTTAAGCCGCCTGCAGGTCTTGTATAGGTGTATGCAGCCTCAGGATCAGCCTGATAAGCATAAACGTTAGCATCATGACTTCTCCGGTGCTCTTTTTAATGTACTCATGGGTTCACGTTCTGACCGTTCGATAGCCCCAGGTAGTTTTGAACCTACTAGTTCTTAGCTACCGGTTCATCAAATGTGGAGGAACCGACACTTTTCTTACCGTAGCATGATGCTTTCCAGTAGCCTGGCTCATGGCCAGTTCCGCATCTCCAGTTAATTCCAAAGTGAAGAAAGTCCTGCCATCTTTTGCCTGACGTTCTGTGTAATTGGCGATTGTTACTATGTTTCTTAAGGTTTTTTGTGATGAATTTTTGTTTGTAGAAGCTTTATGGCAGATCACTGACCTTTATACAGAATCAAGAGGGGGTTGCCCGCTTCCAAAATCAAGGTGGGGGTTGTTAAGGGGATAGCCCATTATAGCCCAACATACGACTGCCGGCATACTTGTAAAGAAACTAACCAGACTAGCGAGAAGGGAAATTCCACTCATTCCAACTGAATGAAGATTTAGTTCTTTATACCCAGGACACCCATATCAACATTAAAGTGACAGTTGGGGCATAACTCTTTGTCCTTTAGTATTCTGACTCCATTCTTGTTACCGATATTTGTTGTACAATAAAAACTAACGAGATGGATTTGAACAAGTTTCAAAAACAGGCCGATCAGATGGCTAAATTTATAATTCCGGACCCTTTCGCAGGATTCAGAGAAACACAAGAAAAACTAAACCAGCTAATGGAGTCGCATCGAAAAATTCAGGAAATGACAGATACGATACTTGCACCGATGCGTGCTGTAAAACCATTTAACGACTGGACAAGCGGAGTGACTGCTTGGTCGGACGGACTATACTCCGTGAATCCAATGATGAGAAGCCTTGGTTTCGGAAACCCATTTCCTCCGGGAATCAATTTCGAAAGTATACTAGGATATAGTCCATTTGGTGCAACGGAATACTTTATTCCCAGTTTTCCTGAAGAAGCACCGAAAAAGGAAAAGATCATCATCGTCAGTGATATTAAAGCAATTATAAGAGACATTTATATGGACAATGATCTCTTATATACAGTGGACCCCAGGAGGTTCGAAGAAATTGTTGCTGAGCTTCTTTATCATCAGGGCTGGCAAGTTGAACTAACTGGTCAAACCCGAGATGGAGGTCGAGATATAATTGCAATAAGTAACATCCATGGATTTCCTTTCAGGTGCTTAGTTGAGTGTAAAAGATATGGTAAGAAAAGACCTGTTCGGATTGAATTAATTAGAAGTTTCTATGAAGTTATAGAAGACGAAAAGGCAAACAAAGGCATTATGGTTACTTCCTCCTATTATACACGTGACGCTAAGCAACACCAAACCAAAAAAGGAACGAGACTGGACTTAGTAGAGCATCAAGGCATTGTAGACTGGGTAAGTGATTACATCATAAACCCTAATAAAATATAAAGGTGTCTTTTGATAAATTTGAATTTTGTACCGCTGAGGAAATTGATTCAAGATTTCAATCAATCATTAAAGACTGCACCGGGAAGGAAGACTATGGCGAGATTAAGAAAATTATTCAAGCAACTTTAGGCAATACGATTTTACCGATAACACTTCTAGAACCCGGCTATGAGTTCCAAGTATATAGAGTTACCCAAGAATATTTGGGGTTTAAAGAAGCAGATGCAGATTGCTATTCACATCCTCCCGCTGACGTAGTTGAACGTAATCGGGCGAATATTCAACGTCATCCAGTACTTTATACTTCCTTTAACGTAGCGACTGCCTTGAGAGAGGCTATTCCCAGAATCAATGTCGACAAAAGTTTTTTTGTTTCCGAATGGACCATCAACATTACTCAAAAGACAAACCTGTTCACCTTAGTTATAAATTCTAAAACAATTGAAGGAAAATTCCTTACCTCTCCTTTAGTTAAAAACCTTTTAGACCAGTTGCATAGGTTCTTCGAGAACCATCCTAATTACGACAAAGATGGTTTCCAGCAATTGCTAATAAAATATGGAGACATGTTTTCATCTCTTGATAAAGACTTATATAATATCTCATCATCAATTGCTCATGGTGCCCTGTATGAGGCAAGAAAACAAGGTGCCATGATTCCGATATTAATGTACCCTTCAATGATTTCTGGGTTTCATATGCTGAACTTTGCATTTCATCCTGACTTTGTTAAGAGCCAGGATATGAAACTGTCAAAAGTTGTTGAATATCAAATTGATGAAATAAAAGATGATGGCATAAAGGGTAGGTACAAAAGACGGGGATTAAACATAGATGGCCAGATTAAATGGCTCAATTACAAGTCAGAATTGGAGGAAGTGTTTTTGGATGATGATGTTAAGGCTGTGATTGATGGCAAAAAGGTGTTCGAAGGGGAAAAAGCCCTTAGTTTGAAAATTGCGGATACCAAAAGTACTTTGAAAGACATATTGGGAAATTTATTCTATCATGGTATTAAAGGAACATGCCATGTATTTTACCCAACCACTGACGCCCAGGACATGTTTGACTACTCAACCATCCGAGAACAAGTGTATTCTGTCCTCGATCTGAATAAGAATGCGATACAAGTCATTGTAAACGGTAAAAAAAGATCAATAACAAGATTGATTTCAAGAGTTCAGTGGAAGGGTACGGTCTTTCTTGATCCTAAGTTTTAGAATATGTGAAATAGTTCCGACTTAATCTAACAGTAAAGGGTTAATTTTAAATGAATTAAAAGAAAATACAAACCCCATAAACTGTCAAATCATGAATGTAGAATCGAAGTTAATCAAGGTAGGATTGCTCAACCTTGCAGAACAATTAAGGAACGTCTCACATGCCTACAAAGTGATGGGCTATAGCAGAGACAGTTTCTATCGGATCAAAGAGCTTTATGAAACCGGAGGCGAGATTGCCTTGCAGGAAATCAGCTGTAAGAAGCCCAATTATTAGGTCGTAGAATCGCACCACGACCCACCATTACACTGATTATCGCATTTTGAGCCACCGTTGCAACTGTTATCACATTTGGCTCCGCCGTTGCAAGCATTATCGCACTTCGCTAACATCAATTTTCCAGATATTTTTTCCGGCGTATTCGCCAAAATCAATTGATCGACATTTTCAGGCAATTTCGGGTTATGATGAATGAATTTGCCATAGTATTTTAAACAATACTCCCTATATATCCTAGTGTGAAGAATGAAATTATGCCAGACCTCGTCGACCTCTTGAGTTGGTATGGCAACAGATTTTTCCATAACCTCTTTAAAATACAATTCGAGTTTCAGATGTAATTCTTCAGACCGTTCGAGGGAACAGTGCTGCTTATAGGCATAATGCTGTATTACAAATTTCGGGATCATGAATTTAGTCTTATAAGTATAAATTTACATAAATTGGAGGGTCGTTCAAGCAGGCATTGCAACTTTCATTTCGAGAAATAAGCGAGACAACCTGCCGGAACACATTTAAGGCTAGTGAACAAACTTACTAATCAGACGCTAAACTTGGATAACCCCTCACTTCTATTCTTACAACAGATTCGGGATAACCTTGATTTTGCAGATTACTCGATGATAAAAATAAGCATCAGGGATCTCAAGGATAAGGCTATACCAACAGCTATATTGCATAAGGGCTGGTATATTGATCGCGTGAGAATAAATGAGCCAGGACAAGTTTTTCACAGTATCGCGGACGTCAATTATATAACCAATCCTAAGATTCTTAATACGCATGTTGGTTTTGGAAGGGCTAATGAACCTAGGCAAGCTGTTTTTTACGGTTCGATTCTATCCGAGGAGATTCAGCAGCCGAGGGCGGTTGCATACTTTGAAACTTCTGATTTGCTTTCCAATTTACATCTACACTCAGAAGTAGTAGAAGTTTTCACGCTAAGCCGATGGCGAATCAAGGAGAATATTGAGATTGTTGAAATGATTTACAGTGAGGAAGCCCTTAAACAGAGTAAATATGTTAGCGATTCTGTAAAAAATCAGCAGGTTAAATACGCTCATATGCCTCTTAAAGACCATTACGATCTTCAGGGGCGGTTTTTTAGTGAAGAATTTGCAAGACAAGACATACAGCGTGGGGAAAATTATAAATACAAAATATCAGCAGCTTACGCCAACGATTTATGGAATAACACCCCATACAAAGGGATTACCTACCCAAGCGTTAAATCTCTATACAAAGGTCAAAATGTGGCACTATTACCAGAAATAGTCGATAGATACTTGCAACTCGAGGTTGTAGGTATGTTTAAATTTGAACGGAAAGCGGGAATCAACCTTCCAATTGATTGCTTCAAAATTGCTACCGATATTGGGCCAGAGGGTTCAAATTTTAAATGGACAGATTTCACACCCTCTCTTGGAAGGTATTTCAGTTGAAAGACATTTTTTCAGAGTCGATTATGGGTCAAGACTAAATTGAATTGTTATACGAATGTTATGCCTAACAAAAAGCAGTCCATCTCTGAGTAGAGTGCTCGGGATGGGAATCGACCCCACACTGCCTTATAGATAACAGTTTACCAGTACGAAGCAACTTTTTCAAAAGATTGATTACCCACACATTAAATAGCATTTTGCGTGCAAACAAAAAAAAACAAAACCCTCACAGAAACTCTGCGAGGGCTTATTTTAGTGGTACACCCAATAGGATTCGAACCTATGACCTACTGCTTAGAAGGCAGTTGCTCTATCCAGCTGAGCTATGGGTGCATTAAAGGACTGCAAAGGTAACGCGAAGGAGCATTAATCGCAATATTTTCGTTGGGCCTCGGTATCTTCGTCGCATGTCCCGGTGGCTACTCTGCCTCGTACTCCTTCTGCCGCTTTCACTGAATGCCCAAAACGAGCACCGGTGGATGCAACGCCTGCATACTCACCGCAACACCGCTTACGACCCCCTGTTCCGGGGATTCAGTGCCAGCGTGCTGCCCGCCACCCTGCTTACCCCGGCCAGCATGCTCAGCGTAGGATACCTGGAACACAACGACCGCCTCAGGGAAGAAGGATGGAAAAGCCTTGCTGCAGTAGCGGTTTCCGGGGGCATCAGTCTCGGACTCAAACTCACAATCAGGCGTGAACGCCCCTATGCCCGCTACCCCGATGTGAATGCCCTCGTGCATACCGGTCCGTATTCCTTCCCCTCGGCGCACAGCTCCAACGCCTTCGTAACCGCTACCAGCCTGACCCTGGCCTTCCCCAAATGGTATGTGGCGGTTCCGGCTTATTCTTGGGCGGGAATAGCGGCCTACTCCCGCATCCATATGGGGGTGCATTACCCCGGAGATGTTGCAGCCGGAATGGTCATCGGGGTGGGATCAGCCCTGCTTACGCATTACCTCAACCGCTGGTACCGCAATCGCTACCTGTCGAAGAATTAATGTAAACTTGCAGCGCTTGAATTACTTCCATCAAAAAACGGTATTGATCACCGGGGCAAGTTCCGGGATCGGTGAGGCACTGGCGCTGGCAACAGCCCCCTATTCCTGCCGCCTGATCCTCCTGGCCCGAAGGAGACCGGAGTTGGAAGAGGTGGCCCAGCGCTGCCTGGATGCCGGTGCCGAAGACGTGCTGTGTTATGCGATGGATGTAACGGACTACCCGGCCCAGGATCATCTCAGAAAAGAGATCGAACAAAGAGACTGGAAGATCGATGTGCTGATCAACAACGCAGGGATCTCCCAAAGGGCTTTTGTAATGGATACCTCGGAAGAGGTGGAACGCAGCATCATGGAGGTCAATTACTTCGCCCAGGTCCGCCTGAGTAAAACACTCTTCCCCCTCCTGAGTACCGATTCCCGCATGGGGATCGTTAGCAGCCTGAGCGGACTGTTCGGGTTTCCGATGCGCAGTACCTATGCCGCCAGCAAGCATGCACTCAAAGGGTATTTCGAAAGCTGGCAGGTGGAAAACCCGGAGAAGTCCATTACCCTGATCTACCCAGGACGAATCCGCAGCCGTATCTCTTTCAACGCCTTGCAGGGCGACGGCAGCGAACACAACAAAATGGATAAGGCCCAGGAACAGGGACTTTCCGCCGAACGTTGTGCCAGCCTTATCCTGCGCGGACTGGCCCGCAAAAAGAAAAAAGTACTTATCGGGAAGAAGGAACTGATCCTTTACAGGTTCTATAAATACCTCCCCTTCCTGTATTATAAAATTGCATCATCCATAAACCCCAACGACACATGAACGAAGTAGTTAGCGGCATCCAGCAGGTTGGCATAGGCTGCAGCAATGTTTACGACAACTGGAAATGGTACCGGAAGGTTTTCGGTATGGATGTGCCGGTATTCGACGATGCCGCACCTGCCCCGCTCATGACCCTCTACACCGGAGGCGAAGTGCATACCCGCCAGGCTGTACTTGCACTGAACATGAACGGTGGCGGTGGTTTTGAGATATGGAGCTTCAAAAGCCGTGAACCGCTGCCCGCTGCTTTTACTCCGCAAATGGGCGACCTGGGCATGAATGCCGTCAAAATGAAGGCCCGCAATGTGGAGTTTGTGTATAATGACCTGAAGCAAAAAGGCATCGAAGGACTTTCGGAGCTGCAACAGGACCCATCCGGAGAAAAGACCTTTTGGATTACCGATCCCTGGGGAAACCTCTTCCAGGTGGTAAAGGGTAATTCCTGGTTCAGCAACCGCACCCCGCTAACCGGTGGTGTATGCGGGGTGATCATGGGCGTATCGGATATTGACAGAGCCCTCCCCCTCTATACCCAGGCACTCGGGTTTGAAGAGGTGGTGTATGACCGAAACGGACAGTTCGAGGATCTGAACGACGGTCATTCCTATCGCCGCGTTCTGTTGCGCAAGCCACAAAGTAAGTCGGGAGCGTTTAGCAAATTGCTGGGTCATGTGGATATGGAACTGATCCAGGTGCTGGACCGTGAACCGAAAAAGATCTTTGAAAACCGCTACTGGGGCGACCTGGGTTATATCCATGTCTGCTTCGATACCATTGATATGGATGCCCTGCAAAAAAGACTGGAGCCTCTCGGTTACGTATTTACCGTAGACAGTGCCAATTCCTTTGATATGGGCGATGCGGCAGGGCGTTTTTCTTATATCGAAGATCCTGACGGCTCCTGGATTGAGTTTGTGCAAACGCACAAGGTGCCCGTACTGAAAAAACTGGGTTGGTACATCAACCTCAAAGGAAAACAAAACCCGAAGCCCCTGCCCAACTGGATGATCAAGGCGATGGGGCTCAACCGCGTTAAAGACTGACCGGGGACTGACCGGGAGACTAACCAGGACTGGCCTACACAAAGCGGCTTACAGTCCTACGAGCACCTTATTTTTGGGGTATTTCACCTCAAACTCAATCCGGTATTTCACGGCTTGTCCGGCTTCCACAACCGGCATCCAACTCAGCTTACCCGTTGATTCGTCGTAAACGGCTCCGCTGATATTGGTCACCTCTACACTGATCTCCTTGTTTGTGGCCATCGGGATCTGATCTTCGATCAGAATACTTACCGCTTCCTTTTTGGTGTTTTTAACGGTGATCTCATAAACCAGGATGTCTTTCTTCTTCGATCCGGAAAAATTGCTGCTACAGAATTCTTTCAGCTTGTGTCTTTCCACAACAATGGAAGGATCCCTTCCCAGCGAGATATCCAGGGTATCTCCGGTGATAGACGGATCGATAAAGGTACGTCCCAGGAAAGTGCCTTCGTAATAGATGTTAGCACTCCCGATGAGCAGGTTGAGGTCTTCGTACCCGCTTACCCGGCAAACCAGGAAAGCGGCCTGCTCCAGCTTGGGAACGGAACGGTACTGGAAGCTTCCGCCCAGGTCGTACTGCATCAGGTCGAGGCTTTGTGCCTGGTTATTGGCCACCACCTTTACCGGGGTGGGTAAGACAAAACTGAAGCTGGTGTTCTTCTGATCCACCCGAATCACCGCCTCTTCGGTTTCCAGAACAACCGAATCCATCACATCATAATTTGCACGAAATGTATTGAAATCATCGAAATCGTGGTCTGTCCATCCATACGTACTTACTTCCCCCGAGCCGAAATACAAATGCTGCGGATTCAGTACCGGGGCAGTTCCGCCCTGATTGGGGTTGCCGGAAGAAAGGCTGAGCTTTACATTGTCCCAGTTCTCTCCGGAGTTGTTATACACGTCAGCCTTATAATGCAGCTTGACAGGCGATTTCAGGTCGGCAACACGTACATCGTAGTTGGGTACCCAAAACGCGTCTTTTACGAAGTAATTGATGCGGAAGCTTTCCATACGCGAAGCGCGCGGTACGGAAACGGTGAGCATGATCTCGAAGCTGGGTTGCTGGTTGCTTTTCCTGAATTCTTCCAGTTGCAGGCGCATCCGGCGAATCCGTTTCTCCAGGTCTCTTTGCTTTTGCCTGGATTCCTGTTGCCCTTTTTTAATCTGGGTAAGTTGCTTCTGGTAAATGAGCAGGGCATCTTCCAGATCAATCAATATCAGTCCCTTATCTCCTTTCAATACCTTGTTGGAAAGAATGAGGGATTCCTGTTGATCCAGCACATACTGCGTATTCTGCTCCGACTCCAGCTCGTATTGCAGAATCTCCAGGGAATCTTCCAGCATACGGATGATCGGCGCGCGCTTAGGGTTGGACAATACCGACTTGCTGCCTGAAACAGCCAGGATCACCACCTCGTTGGAGGCTGACACGCGGATGCTGTTCGGGTCAATGTTTTCCGTTACCCCGGGGAAGACCAGCCGGGTAATCCCTGCCTTCAGCGGGGTACTTCCCAGGCGTTGCACCTGAGCCCCTTCCAGGAATACCTGTACTTCTTCGATGGAAGACTCCACCTCTACATAATGCTCCTGTGCAAACAACACAGTGCTGAAGAGGCTTAGGATCAGTGTAAGTTTCTTTTTCATGCTTAAAAAACGAATTAACCGCCCCGCAATTGCTGGGCTTTGGCAAACATCTGCTGCGCCGCATCCTTGTTACCCTGTGCCTGATAGGCCTGACCCAGATAGCTGTATGCTTCCCAGTCGTTGCTGTTCTGCGCGGCATAAGTCAGGTACTGTATAGCTTCACTCAGCCGGTTGAGGTTGATCATGGCCGCTCCCAGCAATTTATAGAATTGTGGCTTTTGTCCGCCATACCGGATGCTGTTTTCAAACTCCTCCGCCGCTCCCTGGTAATTGCCCAGGTTGAAATAGGCGATTCCCAGATTGTAATGGGCGTTGGTGTAGTTGATCTTGTAAGAGATGGATTCTTTGAACAGGCTGGCAGCCGTATCGTATTGCTGATTACCGCTGAATACCATCCCCGCAATATCATAAGCAATAAAGCTTTCAGGCAGGGTTTCTATAGCTTTTTCAAGCGCAACAAGAGCCGAATCCGTATAAGCAGCCCCCATATTGGCATAACAAAGTCCGAGATGCCTCCAGGCTTCCTCATTGCCCGGATCATACTGAGCGGCAGCAGCAAACTGATCGACGGCCGAGCGTAAATTTCCCCGTTCCAGGTCTGCCGACCCATCCGCCATATAGGAATTCTCCCGTTTGATGATCGCGCAGAGGGGTACTCCGTCCAGGTCTATGGTATGGATGGTTCCGCGGGGAGGGAAATACCCTTCCTGCAGGGTGGTTTTAGACATGGTTCGGCTGGTAAAGATGGCGTAATCCGCCGGTTTCTTGGAGAGCTCGTATTCCCGTGTCCAGAGCACATCCACGCTGTCGGTGTACTTGCTCATATAATACTGTGCGGTAAGCGGCTCATTATTCGTAACCACCGTCAGGTGACGGCTGTTCACATCCACATTTTCCACGAACCATTCCACGGCCTGCTTCAGCGAGTTCGAATAGTAATCGGTTTCGTAATTCCCGTATGCGCCTTCTATGCCTCCTACAAACTCATTGAAATAAACGTATTGATTGGGATGGCTGCGTATTAGCCAACCGAACATATTGCCGCAACCGATCAAAAGCAGTGCTGCCCCGAGATAGCGCATCCATACCTGCTTGTTCTCCAGTACCCAGGTCCAGCCCCAGGCCGCCAGCACGGCAACACTCACATAAATGAAGAACCAGTGCCTCCATCCGTTATAGAGCATGGATTCTTTATGGACAGCCCAGTAAATGGGAAAAACCAGCATAAACAGGAACATGGCATTCCACCAACCCATTTTTTTCAGGGTGAACGGGATGCGTACCAGTTGTATCGCAAAACCCACCAGCACTACCAGCGAAGAACCGATCAGCATCCATTTCAGCGAATAATACCAGGGCACCTGGCTCATATAGGTTCTTACCCCTTCAAACGTTTCATAACTGGTGGTATAGGTTACATTCGATAGACCTTCAAGGGCTTTGATGGGATTGGAAATGGGATTCTGCCAGGCATAAGGCCAGAATATTCCTCCCAGGAACCACCCGAATACCAGCACGATCACAAAACTGCCCAGGTATTTCGGAAGTTGCCGGAATGCCGGTCCGCTGCCCTCTTTATACGCTACACCGATCCATTTTATGCCACCGAAAAGCAACAGGTAGGGATAGATCAGGATCCCTCCCACCCGGATGGAAATGGATAGTCCGATACTGAGACTCAGCAGCAAGAGCGTGGCAAATGTTGGCCGCGGTAATTGCCGGATGAACCGTATCATAAAATACACCGACATAAAAAAGCCGGTAGCGAAAGGCACGTCTTTCGGGTTGTTCATGCTGTGCCCGAAAAAGGAAGGCGTCAGCAACAGAAAGAGAAAAGCCAGGAAGGCATGGGTCCAGTTTCCGCTGATCGACCTGGCGACCAGCCCGCAGAACAGCAAGCCGAATACCCCGAAGATCGCATTCATAAAATGCCGGGTCTCGAACACATCCTCAATACCGAAAATATCGATCACCGCTACGGTCAACACATCGAAGAAGGAGCCGTAGTAGCGCATAGGCTGCCAAAGGGTACTTTTGTTCTTGAAGTCGAATATGGACTGATCTTCCCCGAAGGAGGTCAGGTAGGCATAGATATCCTGGGCATATTCGTATTGTATCTTTTCATCCCAGGTGATCCCGTAATCCTTGCTGAGATAAGGCATTACCACCAGACAGGCCAGAAAAAAAACGGCAAAAAGAAAGCGCGACAAGCCTTGCAGGCGTACCGGAAACTCCAGGTCTTTGTTGCGGAATTGGCGCAGGGCATCTTTGAAAAACCAGCGTCCGTAACTGCGTAACCCTTCACGGAACATGGTCGTGCCTCGTTTTGCGTATGCTATTTCCCCGGAAGGCACCAGCTCAAAGCCACCGTACTCCAGTCCGGTTTGTATAACACGATGGTGCAAGGCCTGCAGAGAGTCGCAACGACTGGCTTCCAGCACCTGGGTAAGTGCCTCTTTTTCGATCAGGAAAGCCTCGTATTCATTATGATGTTCGGTAGCCGGAGAGAAAAAAGCATTCATTTTCCGGTAATAGAGCCGGGAAAATATGCCACCCAGTCCCGGTTTCTCCTTGTTCTTCTGAACCGATTCAGGCAGGTACAGCGGAGCATTCTCCTTGGGGCGGAAGCTGTGCAGGGTTTTGTTAATGTTCCAGCTGACTCCGGAATCCAGGGCCAGGAAGTATTGGGCGTCCATGGCCTCAACCGTTTCACGCAGGGTCTCTACCGTGCAGCAAGTCAGTTTCTGAGCCGATTCCCAGTTTCTCAGTGTATCGTTGGGGGTATCCGTAACCACCGCAATGCGGTAGTCGCGGTTTGCCTGAATAAGTCCTTCCAGGTGCGGGAACTGGTCTTCTCCGGCATGGGAATAATAGAGGATACCGTAAGTGTAGGTACTTGCTGTTTCCTGGGTTTGGTTCTGTTTCCGGTTGCTTTTTTTCATCAGCCTATTTTTTTCCATTGTCCCACGACGATGCAGGACCCGAATTTGCCCTGCAAAGGTTGGACGAGCCGGTCAAGGCCGAGAAGCAGGGGCGAGTAGTATTTCTTCCATTTCAGGGGAATCCTGAAGGCATACGAGTTATAAACCAGCAGCACAGCCAGGAAACCGGTATATACGGTTCGGGTATATTCAAAACGTCCCTTGAAGCGCTCTTTCAGTTTTCCGATATCCACGGAGGCTTCGTTTTCCTCGAAATAAGACCGGTCAACGGAATACCATATCTTTCGGAATACATCCGGCAAGGACCCGGCATGAGGCTCCATAAAGATAAAACTGCCGCCCGGTTTGAGCCAGCGGTAGACTTCTTCCACACAATCATCGACACGCGGGTGCAGGTGATGAAGTCCGGCAATGATACTTACCACGTCGAAGGATTCGTCGGGAATATCGTTATCAAAAACGGAGGTACAGATGGCCTCACATTCCGGAAATTTTTGTCGGAAAGATTCGATGAGTTTTTCGGAAATATCCAGTCCGGTGATTTTTGCGCCCTGTTCAAGGAAATAAGGAGTGGCCTGACCACTTCCGCACATGGCCTCCAAAACTTTTTTTCCTTTCAGGTCGAGACCCTCGATCATAGGGCCATATACAAAGCGGCGGCGGTATTCTTCGGTATATTTATCGGAATAATGGGCTTCAAATAAATCTGCTTTTTTGTCAAAAAGCTCTTTCTGCTTCAATTCGGTCGCGTCCATTTCTCTGTGCTAAAAATTTCCCGAATATAAGAATAAGGTTGACCCCGCGACAAACCACTTACAGACAAATCGGGGATACCGGACCTCTCCTTTCAGACCCGGACGATACCCCTGATGTTACTGTTTCGGATAAGACTTAAAACCAATTACCCAATAATTAAAACTAAGGACTTAATACCTGTATTACTGCTGTTGGGTATTAACAGTTTGCTGTTGGAGGGAAGCCTATTCTTGTGCTTGTCGCGCCTCGACGGAGCTCGGCGTGACAGGACGAACGCTTGGCTGCCAGTTGTTACTTATTTCCCGCTGAATACGCGGAGACATAATTGTACCACCCCTAAAACAGCAACTTCGAAAGCTGAAATCAGCGGGATCAGCGAAATACTCCTTTACGCAGAATACGCAGAGCCACGATTGAAGAAAACCGGTTAATTTCCCTGTAAACTTGATTCTGCGAGATCTGCGGGAAAATTCA
>CAXPEB010000057.1:0-19921 GCA_964215915.1 Bacteroidia bacterium
CGGGAGGCTTTGAAAAGGGTATGGAAAGACGGATCAGTTTTCTACCAATCCGCGGCTTTCTTCAAATATTCTGCGGAAGTAGTCGAAGGTGGCTCCGGCACTTTTCACCATAGCTTCTTCTGCTTCCGGGCTGTTGGCCTGTTCGATCAATACCTGCTGAAAAGCTTTCCAGCGTGGTCCGACCATATCGCCATAACAACCGTAGAAATGGAATTCTCCTACGTTTTTCAGGTTTTCATTTTTGGCGAGCTGCCGGGAGATTACGGAACCACCCAGGGTAGAACCTTCCATCACGTAATAAGCCCCAAGGGCTTCGTGCAGGTTGTCGAAGTCCATAGAATAGTCGTGTAAGTCAATCTCCGCTTTGTTCAGGCCCAGTACTTCCAGGTCTTTTTCCAGCAGATCGGATTTTTTACGGCTTTCGAAATCAAGGCCGGGCAGGTTAACGAATTCCTCCATCTGAGAAACGGCATTCTCAATGAGTGAATTCATGATATAGTTATTTCTAACCAGGAGTTTGTATTCCTCCAGGTTCAGTTGTCCGCTCATGATCTTGTCGCTGAAGCCAACACGCTCCATGGCATCGTGATGCGGACGGGTCTCGGTTTTAAGTCTTTCGGTAATCATCGTTTTATGCTGCTGCAAAGAAACAAAATAGCCAGCAGTTTCCCGTAGTTCACAGAGATTTAATACCTCTTTAGAAACTCCAGTTAAGACCCAGACTCGGAAGAATGGGGAGCTGATTTACCCGTTGGTAAGTGGTACGGTTGAAGTAAAAAATGTTCGCCCGGTTGTAAACGTTGATCAGTCCCGCCACCGCGTCAATCTTCGAATTTTTGGAAAGCGTGAAGGTGCGCTGTACGCTGAGGTCGAGGCGATGGAAATAGGGGAGACGTCCCTGGTTAATATCTCCGTAGAGGATGCCGATAGACCCGTTGCCGTTTACGTAATTCGAACCGATGCCACTGTTGGTGGGCAATTGTTCGTAATACGAGGAGGTTTGAGTAAAGGGGAATCCGCTTCCGAAGTTCCAGCGTCCGTTTGCCGACCAGGCTCCATTCTTACCCCAGGAGTAAGATACCACAAGGTTGGCATTGTGCCTGCGGTCGAAATTGGGGAAATAGTCGCGTACGCCATCGTAACGGGTAACATAGGTCAGGGAGTAAACCGCCCAGACATAGAGCTTGCCGTTGTCATACTTGACCCGCGTATCGATTCCATAAGCCAGTCCCTTTTCTACGATATAATCGAGGCGGGTATATTCCGGTTTGTCCTGGTATTCGTCCGTATTCTCAAATTGTTTGTCGCGGTTGATATTGGTAAGCTGGAAGAAATCTTTGTAGTAGCCTTCCACCAGAACATCGACATGACGTCCCAGGTCCGCTTCTATACCCAGCACCGAGTGCCAGGCTTTTTGCAGGCGGCTGTTTACTTTTTTGCCATTGAATTCATCCGGAAGATTAGCCGGTCCGGCCAGGAATCCATAGAACAGGTTCACCACATCGCGGTCGGAAACGGCAGAGATGAGGTTCTGGGAATATAATCCTGCCGCACCTT
The DNA here is from genome assembly GCA_964215915.1 of Bacteroidia bacterium. Classification (GTDB taxonomy): domain Bacteria; phylum Bacteroidota; class Bacteroidia; order UBA8524; family UBA8524; genus UBA8524. The sequence goes on from CAXPEB010000057.1 coordinate 1,558, forward strand.
TGATCCGCAACTTGCTGGTAATATTGTATTTCATTGCCAGGCGGGGTTCGGGGAAGAATTCGGAGAACGTGGCGTAGTACTGGATACGGAAACCGGGTTCAATCACCCAGCGTCCGGCCACTTTTTTATAACGCGCATAGATTCCAAGTTCGGTCATGTTCTCAAACTGTCCGATAGCCCGGCCATTGGCATTGGTAAATTCAAAATTGGTACGGAACACATTGATCTCTGTTCCATACACGAACTGATCTTTACCCATCAGGTAGTCGAAGTTCAGTCCGATATTGAAGTTCTGGATATCGCTTTCCCGGGGCAGGTTATCGGCCTCGATTTGTTCCATCCCGTAATTGGAGTAAGCAAAGAAGCCGTCCATTTTGATATGCGATTCATCCGGCAATACCACGAAGCGGGAGCCGAAACCACTGGATTTCCATTGGAACTGGGTGGCTTCCGAGAAATTGACCCTGTCGCTGTAGTTGAACCCGAAGAGGTCGAACTTGCTTCCGTTACCGCCCACCACACTCATTTTTCCATACAGGTCACTGAAAGTATATGGCAGCCGGTTTTGATCGAGGTAGGGATAGAATATTTTGGAACTCTTTTCCAGGTAGGAGTTTTTGTAAGACAGGATATAGGAGACGCTGGAACCACCCCCTTCGCTGTATTTTTTCAGAGGGCCTTCCAGCAGGATTTTGGAGGTAAAGGGATTGACGGCGATTTTGCCGCTTTGCCTTACCTTGTTTCCTTCCCGGGTATGGACATCCACCACGGCCGAGATCCTTCCGCCGTACTGGGCACCGAAGCCTGCGGAGTATACATCGGCGGAGCGAATGATATCCGCATCGAATACGGAAAACAGTCCGATACTGTGAAAAGGCTGATAGATCGTCATGCCGTCGAGCAGCACCTTGTTCATTACCGGCGAGCCCCCGCGAACGTAAAGTTGTCCGCCCTGATCGCCTGAGGAGTATACCCCCGGAAGCACCTGAAGACTCTGTACAAGATCCGGTTCACCGCCAAGGGTAACCAGTTTGCTCATGTCTTTCGGGGTGATCTTGGTTTTGGCGATCTCGGTATTTTCTTTCTTCTCGGCAGCTTCGGCACTGACGGTAATTTCGTCCAGCAATTTTTCCGATTTGGGCAGATATAGATTTTGGGTGAGAACCCTTCCTGCTTCTATGGTGATTTTTACCGAGGCACTGTCATACCCGATGAATGAGCAGAACAAAGTATAAGTACCCGGGGTGATCCCGGTGATTACAAAAAAACCGTTTTCATCGGTAACCGATCCTTTGAGGTTTTCTTTCAGGTATACGTTGGCAAAATCTACCGGTACACCGGTGCCTTTTTCATAAACAATTCCGCGTACTTCGCCCGTTTGGGCCAGCAGGGAAACAGAGCAGAATAGGAAAAGGAGGGAGAAGAGTAAAGTTCTCATCATCAAAGCGGGCCGCAAGCTATTATTTTTTTCAGACAATGGAGTAACGTGCTTTTCGGGGAAAAGGTTGAAATCGGCTTACCTTTGTAAGTATGGATGCATTGCCGGTGATGGAACACTTTTATACCATTCAGGGAGAAGGAGCCTTTTCCGGTGTGCCTGCCTATTTTATCCGCCTGGGTGGTTGCGATGTGGGATGCGTCTGGTGCGATGTGAAGGAAAGCTGGGACGCAGAAGCACATCCGCAGTATGAAGTAGCAGATATCGTCAGCTGGCCGGTATTGGCCAATGCCGAACTGGTGGTGATCACCGGAGGAGAACCGCTCATGTACAACCTGTACCCCCTTACCCGTGCTTTGCGGGAAGCCGGGCTGAAGGTGAATATAGAAACATCCGGTGCGCATCCGTTAACCGGTTCCTTCGACTGGATCACTCTGTCGCCCAAAAAGTTTCGGCAACCTCTTCCGGAAATCTGCGGACAGGCACAGGAGTTAAAAATCATCGTATTCAACAAATCGGATTTTGAATGGGCGGAAGATTATGCCGGGAAGGTATCTTCGGAATGCCGTCTGTTTCTTCAACCCGAATGGGACAAATCGGAACAAATGCTTCCGCAACTTATCGATTACGTCAAAAGACATCCGAAATGGAGGATATCCTTACAGACGCATAAGTACATGATGATCCCCTGATACCGCTCTTGACGAATTCTTCGTTATACTTGCACAGATGCGAAGAGTCACCGGATTACTTTTACTGAATCTGTTCCTTCTTTTGAGCAGTTGTGCCGTTTCCCAGCCCCGGGTTAATACGGATACGAAAAACAAAAAAGCCAGGGAGGCCTTTATGAAGGCCATCGAATTCTATAATTTCCAGCAACCTGAGGAAGCGCTGAAGGAAATTGATTTTGCGCTGAAAAAGGATGACGGGTATATCGATGCCATGTTGTTGAGGGCAGACATCCTCAAAACCCTGAAGCGCTACGAGGAATCGCAGGAAATGTATGATAAGGTGATCGCTATGAACCTCAACCTTCCGGAGGTTTATCTTTATATGGGAGAGATGCAGTTTCAGGCAACCTGGTATGAAAAAGCTTCTTCGAGTCTCGGCAAATACCTGGAATCCAACCCCCAGGGCATCAAGAAAAAAATGGCGGAAAGCCTGAAGGCCAATGCGGAGTTTGCAGCCGTGGCCATAAAAAATCCGGTTCCCTTTGAACCGAAAAATATGGGGTCTGCGATCAATACAAGCGAATCAGAGTATTTCCCTGGAATTACGGCAGACGGAGAATTCTTCATCTTTACCCGCAGGATCACCACCGGAGGAATGCCCCAGGAAGATTTTTACCTGAGCCGAAAGGTGAACGATACTACCTGGGGACCGGCATATAACCTGGGGCCACCTGTCAATACCCCTGAGAATGAAGGGTCGGTATCCATCTCTACAGACGGACAGTTTATTTTCTTCACCGCTTGCAACCGCCTGAAAAAATATACGCTGCAGGGAAGAGAGAACGGGGCACGTCCCCAGGAAGTTTTCCCGAGTTGCGACCTCTACTTTTCCCGCCTGGAGGGGGATAAGTGGAGCATCCCCCGTCATCTTGGGTCCAAGGTCAATTCGCTGGAGTGGGAATCTACGCCAACACTGAGCTTCGACGGATTAACCCTGTATTTTGCCAGTACCAGGAAGGGGGGGCTCGGGGGTAGTGATATATGGAAGTGCGTGTGGGAAGGGAATGGCTTTTCCGAGCCCATCAATCTGGGCCCAACCATCAATACGGAAGGAAACGAGCAAACGCCTTTCATACATCCCGATAACCAGACGCTGTATTTTTCTTCCGATGGAAGACCAGGAATGGGCAAGTTCGATTTTTATTTTTCCCGATTGGGAGAGGATGGAGAATGGCAGACGCCGGAGAATCTGGGGTACCCGATCAATACGGCAGGGGATGAGAAAGGGTTGCTGGTAGACCGTTCCGGAAAGCTGGCCTACTTCTCCAGCGATGAAAGGCCAGAAGGAAAAGGAGGGGTAGATATCTATCAGTTCGAACTTTACAAAGAAGCTCGTCCCCAGTTACTGAGTTATGTGAAGGCCACGGTGGTGGATGACGAAACGGGAGAACCGCTGAGTGCTTCGGCAGAGCTGTTGAGCCTGCTCACCGGTGAAAGCGTGATCACAACCAGCACCAATCCAAAAACCGGGTCCTTCCTGGTAGTTCTGAAAGCCAACAGCAATTATGCGCTGAATGTGAGAAAGGAAGGCTACCTCTTCCATTCCGAAAATTTCTCTCTGGCACAAAGCGGAGAAACCGATCCCTTTCTGATTGAAGTCAGGTTGAAAAAACTGAAGGTTAACCAGAACGTGGTGCTGAAGAACGTTTTCTACGATGTAGACTCCTATGAACTAAAACCGGAGTCGCGGGTGGAGTTGGAAAAACTGGTAGAGTTCCTGCAGGTACAAAAAAGCGTGACCATAGAGATTGGCGGACATACCGACAATACCGGTAATCCTGCATTGAATCAGAAACTTTCGGAAAACCGGGCCAAGTCGGTTTATGATTATCTGGTGTCGAAAGGCATCGATCCGAAAAGACTCAGTTACAAGGGTTACGGCTCGTCTAAACCGATTGCGGATAATAGCAGCGAGGAAGGACGCCAAAAGAACAGAAGAACGGAATACCGTGTTACCGGCATGTAAAGCCGGAAAAGAAACTATAAATTCGCCTTTGCTTATGAAAAGACTACTACTCTTAGCAGCTACAGGAATTATTTCCATGGCCGGACAGGCCCAGAAGATGAATGCCAAAGCCGGAGACATTGCCGATATGTTCAAAAGACAACTCATCGTTGAATTTGCGGATACGGTGGAAGATGTTCGCGACCGGCTAACCGCATACCCCCAGAAAACCCTCGGCTATCTGATTAAAGCCGCAGTGGAGGAATACTGGAAAGTAAATACCAAGATTGAATACCAGAACCAATACGATATCAAAAGGAACCTGGACCGGGGAGAAGCCCGAAACGTATACTTGTTCCTGACAAAACATCCGGATTCCAAACCGGGAAAAACGGTGTGGATACTGAATTACAGCCGTGGTAATATGCACCATGAGGGTAAAACCGATTACCAGATTTACCTGCCGGATATCTCCCGCAGAAGTGTGCAGGAGTTTACCCGCTTTGATATTGAGTTCACTATCAGTGTCATGCAGGAGCATTTGAAACACATGCAGAAGAGTGGTAACGAAATAACCCCCATGGAGTATTTTTATGTGGAAGCAGCGAAGAACTGCAAATCCATGAAATCTTCTCCTCAGCATGTCCTGATCGATCAGGCCTATCTCTCGAAAGGTGTGGACGAGAGAAAATTGCGCCGGGCCCTGAGACGGACAAACCACAGCCTGCTTACTGCAGAGCAGATCAATAATGTGATTGCCGACAAACAGGATACCTGTGCGGTGATTCTTCTGTATCCGGGTAAGTTCGAATCGTTGAGCACGTCTGCCATGGGCGAAAAATATATTTTCTGGAATAAGGTGCTTGTTAACGGCTCCACCTATAAGGTGATGGGGGCTGTGGGCAACGGCAGAAAGGACAATGTGCTGATCGAGATCGAGCAAGACGATCTGGAAGCGCTTCTGGAGTGCGATTGATCCGGGGATTCGTATCTTTGCCGCGGTGAAGGATACGGTTGCATTTTATACCCTGGGTTGTAAGCTCAACTTTTCGGAAACATCCACCATCTCCCGGCAAATGGAAGAGGCGGGTTTTTCGGTAAGCAAATTCCAGGAAGGTGCGGATATCTATGTCATTAACACCTGCTCGGTTACCGAACATGCCGACCACAAATGCCGCAAGGTGGTAAAGGAGGCAAAAAAGCATAACCCCGAGGCAAGGGTGGTAATTATTGGGTGTTACGCCCAACTGAAGCCGAAAGAAATCTCTTCGATCCCCGGAGTAAATATGGTACTGGGTGCAGCGGAGAAATTCAACCTGACGCATCACCTCACCGAACTGCGCAATGCAACGCAGCCGGTAATCAAAAATGCCAATATCAAAGAAACCCGGGAATTTGTTCCGGGCTTCTCATTAGGGGACCGCACCCGTACCTTTCTGAAAGTACAGGACGGTTGTAACTACTTCTGCACCTTCTGCACCATACCGTTGGCCCGTGGATTTTCAAGGAGTGCCAGCATTGAGGAAACACTTGAACAGGCAAGGGCTGTAGCCGGCACTGACGCCAAAGAAGTGGTGCTGACCGGGGTTAACCTGGGGGATTTTGGCAAGACTCATAAAGAGAAATTCGCTGACCTGATCCGGGATTTGGACAAAATAGACGGCATTTCCCGTTACCGCATTTCCAGCATAGAACCGAACCTGCTGGGAAATGATATCATCCGTTTTGTTTCGGAATCGGAAAAATTTCTGCCACATTTTCATATTCCCCTGCAATCGGGCAGTAACAAAATACTGAAACTGATGCGCAGACGCTATCAGCGTGAATTGTACGCAGAAAGAGTCGGGTATATCAAAGACCTGATGCCTCATGCCTGTATCGGAGTGGATGTGATTGTGGGCTTCCCGGGCGAAACGGATGAGGATTTTCTGGACACCTACCGTTTCCTGAATGAGCTGGATATTTCGTATCTGCATGTGTTTCCATACAGTGAAAGGCCCAATACCAAGGCTATTGGAATGCCTGATCCGGTTCCTGGATCCGTAAGGCAGGAACGTGCAGGTATGTTGCGCATTCTGTCCGAAAAAAAACGCCGCCACTTTTATGAGCAGCACCTCGGAAAAACGCATACCGTATTGTTCGAAGCAGAGGAGAATAGCGGAAGAATGAACGGATTTACCGAAAACTACATCAAAGTAAGCACCGACTACGACCCATTGCTGGTCAATGAACTGGTTCCCGTGGTGCTGGAATCGATCAATGACGAGGGAACCGTGGAAGTGAGTCTCCCTCAGGAAATACTCAAACACTGACATGTATCCGAACCTGTATTATTTCTTCGATGAGATTTTTGGATGGAACTGGGAACTGCTGAAGATCCTCCAAACATTTGGCTTTATGGTGGCCATCTCCTTTCTGCTGGCCAACTATACCATGACGCTGGAAATGAAGCGTAAGGAGAGAAACGGGATTTTGAAACCCGTTAAGACCAGGATCACCGTTGGTCAGGCAAAAAAGCAAAGGCAAAATGACCTCATCGGGTCAGGTGTGCTGGGCTTTGTACTTGGTTATAAACTCTGGCCGTTCCTTTTTGGTCTGCCGGAAGGAATCAGTAGTCAGGAATTCCTGTTGTCGCTGGAAGGAAGCTTCGTCGGGGGACTGGTGTTTGCCGCTCTCCTGGGAGGATACCGGTATTGGAGAAACTCACGAACCCCACTGCCAACTGAAGAGAAAGAGATCATGATCCATCCTTATGAGATCATGGGCAACCTCACGGTAGCGGCTGCCATATCCGGTCTTATCGGGGCCAAATTGTTTCATAACCTGGAAAATTGGGGTGAGTTCATACAAGACCCGATTGGAAGTCTGTTTTCTCTGAGCGGACTGACTTTCTACGGCGGGTTGATCTTTGGTGCGGCAACCGTATTGTACCTGGCCAGCAGAAAAGGGATACACTGGCGCGACATGCTGGACATCGGTGCGCCGGCTATGATGCTGGCATACGGAGTTGGGCGTTTGGGATGTCAGGTATCCGGAGACGGCGACTGGGGTATCGTCAATACCGCACCCAAACCGGGTTGGCTGAGTTGGGCACCGGATTGGCTTTGGTCATACACCTACCCCAACAATGTTATCAAGGAAGGAGAGCCTATTCCGGGCTGCGTAGGGGAATATTGTTACGAATTGTCCCAGGGAGTATTCCCGACACCCCTGTATGAAGCCATAGCCTGTATCGGGTTGTTCTTTCTCCTGTGGTTCCTGAGAAAACGTATCTCCATCCCTGGAATGTTATTCTCCATTTATCTTGTGCTTAATGGTATTGAACGTTTTCTGATAGAGAAGATTCGGGTGAATAATAAGATGGATTTTCTTGGGCTGGAAGTCACTCAGGCCGAAATAATTTCTTTTTCATTAATACTAATAGGCTTGCTGGGAATGTTGTATTTTTACAGGAAGCCGGAAAGAAAGGCATAATATTTGGCCTTTTTTCGGGCAAACAGGTATGAAAAAGTGGTACCTATTTCTTTGCCTACTTCCCCTGATCACAGGGCTCCGTGCACAAACCATCATGCGTTTTGAGGTGGTTGACGGAGACAGTATACCCGTTTATACATTTGATGAAGTTCTGCTTAACGAACTGAAAGATCCCGAAGCGGAAAAGCGCTATCTGCGCCTGGTACGCGATGTAAAGGTTACTTTACCCTATGCCAAGCTGGCGGCTTTCAGGCTGCAAATGATGGAAGATAACCTGCAGCTTATCGATAACGATAAGGAGCGTCGTCAATACGTCAAAAAAACAGAGAAAGCCATTAAAGAGCAATTCCTGGATGACCTCAAAAAGTTAACCGTAACACAGGGGCAGTTGCTTATCAAACTTATTCACCGGGAAACGGGCCGTACTTCCTTTGAGATTTTGAATGAATACACCAATCCTTTCACCAATATCTTCTGGCAGGGAATGGCTAAAATGTACGGGACAACACTGAAAGCTACTTTTGACCCTGTAGAGCAGTACCAGGTAGAATACATCATTAAAAACCTGGGCCTGGAATAAGGCTATCTTTCCTCAATGCTTTCCACCATCCTGCGTAGCCCGGCAAGCAGGATTTCTCCGAACTCGCCTGGGTCTCTGAAATCAGTTTGCATTAAGTTGGGGTGTGCGATTAAAGGAAAGCGTGCCAATAGCAGTCCCATAAGCAGGTAACATAATTTTGCAGTTTGTTGTTCCCGATCTTTCGGAAATACAGGATTCAATGCCTGAAGTTGTTCCCCGCATTTTTTCAGCGAGCGGAGTGGTTGAAAAGGGGGGAGTATCCCTTCCCAGCTCAAGCCAAGTTTATCACCCACCGTATCCGGTTTCTGGGTTTCCGTTTCTTCAAGCATTCCGCAAATAACCTGGAAGACTGACCAGGCCTTCAGATGCTCTTTGAGCGGCACGCCAGGAAGCGTCATTCCCTGTTCCAGTACTTTCCGATAATCCTCCTCTTGCCATTCCAGCCCGGACAAGCTTCCGAAATAACCACACCAGGTAAAAACCGCTTCCTGGTATACCGACGCTTGTTCTACCGGGTAAAGCTCCGCCAGCTTGTTCCATCTTCCCCTCCAATCCATAAGCCGGCTCTCCAGCTTCCGTTCCTGCTGTTTCCCGTTTTCTTCCGGTTCACTGTCTTTAGGCCTGAGTGCATATAAAGCCTTATGCCGGATGGTTTCGCCCGGTTCTTCATCCAGTACTTTCTGTAGTTTTTCCTTCATCCATAGCACCAAAAGGTCTTCTTCATCCAGAGCAAGAGCACGGGACAGGCGCAGCACATGTTCGCGCGTGGGCAACCGGTTGCCGTTTTCGTAGCGGGAAAGCAAACTGGGATCAAGCAGGGTGCGATCGGAAAGATCCTGGAGCGATAAGCCCAGACTGTTTCTTTTTCCTTTTATTTGACCTGCCAGCATGGGATTGACAAAAGTAGTCAAAAACATGAACTGGCGTGAATTGTTGAATAGAGATGACGTTTTATGATTTATCGGCACGGACTAATTCAGGAAGCGAAGTGCCACTTTCGGAATACCGTGGTAAAGTGGTTATAATTGTCAATATTGCTTCTGAATGTGGGTTCACCCCGCAGCTCGAAGGTTTGGAGCAATTGTATACTCGTTATGCGGAGCGGGGACTTGAAATACTGGCTTTTCCCAGTGATGATTTCCGGCAGGAACCCCTTGATGCTGGAGGGGCGGCGGAGTTTTGCAGGGTCAATTACGGAGTGAGTTTTCGTATTATGGAAAAGGCGCATGTCAAAGGAAAGGAACAGCATGAGGTATTCCATTACCTTTCCTCTTATTCCGATAACGGCAAATGCCCTTTTCGCCCTCTATGGAATTTTCAGAAATACCTTGTTGACCGGGAAGGTCGCTTGCGTGACTATTTCTTCACTCCGACTAAGCCGCTTTCCCGAAAAGTAGTCAGGGCTGTGGAACGGCTTTTGTAACTTTGCGCGCGATGCGCATTTTTCTGGTTTTCGTTACGCTGCTGCTCTTCAGTGTGTCGGCCTGGTCAAATAGTCCGGATTCCATTGCGGAAAGAAGCCGTGAGATGCGTATCGATTCGGTCTTGCAAAAGGCAGCATCTTATTTAGGTACCGGCTATTGCCGTGGCGGTGTGAGCCGCAACTGCTTCGATTGTTCAGGGTTTGTACAGAAGGTATTTGCCGCTTTCGGATATGCACTTCCACATTCTTCGGCGTCTATGTCGAAACAGGGAAAGGCCGTTAAAAAGAAGGAACAACTGCAACCCGGTGACCTCATCTTCTTCAAAGGACGCAATCTGCATAGCAAGCATGTTGGACATGTGGGGATAGTGGTGCAGAATGATGGACACAGCATTATCTTCATCCATGCCTCCGTCAACAGGGGTATCTGTTTTGAGGAACTTGAAAGCTCTGCTTATTACCGGGCTCGTTATTTGAGCGGACGCCGTATCATTGGCGTTCTATAAAACCATTATTGCGCAGAAACCGGGGAGCGCTTTCCGGAAAATCGCTTTCATTCAGTTTTTTCAGAATCCGGACCACCGTTTCATCCGGATCGCGAACAGGTATCCCTTCACCGAGTTGACGTATTGGGATGATTTCTCCTGAAACAAAGCTTCCATCACGATTGATATTTACCAATAACAGGGGACAAACCCCGTTTGCTCCCGTAAGGTTGAAACGGGAGTATGTGGCAAAATTGCCCAGGCTATAGGCGATGAGTCTGCCTTTATATATCTCCATACCCCGGGTAACATGAGGCCCGTGTCCGAAAACAAGGTCTGCACCATGGTCAACCATCAGGTGGGTGAATTTGCGTAGGTTACCGCGGTTTTCTCCGAGGTAATATTCCGTGCCTTTCGGTACATGCTGGTGTTTGCTTCCCTCAGCCCCTCCATGAAAGGAAACCACAATGATGTCCGCCACTTTATTGAGGCTGTCTACCCAGAAAACGGCCTGGTCCAGGTCATTCAGCTGCAGGCACCCACTGTTGGGGGCAAAGGCTACAAATCCATAAACAAGTCCATCCTTTTCATAGACACTGATCGGGTGATCCAGCAGGCCTGCCGTGCGTAATCCGAGGCTGTCGGCCAGTTCCATGGTTCGTTTACGGCCTTCCGGGCCAAAATCGCCACTGTGGTTATTGGCGAGGCTCAAAAGGTCGAAGCCGGCATCTGCCACGTAGCTCAGGTAGTGTTCCGGAGAGCGGAACGCGTAGCATTTCTTTGGGTCTTTACAGCGCTTGCTGGTTTCTCCCCGGGTATTGAGGTAGGTACCTTCCAGGTTCCCGAATGCGATATCGGCATCCAGAAGGTAGGGCTTGACCGAGTCCAGTAGAAATTTCCCGTCGTTCGGGGGCAGGTAAGAGGCATCGGGATAATTGGTTCCCAGCATGATATCTCCAACGGCAGCAATGCGTAACATCTCCGGATTGCGGTTACCGGAACTGGGAAGAATCTCTGTTTCTTCAATAACCACGCTGTCTTCATCCGTGGATTGTGCAGAAGCATAGAAGGGAATCAGGATAATTGACCCCAGCAAAAACAGGGCGCTGAAATAATTTTTCATTCGGGGATACGGTCTTTGAGTTCCTGCAGGAATCCTTTCAGGTTTTTCAGGGTATCGATCACATCGATCCGTTTTTTTTCCAGGCGGTGATCGGTTTTGATCTTTTCATTAGCTCCCTGCAAAGTATATCCCTGATCCTTAACCAGGTGTTGAATGGTTTTGAGCAGGCGAATATCATCAGGGGTAAATTGCCGGTTCCCTTTTTTGTTCTTTTTGGGTTTGAGCATGGAAAACTCTTTTTCCCAAAATCGTATCTGCGACTGCGATGTCCCCAACATATTCGCCACCTCCGAGATGGAGTAGTACAGACGTTCAGGATCGAATACAGGTTCAGGCATGGCTGCAAGATACGGAAATATCCCTTCCTGAAGATTACGGATTGCCGCATAACCGATAATCCAATCATTGCGGCAAACCCTTATTTCCACCAGTATTTCCCCCGGGCTGAAGCCCGGGGAATTCACCTTTCTGTCACAATATTTCAATGAGATTCCCCCGGGATAAATCCCGGGGGGTCACTCTTTTACTTGAATGCTGGTTAGTCTTTCCCCTGCGTGAACTTGTTTTGTCCCCTCAATTGGTAAAGCCAAAAAGTGCGGAGGTATATGAATCCGCAATACGATATTCCCCCGGGCTTTATCCCGGGGGTTCACTCTTTTACTTGAATGCCCGGTTAGTCTTTCCCCTGCGTGAACTTGTCTTGTCCCCCAATCTGGTAAAGCCAAAAAGCGCGGAGGTATATGAATCCGTAATACGATATTCCCCGGGCTTCAGCCCGGGGAAATCACCCTTCAGCCCGGGGAAATCATCCTTCAATCCGGGGGATACATTCAGTCACACCAATCTTTTGACACTACTCACGCAGCAAGACAACCCCTCAAAAACCGCTATTCTTCTTCTCCCTCGTTCTTAAGGGCAGACAGGAGTTGAAAAGCTCCCTCGGTCACGATTTGTTTACCTGAAAAGGAATCGGGTAATGCCATCCAGTTTCCATCGTTTGCCAGAACCTGCACTTCCTCCATTGTAAAATCCTGCTCCCCGGTTTTAATGAATACGTATTCCTTGCCGTTCCAATGCAGCAAGGCCGTGGCAGGAACGCAGAGCATTTCTTCTCCCGGCAGGTTCAGTGTGGCATGGATGAATGTGCCCGGCATCAGAGTTTCGTCTTCTTCAAGCAAATGGCCGTGAACCTGGATGGTTCGGTCAGTATTGACGGTCCGCCCGATCAGATAGATATTACCATGGCGCACTGCAGTATCTCCGGCCACCGAAAAGGTGAACGTCTGGCCTTTTTTCAATTGCGGCACATCTTGTTCGAAAACCGTAAGCTCGGCATGGACATGCTCGCTGGAAACCAGTTCCATCAGGCTATTTCCTGCAGCAGCAAAGGTTCCTTTATTGACCTTTACATCCGACACCCACAGGGGCTGGTCAGCATAAAAGCGGGCCCTGGGCGTTAGTTCCCCTTTTTCAATCTTTGCCAGGTCTAAGTTCAGCAAACGCAGGGTCTGCATCATCCCGGCCTGCCTGGCCTTCAGTCTTTCAAACTGGTTTTTGGCCTGTTCCAGGCTTTTCCGGGCATTGACCTTTTCCTGGTCCAGCTCCTGCTGCCGCCGGTATTCCTTCTCCGCAAATTCCAGGTCACTTAGTATTACCAGGTATTCCTGCTGCATGGAAAGGAACTCCGGGTTTTCTATCTCCAGCAGCAGCGCTCCTTTTTGAACGCGCATTCCGGGTAATACAGGGATAGCAGTAATTTTTCCGGGGTAGGGCAGAGTAAGCGTAATGCGTTGTTCCGGAGGAACATCGATCTGTCCGTTGACCAGGAGTTCTCTGCTCATTCGGCGTTTCTCAGGGGTCTCCAAGGAAAATGAAAGGTTGCCGATAGACGCAGGGGAGAGGCGCAGTTCGTTTTCCGTTTCTGCGGTGGCTGTTTCCGTCTCGCTGCTTTCAGAACCGCAGGCCAGCAGCAGGGCGAGCGGAAGTATATAAATCAGGTTTTGTGTTTTCATGATGGTAAAAGGGTGCCGTTGAGGTATTGAAGTCGGATATAAGTGAGCTGAAAGCCACACTGGTATTCCAGGTATCGTTCGCTCAGTTGCAGATTATCCTGTAGGTGAAACAGGTATTCGGTAAAGGAGATCTCTCCCTTGTTTCGGGCAATTTCCGCCAGTTCGGGAAGACGCTGCATCACGGGAAGGCTTTCCTGTTCGAAGCGAACAAGGTTGGATCGAAGTCGTTCCAATTGAGCGTAAACGCCGTTCCATTCAGCCTGTAGTTCCCTGCTCAGCTGTTCCCGCCGGTAATACTCGGATTCCGAAAGGAGACGGGTGCTTTTGATTCGGGCGAGCCGGGGACCTACCCATAGCGGAATGGCAACTCCGACGCTGAATCCCTGGAAACGGTCTCCCGCCACAGCCAGAGGGGCGCCGGGTTCGGGGCCCACCGGTGTTCCCATCAGAGTCTGGTTGAAATACCCGAATTGCAGATCAGGCCAGAGCCGGCTTTTTTCCAGTTGCAACTCGCGGGAAGCACTTTCTACCTGTGCATCCTGCAATTGCCAGTCGGGGTTGGCCTTCAACCGGAATTCATCCGTAACCGGTGGTACTTCTGCCGGTGCGGTAATAAAGAAGCTGTCGGTGATGCCGCTAAGGCTTTTCACTTGCTGGTAATTTACCCAAAGCATCTGTCGTAGCTGGTCGTGACGGAACTGAAAATCGGTGCGCCTGACCCGTGCCTGTTGCAGTTCGAGCCAGCTTCCCTCGCCACTGGTGTACCTGGCTTGTGCCGCAGCTTCCAACCTTTGATAAAGGCTGTCCTGACGAACGTACAAGCCCTCCTTGCGCTGCAGGTAGTACAACTCGATGCAGGCTTGCTTAACCCTAAGGGCCAGAGAAGTTCTTCCGTTTTGGAAACGGGATTCCTCCCATCCGGTCCGGCTATCCAGCCATTGTGCTTCTCTTACCATGGTAAGCGGAAACGGAAGGTTTTGGGTAAGTGTGAGGTTATTGTCTGATTTTTCGTAGGAATTGTATTGACCTAACATCAGGCTGATATTGGTTTTGCCTATGGAGTATGCCTCGCCTTCACGGGCAAAGGCTGCATCCGCTCTGTAACGGTCGGCACGGAGGTTCAGGTTGTTTTCCAGTGCAACCTTTACCATACTGTCTGGGGAGAGCATTTGCTGTCCGCTCAGCGACAACGAAGCAAACAGGGCCGGCAGTAGTATTTTATAACTTTTCATGACGGAGTTTCTTTTGGGTGAGGTGATAGAGTACGGGTAGTACAAATAAGGTCAGGAAGGTGGAGCTGATCAGTCCGCCGATAACCACGGTAGCCAGTGGCTTCTGAACTTCAGCTCCGGCTGAGTCGGAAAGTGCCATGGGAAGGAAACCCAGGGAGGCAACCGTAGCCGTCATCAGTACCGGTCTGATCCGTTCCAGAGTGCCGAACAAAACGCTCCTGACAAGCGAATACGATTTCCGGTAGCGGTTATAGGCAGCGATTAACACGATACCATTTAATACCGCTACACCGAAGAGCGCAATAAACCCGACTCCGGCCGAGATGCTGAAGGGCATGTCGCGTATCCATAAAGCCAGTACTCCTCCGATAGCAGCAAGGGGGATGGCTGAAAAGATCAGCAAAGCCTGGCCTACACTATGGAAAGTGAAATAGAGCAGCAGCAGGATAAAGGCCAATGCAATCGGCACGGCCACCATCAGCCGGTCATTGGCTTCCCGGAGGTTTTCAAACTGCCCCCCGTATTGGACAAAGTAACCGCTGGGCAGGTTCAGGTTGGCGTTAATTTCCGACTGCAACTCCTCGACCACACTCCCTACATCCCTGCCGCGTACATTAAAAGCTACCAGGATACGGCGTTGGGTGCCTTCCCTTTGTATCTGAAGTGGGTTGGCTTCCATTTTTACGGATGCGAGTTGCGCCAGAGGTATGAGTTCACCGTTTTGAGAGGGGATGCGCAGGTTCCGGAGATCCATGGGATTCATACGGTGTTGGGAATCCAGCCTGACTACCAGGTCGAAACGTTTTTCACCTTCGTACACGAAACCGGCTGAACTTCCTGCAACAGAAGCCTGGATTCCGGCATTCAGTTCGCTAAGGTTCACTCCGAAACGGGCAAGGGCTTCCCGGTCAGGACGGATAATCAGCTGTTGCATACCCGTTACCTCTTCCCGGTAGATGTCCGTTGCTCCGTCTACCTTGTTTACGAGAGTATGGATTTTTCCGGCGAGGCGGTCAAGTTCATCCAGGTCTTCTCCGAACAGTTTTACCGCAACGTCCTGCTTAACACCTGTCATCAATTCGTTGAAACGCATCTGGATCGGCTGCTGGAACCCGAAGTTTACACCGGGAATAACCGAAAGTGCTTTCTGCATTTTGTCGGCCAGTTCTTCCCGGTCCCCGGCTTGGGTCCACTGATCTCTGGGTTTGAGTATGATCATCAGGTCGGTGGCTTCCAGCGGCATGGGGTCGGTGGGAATTTCACTGGTTCCCAGTTTTCCGACGACCTTCACTACTTCATCCGGAAACTCCCGCAGTACAATTTCCGAGGCCTGCAGCGTGTAGTCCACATTCTCTTCCAGCCCGGTTCCGGGCATGGCCCGCATTTCAACGGCAAAATCTCCTTCATCGAGAGTTGGGAGGAATTCGCTACCCATTTGATTGAAAAGCAGGATGATTCCTCCCAGGGCTACAAATGCCAGGGCCGGTATCATTATTCCTCTTCGGAGCACCCATTTGAGTGCGGGAAGGAAGAACGACTTTAACTTGTCGAGCCACTTTTCGGTGAAATCCTTACCCCCTTTCTTTTTGCTTAGCAGCAAGGCTGACATCATCGGCACATAAGTGAGGGAAAGCAGGAAGGCCCCGATAATGGCAAAACTCACCGTCTGGGCCATTGGAGTAAACATCTTTCCTTCCACGCCGGTTAAAGTCAGAATGGGGAGGTACACGATCAGGATGATAATCTCCCCAAAGGCAGCTGCCGTGCGGATACGGGAAGAAGAACGGTAAACCTCTTCATCCATTTCTGCCTGAGAGAGTCTGCCTGCCCCCCGGCGAAGTGCCAGGTGGTGTAGGGTTGCCTCCACAATGATCACCGAGCCATCGACAACCAGTCCGAAATCGATAGCCCCAAGACTCATCAGGTTTCCAGAAACCCCGAACAAATTCATCATACTTACGGCAAAAAGCAGGGAAAGAGGAATAACCGTTGCCACGATGAGTCCGGCACGCAGGTTACCCAGGAAGATTACCAGGACGAAAATCACAATCAACGCCCCTTCCAGCAGGTTGGTCTTTACCGTATTGATGGCCCGGTCGATCAGTTCACTGCGGTCCAGGTAGGACTCGATGCGCACACCGGGAGGCAATGATTGTTGAATGCCGGTCATGCGGGAGCGCACATTTTCAACCACCTCATAAGAATTCTCTCCCTTGAGCATCATAACAATGCCACCAACCGTTTCTCCGAGGCTGTCGTTGGTCAGGGCTCCGTAACGTACCGCATGTCCGAAGCCCACTTCGGCCACATCACGAATGCGCAGGATCCCTGATGTGTTCAGGGTTTTCAGGGGGATATTCCGGATGTCTTCCAGGTTTGTGATAAGGCCCTCGCTGCGTATGTACCAGGCCTGGGCATTCTTTTCGATATAGCCGCTTCCGGTATTGGCATTGTTTTTTTCCAGGGCAAGCATAACATCGGGCAAGGAAAGCCCGTAACTCAGCAAGCGGGAAGGATCAACAGCTACTTCATACTGCTTAACATAGCCGCCGAAACTGGAGACATCCGCTACACCAGGGGTGCCCAGCAGATTCCTGCGGACGATCCAGTCCTGGATGCTGCGCAACTCCATGATATCATAACGATCCCGGTATTCCGGGTCTACTTTGAGAATATACTGGTAAATTTCTCCGAGACCGGTACTGACCGGAGCCATCTCGGGAGGGTTCACGCCCTGTGGGAGCTGGATTCCGTTCAGCCGTTCCTCCACCTGCTGGCGGGCCCAGTACACGTCTGTTTTTTCTGTAAAAACCAGCGTCACCACAGAGAGACCAAAACGGGAGAATGAACGCAGTTCCACCAATCCGGGGATGGTGGCCATACTTTGTTCCACCGGAAAGGTTACAAGACGTTCGATATCCTGTGCCGCCTGCGAGGGAGCACGGGTAATAAGCTGTACCTGGTTATTGGTAATATCCGGCACGGCATCAATGGGTAGATGATAGAGGGAATTAATCCCCCAGGCAGCCATGCCCAGCACGGCAATGCCTATGATCAGCTTGTTCCTTATGGAAAAGCCGATAATTCGGTTTAGCATAATGAAGGGTTAAGTATGGAAAAATGAGAAAGTCGAAAGCCGGATCAGACCTTCGGAGGGTTCCATACCATAAACAGGGCGGAGGTGTAGGAACCTAGCCCCGGTTCCGCAAAAGAAAGTGTCTTTTGTTGTCCGGTAAATGCCGGAAGCAGCGGTTCCTGCCCGTTTACGGCCAGTATAACAGCTGCCTGAGCGAAATGCTGGTGATGATGGCAGGGGAAGCTTTCCTCTTCGCGATCGTGTGAATCGTCCTGATGTGCTTCTTCACTCAGATGATAATCCATAAAGTCAAGGAAGCCTATCGGTCCTTCCTGCTGAGTGTGCTGGTGATAGTGCAAAAACATCACAGGAACCTGCAGACAATGCAGGCCAAGATCCGCCGGAAAAAGAATTCCGAAAGCCATCAGAGACACAAACAGCTTTTTCAGCACGAAAGCAAAGTTAGAAAAGATTCACGTATAATTTTTAATCTCCTTCCATTTGCCACCGGAATGAGATTACTACAATTGTCTGGTATTGATGGGAATGGCGTTATCCCTTCCCCCTTCCCCCGGACTTTAGTCCGGGGAAAAACTCTTTAACCCACATATCCGATTAATCTTCCCCCCGGGATTTATCCCGGGGATTCGCTCCGTTACCCCAACCCGAGTAATCATAAAGAAATGTATTGTTATCCTGCTTTTGTTATGCCCCCTTCCCCGGGCTGAAGCCCGGGGAGGCACTTTTAACCCACATATCCGATTAATCTTCCCCCGGGATTTATCCCGGGGATTCGCTCCGTTACCCCAACCCGGGTAATCAAGAAGAGATCGGAAGAGCGTCGT
>CAXPEB010000058.1:0-15474 GCA_964215915.1 Bacteroidia bacterium
TAAGGAAAAAAGAGTCCCGTTTTGATCAATTTTATAAATAAATAAGCGAATAACGAAAAATAAAAGAACTGGCATTTTCCACATCTACTCAAGTTAAATAGACATAAACTAAAGGGATAGCAAGGGCCAAACAGAGCTCAATGCCTTTATCCACAAGGGATGAGTGGGAATTGCCTGATTTTTTGGCACGGTATTCGTGAAGAAGGCCTGAAAATCGAAAAAATCCATGTATTCGAAAAACATAAATGCCTCCACGCTCGCTCCTGAACAGGTGTGGGACATTTTAAACGGAAAAATGGACCATTCTCGAGCAATGGCCTGGTGGAATAAATACCGCCAGATATTTTTCTCCGGTTCCGCGTTTATCCTGGGAGTTGTTTTCACCCTGGTTATTGCGGCATCCTCCAACACCGCGGTTGCGCCTGTCGCTCCTGATTTGAGCATCGGTGCAAGCCTCGTCCCGGTTACTCCGGAAAAACCAGAATTCAGCCGCCAGAATCTTTTCTCCTTTATACAGGAAGAAGGCATTGTCTGCCCGAAAGTAGTCTATGCACAGGCTGAACTGGAATCTGCCTTCCTGTCTGCAGGAAGTTCCGTAAAAACCAATAACCTGTTCGGCATGCGTTATCCGGGCCAGCGCCCTACTACAGCCATAGGCCTGTACCTCCAGGGACAGGACACCATTATCTATGGCACTCGCGCCGAACTCCGCAAATACCTGAGACGTCCTACCTATGCCGTATATGCGCACTGGACGGATGCCGTTAAGGACTACAAGCTGTGGCAGGATTATTCCTTCAAGACCAGAGCCAAGTACATTGATTTCCTTTCACGGGTTTACGCTACTGCGCCTCATTATGCGCAACGTATCGAAGAGATGGTCAGCGGGAAATAATTCCCGCCGGCTTATCTTAGTTGCGTGAAAAGGATTGCCATTCTTCTGATACTCGGGATAACTGCATGTAAAGTTCCCGAACCCAACAGCAAAACACAGCATACCTCCGATCCGGTAAAGCTGTATCTCACCTACGATATCTCTATCAATTCCTGCCTTATCGCCTGGGAACGGATTTCCCGGAACCTGTACGAAGAGGTTATGAAGGGATCGTATCGTATGTACGCCGGAAGCGATTTCAGCTCCCTGCTAAGCGAACAGGAAACCCGAAACAACGCCGCATTCCACGCTATCGATACCAAAAGCGGAGAAAGCCTGGCTATCCCTATGGAACGTTTTCTTATTCGGGGAGTAAAGGGTGGTTACCAGGTTTATGACAACAGTCCCTTTGACGGCTCCGAGATTACCGTAGGGTACCTCAGCCTTGAACAACTGGAGGAATTTGCCCGACCGGAAGAGGCAGCCATGCTTCGCTTGCTGGGACGATTCCGCGGATTTCCTGCAATAGGGGTAAACCTGGACGGAACCCGGGTATTCACGGAATCCATGCTGCTGATCGATACCCTCCAGAAACATCTGGCTTACCGCACCGAAACAGAAAAAGCTTTTGTTCCGCTGAACGACAGCATGCAGATCATGCCCGATTCGGTTCTTCATGAAAAGATCCACCAGTTTGAAGATAGTCTGACCCCGGATAGAAGGGTTGCAGTAAAACTGGTCAGGGTTCCCGAATTCGACCAGTGGAAAGGATTTATGGGGTACGGGAATCTGGCTATGGGCCATATGCAGTGGCAGGCCTTCGCCCTGCTCTACCACCCAAATACCAAATACGGTGGATATAACCCCGGACGAATCCCCTGGTTTGCCGTATCAACGGATGCATTGAAAGAAAAGGAGCAGGATATTCATCAGTTCCTGAACCTCATTGCCAACAATGCCATGCTCTACCTAACTGACCCGGATCATTATACCTCGGAATACTATACCCGTAACAGCATAGACATTGAGAACACACGTTACACAGGGCGTAGCCACAGTCATTGACAGGAAGTGACTTCTCAGAAAGCAGGGAAAATCAGAGGTAAGCCTGAATCAGGAATCAGAACAGGCCGTTTACTTCTGCGTCGATTTTGCTGAATACCGTACCTAGGTCTTCCGGGTTCTCATTGATATTCAGGTCATCAATATTGAGGATAAGCAGTTTTCCTTTGTTATAGGTACTGATCCAGGCTTCGTAACGCTCATTCAGCCGCTTCAGGTAATCCAGTCGGATGGAATCTTCGTATTCACGACCTCGTTGCTGAATATGATTAACCAGCGTAGGAATAGATGCCCGTAGGTAGATCAGCAGGTCGGGAGCCTGAATAAAGGTATTCAGGGAATTGAATAGCCGCGTATAATTATCGAAATCACGGGTGCTCATCAACCCCATGGCATGCAAGTTTGGGGCGAATATGTAAGCATCTTCGTAGATCGTCCTGTCCTGTATCACTGTTTTCCCGCTGTTACGGATCTGCATGATCGTATTAAAGCGGTTATTGAGGAAATAGATCTGCAGGTTGAATGACCAGCGCTGCATGTCCTCATAAAAGTCATTGATATAGGGGTTGTCTTCCACATCTTCGAAATGCGGGTCCCAGCCGTAATGCTTGGCGATCAACGTGGTGAGCGTTGTCTTTCCCGCTCCGATATTTCCTGCAACTGCGATATGGTGCATAGGCTCAAAAATAGACCTCGCAAGATAAAATACCTTGGGATAGGCCGCTTGATTATTCTGAATTTTCTGCTAAAGTCCGCTATGAAACTCCCGGGTAAGCCGCATGTAGTCTTCCGTCCAGTCCCCATTATCCTCGTAAAGCACTACTGTTTCCTCCATTATCTCCTCCCGGGTCTTTGAATAAGCCAGTACGATTCTTTCCGTTTCAGAATTCTGCCGGTGTTTCAACGCCACCCTCCTGTTGCAGAAAAGTTCCCGGTCTCTGGCCAGCAGCTGCACTTCTTCCTCCGCAGAAGCCGGAATGATCAGGTAAAAATGTCCATAACTAACCAATACCCGGCTTACTGCTTCAAATAAATCGGAAAAACTTAGGGAATCGGCGGTTCGCGCGTTTCGCCTGCGTTCGTCGGGCCACTGCGTATTTCCGCCTTTTTCTGTTCGTATGGATGGAAAATAAGGAGGATTACTCAGTATCAGGTCATAATGCAGGGTTTCGTCCTTCACAAAATCCTGTATGCGCTGCGGATAGCAAGTCAGGCGATAACTCCAGTCCGATTCCTCAAAATTTCTTTTTGCCTCCACGGCTGAATCCGGATCAGGTTCCACGGCATCCACCAAAGCATCCGGGTGTTTTTGAGCCATCATAAGGGCGAGCACTCCGGTACCGGTTCCAATGTCCAGGATATTCATGGCCTCTTCCTGAAACGCCAGTGCTCCCAGCAGCATGCTGTCCGTACTCATTCGTTGAGCCGACTTCTCCTGGTGCAGGTTAAATTGCTTGAACCGGAATAATTTATTCATGATGATAGGGTTCTCCTTTGTTGATGGAACAGGCTCTGTACATCTGTTCCAGGAAAATCAGCCGAACCATCTGGTGAGAGAAAGTCATCGGGGAAAGGCTCATTTTTCCGTTCGCCCTTTGCAATACATCCTCCGAAAAACCGTAAGCCCCACCGATAAGAAACACGAGGGTATCAATTCCCTGATTCGACCACTGCTCCAGCTGAGCGGCAAAATCCACCGACCTGTAATGCCGGCCTTGCTCATCCAACAGGATCAGGTGTTCCCGTTTGTCCAGTTTTTTCAGGACCAACTCCCCTTCTTTCTGTTTCAATACTTCCCGGTCCATTTTGCCCGCATTCCGTATATCCGGAAGCACTTCCGAACGGAACGGCAGGTAATGCGGGATTCGCTTCTCATAGATATCCATACCCTCCTGCAGGTAGCTTTCTGAGGTCTTCCCGATCATCCATAACCTGACTTTCATCGGTTACCGTATATGCTGTAAAGTTGACATACCCCTACCACTTTTCCGTTTTCTTCCACCAGCAGGGAAAGAACCTTTTTATCAATCATGATCTTTTCCGCTTCATGGATAGGCATTCCTGCATCCACTTTCAGCGGATGTGTATTGCACAACTCCGCGACATTCAATTCCCTGAGGTTTTCAATACTATTCATGGCCCGCCTCAGGTCTCCGTCTGTTATGATTCCCACAAGTTCTCCCTGGTCTCCGGTAACAAGTACCAGTCCCAACCGCCCTTCCGAGAGCCGAAGTACAAGATCATGCCCGCTGGCATTCCGGTTAAGAAAGGGCAGGTTATCTTTATGCATATAATCTCTGACCTTGTGCAGAAGCCTTCTGCCCAGGGAACCACCCGGATGGAAACGGGCAAAATCTTCAGGAAGGAACCCTTTCTCTTCCATCAGGGCAACAGCAAGAGCATCACCCATCACCAGGGTAGCTGTAGTGGACGAGGTCGGGGCCAGTTCCAGGGCACAGGCTTCTTTGCTAACCCCTATATCAAGATGGTACAAGGCCTCAGAAGCAAGGGTGGAAGAAGGATTCCCACTCATGGCAAGAAGGGTGTTTCCGTTCTGTTTCAGGGAGGGAATGATCCGGAGCAATTCATCTGTTTCGCCAGAATAGGAGATCAGCAATACCACATCTTCCTTCCCGATCATACCCAGATCCCCATGAAAAG
This sequence comes from Bacteroidia bacterium, assembly GCA_964215915.1. Taxonomy (GTDB): domain Bacteria; phylum Bacteroidota; class Bacteroidia; order UBA8524; family UBA8524; genus UBA8524. The sequence continues at coordinate 4,598 of CAXPEB010000058.1, forward strand.
CCTCAGCCGGATGCACGAAAAAACTCGGTGTTCCCGTGCTGGCAAGCGTCGCCGCGATCTTCTGACCGATATGCCCGGACTTACCCATCCCGCAAACAATGAGTTTTCCCTTGTTTTCAAGGATCGTCTTCACGCAGCCTTCGAATTGGGCATCGATACGCTCTGCCACTTCACGAACAGAATCGGTCTCAATTTGAAAGACTCTCCGGGCACTTTCCAGCACTTTGCTCATACGGGCCGCAATTTACGGAATATTGCCGGATGGAAATGTTCCCCGCCGGATTGAGAATGGCTGGCAAACCCGTCGAATAGGCCTGCAACGGAATACGCTGCCCCACCCGATGACGTTACCCTTTCATGAAAAAATGGCTCCTTCTCCCTCAAACCCAGGTCCTGCTGCACCTTGCTCTTTTAATAGCCGCCGTATCGCTCAACAAAGCCGTACAGGCTTTTTGTGTTCCGGTTTTCTGGGCAAGGCTTACGCTGTATGTGGTCGCGGCAGGAATGCTGTTTTTTCCGCTCAGGCTTGCTACCCGGCTGGAACAGCTGCTGGCCTTTGTGAACGGATTCGGGTTATGTGTTTGCCTGTATAGCATCCTCTTCCTGGAAGAATTTGCCCTCTATGCCGTTCTGCTTATTCCCATTGGGTATGGAATTGTACTGCTGGGTCCGGTATATTTTCTGATCCGCTTTATCCGGCATTATGTAACCCGACCTGCTTCGGGGAGGCTCAGAGGTTATTTTCTTGGTGGAGCAACAGTAGGGTTGATCCTGTTCTTTCTGGCCGGTTTCCTTTATCATCAAAGTATTCAGCAGATACACCAGGCCCAACGCGACGGGATGAGCACGTTACCCAAAACGTATATGAACGAAAGGGTGCTGGGCATGCATTTTCTGTATCATACCCGGATCTGTATTTACGACGGGTGGCGCCCCCCTTACCATGACCCCCTGCTTGTTGCTGGTCTTTGGTGGCATAATTATTACGACCCGGCAAACCCTAACCTGGGAGTGCGTATTTCTCAATACCGCGAGTGCTTCCCGAATCTGCCGGTTCGGGCGGATTGTGCCTGCGCCAATAACGAAGCGGCCGCCTATTTCAATGAGCCCCTCCTGAAATAACCGGAAAAGAACTCTTCCGGTCAAAGAAACAGGAGGCTGATGTCCTCCAATTGTCTCCCTGCCGTTTGCAGAAAAAAGAAGCGCAACTGATCAGGCGAGGTTACTTTTGCCTCACTATTCAACTGAATTTCAGATCGTACTTTTTGTCCCCCTTATTTCCCTTAACCAAAAATATATCGTCACCTTGCCCCCCAACAAGTCCATTTTTGTCCACCCGGTCTTCCTGCTGTTTTGTTTGTTGTTGACGGTTGGAACGCTACAGGCCGAAGAACCGAAAATCGGTCCAGGTTACCAGGCAAGGCTACTTTGCGACAGCCTGAACCTCCTGGCAAAAAACACCCGGTATACTTACCCCGACTCTACGCTTGCCTGGGGATTAAGGGCGAAACAAGCGGCGGAACTGGTTGGGTACAAAAAAGGCATGGAAGAGGCCTGTTTCAATATCGGTTCGGCCTATTATACGCTCCAGAAATACGACAGTTCCACCCGATACCTGGAGGTTATCCTGAGCCAACCTATTGGGAATACGGATTCGGCACTGTATTCTTCCGCGCTTACTACCAAAGGAATCCTGTTTCTGAACACCGACCGTCTGGATTCCTGTTATTACTACTTCATACGAAGCCTGCAGATCGAAATTCAGAGAAAAGATACGCTCAGGCTAATCCGTCGATACAACAACATATCCGGACTGTATATCTCCACAGACAATTTCCTGGAAGCTTCCAAGAGCCTGAATCAGGCCATTCGTCTCGCAAATAATCTGGGTGATACCAACCTGATCGGAGCTTTGCACAATAACCTGGGTAAAAATTATGAGAATATCGGGGATATGGACAAGGCGCTGGAACATTACCAACGCTGCGAGGAACTGACCGATTCATTGGATTACAATAATCGTATCGTACTCAATATGAACCTGGCCAAGGTGTTGTTTAGCCTTGGAAGGTACCGGGAATCGAAAGAGTACGATCTAAAAAATTACAAACTGATCAAACCCGACGACACCTGCAACCATGTGCTTATCTATGCTCAACAGGCAGAGGGTGAATACCAGTTGGGGCATCTGGATACCGCACAAAAACTTATTGAACAGGTCATTCAATACGGAGGGCAATGTTACCTGAGCTTTTCGCTTTCCAAAACCTACCTGCTATTAGGAAAGATTATGTCCAAAACGGGTAACAGGAGCAAAGCGAAAGAGTACCTGAAACTGGCAAACCGGCACTTGCACCCCGCTAATAATACATTCACTGGCAGGGTGCATTATGACATGAGCCTTCTGGCCGAAGAGCTCGGTATGTATGAAGTGGCCCTGGAACAATACAAACAGTATCAGCGTATCCAGGATTCCGCGTTAAACCGGACCAATATGCTCGCTCTTGCTCGTACTGAGATACAGTTCGATCTCGAAAAAATGGAAAATAATCAGAAGAACCGGAACCAATTGCTGCAGGCCCGGCTTGATTCTTCTCATCGTTTCCGAAATATTTTGCTGATTTCCTCCATAGGCCTGATCCTCTTGTCTTATGTCTTGTACGGGATGTACCACAAAAAGGAAAGAGCCCGCAGGGAGTTGGAAAGGCAAAAGAATACCATTGAAAGCCAAAAACAGGAACTCGAGCTAAAGTCACAACTCCTGAAAAACAGCTACCATAAGATCAACGAGCTATCGGAATTCAAGGAAAAGCTGGCCCATATGGCAGTTCACGACATGAAAAACCCCTTGAATGCCCTAATCGGGCTTTCGGAGGGAGAACCCGACGAAAGCAAAATGCACATCATCCGTAAAGCCGGAATTCAGATGCTGAACTTCGTTAGCAATATGCTCGATATCTACAAATTCGAGCAGGCCAGGATCAAGCTCAACCTACAGTGGTGCAATTTGGGAGAGGTCATCTATGAAGCCATCCAGCAAGTTGAGTTTCTGATGGATGAAAAGCAGCTTCATCTGGAAGTGGAGATGGAACCCGGCATTCAGATTAAAGCGGATAGCTCCATTCTCAACAGGGTACTGGTGAACCTGCTGAGTAATGCCATCCGGCATACCCCGGTGAACTCTACTATCCATATCAATTGCAAGGTAATAGGCCGGCAATGGCAACTCTCGATAAGCGACGAAGGAAGTGGTATCAGCCGGGAAAACCTGAAGCAGATCTTTGAACCGTTTAAGAATAAAAACCTTCAGGCGATCAGTTCCGACAGCTCCACCGGTATCGGCCTGAACTTCTGTTTGCTGGCAATTCAGGCCCATCACGGAAGAATTTATGCCGAACAGGAGACAGAACACGGAGCTACCATTACTATCGTGCTCCCCTACCAGCAATCTGAAGGAGATGAGGAAAAACCCGACGGATTTGCCTATGTCAATCCGGCTTCAGACGAGCTGATCCTGGACGTGGAAAAACAAAAGATACGGATATACGCGCGGCAACTGAGAAAATACCGGGTACATGAAATCGGTTTGATACGGGAAATCCTGGAGCAGATGGACGTTTCCGGATTAAAATCCCGCTGGATCCGGAAAGTTCGGGCAGCGGCATTTTCCGGCGAGGAAGAAATCTATCATGAACTATTGAACAAGGCAGATGAGTGAAAAATTCCATACTATCCTGGTTGCCGATGATGATACCGGCAACCTCGAATACATCCTGGAAATCCTGAAAGGGATGCCCTATACCATCCTGTATGCCCCGAACGGTATCAAAGCCGTAGACATAGCCCGGGAGGAAATTCCCGACCTGATCCTGATGGATTGGGAGATGCCTCACAAGAATGGAATAGAAGCCATAGAAGACCTGAAAAAGCAGGAGAAAACAGCCCGAATACCGGTGATCGTCAATACCGGTGTTATGCTCGACGATTGTCACCTCAGTCAGGCATTGGAATCGGGAGCGGTGGATTTTCTCAGAAAGCCCTTCCGGCAAGTGGAACTAATTGCACGCATAGAATCCAATCTGCGAATCCGTGAGCAACAACTGGCTATTGAGAAATTACTTCGAACGGAACAGGAACTCCTGCTTCAGTCGCTCGAACATAAACAGCGGGAACTCTGCTCCTCAGCGCTGATCGAACATGAAAAGAATCAGATGCTTGAGCTTATTCTGACCGAACTGGATGCCCTTGTAGATACCTACGACATCACCTTTTCACAGAGGCTACGGCAATTGAAAAAGCGGGTGAAACAACAAATGTCTCTCGGAAGCAGCTGGACCAAATTCAAATTGCATTTCGACCAGGTTCATCCCAGCTTCTTCCATGCCTTATCCGAAAAATTCGGCCCGCTTTCCTCCAACGAGCAAAAGATGTGTGCCTACCTGAAGATCGGACTTACCAATAAGGAAATTGCACTGCTTTCGAATATCGAAGAAGACTCGGTCAAAAAGAACCTGCATCGCCTGAAAAAAAGGCTGGTGCCCGGGTCGGACATCACCTTACGTAACCTCATCCAGGTTATCTGAGGTTATCTGAAACTGTCCCCCTATTGTCCTTATAACTACGTCATTTGCGCTAGTAGGCAATTTATTTTTGTTCCGTGATAATTGATTATCCATGAAACAAGTCCTTCTCATCGATGATTGCCCGATGTACCGCATGTTAATGCGCTACCTGTTCTCCTCCTACCTTTACTATGTAAAGTGCTACCCCAGCGTTGAGAAATTACCTGCCACTATAGACCTGACCTCCTACGACCTTATTGTTTCCGATTATAACCTGCCGGGCCTTAGCGGGTACCAGTTTCTTAAGCTGGTACGAGATGCTTTTCCGGATTCGAAACTGGTTCTTTTGACCGGCAACCGGAAAGTAAGGAACCTGCATGCCGATATTGATGAGATCGCAAACCGGGTGGCCTTTAAGCCACTTGGAAAAAACGGACTGGATAAGCTACTGAAACAAATTTTCCATTCGAACTCTCAACTTGTTTCGAACAATGAGAATACATAATACTCTTCTTTTCCCCTTTGCCATCCGGTATTGTCCGGGCTTTCTGAATTTCAATATCCTGAAAGGAAGAACCCATCAAACCTATACCGGGAAATCGGTGTTGTTCGGCCAATCCTACCTTACCCAGTCGGATTATCTCCGGTTGAATCAGCTTATGGAAGGCAAAGTGCCGACAAATACACTGGAAAGTGAGTTTGCTCCGCTCAGCCTGAAGCTGGGGTACTGCCTCTTCCGCATTCAGCATGTAATGGGAAAACCCGATTACGTATTGAAGCAGGGAGAACTGATGCGCGGATACCGGATACTCTTCTACAAAAAAATACTGGCGGGATTGCGTTGCACTTTTGAATTGCACGTGCATCGGGGGAAACTTTTCCTTTACCGCCTGAATATCCATAACTCCGGTTTGGACCCAATGGGGGATGCAGTGATCAAGGCCATATTCCAGGGTGAACTGACGTACGAGCAAAACGTCGGTTCGCCGGCCTCATTGCACCTGAAAGACATCCGGAACCAGCATGTTCTTATACGGCAGGATTATTTCAATACCCATTTCCTGGTTTGTAAGCCGGTAGGCAGTAGCCTGAAGGCACTGATTGAAAAGCGACTGAAGGATGACTCACCCGAATCCGGGCCTGACCCGAGCATTTACCGAAGACTTTTCCTGAATTCAAGAAACTAAAATACAAGTAACCCTATCCGTCTGTTTATTTATTCTCTCCCCTGAAAAATTCTCAATTCGGAAGGGTTACTTTTTTCCCGGTTTTCATGCCGCTTCACTAAATTTACAACATGGAGTTTATGGATTCGGTTCGCAAACAGTTCCTTTATTACCGCCAGCTGGGAGAAAAGACCATGGAGCAGGTAGACGAGGCAGGGCTTTTCTGGCAATACAACCCGGAAAGCAATTCCATTGCCACCATCGTGAAGCACCTTTGGGGCAATATGCTTTCCCGCTGGACGGATTTCCTTAACAGTGATGGCGAAAAAGAATGGCGACAGCGTGATGCCGAATTTGAAAACGACCTGGAAACCCGGAATCAGGTGACAGAAAAATGGAACGAAGGCTGGGATTGCCTCGAACAGGCACTTTCCGGGATAAGCGATAAGGATCTGGACCGCACCGTATACATCCGAAACCAGGGGCATACCGTAGCAGAAGCACTCAGTCGCCAGCTTGCTCACTACGCTTCACATGTCGGACAGATCATTTATATCGGGAAAATGATCAAGGGGGGAGAATGGAAAACCCTCTCCATACCCAAAGGCGGAAGCAAGGCTTTTAACGACACCAAATTTGCCGCCGAAAAAGGCAAGGCACACTATACGGACGAATTCCTGAAAAAGAACTGACCCTCTACCATTGACGATGAGGCTGGCTCAGTCTTTGATTTTTTGGGTTATGATGAGAACCCTTCTGATTTGTTTAGTTATTCCATTGCTTTCCTGCTCCGCACTCCGGTCCGGGCAAAACAAAATAACAGCTATCCATTACGGCTCCAGCTTCGGGCATTGCAGGGGATACTGTTATCAGGAGTTTCGGTATACGGAAGATGGTTATACCCATTTTCAAAAAGGTTGGGATACGGTAGCCTACCCGCCCAAACTGGAGGTCTTCAAAATGGAAGCTGCTTACTGGCAACAACTGACTGCGTCCGTGGATGCAGACAGCGTTTTTGCACTTCCCGAAAGGATAGGTTGTCCGGATTGTGCCGACCAGGGTGCCGAATGGATTGAGATCTTTACAGAAGGGAAATCCCATAGAGTCACTTTTGAATACCAACAGAACCCTCCCGGCCTGGAAGCACTTCTTCGTCAGCTCCGGATCTAAAGAAGCCTTTCCATCAATGCTTCGAGGTCTTTCAGGTACACCATATTCGGTCCGTCACTCAGGGCATTTTCCGGATCGGGATGAACTTCCATAAAATAACCATTGGCACCGAAAGCCTTTGCAGCCAGCGCCATACCCGGAACAAACTTCCTGTCGCCCCCGCTTTTTCCTCCGGCACCCCCCGGTCTTTGAACCGAATGTGTACAATCCATACATACCGGATAACCGAATTCAGCCATATCCGGAAGGTTGCGAAAGTCTACTACGAGGTTGTTGTACCCGTAAATATTCCCACGCTCCGTGAGTATGATTTGTGCGTTCCCGGACTCTTTCACTTTCTGGGCCGGGTAAAACATATCCTGTCCGCTCAGAAACTGGGCTTTTTTAATATTGACAATCTTTCCGGTTTCCGCGGCCGCAACCAGGAGGTCTGTCTGTCTGCATAAGAAAGCGGGAATCTGCAATACATCTACCACTTCTGCAGCAGGTGCCGCATGGGCGGGTTCATGGATATCGGTTAGCAGTGGCAAATCAAAGCGCTCCTTCACCTTAGCCAGCATCTCGAGTCCCTTTTCCAGTCCGGGGCCACGATAAGCCGATAGGGAAGTGCGGTTTGCTTTATCAAAAGAAGCTTTGAAAACAATGGGCACTTTGTATTTTTCCTCGAGGCGTTTGAGTTCCCCGGCCACAGTATAAAGAAGGTCCTGGTTTTCAATCACACAGGGACCAAGAAAGAAAAACGTTTCGTTTCGGATGCGGTCAAACAGCGACATGCCGCAAAGATAATCTCCGAAAAGGGATTGTGAACGGGAGAATAGCTGCTGTTTGGATGGAAGGGTTGAAAAGTCGGTTTTGGCTGTTTGCTCTTGGGGAGTGAACTACCGAAAGGGCTGTCATGTTTTGACGGGCTTAGCAGGACAAGTAGCCAAATGCGAATAGCCAAGGCAAGTTGCCAGAACCCAATACCGAAAACCCAGTACCCAAAAAATCCTCCCCCCGCCCCTGCCTGCACAAAGCTCCTCACCTCCTGTTTCCCGCTGAATACGCAGAGACACCTTAGCGTTAACCCGGAAACCACGTCTTTCAAACTGACATCTGCGAGATCAGCGAAGCTCTGACTTGCGCAGAATACGCAGAATCACGATCGGAGAAAACCCGCATGCTTAGCTCAAAACCTGGCTCTGCGAGATCCGCGGGAAATCAGAAAAATCAGTATGGGAGAAAGGGTGCGCCGAAGGGCCAAAACCGAATACCCAAAACCAAGAACCTCAAAAGAATCCTGCCTTCGCATAGCTCCGGCAGGCAACCATACGCACTGTCATGTTTCAACGGCTTAGCAGGACAAGTAGCCAAATGCGAATAGCCAAGGGCAAGTTGCCAGAACCCAGCACCCCAAAAAGCCTCCACTGAGTCCTTCTAAACCGTGACCTATATCACTTTTTTTCCGCTTGTCGCTACCGAATTTTGTATTAAGAAAATGTCAGAATTATGAACGTAGAACAAATTTATACCGGTTGTCTGGCACAAGGTGCCTATTACATCCATTCCAAAGGAGAGGCTGCTATCGTTGACCCCCTGCGGGAGATTGAGCCTTACCTGGAACGCGCCAAACGCGACGGGGTAAAGATCAAATACATCTTTGAAACACATTTCCATGCCGACTTTGTTTCCGGGCATATTGACCTGGCCAAAGCCACGGGGGCCACTATCGTCTATGGGCCCACCCAGGCTGAAATGGGTTTTGAAGCCTATGTAGGGAAAGACGGAGAACGTTTTCAGGTGGGAGACCTGAGCATCGAACTGATCCATACACCCGGCCATACCATGGAAAGCTCCTGCTTCCTTTTGTACGATGAAAATGGCAAGGAAGAAGGCCTGTTTACCGGAGACACTCTGTTCATTGGCGATGTGGGCCGCCCCGACCTCGCACAGAAAGTAAAAGCAGAACTCACCGAAGAACTGCTGGCCGAGCACCTGTACCACTCCCTTCGGGAGAAGATCATGCCTCTGGCCGATCACATTATCGTTTACCCTGCTCACGGAGCCGGATCAGCGTGTGGGAAGAATATGAGCAAGGAAACCACCGATACCCTGGGTAACCAGAAAAAAACCAATTACGCCCTGCGGCCGGATATGGGACTGGAAGAGTTCAAAAAGGAACTGCTTGCCGGACTCACCCCTCCTCCGGGATATTTCCCCAAAAACGTTCTGATGAATATCCAGGGATACGATTCTATCGATGAAGTCCTTGACCGGGGTACCCAAAAACTTAGTCCGGAAGCCTTCGAAGCAGCAGCCAACGAAACCCAGGCTCTGATCCTGGATACCCGTGAGCCGGAGGTTTTTGCCAAAGCTTTCATCCCCAATTCCATCAATATCGGGATTGACGGCAACTTCGCTCCCTGGGTAGGTACCATGATCCCGGATATCCGCCAGGAGATTCTTCTGGTAAGTGAACCGGGACGCGAAGAAGAGATCGTTACACGGCTAGCCCGGGTAGGATACGACCATGCCATCGGGGTGCTTGACGGAGGTATTGATGCCTGGATAGCAGCCGGAAAAGAAACCGATCATATCGAGTCCATCTCTGCTGCCGAAATGAAATCACGCTTTGACGCCGGTGAAGGAAAAATTCTGGATGTCCGTCGCAAAAGCGAATACGACTCGGAGCATATCCCAGATGTCAAAAATGTTCCTCTTGATTACCTCAATGAAAACATGGCCGAAGTGAGCAAGGACACCACCTGGTTCATTCACTGTGCCGGAGGCTACCGGTCCATGATCTTCGCTTCTATCCTCAAAGCACGTGGCTACGACAAACTGGTAAATGTGCAGGGTGGATTCAAAGCCATCAAAGAAAGCGAATTGTTCAAGGTGACCGATTACGTCTGCCCGACAACCATGCTTTAATTTTTGAAATATCCGATGCCGGGACGGGTGGTGCTCCACTCGTTCCAGCCTCGTTGATCGATGATCAGGTCGATCACTTCCCTCAATACCCCCTTTCCGCCCGCCGCATGGGTCTGGAGATGAACATGAGGTGCCAGATACCGGGCGGCATCAGCGGGAGCCACAGCCACCCCCACCCTTTCGAGAACAGGAATATCAATTACATCATCCCCGATGAACAGAACTTCTTCGTCCTTAAGGCCGAATTTCTTCAGAAAAGCTTCGTACGACTTCAGCTTATCCGTAATGCTCAACTCTACAAAATCGATCTTCAGGGACTTCATTCTCACTTTCACCGCTTCCGACTGCCGGCCGGAAATAGTCCCGAACAAAAGGCCCTTATCCCGCATAAACCCAATCAGCTGTCCGTCGCGGACGTGAAAGGTTTTCATCTCGCGGCCATCCGCATCCAGGCTGATACTGCCATCTGTCAATACGCCATCGATATCAAAAAGAATGGCTTTTATTCCCGAAAAATCTGTCTTCATTACTTCTCTTCACAAGGCAGGTAAAGCAACAGCGCCTGAATGACTCCGTCGCGGAAAAACACCCGGTAAGCCAATCCGCTTTCGTCTTTGTATACGGTATAGGCTACCTCTTTAAATCCTTTTATACGTTCTGTCTCCTCCCGGGTTTCTTTGCATTTGCAACGGCGTATTTTCTTCTCGAACTGTTTCTGGGTCATCCCCGATTTAAGTTTGAGTTTACGAATCTGCACCTCGTTATTCGGAGTACGGAAATCAACCATAAACAAGGCCATGGAATCCCTTCCTTCGATGTAACAAACACCGTTAACATATTTCAATGTCAGGTAATTACCCCCGAAGTAATTTACGATTCCGCAATCTCCGAGGAGCCTGTTGGTGCTGTCAAAATGGTCGATCCAAGCTTCCTGGCGAGAGTCACTGACAAAAATATTCATGCTGTCATTCACCACCAGATCTTTCGGACTAAGCTGCGCTTGAGCCAGCCCTGTGATCATTAAAAACAGGAGTAGAAATAGATCGGAAGAGCACACGTCTGAACTCCA